>MIBH01000070.1:18217-31771 GCA_001829455.1 Spirochaetes bacterium RBG_13_51_14
CGCCACACTATTTTTATGAGTCGATTCAAAAATGTCAAGTGATAATGCAAAAAAGGGACGCCCGCCGGCATCCCTTGCATCATGATCATTAGACTTGTTTCATATCTAAATAAAAATCGAGAGCTGCCCCCCGCCGTAGGCGGGTGGCAGCTCTTTAATTATTATTTTATTTTTGCAACAAGTCTAATGATCAACAGCTTCTTATTCCTTGATTTTCACCTTCTTCTCAATTATCACCTCACCCTTATAGGAACCGCATTCGGAACAGACCCGGTGCGGCAGGCCATACGCGCCGCATCGAGGACAGGGCCGGAGATTGGGGACTCCAATGGCGTGGTGCGATCTCCGCATTCTGGACTTAGACTTCGATTTTCTTCTCTTGGGTAATGCCACGATAAAACTCCATTATTATTCTATTTGTATGCGCACCGTCCGCAGTTTTCGGCAGTGGTGCGGCCGCACCGGCGTCATCAGCGATCTCAGGGATTCTCAGTATGTTATGGATTTTCTGTCAAGATTTTTTTTCAAAAGCCTTCAGTACCCACCGCCGCTACCGGGGAGTGCCGAGCATGAACAGCCGCTCTTTCGCCTGAAGGACAAAAACCGAATCCGGGAACGACGATATCACCTTATTATAATAATTGCGGGAATTAAAGAGGTCATTCATCCTGCCGTACACGCGCGCGCAGTTATAAAATATCTGATCGGCTATCAAACTGTCCGAGTACTCCTGCTCAAGACGCCGGTATATCTCAAGGGAACCCTTCAGGTCCTTCGCCTCCTCAAGGGCTATCGCAGCCTTCAGCAGGGCGATGGATGACAGCAATGTTTTTGGCTGTTTGTCTGCATACAGAACAAGATATATTCTGGCGTCGCGATATTCCTTCCGGCTGTAATATATATTCCCGAGCGCGTAGTATGCCATTGAATGGGCGAAACCAAAATAGGTGGTGTCGGTGAAATTCTTCAGCTCATCGATGATTCCCGCGATTTTATCCGAGTCACCAGACCCGGCGTATCGTGCGTACTCATTCATGATCTTCTCAAAGCGCCGTTCGTTTCGGGCGTTCACGCCATTGGCAACGATCATGCCGGCTGTTACGATGACAGCGGCGCCAATGAGTCCCAGGATCGAGTGGAGGACCAGTTTTCTGTTCTTTCTAACGACGTCCTTGATATCCATGAGAAAGCGCTCGATGACGTTTCTATGGATTTCAATCCGGTGGGCTTCCCGTTCCTGACGGTACCTCGGTTTCCGTGCCATTATTTATTTATTCTCCAGGTTTATACTGATGATATCGCCCAGGGTGACAGTACTCGGCCTCGTTCCCCTGATGATCCTATCAAGCTCTTCTTTTTCCGTCGCCGCCTCGTGGCTCTTGATGCTGAGCGAAAGCCTCTTCTTATCAACATCGACATCCAGGACGACGACGCCCACTGGATCGCCGATTTTGAAATGTTCATCCAAGTTCTCGATTCTCTTGCGGGAAACCTCCGATATGTGAACCAACCCCTCGACATCACCCTCCAGCTTGACGAAGAGCCCGAACGGCGTGATTCCAGACACGACCCCGTCGACCCGCGTCCGCGGAGGGTATTTCGTCCTGATCAGCTCCCAGGGCGACTTGCTCAGCTGCTTTATGCCGCAGGATATTTTCATTTCATGCTTATTGATATCAAGTATCTTGAACTCGACCTCGTCATCCGCACGGTATGTCTGGGGAACGCTTTTAATACTTTCATCCCAGCCGATATCCGAGAGATGAATCAGGCCGTCGATATCGTCCTCAAGCTCGACGAACATGCCGAATTTGACTATCTTTTTGATCCTCCGGGAGACGACGGAGCCGGGCGGGAACCGCTCGTCGACGGTATCCCATGGATTTGGCCTGAGCTGCCGGCGCCCCAGGGAAAGCCGCCGCTCCTCCCGGTTTATATCCAGCACCTGGAACTCGCAGGTTTCTCCCTTCTTGAGAATGTCCCTGGCGTTGATCATGCCCTTGTTCCAGGTTAATTCAGCGTTGCTGACGAATCCCTCCACTCCTTCATCGATCTCGACAAAGGCGCCATGGTTTGTCAGCGTTACCACATGGCCGGTGACCCGATCCCCCGGCTTGTACTTGTCATTGATGCTCAGCCAGGGATCTTCAGTCAGCTGCTTGAGACCCAGCGATATCCTCCGCTCCGCACGGTTGATGTCGAGGATTACGAAGTCCTGCTCCTTGCCCAGCCTGAGGATCTTACGCTGCTTGAACACTTTTTTCCATGACATGTCGTTCCGGTGCAGCAGCGCGTCAAGACCCTCAACGCGGACAAAGATGCCGAACTCCACATACTTGATGCCCTCTCCCCTGACGATATCACCGGCCTTGTACGCGGCGGTGAATCTATCCCAACGGGCTTCCGTCTCCTCGTCAAGGTAATCCCTGCGTGACAAGACGACGGATTTTTTCTTCCGATCGATGCTCTTTATCTTGAAGGAAAATTCCTCGTCTGATTCATTTTTATTTTTCAGATCGGCGGTCAGTGAAAAGGGAAGAAAGGTGGAGAGGCCGTTGCAGTCGATGAGCTTCCCCTTGTTGATTGAGCTTTTTATCTTCCCGGTGATTGTCCTGTTCCCCTCCTGGTACCAGTCCATGAATTTTTTCCACTGCATTTCAACGGCCGCCGATTTCGCGGAGAACTGGTACATCCCGTCAACCATCCTCTTGTTGTGTAAGATTACGGGAATAGTGTCGCCGATTCCCGGCTTCTCATCGAATTCATGCAGGGGAATCCGGCCGTCGGTTTTAGTGCCGACATTCACATAAACGTGCTCATTGTCTACGGTAACGATTTCACCCTGAACGATCACGCCCGGTTGAATCTCTTCAACGGTTGAATCCGCGACATTCTCCATGTCGATGTTCTCGTTAACGTCATGGATGATATTCTCCATAGTAATCCATCCTGATAATCATTTATAGAAACCCGCCCGCCGACTCAGCGTTCACGGCGTGTCGGCCGGGAATACCGTTCGTCGCAATCGTGAATTACACTATCGCTCGAATACAATCCTTGATCCGTTCAACCACCTGATCCATGGTCATGTGCGAGGTGTCTATATAGACGGCCTCATCCGCGCGGACAAGCGCCCCGAAAGGCCGTTCTCTATCCTGTTCATCACGGAGTATAATCTGTTTTTTGATCACATTTTCGTCAACATCTTTTCCCAATTCGCGGTACTCTTTGACCCGCCTGGCCGCCCGTACGTCAGCCGATGCGTCAAGATATATCTTCAGATCCGCGTCGGGAAAGACGACCGTCCCGATATCCCTCCCGTCCATAATGACGGATTCTTTGCGAGCCCATTTCCGGAGAAGTCCGTTCACGAACTCCCGGACATCCCTGTTGTCTGATATGATGCCGATGTTCCGCGCTATCGCTTCATCCCGTATCAACAACGACACATCGTTGCCGTTTATACGCGTGCGGGAGGTTCCGTCGGGCAGGAATTCCTGCGTAATGTCCATTCCGGCCATTCCGGCCGAAAAAGCGAATTCCGGAGTAACGACGCCTTCACTCTGGAGCACCTGCCAGGTTATGGAACGGTAGAGAGCGCCGGAATCAATGTATTTGAGGCCCATCTCTGCTGCGACGCGTCTGGATACGCTGCTCTTGCCGGATCCCGCCGGTCCGTCCACCGCCACAACAATATGCCTCATGTCAATCCGTCCCGGACGTTCTTTGCTGCGGAAAAATATTCGTGCAGGATCCGGGACCCCTCCTCCCCGTCCGCCAGCGCCTTTTTAAGCCGTTCCAGCTCATCGATCATCATGACGACCGCATGGAGGATATTCTCGCGGTTCAGCAGGGCGATATCACGCCACATATCCGGGGATCCGGAGGAAACCCGGGTCACATCGCGGAATCCCGTTCCGACGAAGCTTCGTAAGTCCGTTCCGGCTGCCTGATCCCGATTGAATTCGTCGAAAACGCGCACCAGTGAGCTGGCGACTATGTGCGGGAGGTGGCTCGTATACGTCACGATGCGGTCATGTTCTTCCGGTTTTACGATCACCGTCCTGGCCTTCAGCCCCTCCCAGAATTCACGGACCATCCTGATGTCGCCGTCCCGGTTGCCGCTGTGGGGCGTTATGATAACCGTCGCCCCGTCAAACAGGTCTTCCCGGCTGTGCTCGTAACCCATTTTTTCTGATCCGGCCATAGGGTGGCACCCGACGAAGCGGTCGGACCGGTCCATGCCCGTCACCGAACGAATGATCGGCTCCTTCACGCTTCCCACATCGATGATGATAGCCGCGGGGCCCAGTTCCGCGTGCCGTATAAGCCGGCTGATGATATCAACGGAGACATCCGCCGGCGTTGATACCACGGCCAGATCAACCCCGGCAAGGGATATTCGTTCGAAGCTCCCCACCGTGTCGACGAATGCATCCTTCAACGCCGGCTCGAGCCTGGACGCGTTTCTGCCGTAGGCCGTAATCCGGATATCAGGATTTATTTTTTTCAGACCCCGGCAGATGGAGCCGCCCAGCAGCCCCAGGCCGAATACTGCAATATTGGTAAACATATCATTCCGATGTCATTACGTTGTCAGCGGGCGGTGACGCTCCCCCTTCACCATGCCCGGACACCATTGTCGCGGCAGGACGCATCAGCTGCCGACCGGATACGATCCGAGAATCTTCAAAAATATCGTTTCGCTTTTGATCTTATTCAGAGCCTTGTTCACGATGTCATCATTCATGTGGCCGAGAAAATCGATAAAAAAAATGTACTCCCACATCTTTTTCTTGTCGGGCCGCGACTCGATTCTGGTCATGTTGATGCCCGCATCGCTGAAGGGCCGGAGTATACCCAGGAGCGCACCCGGCTTATCCTTGACCGCGCACACGATCGATGTTTTGTCGTTTCCCGTCGGACCGCCGGACCTGCTCCCGATGAGGAAAAATCTCGTGTAGTTCTGACGCGAATCCTCGATCATCGTGGCGAGCGTTTTGAGGCCGTAGATCTCCGCCGCGATTCCCGACGCGATGGCAGCCGTTCCGTCTTCCCGGGCCGCTATCTCCGCCGCTCGCGACGTCGACTCGACGCTGATGATCTCGGCGCCGGGGAGGTTGATCCTGATCCATCCCTTGCACTGCCCCAGCGTCTGGGGGTGGCTGTAGATTTTTGTTATTGACTCCATGTCCCCGCCCCGGGAGAGGAGACTGTAGGTTATACGCACATACTGTTCGGCTATGATGCTGAGGCTCGTCTCAATCAGCTCGTCCAGGGTATAGGTCACCGAACCCTCGGTGCTGTTCTCGATCGGGACGACGCCGTATCGGGCCGCACCCGCCTCTACCTGCTGGAACACGTCCCGCATCGCCCTCTGGGGTCGCGGCACGAAGGACTCGCCGAATAGCTCGTTGACGGCTATATTCGTGAAAGTTCCTTCCGGTCCCAAAAAAGCCACGGTGACGGGCGCAACGGCCGCCTGGGCACCTGACAGAATATCCGTAAAAATCCTTTTAAAAATATCATGCGGGAGCGGTCCGCGGTTGCTTTCCTCTATGAGCGCAAAGAGCCTGCTCCGCTCGGCCGCCACGATCGTATCGCTCTCGGGCTCGCTCTTCAGCCTCTGGATGAACAGATCGGAACGCCGCGAGAGCAGCTCGATTATTTCCCTGTCAATGCGGTCCCTGTCGCCATCGCCGGTCATATCATTCTTCCCAATTCAACGTAAATTCCTTTATCTCCGAAAGCTTCGGCAGATCTGACAGCTTGTTGAGCCCGAAACATCGTAGAAACTCATTCGTCGTGCCGTAGGCAAGCGGCCGCCCCGGAAGCTCCTTGCGGCCCACGGGCTTGACCAAGCCCCGCTCCATCAGCTTCACCACCATCATCCGCGAGGTAACGCCCCGGAGCTCGTCGATCTCGGCAAGGACGATCGGCTGCTTGTACGCGATGATGGACAGGGTCTCCAGCATCCCCTTTGTCAGCCCCTCGCGCTTCTTCACCCCGATGACCCGCCGCAGCTGCTCGGCGTACCGGGGATTCGTGACAAACTGATACCCTTTCGCAATTTCTTGAAGAAGGATGCCGCCGTTTCGGTCTTCATATTCATCGATGAGCGAATCGAGAATGATCTTCGCCTGCGTCGGGTCGATGGAAAAATTCTTGACAAAAAAAGAAAGCGGAACGGGCTCGTTGCTTAACAAGAGGACGGCTTCGAGCAGACCGTGTACCGATACATCGTCTATCCGGCCGTCATCATGCTCTGATTCGGTTCTGCCCATTTCGACGATGTCGTCCTTTATGTTCGCCATGGCAACTCGATCCGCATTGTGCATTCTCAGTGCGCAGCGATATTCTTCGCTATCCGTATGGTCCCGAAAATCGCATGCTGCAGTAATTTCACGATCTTTGTTTTCGCCAGCTCCAAAATCGCCATAAAGCTTACCACTACCTCCATGCGCGACGGTTTCGCGGGAAACAACTCGTTGAAGTGAATGACGTCCCTGGCATGGAGCAGGTTCTTGATGTACTCAATCCTGTCGCTCACCAGGATTTCATCAAATATGATTTCCGTTTCATCAACGGCCTTCTGCGACTCCATGATTTCAGCGAACGCCTTTAACAGATCGAAAAGCGAGACCTCGCCGAATTCATCTATCTCAATAATATCGTCCAGTCTATTTTCCCTGGCATACTTCATAGCGCTGGACTCGAATTCTTCCAGAAGCTGCCGGGATGCCCTCTGGAATTTCTTGAATTCCAGGAGCTTCTGCACCAGTTCCGGCGGCAGGGGAGGGACGAAGTATTCATCCTCGATATGCGCCGTCGGGAGAAGCGCGCAGCTTTTGTAGAAGAGAAGCTCGGAAGCCATGCGGATAAAATCGGTCGCGATGCGGACGTTCAGCGTTTCCATTAACTTCAGGTATTCCAGATACTGCTCGGTGACATGCGAAATGGTGATTTCCGTGATATCTATCTTCGCTCTTTTGATGAGATCCCAGAGCAGATCGAGCGGTCCGTCGAAATTATCGATATGGATGATGGGGGTGTTTTCAGCGTTCTCGCCCCTGGTCGGTTCAATGTTTTTATTGATGTCGCTCATAGGAAACAACCTCATTGAAGCCGCCGCCCCTTTCAGCACGCGGGGCATGTAAGCCTCTTTGGATCTAAACCTGATAAAAAAAGCCCCTCTTTTAACAAGAGGGGCTTTTTTTATATAACCGGTGCAAATTATGTCAATCAGTTTATTTCAGGCAAGCGCTTTCGCGGCAGCTTTCTGGAGCCGTTCCGGGGGAAACGGTTTGACGACGAAATCCCTCACGCCCAGCTTGATGGCCCTGGTAAGAAGGTTTTCCTGGCCCAGCGCCGTTACCATGATAATTCGCGCATCGGGGTTCTGATGGAGTATCTCTTCAGCCGCTTCGATCCCGTCCTTCTCGCGCATGGTGATATCCATAGTCACAAGATCCGGCTTCAGCCGTTTAAACAACTCGATCGCCTCGTTCCCGTTTTCCGCTTCCCCGATTATTTCATGGCCGGCGGGAACCAGAGCATCCTTGACGAGGGTTCTCATGAATTTTGCATCATCTACTATTAAAATGGTCGCCATGCACCTACTCCATTTACTGTTTCGACAAAAAAATGACAAATATTAATGGTTTATATCCAAAATACACGAATTTTTTAAATTATACTTGTTGCTAGGCTGAAATAATAATTATAAATATTCAACCCCCCGCCGCAAGCGGCGGGGGCATGTATCAATTTTTATTTATACAGGCATCATGTCTATTCACTATCTCGGAATATACGATACGAACCGTCATATACAAATCAACTTATGAATATAACCTCTCATGGTGCAATTATATATTGTCATATTACAGCATTGTGTTAAATATATTCAACAATTTTTTTTGGGATTTCAGATAAAGGCACGACATCATCAACACCGCCCATTTCCACCGCTACCCTGTTCATGCCGTAGACGATCGAGGTTCCCTCATTCTGGGCGATGGTTCGCCCCCCGGCCTCTTTGACCCGCACGATGCCATCCGCACCGTCTTTTCCCATTCCCGTCATGATCACCGCTACGACGTCCTTCCCTGCGGTCGAGGCCAGGGAATTGAACATCACGTCTATTGAAGGCCGGTGGCCTGAGACCTTGTCCGAATTGAATACCCTCACATACCGCTTGTTGTTTTTTTCTTCGACGCCGATATGCATGTTGCCCGGCGCCACATATCCGCGGCCGGGTTCTATCGGATCCATGTCTTCCGCTTCCTTGACACGGAGACGCGACAGCATGTTCAGACGCTCGGCGAACGCTTTGGTGAATCCCTCGGGCATGTGCTGAACCACCAGGACCGTTGACGGAAAATTATCCGGCAGGCTGGAAAACACCTGCATCAGGGCGGCCGGTCCCCCCGTTGACGTGCCGATTCCCACGATCCGTGAACTGGAACTCTTCCGGTCAAATGACCGGATTTGCTGGTTCGCCGGTTTTTTTTCCTGGACGCCCGGCGCAACCGCCGCGCCGGTCCGGGCCCGGGCTTGCATATCAGCAACCCCGACGCGGGATTTATATACTGATTTAACCTTGGTGCGGAGCTGTTCGGCGACTTCACCGACAGACATGGACATGATGGATGACGGCTTCGGAATGAAGTCCACCGCGCCGTACTCCAACGCCTTGAATGTCTCCTCGGCACCGTGCTGAGTGTAAATACTCATCATGATTACCGGTTTCGGATTCGTCGCGATTATTCTCTTCAGGGCGGTGAGGCCGTCGAGAACCGGCATTTCGATGTCCATGGTGATGACGTCGGGGTTGAGCTTTTCCGTCAGTCTGATCGCGACTTCCCCGTTTTCAGCGGTTCCAACAACCTTGATGAGGGGGTCGCTTTCAAGGAGGTCGGTAATAACCTTTCGTACCAGGGCCGAATCATCAACGACCAATACCCTAATTTGAGCCGACATTAGACCTCATGCGCTTGACAATAATTTTCAGCGACTCGGCTTCAGGCAGAAGAAGGAGATTTCCGATAATTTTGTCATTTTCAAAGAAGAATGCGGTGTCCATCACAATCGCATAATCGTTCAGCATGTTGTGGAGGACAAGAATCGAATCAATGACCGATTGGAGATAATCATGCACAATAGTCGGGAGCCCCGCCCGTATGACCATGCCGGTCTTTTCCGCAAAAACATTGATGACCGACGATCCCACGATATTGGTCAGCTCCTGAAGGGCTGATTCGCCGTCTTCAGTGAGTTCGTTGGTCTTTCTTGTTTTCGTGCCATACAGCAGATCGATGACTTCGAATCCGATTTTTTCCTTGAAAATGAAGAGCACGGTGCCCCTCGTTTCTCCGAGAATCCCCATCATGACGCCCATGTAAACGCTGTCGATATCGCCGATATACCGGGGAATCTGTTCGATGGGCATAATTGCCACTTCGGGAATCGAGAGATCAATCCGCTTGTTCAGTATCTTCGAGAGCGACTCCGCGGCGTTGGTCGCCCCCATGTTCGCAATGAGCTGAAACTCCCTCAGGCTCTCCTTTGAGATATCCAGGGAGGCGGCCATGTGCTCTGACGGTTCGCCGGACTCGGTCGTGGTCCTTATGCTGTCCCGCAGCTCCTTCCTGAAGTCATCGAGCGCCCGGTGGACCCTCTTTTCGATCTGAGCTTCCGATTCAGGCACAGTTTCTGTCGCGGTTCGGGCCGACTCCTGGCTCTTGAATGCCCTGACCACGTTGTCAGGCTTCCGCGACGGATAATCCGTCTGAAGGGAGGCCTTGGTCCTGGTTTCGTTGGCCGGTTTTACTTTCTTCGATACCGCTTCTTCAGCTTTTCCCGCTCCGGGGACGGGCGTGGATGCTTTTCGCTCCGCCTCCCGGACGGCGGACCTCGGCGGGGGATTTCTGACGGGTGCCGGCTCTTCTCCGATTTCTTCAAAATCGGCCTCATCTGAATCGATGACCCGCTTCCAGTCCTGTTTTGAAAGCTTGTCCTGCTCGACGATGACCCTGTTGATCATGGAGGAAATATCAAGTATCAGGCATATGCTTCCATCGCCCAGGATTGAGGCTCCCGCCAGGCCTTCCACGGTTTTGTAGTTCTGTTCAAGCGACTTGATGACGATCTCCTGTTTGCCTTCCAGGAAATCCACGATGAGTCCGATTTTTCGGTTGCCGAAGCCAACGACAACAACCGGCATTTTATCCTCCGGCGCAAGTGCGCTTTCCAGTTTGATGAAGCGGGAGAGGCGAAGGAGCGACAGAATCTCGCCGCGCAGGTTGACCACCTCGTGCCCTTCAATCGTAGTGATGTCCGACTGGGGAATCTTGATGGTCTCGATGACATCGGTGAGCGGTATGGCGTACATCTCGTGCTTCACCTTGACCATAATGGCGGGGATGATCGCCAGGGTTATCGGGAACGACAGGACGAACCTGGTGCCCATACCCCACTCGGTTTCAATGCTCACCGAGCCGTTCAGCTCGCTCACGATCTCCTTGACCACGTTCATGCCGACGCCGCGGCCCGATATGTCGGTGACCTTCAGCGCCGTGGAAAAACCGGGAGTGAAGATGAAATCATATATGTCGATGTCGTCCATCGCAGCTATCATCTCGGGCGTGGCCAGCCCGCGCTCGACAGCCTTGCGCTTGATCTGGTCGATATTGAGCCCCCTGCCGTCGTCGATCACCTCGATGAAAATCTGGTTGCCGCTCTGGTAGGCGTTCAGGGTGATATGGGCGGTTTCGGACTTGCCGACTTTTTTCCTCTCGGCGGCGGACTCGGTGCCGTGATCAACGGCGTTCCGGAGCAGGTGCAGCAGCGGCTCGCCGATCGAGTCGATGACCTTCTTGTCGAGCTCCGTCTCCTCCCCCTTGATTGTAAGCTCCACTTCCTTATGAAACTCCTTGGCGAGGTCCCGAATCAGTCTCCTGAAACGGGTGAAAACCTGCCCGATGGGAACCATTCTCGTTTTCATGATGCCGCTCTGCAGATCCTTTGCAATCCGCGACATCTGCTCCATCCGGCTCTTAAATTCGTTGATGATGGCCTTCTCCTCGCTTATCTTTCTCATTTCTTCGTAAAGTTTGTAGAAACCCGAGTTTGCGATAACCAGTTCCCCCACGTTGTTCAGCAGAAGATCCAGCTTGTCGATTGAAACTTTAACGATCTTGAGCACGGCTACCTTCTTTTTCTCCGGGTCGGTCCTTTCGCCGACGCGGAGTGCGATCTTTTCGCCCTCCATGGCTTCATGTTCGTCCTCTTCTTCATATTCAGGCATATCTTCGATTTCCTCGTCTTCGTCGGACAAGTCGGATTTCGACCCCGCCGTAACGCGCGCCGCCGGTTCATGCCGGGGGGCCATGTAATCGCCGGTGAATGTCAAACTGTCGCCGAACTGCAGCATAACTTTGTCGCCTTTTTTGGTAAGGCGTATGGTCCGCACGTCGATCCGGTATACCAGATCTACATTTGAGGCGCGCCTGATATCGTCTATTGACGCGCCGGTGAGGAATATGATCTTGAATATATTGTTCATTTCATCATCGCTCAAATCCTCAATGGACGGAAATGTGGCGACGATATCGCCGATTTTCCCGAGATTGCTGATAACCAGTTGCGCTTTGACCCATTTCATCTGTGCTTTATCGTCGATGAATACGGTGATCTCGCAGCAGGATGTCCCGGCTTCCAGCCCCTCCTTGATTCTTTTCCGCAGCTCTCCGTCCAGCTCCGTCTTGGGTATGTCGCTGCCTTCATCCCCTCCGGAAGCCGCCGTGCTGACCCGTTTCTTCTCTTTCCCGGCTTTGGTCGATTTTACACAAATGGCCTGGATATCATCGATAAGCCACTGCAGATCCTGCTCCGGCTTTTCGCCGGAGGCTATGGTATCTATGATGTTGTGAATCTCGTCGAAACATTTGAATATGATGTCGACAATTTCCGGAGTTATGCTCATACTGCCGTCGCGGATGCCCTGGAGCAGGTTCTCCATCATGTGGGCGAGATCGCTGAGCTCGTTCAATCCCACGAAGGCGGCCGAACTCTTCAGGGAATGAGCGGCGCGAAAAATGTTATTGATGATTTCGAGGTTGTCCGGATTCTTTTCCAGCTCCAGAAGATTCTGGTTGAGATCCTGAAGCTGTTCGTCCGCTTCTTCTAAAAATATATCCTGGTACTCGCCGAGAGTAAATGCCATAGTGGAACTCCACAATATCGTTTAACAGGCCGTTATTCAACGGTCTGCCTGGTACGGGAGGTACCAGCTCCTCGTAAAACCCTTTTGTATGATAGAATGTTAAAACAGCAGGTGTATCCTGCCATTCGACTTCTTCAGTATTACGCTGTCCCTATTCCCTTGTCTTCCTCAATGAACAGTATATTCGACATGTTCAGAATAATGATCAGCCGATCATTCAGCCTGCCGATTCCCATGATATACTCCTCGGATACTCCTTCGATCAGTTCCCCCGGGGGATCCACGCTGTTCTGCGCCATCCTGACCACCTGGTGCACATTATCGACCATCAACCCCACCAGTTTGTCGTTCGTTTCAATCACGATGATCCTGGTCAATTCCGTAATTTTCGCCTTGGGAAAACCGAATCTTATCCGAACATCGACAACAGGTATGACATTCCCCCGTAAATTGATTACTCCCTTGATAAAGTCGGGCGCATTGGGCAGGCGGGTAATCTCCGGGTAGCGGAGTATCTCGTGAACGGCAAGGATATCGACACCGTATTCAACGTCTTCAAGAACAAAGCTCACCACCTGTATCATGGAGCCTTCGGTAATGAGCTCCTTTTCATCAGCGGTAATCTGCATTTCCAGCTTTTCCTGTTTATCAATCAGTTCGTTTAAATTCATATCGGCAATCCTGACAGTAATAATATGCAAAGAAAACAATTTAGTGTAAAATAAAAGCCGTACATTTCAAGCATTTTTTTAAAATAAATCAGGCCCCCCTTCGGGCCGGTCGTAACCGGCGCATCGGATCCGGTCACTTTTTAAGGCTCGAAAGTCCGTCCTTTTCAGTGCCGAAGTAGATGGCGCCATGGGAGACCGCCACATTGCCGGAAGTGATCCGCGGCATCAGCAGGGCCCAGGTTATGGTGCCGGTGACCTTGTCGATGACGAACAACGTTTCGTCGGAGGGTATGTAATAGCTGGCGGAGTCTTCGGAGGGCAGCTTCATGATCGGGTTGCCGAGATCGCGGCTCCATATAAGCACGCCGGATGAGCTTATCCGGTGAACCCTTCCTTTTCGGCCGAACAGGTATATCGAGTCGTTCTCAACAGCCATATCCCCGGCCAGGGTGTCATAGACCGCGTATTCCCAGAGCACCTCATCATCCTTAAAATCATAACATATTATTTTGCCGGCGTCCGTGGCGATAAAAATACGGTTCTGTTGCGCGCACAGAGACGTGATGCCGCTCCCGAAGCCAACTTTGATCATTTTCACTCCCCTGGTTGTATCGATTCCGTATAGGCTGCCGCCTGCGGTAATAAAAATAAGCTGCC
>MIBH01000071.1:0-9814 GCA_001829455.1 Spirochaetes bacterium RBG_13_51_14
CCGGTTATAGGGCAGAACCGTTCCCGTCGCGGAGATAACAGTCTGTATGGTGCCGTACCGGGGCGTTATAATCTGCGCGATGGATTCCTTGCTGCCGTTCCGTGTCACTATCAAGAGCACCGCTGCTATTACGACGGCTGCGAGGCCGAGGAGCAACATAATTTTCCTTTTTTTACTCATCATAAGCCAGCGTTTCCCCTTTCGCCTGTATCCAGTACGCTTCGGTTATCAGCTGATTGGCCAGCGCGTCCAGATAGTTCTGTTTCACCTGCGCCAGCTGGTCCTCGATTATGATCCAGTTATCGAAAATCGAGAGCCCTATTGCGTATTCAGCTTCGGCGATTTTCGCCCGCTCCTCAGCCGCCTGCAAAAACCTTCGCTGCACATCGACCATGTCAATGGCGTTCTGCCAGTCATTCCATTTCTCCTCGAGTGAGAGAACAACCTGGTCCCGGGTGCTCTTCTCGTCCGCACTGAGCTTCCGAGACTGTGATTGCGCCTTTTCGAGATTGTAATATTCGCCGCCGCCCTGAAACAGCGGTACGGTGAACTCCACTCCCGCGAACAGGTCTGAACGATTGGGGGGCCACCTGGTGTCCGATTTCCCGGCGCTCCCGGTGGCGCTTATAACGGGCATGAAGCTCGCGATCCTTGATTTCTCGTTGTAGCGGGACGACTCGCGCTGCTTGATGATCCGCATCACCATCGGATGGGACTCGACTATGTCCTGAATATCCGGCTTGTTTCTATTCACTTCACGGAACGCCAATGCTCCGTCCGCATGTATGGGCCGGTAGGAGGGAATCCCCATCACCGTCAATAAATTCCTCTGCGCTACCGTAATGCCCCGCTCTGCCTGTAGCAAGGCATATTTCGCCTGCGCGAGGTTCGCCTCTGCGTTCAGCAGCGACCCCCGGTGCTCCCGTCCCGCCTTATAGCGCATGGCCACCAGGTCGAGGTTCTTATTCCAGCGTTTGACGATATTCTTCTGGATGGCGATCGACTCCTGCTCCTTCAGGAGCCGCACGAACGCGACTCTCAGGTTGAGCCTGACCTGCGCCGATGTCACCGCGTGCTGGTACCGGGCGTCGCCCACCAGGCATTCCGCGGATTTGATGTCATAGGGAGTCTTCATGCTGTCAAAGAGGAGCTGTTTCCCGCTTACCCCGTATGAGTAGCTGTTGGCAATGGTCGTGGTGCTTTGAGCTGCGGCTGTAAGAAGTTGACGCGATGAAGTGACCCCGGTGTATTTTTCATGAGCGGGAGTAATCTGTTTCGTGGTGCTCAGTTCCAGGTTTGCGCTTATCTGGGGAAGATAGGCGCTCCGCGCAATACCGACAGCGGCTTTATTCTGTTTTATCAATTCCAGCGATGACTGCAGATCGTGGTTGTGGGCCATGGTGAACAGCACGCAATCGCGCCAATTCAGGGAATCTTCGCCATGCGCGATACCGGCGAAGACCGTTATGCTCCAAGAAAGCATAACCGCTGCGGCAATAAAATGATTCATTTTTCTCATCAATTATAATGAATAGACTTGTTGCTAAACTCAATAATCAGTGATTTTGCCCCGCCGCCGGAGGCGGCGGGGCAAAAATGAATAATTATGAGTATTAATGCAACGAATCTAATGTTTGTAATTCATACCACAGAGTATGAGATATGATTTTTCAAGATAGTTTCTGATTTTAAAATATTTTTTTTCAGGCTTTTTGTCGCGCCTCATGTTAAACCACCGAAATCATATATATGACCCCGGTTTTATGGAATGGTTCCCTGTATATGGAAAATTTATTGAATTTAAAAGAAGGCTTTAAACTGGGAAGGGTATCGTTGAAGAATGATCATGATATTACAACCTGATTGACCATATTCAAACCGTTCTCGTCATAGTGCCGAATACAACCCACAACAAAAAAGCCTGACCACTGTGCGTGTCCAGGCTTCAAATGGTTAATTTCAGAACAACTCAGCTGATGGTTCTTACAGAGATGGCGCGGGGTCCTTTTTCGCCCTGCTCTATCTCAAATTCAACCCGGTCTCCCTCATGGAGAACCTTGAATCCAGATCCGGCTATGCCCGAATGATGGACAAAAAGATCTGTCCCATCATCATGAGAAAGGAACCCGAAACCTTTTTTCTCATTGAACCATTTTACTTTACCTTGTGGCATAAAAAAAATACTCCTGTAATAAATAATAGGGGTTATACCCGTAGAATAAGACTCATTAATACTACAATTTCTTATGCCGTTGTTTGATCCGCGGTAAGACAATTGAAGAATTTATGATGCTATTCAATGAATTGTCATATATCGTTGCATTTGAGGATTGTCAATAATTTATTTATTGATTTGCTATTTTTTTCAATCTTTCATGATCGTTTCACACGGAGGTATCATCATTATGGATCTGCCTCCTCGGACTTCTCCACCGCGAACTCGTTCAGAACAGATTGCGCCGTCGAAATCGAAGGGAGCGATTATTCCCCGCCTCAGCCAAACGTGCCCGCTCAGCAGACTCGCTCTCTTGAAAATAGAGGAGCCTCTCCGTTGCCGGACAGGCTCCTTGCTTCATTTCTCTTATAAAAAAAATTAGCTGACGGTTCTTACTGAAATGGCGCGGGGTCCTTTTTCGGTCTTTTCGACCTCGAACTCCACCCGGTCACCTTCATACAGGGATTTGAATCCCTCTCCAACGATACCGCTGTGGTGAACAAAAAGATCGGTCCCGTTATCCTGTGAAAGAAATCCAAAACCTTTCTGCTCGTTGAACCATTTGACTGTTCCTTTAGACATGAAAATACTCCTTAAAAATGATGCGGGGTATACCCGTCGAATAAGACTCATTAATACTGCAATGACTTAAGCCGGAATTGAATTCGAGGTAAGACAATTGAAGAATTTCATGAAGTTATTCAGTTGCTGTCAATATAACTACATCAGTGATAATTGTCAATATTTTTTTGAATATTTTAGAATAAAGAAAAGAACCGTTGCCATTGCATTCTAAATTCTTTATAAACCCCCACCCGGTGGTTTGGATGGGTCTGTAATCAAGCGATGCGGGTAATAGGTAGCGGGGAATTGGAGGTATTGCAAAATGTGGGTAAACAGTTTTACCTGAAATTTAATCTATGCACGATCTTTATATCCTTCATTGAAAACAGAGCGTTGCCATGCATAATGTTATAGTAACAACAATCAGCCAATTTGCTCTTGACAATGAAAATTCGCATAAAATAATGTGTTCTCTCAATGGTGGCTGTAGTTCAATGGTAGAGCCATGGACTGTGGATCCATTCGTTGCGGGTTCGAATCCCGTCAGCCACCCATGGCGGGAAATGTCAGAACCCGGACTTTGTTGTCCGGGTTCCCCATTATACCGCATGATGAGATCAACGGGCATGGCGGAAATTATTTTCTGTGGATTATAGCGAATCGTATCATGTCAAAGGGGGGATATTCGCCCTGGTCCCCTTTATTCTCGCCTTCAATAGCGTCATGAGCGATGCGAGGGGATTAACGGGGACCAATTTGAGCAGCGGCACCCTCATCTGTTTTGAAAGGCCGTAGACAGTCTGGGCGAGGACGAACCGCTTATCAATCTATCGGTCTATCGTTCAAGGGCACGTTACCGGGAAATGACATAATCCTGTATTTCATGAATTTACTGACATCGCAAAAAATAAAGCCCGGTGTTTATTATAAATTATGTCCGCTGAAATCGGAACTGATCCATAAAAAACCGGAACTTGGCAATTTATTCTTGATTTGAAAAATACAATAATATATTTTTTTAGTATATTATTGTCAGCATGTTATTTTTTCATTACTTACAAACATATAAAATACAGTACTTGTCAATAAATTCAGAAAATAATTGAATTTTTGACCTCCGCCAACGACGGTGGTTACAGGTGTAAATTTATATTTGGACTGCATCCCAAAACAGGGGAAATGCTCTAAACGGTACAGGATGCACCCTCATTGTCCGAAGCAACGCTGAGCAATTAGGCTGAGCAATTAGAAGGAATAACAGTGAATATTGGATCTAGGATAAATACAATGAATGCATTATTTGATTCCGCCGCATACAACCTGACCCTGGGAAAAATCAACCCCCTCCTCAGGGAAATTCCTGACGATGACGACAAGAAATTAGTGGATGAATTCTGGCGCAAGGCTGCGCGGTACTTTGGTACAATTTACGGTATAGACAAAGCGATCGAGAATGGGCAGACGAAAAAAGAAGATGCATGCGGCCCGGGGATTGAGAAGACATATGAAATTCTCCATGAAGGTGAACAATTAAACAAATCGCTAAAAGACGGCGGCCTCATTAAAAAAATAAAGATGCTTTTCCGTGAATGCGGCATCCCGGTGGGGATCAAGTCCGAGATTGTTAAACACGCATTTTTAAAGCCGAGCGGGTATGCGGGCGACTTCGGCATCATTGAAATCGTGTATGATAACAAAATCATATCAAACGGTGTCGGTTACTGCGCCGACAAACTTTTTTTAATGGACGACTATGCCCGCGCTGTTCGTAGCCGCAAAGAAAAGATGAAGGAAATACTCGCTGCGTTCCTGAACAGCGCCCCTTCCCGGTCCATCGAAATTCTCAACATCGCCTGCGGATCATGCCGTGAACTAAAAGAGATGTTTCACGAAAACGCCTTTGATGAATCGAAAAAAATCTCATTTACCCTTGTGGATCATGACCAGGCAGCCCTGGACTTCTCGCGGGAGGCCCTGAAAAAATCCCCTCCGCATGTCGAGTATCATTTCATGCGGCACAATGCATACGAGTTTGTGAAAAATCCGGATGCGTTCAGAGATATACTCTCAGGGAAAGACCTCGTATATACCATCGGCCTCGCCGATTATATCCCGGACCAGCCCCTTACAAGCCTTATCGCTTTCTTCTATAGTATTTTAAATCCGGGCGGAAAGCTCATAATTGCGCATAAGGATTCCAAGAATTTCAGTCCTCTTGCCGCAGATTGGTGGTGCGACTGGACTTTCCATCTACGGAATGAGTCGGAAACGGTCAGTTTGGTAGATTCAGCAGGAATAAAAAATTGCACGATAGACGTTATCAGAGAATCTGAAACTAATATAATATTTTTCATGATCGTTGAAAAAAAGATATAAACAATGACATTTCTTGCCTTAACAGGATTTTTGAATTTTATTGGCAGCGCTTTTTTAGGCACCGTTGTTCTTATTAAGAAGCCGCGCAGATCTCTTAACAGACATTTCTTTTACTTAAACTTCAGCATCGCCTTCTTCAGTATAGGATATTTTTTTTGGCAGATGAGCTATAAATCATCTGACGCGATGGCGTGGTTCAAAATACTGTGCGCGGGAATAATTCTTATAAATGTCACATACCTGCATTATGTATTCGACCTCGTGGACCGGTACAAGCAGAAAAAAATGGAGCTTGCGGTCTATTATTTCATTAATGCCATATTCATATTCATGAATTTCAATTCCCTTCTTTACTCGCGCCTCGAGCCTCGCTTTGGTCTTGGATTATGGCCAAATCCGACAATGTTGTTTCATGTTTATCTCGCGTTTTGGCTGTGGGAGTGTGTGTACGGATTGATCCTGCTGTTACGGAACCTCCGGGTCAGTACCGGCATGAAAAAGGAGCAGATCAAATACTCCATCGTAGCTGCATGCATCGCTTTTATCGGCGGGGCTTCAAACTGGCCTTTGTGGTATGGCGTGAACTTCCCCCCATACGCGAATGTCCTTATTGTTGTATCCATTTGTCTTCAGACGTATGCAATTATACGGTACCAGCTCATGGACATCAAGGTCGTGCTCACGCGAGCCGGTATTTTCCTGATTGTATACACCCTGGTTCTGGGCATTCCCCTGGTAATAGGATTTCGCTCCAATTTCGGACTCCTTTCATTTATCGCGCTTTTTATTCTCGCAACAATCGGTCCGATCCTGTATCCTGTTATGCAGAAAAAAGCGGAGAACATGCTTCTTGCACGTCAGCGCGAATATCAGAGGATTCTCCATGAATCAGCGGTGCTCATGCTCAGGGAGCACAACCTTGGAAGGCTATTAAAGCTCATCATATACGGAATGAGGACCATTGTAAAAGTGGAATACGTTGCGATCTTTCTCAATGATAAGGATGAATGCTGTTACAAGCTCATGGCGGCGAGCACGGGCGCAGTCTTCCCGGACGGCGCGCGCTTTGGCTATGAAGACCCGGTCGTCGATCTGCTGAATACACAGAAGAGGCCCCTGATGTATGAGGAGATCTCACACCTCTTCAACGATCACATCAAACAGAGCATACACCTGCTGGTGCCTTCCTTCATATACAACACCCTGCTGGGCTTCATGGCGCTGGGAGAGAAAAAGAACAAATCGTTTTACACCAGGGACGACCTGCGCACCTTCGATATACTCTCGCACCAGACCGCCCTGGCTATTGAAAACTGCATGTTCATTGATGAGCGCAAAAAGACGCAGGATCGGCTCTTCCAGGCTGAAAAGCTGGCGCTCATCGGCGGAATGGCGGAAGGAGTGGCGCATCAGATCAAGAACAGGCTCAGCAGTTTTTCGCTCGCATCACGCCAGATGCAGACCGAGATTCATAACTTCAGAGCCAAGTACCCGGATGTTATCGAGCGTATGCCGGACCTCAAGGAGATTTTCGATTCTCTCGATGAAATCGGCGAATTAATGATCGATAACGTAAAGAGGACCGATAACGTTATCCAGGGGATCGTCAACTATACGCTGAGGGACAGCAAGAACAATTATTTCAGCGATCATCCGTTTAAGGAAATCGTCGACGGGGCGATAGAGCTGGCCAAGATAAAAAACTGTATCGAGGAACTCCCCGTCACGGTTGACGTGGATCCGGGCGACACGGTCTACGGGGTCATGCGGCAGATATTAGAATCTGTGTACAACATGCTTGACAACAGCTACGAAGCCATCGAGGCGAAGAAGCACAATTATAAAAATCTGGACGAGAGAATGAAATACAATCCCTCCATACATATAAAACTGATCCGGCGGCCGGATTCATCAATCATTGAGATTAACGATAACGGCATCGGCATAGCCGAAGAGGACAAGAATAAAATTTTTGCTCCCTATTTCAGCACAAAGACATCGTACAAATCAAAATCCGTGTCTGGAATCGGCCTTCACATAGTCCAGCGGATGATAGAAGAAAACCATCGTGGAAAAATATGGTTTACCTCTGAATTCATGAAGGGCACATCGTTCTTCATACAGCTTCCGGCGAAAAACAATGCGCTGAACGCCGCTCAATAATCATTACGTGAAAAATACATCACTTTAACGTTCCTCATTTTCTAATTTTTATTGACTTTATATGAATTACTGATAGGCTGATGCCGATTTTTTTGAAGTTGGGCTGCGTTACCGTATGAAAGGAAAAACGTTTCGATCGTATTGCATTATTTTCTTGATGATGCCGGCATTGTTCGCCTGCTCGATAAACAAAACAGCGATGAGGATGGTTTCCAACGTACTCTCTTCCTCCTCCGCCGGGACGGCATTTGCCAGCGACGATGATCCCGAACTGGTGGGAGATGCCCTCCCCTTCGCGTTGAAGCTGTACGAGATACTCATCGACGAGATACGGGACAACCCGAATATTTATCTCGCCGCCGGCAGCGGATATATCATGTACGCAAATGCCTATGTCCAGTCGCCTGCCGACATGCTCCCCGATGCCGCATTCGACAAAAAGGAGATAATGACCCTGCGCGCGCAGAAGCTGTATCTCCGGGGCAGGGATTATGTTCTCCAGGGTCTCGAGGTGAAATACCCCGGATTTACGGGTTCCCTTGACAATGCCGCCATGACGGAGTTCCTCGGCAGAATAAGAAAGGAGGACGTCGCCTACCTCTACTGGGCCGCTGCCGGCTGGCTGGCGGCCTATGCCACGAACCCCTTCGACGTCAGCCTGGGCGTCGGCATGAAAAAGGCGACGGCCATGATGGAGGCGGCCCTCCGCATCGATGAGGCCTATGGCGACGGCGTCGTTCACGAATTGCTCGTACAGTACTACGGTTCACTGCCGCAGTCGATGGGCGGCAGCGAGAAAAGGGCCCGGTATCATTTCAACAAGGCAGTCGAGCTTTCGAAAGGGGAAAAGGCGTCACCGTACGTCGCCCTCGCCGCCACGGTATCGGTAAAAAACCAGAACATACAAGAATTCACTGAGCTCCTCAACAAGGCTCTCGCAATCGACAGCACAAGAAAAACAGGGAACCGGCTGGCCAATATCATCTCACAGCGAAAAGCCCGGTGGCTCCTCGAACACCGCCGCGATCGATTCCTGTTAGACCCGAATGAAGGAGAAAAAAAATGATGCATATTGTGAAGGGCATTGTCTCGCTCCTCATAGCCGCTACCGCGACCGCCCCCCTCTTTTCGCTCACCATCAAGGTGGGGAGCGTCGCGCCTGACGGTTCCCCCTGGGACAAGGCCCTCAAGAAAATCGCGGTAGAATGGAAAACGATGTCCGTCGGAAAAATCGATATGAAAATCTACCCCGGCGGCATTGTCGGCAACGAGCCTGACATGATCCGGAAAATGAGGATCGGCCAGCTCCAGGCCGCCATCTTCACCGGTATGGGAATGAGCTACATCTCGCCTGAGGTCTTCTCCCTGAGCATCGCCTTCCTGGTGCGCGACGACAATGAGCTTGACTACCTGATGAAGAAAACAACGCCCCAGTTCGATAAGCTCATCGAGAAAAAGGGATTCACCACAGTGGTCTGGTCAAAGGCGGGATGGGTCAATTTTTTTTCCACCAAGCCGGTCGTGTATCCCCGCGACCTGCAGCCCCTGAAACTGGCGGTCGCCGAAGGCGACGCTCAAATGCTCCAGGCCTGGCGCGTCATGGGATACAATGCCATTCCGCTATCGACCAACGACCTTATGACCGCGCTTCAAAACGGCATGATAGAGGCCTTTTACGCCCCGCCACTGGTGGCCGCCTCATTTCAGTGGTTCGGGATCGCCCAGCACATGTGCGCCATCAAGATCGCGCCGATGATCGGCGGTTTCGTGATCAGCACAAAGACATGGGACGAGGTTCCCAAAAATATGAAGCCGAAGCTCATCAAAGCGGCCCAGAAGATCGTCGACGTCCTCTATGTCGAAACCAATGCCCTGGAGCGTAACGCCATCGACACCATGAAAAAGCACGGGCTCGTAATACACGACGTTCCGCCGGATGCGGCAAATCTCTGGGAGAGGGAATCTGCCAAAGGATACGATGTTTATGTGGGAAAAACCTTTTCCCGCGATCTGCTGCAAAAACTGCAAGGCTATCTAAAAGAATACCGCAAAAAGCAATGAAGCTAAAAATATTTCTCTCATTATTTAGACGGACCGAAAACGCGATCGCGTACGCCTCGCTCGTCCTCCTTGCAGCAATCCCGGTGCTTGAGGTGATCGCGCGCAAAGCGTTAAAAACCGGCATCCCGAATTCAAGCGATTATCTCCAGCACCTGGTCCTCTGGCTGACGTTTGTCGGAGGCATGGTAACCTCACGGGAGAGAAAGCACCTCTCGATCGCGGCCGGGATCGCGGCCATCAAGGAGCCGGTGAGAAACTGGATACACGCGGCGACCGGGGTGCTCTCGTCCGCCATCTGTATCGCCTTCGCCTGGTCATCCCTCTCGATGATCATAATCGGGTTTGATCCCTCGAAAAAAATCGGGTTCTTCCCTGTCCAGCTCGTCGCGTCAATCATGCCGGTCGGCTACGCCGTCATGAGCGCCCGGTTCATCA
>MIBH01000071.1:9856-14943 GCA_001829455.1 Spirochaetes bacterium RBG_13_51_14
TGGGCCTCCTTGTTGGAACGTTTTTTTCTGTTCCGCAGATTTCGAACATCATCGCCGCCCTCATGGAGGGAGCTGCAATTCCTGAAGCCCTGGTGCTGGCCTCCCAGAGCGCGGCGTCGGCCCTCTCCTTCCCGATTATTATCCTTCTTATCGTCTCCGCATTTTTCGACATGCCGGTCTTTATCGTTCTGGGCGGCCTCGCCTATCTCCTCTTCGTCCGGTCCGGCGGCCAGCTTGAGGTCATCCCGAACGAGGCGTACACGATGCTCATCAGCAACACCCTGCCGGCGATCCCGCTCTTCGCGCTTACCGGCTTCATCCTATCGGAGAGCAAGGCGAGCGAGCGCCTCATAGCGCTCTTCCGGTCAATGATCGGCTGGCTGCCGGGAGGGATGGCCATCGTGGTCGTACTCGTATGCGCTTTTTTCACCACCTTCACCGGCGCGTCCGGCGTAACCATACTCGCCCTGGGAGGTCTTCTCTCACTCATCCTGGCGAAGAGCGGGGGTTACAAAGAAAGCTTCAACACGGGACTCATCACCGCATCGGGCAGCATCGGCCTGCTCTTCCCGCCGAGCCTGCCGGTCATACTCTACGGCGTGGTTGCCCAGGTCAGCATCAAGCAGATGTACGCGGGCGGCATCATTCCGGGAATATTCATGGTAACCGCCCTGTCCATCATGGGGATCATAGCCGCCATCCGCGGCAGGGTGCCGCGCGTGCCGTTTCATCCGTTTGAGGCTATCGCCGCGGCCAGGAAATCCATATGGGAGCTCATGCTTCCGGTCATCATACTCGCCGGATTCTTTTCCGGGCTGACCACGCTGGTGGAAATCGGGGCCATCTCGGTCGTCTACTCTCTCATCATAACGATGGTGATTCACCGCGATCTGCGGATACGCGACCTGCCCGGGGTCATGCTCAAGTGCCTGCCGATAATCGGCGGCATACTGGTCATCCTCGCCCTGGCGAAGGGGCTTTCATACTACATCGTCGACGCTGAAGTGCCGATGAATCTTTCCGCGTGGATACAAGCCCATGTCTCGTCGAAATTCGTTTTTCTTATAATGCTGAACATCGCGCTGCTCATCACCGGTTGTTTCATGGACATCTATTCCGCTATAATGGTGGTGGTGCCCCTTATCATACCGCTCGGGGAGGTGTTCCATATCCACCCCGTCCACCTGGGAATAATTTTTCTGGCCAACCTCGAGCTCGGATACCTGACGCCGCCAGTGGGCCTCAATCTGTTCCTGTCGTCGTATCTCTTTAACAAACCGCTGGCCAGCATATACCGGAACGTTCTCCCCTTCCTCCTGCTGCTTCTCGTGACTGTCATCGTGATCACCTATGTCCCCTGGATGTCGACGGCGCTCATCGATCTGGTTGGCCAGTAAGGAGCTATCCGTCATGAAACAAAGATTTGAACGCCCCCTATCGGCTACCGAACGGATATGGCTCGGTTTTGACGGGGCGTTCAGCCCCTATGCGAATCAGGCAGTGCTTGAAGGCAGGGGAAATCTTGATTTCGAGCATCTGAAATCGGCGGTGGAAACGGCATCCACAGCAAATCCCGGCAGCCGACTGGTATTAAGCGGCTCGCTGCGGGGATCCTTCTGGCGCGATTCAGGCGTAACGCCGCGGGTAAGGAAGGTTTCAGCCGAGCTATGGGACGGATACGGCCCCGAAAACGCGCCGTTTTTGAAAGATCGCCTTCGCCACAGCGGGCCAACCTGCGAGGTGGTCTATGCCGAAGGAGATGTTCCCCGCATCATATTCAGGTCAAACCATGGCGTCATGGACGGCGTCGGAACGCTGACCTGGATGGAAGATATATTCAGGGTTCTTCGGGGAGAGCCCCCCATCGGCACATCGTCAACATTGACCGAATATCAGCTCGTCAAAATTGTTTCCGATAAAACAATGAAGATGCACCCCATTGATAATATCGCCCCCACCGGGAAAGATGCGAAAATGAAGGGCGGGGTTATCTGGAAACGTCTCACGTTCTTTGGTAGCTATTCAAGACTTATGGGGAGAATCGCGATGGCGCTGGCCCAATCGGCATGGAAATACGGCGATGGTCCGTTCAGGATGGGCATCCCTGTGGATATCAGACAGCGGCAGAAGGGGCTGCGCTCAACCGGTAATCTGTCCATGGCGATCTATGTGGAAATTTTCAGGGATTCCACGCCCGAATCGATAACCGCGGAAATCAAAAGACAGCTGGATGAAAAATATGACTGCATCTGCATTGAAGGGGGAGATTATATCGATCTGATTCCCCTGTGGCTTATGGCCTTAAGCATCAAATTAATCATCATCATACCCTTGCTCACCGGCCGCCATAATGTTTCGGCAGCCATCTCCAACCTCGGCCAGATTGATACCGCCAAGTATTGCGGCGGCGGCTTTACCACGGACACCATTTTCTTCATACCTCCCCGGTTCGACGGCCTGCCGGCTTTTGTTGTCCTCACCGGAAAAACGGACCGGCTTGAGATGACCGTGTCGGTTCCAAATTCCCTTGCCGGCGGCGGCCGGTTCGAGCGTTTGCTGGATGATATCGGCACAGCGTTGAAATAATCCCGGCAGGTGAACAGCAGCGGTGCCTACCAAAATTTTTTACGATAGTTCATGAAGGAAAAGATCCGTCTCTGTTTGAGGTAATCCAGATCGTGCATCCTGTCAAAGGCCTCGCGTTCGAAGATAATGCTCCGGTATGACTCGTACCAGGTGAGGCCGCGCGCCCTTCCCGTGATAAAGGATATGACATACCACACGGCGAAAATGACCAGGAGAAGTTCCACCTGCTGGCGGATATGGATCCGTTCATGATTTATCGTTATGTGCGCCTCGGCCGTGCCCCTGATCTCCTTCCGCAGTATTATGAAGGGGAACAGGGTAATGCCGCTGATACCGGGGAACCAGGGGGACAGGAACCTGAGCAGACGGTTGTTGTATATAACGATCATACCTCATCCGGCGCGACGCTCGGAAATGAAGCGCCGGCCTCCGGACAGCCCTCGATGATGAGCTCCCTTATTTTCTCCAGGGAAGCGCATTCCTTTTTCCGGCATTTCCCGTCGCTGTCGACCCGGGTAAGATAGCCGCTTTTGAAATTATAAATATGCTGGTAAAGCTCGATCCTCTTCTTCCTGTATTCGTCCAGCTCTTTCTTTTTTTTGGTCCGTTCCTGTGTGCCTAAATTGTACCAGCGGGCCGTTGGCGGCTTCAGGGCGTCATTTTCTGCAAAACATTTTTCCGATGCTTCGTCGATCTTTGACTCGCTCCACTTGCCCCCCAGCGTGACGCAGGCGGACGCGAGCGCCACGGCCAGGACGGCCGCTAAACATACCGTTTTCATTCCGGACTCCTTTTTTGTTAATCGAAACAGTCTTTCATGAGTGCCATGCTCCGAGAAAGGGGTATGGATCGATTGAATGCGCGGTTGAGCCTGTCGTCAAATCTTTTTTGCGCGCCAGTCGGTTCCGGTCATGCGGGCGCTTATCTCCCAGAGACGCTCCCCGAAGTCGGGGTCTCCGGATATATTCACTTTCTTTTTCTTCATGAAACGCCAGTAACCGCCGGTTCGGCCTTCAAGCTCCGGCGAAGATGCCAGGTGCACGGCGGTCCGCGCCGCCCTTCCGGGATTCGGGAAGAAGATCTGGATCACGGCATCCGCCACAGCCGCGAGGATGCCGTCCTTCTTCGCTATGCCGGAGGCGATCGGTCCGGGATCCACCGCATTCACGGTGACGCCGCTTCCGTTACAACGCTTCGCCAGCTCGCGCGTGAAATAGACGATGGCCAGCTTGGACCGGGCATAGGCCCCCATAAGGCCGTAGCGCTTCACGCGCCCGGTGATATCGGCCAGGTCGAGGTCGGCGATGACATGGGTGTCCGACGATACGTTCACGATTCTGGCCGGGGCACTCTCGATCATCCGGTCCAGGAGCAGGAGGGTAAGCTGAAACAGGGCGAGGTAATTGACGGCGAACGTCTCTTCAATGCCGTCGACCGTTTCCCGGTAGCGCCGGTTCACCAGTCCCGCGTTGTTGACCAAGACATGGAGCGGCCGCTTCCACGACAGGAACTCCGCTGCGGCGCGGTTGATATCCCGGCGCGATGAGAGGTCGCACACCAGTACGGCCGGCGCCCTTCCCGTCTCCCCCTGCACCTCCCGCTGGACGCGGGCGCACTTCTCTCCGCTCCGTCCCAGCAGGATCAGATCCGCCCCCATACGAGCCAAGGCCTTCGCCACCGCCTCGCCGTGGCCGCTCGTTGCCCCCGTGACCAGGCAGGCTCTGCCGGCGAAATCGCCGCCGCGGTTCATGCGCCCTCCCCCGGTATGTTGAACCTCGTCCGGTACGCGGCAAAGGACTTTTCGACTTCGCTCCGGGAAAGACCGAAATCCTCAAGTCGGTATGAATGCTTCCCGTGCTTGTGCTGCGGGTTGTCCCGCACCCATCGCCGAACCGTCGACTCGGTACGGGCGGTAAAGGGAATGCCGAGGAACCCGTAGATGCGGCGCACCGTACCGATCGGGTCGGCCATGAGCTCATGGTACTGCACGTCCATAAACCGGCCGGCATCGACTTGTTCGCGGATATCAATTGAATGGGTCACCATATTAAGCGCCTTCCTGCTCCAGTGGCGGCCGATTTCGACCGGGTCAACCCGGTCGCTGAAGATGCCGTACGCGTGCGAGACCATGCTGCAGAAGGAAGCCACCACCTTCGAAGGGTCGCGGTGGGTCTGGATTATCCGGGCGTTGGGGAAGACCCTGAATATCTCGTCAAAGTGCTCCATGTGCTGGGGCGTTTTTAAAATCCACCGGCCCCGGGGATTCTGCCAGTAGAGGTACTGGAGCACTTTTTTATAATGCTCGTACGCCGGCGTATGATCCTGCTCCTCGAGCCACCGGGAAAAGGACGGCACGCGCATGGTGGCCTCGGGAACGGTGCTCCAGAAGTCGTAATCGAAGAGGAGACAGTCCTCTTCCGGGTCAAGCGGCCCGACGGGATGGATCGCGAAAAAATCCGGCGCCATGTATCTGAGCGCCCTGCTGGCGGTCACGGCCATCT
>MIBH01000071.1:15076-20740 GCA_001829455.1 Spirochaetes bacterium RBG_13_51_14
ACCAGAAGCCGCATCCGGCTCCGAAAGGTATTGTCTCCGAAATCAGCCAGACCGGCCTTTCGCACGGCCGATCGGATCAATCCTCCCTCATCCAGGTTCGAGCCCCGGCAGCCGGCCTTCTCGAGCATCCGTCCGATATAGTTTATGACGGCGATAAGCCGCGGCCGATAGGGCCTGACATACCGCACCGAGGTCAGCCGGACCGGATCGTTCATATCAGGCCCTTCACTTCGTTTACTTTAACCACCCGCGTTCGCGGCTCCGGATGATCCTCGGCCCTGACCCATCTCAGGAGCATGGTGCCCTGGCCATGACCGACGGTATCGATCCAGTTGTCCGCGCCCGGATTTTTATGCGCCACCACAATACGCACCGATCCGTCGGGGCGGTACTTCGCCGTATGCTGGTTCACCCATACCGGATAGTAGCGGTAATCGAGGGATTCCATCCAGTGGTTGTTGAGCTGGAAATTCCAGGCCTCGCACGCCGGCGGTTTCACGTCTATCACAAGGGCTTCATCATCGGCAAGCTTCCAGTAGCTGTGGTAGTATGAGATATTGGGGTCACCCATGGCCGCCAGGGCTATCGACGAGTCGAACCGGGGGAGCTGGTTCAGGTGCTTCATGAAGCCCTCTGCCCAGTTGGCGAACAGGGTGGCGGCGCCCAGGACGATCCTTGCCGCCGTGGTGATTCCCTGCTCAATCATTTCCGGCGTCACCGGCGTGGGCATGCCGTCGCCGCCGATGCGCTCGATTGTCAGACGTGCAATCTCCTCGCCCGTGCGATCGGCGAAGGTCTGCCGGACAATGAGCGAGGACGTTTCCTCCTTCATGGGCAGCCAGTTACCGTCGTGTTTGTTGCGGCTCAGGATCAGCTGGAACGTACCGTCGTTGTTCACGGCGAGATCCCTGCCGTCGAGGTACCCGGTCTCAGCGGTGCCGCCGATGCCGTAGTTGCCCTTGTAGGTTCCGAAGCCGAGATAGTTGACGGTCCCGCGCGACCCCCGGGCGAGATAGTCGTACTCGCCGCTCACGGCTGCGTACTGGTAATAGTTGTCGGGATTGTCCGCGCCCATCTTCGCTGTCTCATGCACCGGCCGGAAGAGCACCGGCGCCCGCGGGTCCGAATTCTCCACAAAGGCCTCCACCACGGCCCTGGTGATCCGGCTGAGATAGCGGTATCCTTCGGCGCGGTTCAGCGGATCCGCCGGCGACGTCCCGCGTACGATGACCTCACCCGCCTTTTTCAGGGTGTCGCAGAATTCAGTCCATGTTGTGCCGTTCATCAGCCGGTTGATGGAATCGTCGCCCATGGTAATACTCCTCGAATGTTCTAGCCGCGCAGCGGATATCTCTCTTTTTTACCGACCTGTATCCACGCCTACTGAAAGGAAAATAACGATATCTGCAATAACTTTTTTATTTTTTGATCAGCCCGCCCGGATACAGGAAACGATATCTAATTGGAAAAAAATAAAAAAAATTTAAAATTAATTTGACGATGAGAAATGATTTATATATATTCAATAGGTTTAACCAAAAAGGGGTAAAAAAACTGGCCTCATGGGGGGCATGAGGCCAGCACCGGGATTTTCCCGGGGATTGACATAAACAATCAGTTACATCAGATTAGAATGTAATAAAGAAAAATTAAAATGTCAATTCAAAGCCCCGAATTTTCATGTTTTTATGGAGGTTTTGAAATGAAAAAGTTGAGGATTGCCACCCAAGTCAACAAGATCGAGCAGGAAATAATCAAAAAAGAACGTCTCGCTCGTGACGCTAAAAAGAAAGGAATGCTCACTGTATACAGCAATTATGTCATGGATATCTCAGTATTGAAAACCGATTTGCAGAAATTGGCAACGAGTCCGTTCAGACAGATGAATTTATAAAGAGCAGCCAGGGCTGCCCGCAGGGGCGGCCCCTTTTTTTTATGCTGCCCGGCGACTGCCGTCCGGTTTTATCACCGGCACCAATTCAGCACGTTGAAAATCAGGGATTTCCAGCGTGCTGATATCATACTATGAATCCCCTATCTCCTTCAGCTTTTTTAACAGCAACGGAAGCGCTACGCCGGTCTTCATGGGTATATACACGTCAGCGATATCTTCAAACGCGTTCTCATTCGGGTTTATGACGATAATGGGAGCGCCTCTCTCCTTTGCCTCATAGGGCAGCGCCGCTGCCGGATATACGGCCCCGGAAGTGCCGAGAACGAGCATCGCGGCGCAATCCCGCGCTGCATGATAGGCGCGCGGAAGCTCCTGGACCGTCTCGCCGAACAAAACCACGTCCGGGCGGGTGATCGACCCGCAGTCGTCGCACGTCGGCACGAGCGTGAACAGACTGGCCAGGCAACGGTCGGAAAGAAGGTCTATTTTCTCTTTTAAATCACGGATGAACGGTTTCCGTTCGTACATTTTCTTTTTGCCGCACGACAGGCATATCATGCGGAAAAGATTGCCGTGCAGCTCGATAATATGTGCGCTTCCCGCTTCTGATTGAAGATTGTCGACATTCTGCGTGATGACACTTCCCAGGACGCCCCTGTTTTCAAGGTCGGCGAGAACCTTGTGGCCCGGATTGCACTCCGCCTTTTCAAACATGTCGAGGAGCTCGAAGAATATCGATATAAACACACCGGGATTACGGTCCAGGGCGCCGATAAATCCTTCCGGCGTGCCGAACTCCATCGGATCGATCCGGTCCCAAATACCGCCCGGATCGCGGAAGGTCGCTATGCCGCTCTCGGCGGAAATCCCCGACCCGCAGAAGGCCGCTGCCTTTCCCGTTTTCAGCAGCAGACCTGCGGCTTCAGAAATCTCCTGTTCAAATTCATGCATGATGGCATCCCCGGAAATATTGGTCTCGAGATGTTCGCGTGCAATAATACGCTCAGACCCTACGATGATGCCGTTTCGGCTCTTCTGTCAAATCTATATTGAGCGGTTTGATGAAAAACAGCAACCGCCTGCGCGATCCGGGGATGCATCACCGGATTATTACGTCCTCAAGGTGCAGACTGGAGCTCCGAGTGAAGGCGCGGTGAATCATCAGGGAAATGCTTGTCCTGTAATAAAAAAATCAGCAGGGATCAGGTAAAGAAATAGGGGATGTCGTATTGGGTTAATACGGATGTTCGTGGGGAATACGCCACATCGTCAATCAACTATTACTAACGCCTCTTGTGGCGAATCACCGATGCCGAGCGACCGATAGGGAGCGAAACGGCCATGCTGTTGTGCGCATGTAAACACTGCCATAAAAATCAATCTGCGTGAGAATCAGAAACTTCATGCTCAATGGCTTTCTGTACAAATTGATTCAAAGAAACGCCACGTGATATCGATTTTTGAACTGCTTTTTTATGTAAATCCGGGGAAATCCTGACATTAAAACTGCCCTTATACGATTTAAAAAATTCTTTGCCTGTTTCCTTGCAGATTTCAATATAATCTTCAACAGCTTCCTTGAATGATTTTTTTATTTCGTCGACCGTTTTTCCTTCAAAAGTAACCAGGTCATTAATTCCTTCAATTTTGCCGAAAAATAGAGCATCATCAGAACTGTAATGAACTGAACCAATAAAATCTTTATATTGTAATAAATCTTTCATCATATAATCTCCATGTTCTTTAATTCATCGATAATACAATCAATTTGATATTTTTTTAAATTATTGCCGGGGTGGGGTTTATGTAACCGAATAATATGATTATTGTTATTATTAATAAATGCAACCCGTGATCCAGAGGTTTTACCCAATGTTAATTCTTTATAATCAAAACCGGCCAATAAGGTCCGTAATTCATTAAATGTAAAATTACCGGATTTTACAAGAAATTTCTTCAATAATTTTTCATGTCTGCTCATAAAGACAAATTATAGCAACATAGCGGAAAATGCAACTAAAAATTAGTTGCATTCAGAAAAATATATTCACGAAAGGGCCGTGGTTCGATACCCCGATTTCGCTCGGCACAGGCAGGCTCACCAACCGAGGGCGCGACTGCCCTACTCTCCGGCGATTGTATTGTCGTTTCAATACCTTGAGGTGGAATAAAGACATTTTTAAGCTGACATACAATATAATCGGAAGTTGACACTTATAATTGGTTCTGTTTTTTAATTGTAAAAAACACTTGACATAGTACCCATATTTGAGTACATTATAACCATGGAACATGAAGATACATTTAGAAAAATTCAGGAAAGCTCATTAAAACATGATATTATGTGGAGCATTCATACTTCAGAAAGGATGATCGAGCGTCAAATTACTTCAACCGGCGTTATACATGTTTTATTAAACGGAAAAATAATCGAAGAATATGAAACCAATATCATTGTATTCGGATGGTATGATAATAAACCAATTCATGTAGTTTGTTTTTATAATGAAAATGAAAAAAAGGCATTTATAACCAGCGTATACCATCCGGATGAAAAACATTTTGAATCTGATTTTAAAACAAGGAGAAAACGATGAATATTAAACAATGTCCATTATGCCATAATGAAGTTATCCTGGGGACGGCCCTGTTTTCGGCCGAACTTGGCGAAGGAGTGCTTATTGTAAAAAATGTGCCGGCCACCATTTGTCCTGTATGTGGTGAAAAATGGTTCGATCATGAGACGATGATTAAACTTGAGGCGGTTGCCGATAATGCGCGATCCCGGCACGCGCTTATTGAAGTCGTTGCATTTGATGCCGCGTAGGAGAAATTATGCAGGTTCACGTGAAAACGCCCCATATTAAAATAAACATCGAGGGATCTGTATCTAAGAAACTCTTAAGAGTTTTGAAAGAAGACTATGGCGATAAGCTCATTGTCGAGGACGACGAATGGGTTCTTGTCACGGAAACCGAATGGTATAAAAAAACGAAAGCTAGCATGAAGCCCGGTGATCATTTGAGGGCATACCGCCTGTCTCGCGGACTTAAACAGCCCCAGCTCGGGAAAGCTCTCGGTGGAATATCCAAACAGAATATTTCCGACATGGAGAACGGCCGGCGTCCTATCGGCAAGGAAGTTGCTAAAAAATTGGCGGAGATTTTCAAAACGTCAGTTGAAAAATTTTTGTAGTGCATGAAGGAACTGTGAATACAACATAGCTTATCGAAAGTTATTTGCCGGTAGGTTTCAATTCCTCAATAAGTAGAATAAAAGCCATCCCTAATATACTTCCCGATGATCTTGCAGACTGCAGAACTCTGTCGGATTTCAATCCACGCGCCCGCGAGGGGCGCGACAACTATGTTGACATAAGGGGTAACCGTGTATCAGTTTATCCCTCATTTTGGCCATGTACGACCATGGGATGCCGTCATGCCTGTTTGTTATATCACCCGGCATGTTTTTCGCGGCCTCACCTATGACTTCAAGCTTCCGGATGACGGCGCTTGCCGTTTTATCATCATTATTGAAATCACCGAGCTCCATGCCTTCTACAAATATGAATACGCTTTTAATCGCTTCAATAATGTCTTCAAGATACAGGTCGGGAGATCGCTTCATAGGTAGACGACCTCCTTCATCACATGCTCCTTTATCCGTTGTTTGATCGCGTTTTCCCTGACGAGGTCGATCTTTCGATGAAGAAGTCCCTCAAGATATTCCTCGATCTCGAAGAATTCGAACAGGTCCGGAGCGGATGAAAA
>MIBH01000071.1:20800-21544 GCA_001829455.1 Spirochaetes bacterium RBG_13_51_14
TACGCCGATCCGCGAAAGTGCGTACCTTTTGGCCAGGTGCTTCTTTGCCTCGCCGAGCCGTTCCCGTATTTCTTTGTTCATGAGGTCCTCCGATTCTGTTATGTTCTACCATTGTCATATCATAAACTATTCAGGTGTCAAGCCGGTTATACATGAGCCGTCTGTCTCCGGCAAAGTCAAACAATCAGTGGCGGATGCTCATCTTTTCATGTACCTTGCGTTGCATATCAAAACATCTTGTTCTGATAATGAGCCGTCATCTCCGCCTTTATGAAGAGCCAGACGCCTTTCGGCCTCGTCGGCCCAGGATTTTTTTATCTCATCGTCCGGCCCGGCGTCGAAGCTTTCGATGATGCGCTCGACGAGTTCCGCGCGGTCGATCGGTGATAGATGCGAGACTTCTTCAAGTATCTGCTGTGCTGTCGGTTTCATAAGATACCTCTTGAAGTATTATTAGTTCATGTTGCTTTTATCAATCTACTGGTAACGGTGCAAATATATCCTTTACAGAATCACCGTCGATCATAATTTTATAGTCGGTAGGTGCTGGGCCCCGTTTAGGAAAACACTTGTAATTGATGCATTGCAAGATGCCCAGCTTGTCTTTCGTAAATTTTAACGGCGCTATCAATCCATGCTTGAATGATATCGTTCGTTATTGTGATAGGCAATTGCTTTTTGCTCGATAGCCATCACAATTATGTCAATCATGAGTTTCAATTCCTCATAGGTAGAATAAAGACC
>MIBH01000072.1:0-23858 GCA_001829455.1 Spirochaetes bacterium RBG_13_51_14
CGTATCCGTTTTATAGATAGCAAAATCCGCGACGGGAGGTTCCCCAACGCGCGCAATCTCGCCGATGAGTACGAGGTGAGCGAGCGGACCATTCACCGCGATATCGAATACATGCGGGACATGCTCGACTGCCCCATAGGATTCGACAAAAAACGGCGCGGCTACTATTACACGGAGCCGGCATTCGCGCTCCCGAACGTCTCGATAAAGGCGAGCGAGCTCTTCGCCCTGTGCGTGGCGGAGAAGGCGCTCGAGCAGTACCGGAATCCCCCTCTCTATGACGCCCTTTCCGCCGTATTCGGGAAGATACTCGCCTCTCTTCCGGACGAGATAACGGTCCGCTACTCGTGGCTTAATCCGGACATCACCTTCATTCAGCAGAGCTATACCGTGATCGAGCGGGAAATATGGGACGCCATCTCGACCGCCCTGTACACGCGCTCGGCACTTAAAATAATCCACAGAAAGGCGGGGGCGGATGAGGCCACTGAGCGCACGGTTGAGCCGTACCATATGGTGAGCTACGAGGGCGAATGGTACCTGATCGCGTTCTGCACCATGCGGAAGCAGGTGCTCACCTTCGCCATCTCAAGAATTCAAAAATGCGAGCCGCTTGAAAAGAGCTTCACGCTTCCTGATTCGTTCAACCTGAAGGAATATCTCGGCGAGAACTTCGGCATTACCGTGGAGAGGGAGACCCACCGGGTGAAGATTGAGTTCATGCCCGGAGCGGCCGCGTATATCCGCGAGCGGGTATGGCGCGAGGACCAGGTACTGACGGAGCTCCCGAGCGGCGGCGTGTCCCTTTCCTTCACCGTAAATTCCCTGCGTGAAGTCAAGCGATGGGTTCTCTGCTGGGGGCCGATGGCGCGCGTTCGGGAGCCGCTGATCCTCGCGGAGGAGATCAAGCGCGACATCCGCGCCATGGCGGATAATTACATAAACATATAGAATCAAAATTATCAATTACTTAACTTATTCGATTTTTTTTCATAAATAAACTGATAGAAATGCGAATCAAGAATGGTAACCTTCCGCAAAAATTGTGCTGGACGTTCATATAATCCATTGGGATAATCATGAGAGGCATAAAACAATGCCGAAAGTATTGATCCATCCCGCGACCTATGACACCGCCGCACAGGCGGTAGACCGGGGATTCGGGCTCTTCCCCCTGAAGCTGAAAGGGAAAAAAGTGCTGATAAAGCCGAATGTTCTGCGCGCCGCGGAACCGCATGAAGGAATCGCCACCCATCCGGCACTGCTCCGCGCCGTGGTGGAGCGGGTGGAATCCATGGGGCCGGCGTCGATCATCGTCGGCGACAATCCGGGACTTTTCAACTACGGGGCGAACGAGGAGGCCTTCAACAGTACGGGACTCATGGAAGCGGCCAAGGGTTACTACCGCAACATCGGGAACGATTCGCAGAAGGTCGAATTCAACCCCGCGTTCATGCCGACGGTGAGCCTTTCGCGGGCCGTGCGGGAGACCGATGTCATTATCAGCCTGCCGAAGTTCAAAACGCACGGCCTGACCGTCATGACCGGATGCATCAAAAACAGCTACGGTTTCCTGCCCGGCGCCCAGAAGGCGGCGCTGCACAGGGCGGCCGGGAGCTCCGAACGCTTTCAGGAGATGCTGGTTGACGTGTTCATGCTCCGGATACCGGACCTGTTCATCGTGGATGCCGTGGTGGGCATGGAGGGGAATGGTCCGGCCTCGCCCGATTTAAGAGAGATAGGCCTGATACTGGCCTCAGACAACGGCGTGTCCCTCGATGCCGTGATCGCGCACATGATGGGTTGCGAACCGGATCGTCTGCGATTCCTCCGGAAGGCGAACAAAGCGGGATTGGGAGCGTATGACCTCAGTGAGATAGAAATCGTCGGGGAGCTGAAACGGCTTCCCGGCTTCAAGCTCCCCCCCTTCGGAGGGGAGTTTATCCTCACCAATCAGGCGATACAGACATTCATTCACAACAGGACGATCATGCGGCCCCTGGCCGACGCCGCGCTCTGCACCGGGTGCGGGACGTGCGTGGACCAATGCCCCGTCTCGGCCCTGTCAATGCAGGCGGACCAGGTCCCGTTGGTGAATGCCGATCTCTGCATAGCCTGCTTCTGCTGCCAGGAAATCTGTCCTGAAAAGGCCATTGCCCTGCGATGAAGATGAGGACTGTTACATTTCAGATAGTGCGAGGAAACAATATGAAAAAAATCAATGCTGCCGCTGCAATACTGTTGCTGGGTATGATATTATCCTGCTCATCCGGCATCAAAACCACGAAGAGCAGAGCCTTCAGTCTGGCGAACTATCAGAAAATCGCCGTCATGAACCTCGACGGCTCCGACCGTGAAGAGGGCAAAGTCCTTGCCGAGTCGCTGGTGCCCGTGTTCATGCAGGCGGGGTTTAAAGTCATTGAGCGATCGGGGCTCCAAAAAATTCTTCAGGAGCAGCAGCTGGGCATGACCGGCGTCCTGGATCCCGATACCATCAGCCAGATCGGAAAAGTAACCGGGGTTCAGGCGCTGGTGCTCGGCTCGTTCCATATCAAATCGGAAAGGAATACCGTCACCACGCGGGTCAGGCGGAGAGGAATGATGCGCCGCTGGCGGCCCGCTGCGACGCGTTCCGTCACCACCGTCAGATCCGTCTTTGACGCCCTGTCGGTCCGCCTGGTGGACGTCAAGACAGGAGAGATCCTTTTCAGCGCCGCGTCCAGTGAAGATATCGACGATAACAACATCGATGATTTTCTCAACAAGCTGTCGGATGAGATCGTGAAAGCGTTTGAAAAATAATATTGAGTGAAGGATCATGCTCTCGAAAGGGGAAAAATGATTATAGCCCGCGGCGTTGAAATGCCGGAAATGCAGGTCAGGTGCTCACGGTTTTACCAAAAGCTTCAATTATCCGGCACGTATCATGTATAGGATCAGATGCATTAATTTTACATGAAATTTCTTTACACCTTTCATGTACTTCAGGTGAATTCATCAATACGTAAATCGCGTCCGCGAGTGATTTCGCGGTACATCGTTTAGAACTGATCACACCGCCAAGGCCGAGTGCTTTAATCCGTGCGCCATTGTCAAATTGATCAATACCCCACGGCGCGATCAGCTGGGGTATGCCCGCTTTTAGAATTTGCGCCAGCGTGCCGATGCCGCCATGGTGCACCACGGCTGACGTGCGGCTCAGCAGATTACTGAACGGCAGATATTCAAAAAACCTGACATGAGCAGGAAGGTTTCGTGGTATCTGCTCCTGGAATTTGGAAACCAATATGGCCCGTACCCCGAGTTTTGATGTTGCCTCCACGGCTTTCTCAAAAAATGAAGAATACTTGTAATTGGTCGTTCCCGGCGTAATCACAATCGGCGCATCCCCGCCTGAAAGAAACTGTTCGAGCTCGGGAGACAGCACACTGTTGTGCATATGTCCCTCATCAAAAAGCGGAAAGCCCGTGAGCTCAACCTGAGCGGGCCAATCCGGCTGAGGTTTGGCAAACCATTCCGGGAAAAGCCCTATAACTTTATACGGCGAAAGCATCCAGCCGAGCACCCTTCGCTGCGGGGGAAGGCCGATCTCTTTTCTTAATCTATTAAGCGACGGACAGAGATCGCGGTCAAACACTCGGTGGGCTGTATAAATCGCAATACTGAATGCCCATCTCGGCACCCAGACCGGATATTCCTGTATCGAAAACAACGGAGGATCGTATGAGGACATGAACATCATTGGAGTCAGGTTGATGCTTATCATCGGCAGCCCGAATTTCTCATTTGCCAGCCGGGTGCCCAAAGAAGAAATATTGCAAACTGCGACGGTCTCTCCTTTTATGTAGTGACTGGCACAATAATCGAAAACCGGTTTCATTGGTCGGATGAATAAATAATCGCAAATCGCACGTCTCATATCGGGTTCGCCCGATTTACCGATCATATCGAGATATTCATCCGCACTGCCGATAGAATAAAAATCCAATCCTGCCTGGTTCGTTGCATTCTCAAAGTAACTATTGGCCAGAACCGTTACCGTGTGTCCCCTCTTTTTAAGGACGGCGCCTATGCCGAGAAAGGGGTATACATCTCCATGACTTCCGATAGCAACCATTATAAATTTCATATTAATAACCATGAAGAGTTAGTGACGAAGAAGCAGTAGGAGGATCGATACGCAACAGTATGTCAACATCCCCGCCTGGGACATGCTTGTTTTTCTATCGTTATTATTCGTGTAGAAATCTTTTTTTTGACGCATAATTTCAGCATTCATCAACATTTAAATCGCTATCGTTCATGTCCGTTTTTCTCATTAAGCGGCACGGCCTTGCCATTCCGTATAACGGCCGCTTCACCAGGCCTGATGTTACCGATCTGATCTGCTATATCACCCGGGTCCTTGACAAGGAGTGCCCCTGGGGGAACCTCGCGTCCGCTTGCAACCCATACACCGGCAGAAACACGCGCTTCAGGGCCAAGGCAAACCCCGAGGTACGGAGAGCCGATGTCTGTATAGCGTCCGCGGTAAGCGACCCTTATGTTTTTTGATAAATTCATGTCGAAGAAGCAGGAATTGGTAAGCGCACAGGAGTTTTTCCCGAGCACGGAGCCCTGCATCAGTATTTGGGCAGCGAGCGCTCCCGGGTATACCACCGAGGCCAAAACTATTGAATTGCGCCCGACTACCGCTCCCGTGCCGATTACCGACCCGATGACGTGCGCTCCATCCAGGATAGTTGCCCCTTCAGAAATGAACGATTTGCTTATTATCGCATGGGGGCCGATTGTAACTCCCTTCTGAATAATTGACAGCTCAATGTGTGCTGAATGGTGGACCTTCGACCGGAAGCTCACCGACCGTAGGCCTTCAATCAGGCGGCCGCCAAGCCATGGAAATCCCCTGAGGAAGCGCCACGCATACCATGATACGCCCCCCACCCACCATCCGTATCGCAGCCGGTCAAACCAATATGCGGCAAGAGCCGCCATGTTAACGCGCTGTACATGGACCCAGTGATTGACATTGCACAGGTAACTGTCGCTGATGGCATACGTCTCCTCATCGTGTCCCAGCAATCCGGGTGGCATTGTATAGTGAATCACATGTTCCTTGTACGGCAAGACCAACGGTGTGGCATGATTTATTGAGCTTTTACCGCGCAAAAAATAGAACGGCGCAGTCCACACCTTTTTGGAAGGCGCGCCCCCTTCGGTAGGATTCAGGCCGTCGACGTGGCTCGCAAAGTCAGTAGCATGCGACGTTGGAAGGGAACAAACTACTGAAACCGACCCGCGACGTTTCTCCGCGGAACGAATGAATCTGCGGAGCACAATCCTGGAACAGGCGACAGAATCGGAAAGAATGAACGCGCCCGTTCTCTCCTGCCGGGCCAGTTCTTCTGCTTCTGCGAAGTTCCCCGCCCGCACGATGGTCAGCCCGGCTGACAAAAGCTCGCGCTCCATCATTTCCCCGATAGTGCGATCCAATAGCCACGCGTTACGTGCCGGCGCTTCAAGGGGATAGATAAGTGAAGGGTTATGCACCAGTAAAACACGCATGGCCTTTAATACCTAACAGGTAATGCACGGACATATCTAAAACTTCTTTTGTGATCATAAAAAATGAAATATGTTACCGAGAAAGTTCCAAAAAAAAATCCTGAAAAGGCATTGGATTTCCTAATAATTAAACAAATGGGGCTTAAAAAACAAAGTTATTAATTGTTATTTAATTGTAATAACTGTCAAGCTGATTTATAAATTTTAAGCACATGATTGCACAGTATGGGCATATAGTCAAGAATGTAACAGCGGGCTCAGAGCCGCTCAATCTGGTCGGACCAGTAAAATGCGTAGTTGATTGACTCGATCACCACTGCATCTTCGCGGGTTGTCTTTCCAACATATTCATCAAAGTCTGTGCATTATGAAATGTATTGAATTTCATCTCCTTCTGAATTACAAACAATGATTGTAGCGTATCGCATATGAAGATCGATCCAATGAAACCGTTTTCCCATATTCTGCCTTACTATCGTCAATATTACCATTGACAAATGAATAGTATGGGAGTACCTTGATGAAACTCTTTTGTTTCGTTCCACTATTCAGCATTGTTTTATAGGTGCTAATGTGGCCGGCATTATTATGACATCCTGTCATTTGCAGGGAGTGATCAGGATACAGCCATCCCCTGATTCTTGCAATACAGTATCAAGTTCATGATGCAATCATAACAACCTATGTGATAAAATTGGAATTTATGGAAAGGAACAACGGGATTGACTTCGTGAGAGGATTGGCTATTATAAATGTTGTCGCGGCGCACTGTGCATTTTACAGATTCTCGAGCATTAATTTAAACTTTTTTATAAATACAATAGGCAGGTTTACAGTCCCGTTCTTTTTTGTTTCTACCGGCTATTTATTATATATAAAATTACAGTCCACGAATGACAAAAATAAATATTTTATAAGTTTTATCAACAGGGCTCTCCGGGTATTTATATTCTTCACCGTGCTCTGTTTTTTCATGGACGTGTTTTTTTATATGGTTCATGTGACCGAGCAAATTTTTTATTTTGATAGCTTCTTATGGAATGCGGGAATGTTGATTTTCATGGGCATGTTTTCAATAAGCTCGGTACCCCTGTGGTACGTATTCGCAGTTGCTCTGTCCGTACTAATGATATATATAGTAAATAGGAAAAAATCGAATACCACTATATTATTGCTTATATCATTAATATTGAACTTAATCGGATTATTCGGATTATGGCAGGCATACAGCGTATTTGTTTTCTTGGTTCCGTTTTTTACAAGGATCGCATTGTTCTTTGGATTATTCTACATAACATTGGGGTATTTTATTGCTGAAAAATATGATAAGGTTAAAGACATAACAAAAGGCTTTAATTATCCGGCAATGGCTGTTCTTTCATTAGTGTTATTAATTGTTGAGCGTTCATTTTTTCTATTATATTATAAAGTAGGTTATGGGGAATATTATATAAGCAGCATACCACTCGCATTTTTCAGCATGATGTATATTATCGAAAAGAACAAATCATTCAAGGAATCATTTGTGACAAAAATCGGGAAAAACCTGGTAGGTATTTACGTTTTTCATATATTCTATCTAACTATTTTTAAAAATTGCATCCTTATTTTTTATAAGCCGGGTGAAACATTTCTATCAGATCTATTAAGTCTCCTGATTACGTTTCCAGTAATATATTTAAGCAATAAAAGTTATCTATTGCTCGAGAAAACTAGCATGTACCAGAGATTTATTATCAGGAAAGAAATCCCTATTGCAAATTAACCTGTTTGTGAACGTCCCCTGGCCGTTCATTCTTTGATCAATTCCCTGATAAACCGGATGAGTTGCCCTGAATTATTAAATTTAAGGCACTGTTCCTGATACTGTAACCGGTACAAGTGTCTTTCTAAAGCCGATACAGATACTTCGACGTGCTCAGTACAAGTGAGCCGTCTTATGTCAAAGGACTGGTTCTGAATAGGTCGGATTTTCCTATGTAATAACCCTATTCAAAAATTCGCTTTTTCACTTCAGGTGCTTGAAAAAATATTCCAGAAGATCCCAAAACAGCGAGTCTTTTCTGCCCCTGTTGGTTTCAACGACATTCGTGATTTTATAGGGCGACTGGGCCGGATTTTTCGTCAGCTCGTCTTTATCTATATCAAAAACAAGAATTGATCCGCCAATGATCGCCGCCGGTTTTCTTGAATCCAGCCAATGATAGGACCATTTCCCATAAAGCTCCCCTCGCAATTTCGACGCTTGATAGTAAAGTGCTGAAATCGCCAGCCATCCCGTTGTTGGACCATATTCAGAATCCCAGGTTTGAGCATCCGGAATGTGATAGTTAGGTTCGGAAGTGCCAAAATAATCCAGTTTAATATTTTTTATGTTATTATCTTCGACATATTTCTTCAATCTTAACAGATCCTGACCCCAATCAAGGGACGAATCCACCAGCCTTGTATATCGCGCGTCTCTCGGGGTTGCTTCGTTGAAATATGCAATGAAGTTTGGATAATAAGATACTGTCGATATGATCAGATAACCCATAAGGACGAAAACCGTAATCTTTGGCGCTGTGATGCCCCTACTATCCTCATATATTTTCTTACAAAAGAAGCCTATTAATAACAGGACGAATGGCACTGTTGGTATAAGATGGCGAATGCCGATATTGAGGGAACCGATGAGCGCAAAAGCCCAATAAACTGCAATGGGCATCACAATCAATGCAATAGTCCATCTATCCTTTTTCTCTTTTGGAAATCTGATAATGATATAGCCAATTGAAGATAAAAATAAAATTATTATTGTTATGGGTGTTTTAAGAAGCCAGGCAACCGGAAAATACCAGGAAATTGTTTTCATAGAAAAGTGCCCCAGAATAAAGATAAAATTTCCCAATATAACACGACCAATGGTAAATGCTACTCCCAATAAATAATGTCCCAACGCCATGGTGATCCGACTACCTTCAAACATATGGAAAAAGTTTCGAATCGTTAACGTGCGTGGATCATCAGATAAAATATTCTCAATCAATCTATGCTCAATCTCAACCGGAGTACCCCAAATAAATAAAATATAAACCATCCAGACAAAAACAAACGAGATCAAACAAATCCAAAGATACGGCTTGAAATATATCCAAAACGATGTGGACAATTTCTTGTTCTCTTCCTTGTCCATAACTGCCTTCACAACAACTAAAAGAAATAGAATACCAAAAAGAAGCAACGCAGACATCTTACAAAGCTGCGCCACAGCGAAGGCCATGCCAGCAAATATGATGTTTTTCCAGGTAATTTCAGTAATCGCTTTATCAAAATAATAAATAGTGATAACATATCCAAACGCGGCGGCGATATCTGTCGTAACAAGCCTGCCATGAGCAATGATATCAGGATAAAAAGCGAACAATGTTAACACCACAAGGCCAATTTTCAACCCATATATTCTAACCGCCCATTTATACAAAAAGATTCCAAGGCCAATCATCAAGAGCATCATCGGAAGCCTTGCCCAAAAAAATACTTCTTCAGCGCTGTTTCCGTCTTTATAAATCATATACTTGCCGGCTTTCAATTGGTCGATAGAATTCCAGGAGTCATCATTTTCAGGTCCTGCAATGCCGGCCAAAACCATAAAGACGCCCGAAAGGGCTTTTGCCAGCGGCGGATGTTCCGGATTAAGTCTAAAATCGAGATCTTTTATATACGTATATCCGGCAGGAATGTGCATTATTTCGTCGCACGTGCCAGAATCGCCAGGGATTCCAAAAGCGCCATTTGACGAAAAGAAGGCGATTAAAAACATGATAGACAAAATAAAAACAGGAGCGATAACGGAAACCGCCTTTTCTCGCTTCGAAAAAAAATTTTTTATCCTAACAAACATAACTTCTTCGTTTATAAAAATCCTTTGCGAAAAAATAACGTATAGATGCAATACCGGAGGAAATGAATCATGGCAAGAAGAAAAAAAATAAATAGAACTTGATCAAATTCAAATTTGAGATACTATAAGATAAAAACTATAGCTTAATAAAATTGTAAATCTATCTAAAACCATTTGACGACGTACAAATACTATGGCCAGGCAGTATATAAAACAAGCACAGTAGGGAGACATGCCATGAGTTTTATAACAATCTTAATCCCGGTATTCAATGAAGAAGAGAATTTACACGAACTCAACGTGCAGATAACGAATACTATGAAAAATACCAAGGAAAAATATGAAATCTTGTATGTTAATGATGGCAGTAAAGATAACAGCATGGATATCATAAAACAATTACAAAAAAAAGATCGCCGTATTGCATATATTGATTTGTCAAGAAATTACGGTAAAGAGGTAGCGATGGCGGCCGGCTTCGATCATGCGCGCGGCGACGCAGTAATCATCCTGGATGCAGATCTACAGGACCCGCCCGAACTTATTCCGATTATGATTTCTGAATGGAAAAACGGCGGGTACGACGATGTCTACGCCAAAAGAATATCGCGTAAGGGTGAGTCATTTATGAAGAAATCCACTTCATGGATTTTTTACCGTGTTCTGGAAAAATTTACAAAGGTTCCCATTCAAAGGGATACCGGTGACTTCAGGCTGTTAAGCAGAAAGGCTCACGAGGCATTGAGGCAGTTGCGGGAAAACTGCCGGTATACAAAAGGGCTTATCAGCCTCGTCGGCTTTAAGAAAAAAGCGATCGAATTCGAACGGCAGCCGCGATTTGCGGGCAAGACAAAATGGAACTATATAAAACTTTTAGGCCTCGCAATCGAGGGAATAACTTCATTTTCCATTATGCCGCTGCGTTTTTCAACGATATTTGGATTTATCATATCCATAACGGCGTTCATCTACCTCGTCATCATCGTGCTGAAAACACTGTTATTTCAAGACCCGGTAAAAGGTTACCCGTCGCTCATGAGCATAATTCTGTTCATGGGCGGGATCCAGTTCATCATACTCGGTATTATCGGGGAATATCTGGGCAGAATCTTCTATGAAACAAAAAAAAGGCCGCTCTATTTTGTCAATGAGTACTATGCGGGCGATCATAAAAATAAAAAAAGAATTTCTGCGCACTGAGTTCATAAAGCTTATAAAATATGGATTCGTCGGCGTGCTGAATACCCTGGTGTGCATTGCCACCATGTATGTTTTCAGAACCATCGGCCTGGAATATCAATCATACACCCTGATAGGATATATTGTGGCCATTATTTTCAGTTTTTTCATGAATAAGCAGTTTACGTTTAACTATAAAGCGGATGATAAAAGGGCGGTAATTATAAGGATGATTCGATTTATTTCGGTTTCCATCTCATTATTGCTGCTTGTTCAACTGCTGGAGTGGTTTTTCATTGCAAAGATGATGCTATCCGAAATTCCGGGCGTCGGAATTCCAATGGTTATTTACACGCTGATCGGTTTTTTGCTGAACCGCTTCTGGGTTTTTACTTAATATCTAGAATCTATATACCCCCTCCCCGGGCGAAGAAATCCCCGGAGAATTCCTCAAAGGCTATATTCTCTTTTAACACAACCTGGCCTCCCTGTAAATATTCGTACGCCCAGGTTTCAGCCGCATTCCTGTTGGTTGCGCCCGTGCATTTACCAGTGCTCCAGGTGCCGTCGGGCTTTTTTTATAGGCCCTCGTAGGCCCTCTGCGCGCCAGGCAAGGATCGAACTTGCGACCCACGGCTTAGAAGGCCGTTGCTCTATCCACTGAGCTACTGGCGCTAAAATGAGTCGGGGTGAGAGGATTCGAACCTCCGACTTCCTGCTCCCAAAGCAGGCGCTCTAACCGGGCTGAGCTACACCCCGAAACGCGATTCAACCTATAAAGATGACGGGTTTTGTCAATATTTTTTCAGCGGCTGCCGCCTGTTCGGAAGGGTCACACTATGGGCACGTCGTCATCGTTCCGGGTCTGCGCCTCGCGGGAAACCGCGGTATGTGATTTGTCCATAAAGTGCTCTATGTTCATGTGCATCTTTTCCACCATGGACACTATCGACTTGGTCGAATCGGTGATGGTGAGTATCTTGTGCGTGTTCTCCTGCGACAGATCGTTGATGGAGCCCACGGTTTTGGAGATCTCCTCGATGGCGAGCTTCTGCTCGTTCATTGCGTTTGTAATCTGCTCCGACCGCGATTTCACCTTCTCCGCGTTTTCATCCACCGTCTGGTTCGCCACGGTCTGCTGGCTCATCTGTTCGGAGATGACCGTGATTTTTTCAACGATCTTCTCTATATCGCTCATGATGCTGTTGATCCGCTCGACTGCGGCGGTGACATTCTGGTTGCCGCTTGCGATCTCCTGCTCGTTGGTGCGGATCAGCACGTCGATGTTCTTTATCGAAGAGGCGGTCTGGTCCGCCAGCTTGGAGATCTCGTCGGCGACCACGGCGAAGCCGCGGCCGGCGTCGCCGGCGCGCGCCGCTTCGATGGCCGCGTTCAGCGAGAGGAGGTTTATTTTGTCCGATATGTCGTTGATGATCTGTATGATGCCGGTCATTTCCTGGGAGCTCCTGCTGATTTTGCCCATGCTCTCATTCATGATCCTGAGCGACTGCTCCCCGGACTTGGCGTTGACCGATATCTGGTCTATCATGGTCAGCGCCTCCTCCACCAGCGCGTTCATGGTGATGATGATTTCCGAGAGCCCTTTCATGGTGCCCAGCAGCTGTTCCAGGTTGGTGTACTGCTCGTCCGCGTTATTCTTGACGTTGTCCACGCCCGCGGTGATCTCTTCTATGGAAGCGGTGACTTCCTCGGTCGCCGCCGCCTGCTCCTGGCTGTACTCGGTGAAATCGGATATGGTCGAGGAGAGCGACTCCATGGAATCCACCAGGGACATCGTGCTCGTATTGAGCACGTCCCGTATGAAGACGTTCTGCTCGCGGTTCTTGTCCGCCTCGCTCTTCGCGTACGCCTCGGCCCGCTCGATATCCTTGGCCATGTCGAAAAACTTGCGGAACACGGCGCCCATGCAGAACAGGATCATGACGGTTATGCCGACCGTAAACCGGGAATGAGGGCTCTCCGGGGTGAGGTCATAGTAGATTCTCGTATAAATATACATGATATCGATAAATGCCCCGTGGATCGCGATCGTAAAGCCTACGAAAGAGGGCAGGATGTATGCAAAGCGGTGGTGCCTGATCATGTCATACAGATAGCACACCATCGCGTACAGGATCATAATCCCGATGAGCGCGTCGCGGAGCTGGTACACGGGGCCCTCCAGCCCGCGGCCAAAGTCCGACTGAATCTCATCCCACCCGGCCTTGTGCGATGTCTGGGAGATAAACGCATCCGGCGCGGCGAAGGCGATGATAAGTATCAGCGCCGCGAGCGCGAGACCGGCAAGAGTGACATACCGGTTCATGGCCTGCCACCGCGGCGTCAGCTCGGTCAGGGTCTGCACGAAAAACGGAACTCCGAAAAGAAAGAAAGCCCCGGCAAGCTGCTCGACGCGGTGGAACTGCATCCCCAGGGAAACCTCGAATTGCCATAGGCCCACTGAGAGTATGATGGCCTCGGAGAACACGAACATGAATCCGAGGAACGAGAGCACCATCATGGAAAGATGCAGGAGCTCGCGCGAGCGGAGGTACATGTATGAAAACATGATCCAGCCAAGAAGGAGAATGCCCGAAAAGACAGCCGGCAGGAGGAGCTGCGACATCATCATAGGAACTTTGAAATCATGCATAGGTGGTTCTCCATTGTGCGCGGATTAATACGGAGATTAATGCGCATGATTTTAAAAAAGTAAAGTAAAAATTGATATTATTCGGATTGTTTGATATTTTCTATCGATATTCGTATGGCTGGAAAACGCCGGGGCCGGTCAGAAGCGAACCCAGGCGGGACGATGTCTTATTTGAATTTAGGGTTGTCCAGCTGCTTCCGAAGTCCGTCCAGCGCTTAATAGGGCATGTCAACGACCGATAAATTAACCAGCCACGCGGGTATGCTTCCGCCGGGGTTCGCCTTGTTCTGGTAGGTAACCATGGTTTTATTGCCCTGCCTGACGAACCTCCAGTAACCCTCTATCATGGGCATGCGGACATGCTTCGGTTTGGGCGGTATCGTCGCGTAGTCGATGGCCCTGAACGCCCGCAGAATTTCCGCTTGCGTGCGCGTTATGTGAGTCTGGATGATAACGTCGCGCTTGTCCACCACCGGCGCGCTGATGACGTTGTACTGTACGGGATTGACCGGCACACCGCCTCGCGGCTCTTTTCGTTAAAATGCATATCTTCTTGACTTCTGATCTGTTTGCGGTAACATCTGCCTGTAAGAAAAAAAATTATTATCCGGAGATACGAAAATGGAACAGTTACGATGCAAAGCATGCGGATATATCATTAATGAAAACAAGCTCGGCGATATCTGCCCGGCTTGCGGCATGCCCCGTTCGGCATTTGAGCCGTATAAGGAAACCCTGTCGAAAAAAAGAAAGATGATTCTGGGCCTGAACCTCCATCCAATAGCCCTTCACTTCCCCCAGGCCTTCGCCGCCGTCATTCCGCCCTTTATACTGCTGGGCGTTGCGGCCGGACCTTCGATCGGGTCCCAGCTCATGGCGACCGTTCAGGTGCTATCAGTGATTCTTCCGCTGACCGTATTGGCTGCTGTTGGCGCCGGTCTTATAGACGGCAAAACGCGGTTCAAAAAGCTTTCCACGCCGATCCTGGTGAAAAAAATCATAATGGGAACAATCTTGCTGGCGCTATCCGGAGCGACCGCCGGTGTAGCGCTCGCGTACGGTACCGAATATCCGGGAAGATTGTATCTCCTGATCCTTTCGATTGGATGCATAGCCTGCGAAATCACTCTGGCCCAAATGGGCAAAACCTTGATAAATGCCAAAATGCCGGGATAAATATGTGAAACCCGGGTTCGTATCCCCGGATATCTTCATGGAGAGACGTATGAGTGAGGAGTGGTAAAATTCTGCCAGTAAATAAGAGGTACCCAAAACAGATATTCATTCAGCTTTGGTATGCTATCTCATTCTCAATGTATAGAAACAAATCAAACCTGTCACCTCCGCAAGAAGGCAACAGGTGTGATTATTACCATCTAAAAACTATTTTTAAAATTACGCAACTTTTACCCTGACAGCGTTTTCCATAAAATCCTTATAGGGAGCCTCTATTCTGAGCAGACCGTTGTTATACTCAGCAGTGGTTTTATCAGCCTGAACCGGACAGCACAGAGATATTCCTGCTGTATATTCAATGTCCTCACGAGGCGCGCTCAGGGTGAAGGCATCATCGCGCAGTCTGAGGTCAATATCCTCTTTTTTTACCCCGGGAATCGTTACCTCAATAATCAATTTTTTATCGTCTTCGCTGTTATAGGTACAAACATCAGGAGATAGTTTGATTCTTTCTTTTTCCATGATTGAAACCTCCATTAAATAATATCCATAAAAAAGCCATGATGAAATTATGTAAATATACTTAGAGTCGGAGGCAATGTCAATAGGGTTGTTGAGTTTTTTAGTTTTATCTAAAAAACTGTCCCGGAACATATTTCATCTGGTTTTGGGACACCAGCTTTCGGAAAAATAACCCCCAAAACATACATTTGATGTATCCCCGTTCGGCGAAAAATGTATTTGTACCGCCGATTAACGTTCTTGACCTCAAATTTCATATAGCGTATTATATCAACAGTATATTAATCAAAGGAGGCTGCTATGGATTTCCGCGAAAAAAGCTGGTGGCTTGAAACCCTTCCGGCAGACCTGAAAGCCAACGAAGCGCTTGAATCTTCAGAAAAGGCCGATGTCGCAATAATCGGCGGCGGATACACCGGCCTCTCGACCGGCTATCATCTAAAACTTTTGGAGCCGAAGCTGGATGTCAGGATACTCGAAAGCGAGGTTTGCGGTTTCGGCGCCAGCGGCAGGAACGGCGGGTTTTCCATGACCCTGTTCGGGCTTACCAAGGGCATAACCAAATTTCGTTTCGGCGATGACAAGGCAAAGGCGGCCCAACTGTACATGGAGGAGGCCGTCGACTATCTCCATGGCATCATAACAGCCAACAAGTTGTCGTGCGAATACGAGCGGAACGGCTACCTCCTGGTGGCGACCAGCCCGGCGCAGATAAAACGTCTAGAACACGACTTTGAGATTATCGATCGCTGGGGCCTGAAAGGGATCGAGCGATGGGATGTGAAACGTCTCTCAAAGGAATTCAATACCGGATACTACCGGTTGGGCTGGTTTGAACCGCGATGCGGCATCCTCAATCCGGCAAAGCTCGCGCGCGAGATGAAGCGCATCGCCGAGAAAAAAGGGGTTATCATCTATGAGAACTCGCCGGTCACCGGTTTTGAAAAAAAGGGTGACGGGCGTTTTCTCGTCAGGACCGAAAAGGGCGCCATTCGCTGCGACTATCTGGTATTCGCGACCAACGCCTATTCGCTCGTGTTCCCGCAGCTGAAGTCGATGCAGGCACCGGCCTTTACGCATATCGTGCTGACCGAGCCGCTTTACCGGAAACAGCTCGCATCCATCGGGTGGAAGAGCCGCGCCGGCGTTGAGGACGCCCGCGACTTCATCCATTACTATCGCCTCACGGCGGACAACCGCATCGCCATGGGAGGCGGCGATGTATCGTTAACATTCGGCGCCAATTTCAACCGGGACGTAAACGACAAAATTTTCAGCCATCTGGAACATCACATCACCGAGGTGTTTCCGCAGCTCTCGGGAATAAAAATCACCCGCCGGTGGGGCGGCCCGGTTTCCATCACCGTGGACATGTCCCCCGCCATCGGATATATCGGGAATGACCGGAAGGCCATCTATTCACTCGGATGCATGGGACATGGCGTATCCATGACCTCCCTCAACGGCAGGACCATCGCGGAAATGATATGCAAGATGAAAACTCCGCGGACCGAACTGTTCTTCGTCGGCAGGAAGACCATCCCCTGGCCGCCGGAACCGATCAAGTTCGGCATCTCCCAGATGGTCCGGGGATATATGAAGCTGGAGGACCGGCTTATCTATAAATGAATTGAGTTAGGCGACTTCCCTGTTTATTGCCCCTTTATCAATACCATACGATCATCTTGATAATAACACGCGTTAGGCGAATTTAATTCAGGAACTCCCTCCCCGGTCCCCTCCCATCAAGGGAGGGGAATGTTGCATCCGAGTTGACTTATTAGACAGCCACAATAAAAAAAATCGCCTAACTCGAGTAATAATTAACTTTACAGAAAGATAGGTATCCATTCATGTTTCGGTTTTATGCATCCACGTGCCGCGACCACGTGATTATTAATAGACTTATTGCATAACTAAACATAATTATTCATTGGGGCTGTCCCAAAAGCCCCCTAAATCCCCCAGAGGGGGACTTTTTCGCACTAATATTGTATTGCTTGAAAAGCCCCCCTTTGGGGGGTTGGGGGGAACTTTGTGGACAGCTTTATTTTAAATAATTAATGAGTTACAAAACATCTCTCATCATATCAAAGGATTCATTATGAACAGTAGACTGCCCGGAGCGATAGCCTGTCTGATCATCAGCGCATCACTGGTCTATTCATTGCATCTGTATGCAGACGAATGGAAGCTCCGAAAAAACAGAAAGGGGATCCAGGTATACACCAGGAGCGTCCCGGGATCAAAATTCAAAGAATTCAAGGCGACGACCGAGCTGGAAGCAAGCATGACCAGCATCCTCGCGCTCATGGAAGATATACCATCATATCAAAAGTGGTTTCCCCGATTACGGGAATCAAAGCTGTTGAAGATGATCAGCTCCAGGGAGATGATTCTGTACCAGGTGATGGACATTCCATTCCCCGCTCGTGATCGCGACAGCGTTTTCAGGGTCCTCGTGACGCGGGATGCGAGGACCGGTTCCGTGACCTTTAATCTGTCAAGCGCCTGGGATTACGTCCCGGAGCAAAGCGGCGTGGTCCGGGTGAAGATAATATCGGGCAGCTGGACATTCGTCACGGACCGGAATAAAGGCACCGTCACGGTGGTCTACCAGATGCACAGCGAGCCGGGCGGTTCGTTAACACCGCTGCTCACCAACGCGGCTGTTGTGAAACGACCGTTTACGGTTCTTATGAACATGCGTGAAATGCTCAAGGAGCCCCGTTACCGGGACGCAAGGAAGAGCGATGTTCGGCTTTTAAAGTGAAGCGGAATGCTTTTTCAGGCTATGAAATCTATTCAACGTCATATCGGCAACTGGTAAGCATGCGATTCAGAACCTTCATTTTCAACACCAATATCCCTTCCCCGTCTTTGCTTCTGGTTACCACCAGCTGATCCCCTGTCTTGATGCCGAGATCCGACCGCAGATCAACCGGTATAACGATCTGTCCTTTCGGGCTTACCTTAACGACTCCGTACACTATTTTATCTTCAGGATTATCCTTTTCTTTCATGAATGACACCTCAGACAGGTTCCTTTTACAGTGCACGATAGACCATTTTTGTCAATGGAAATATAAAAAAGTAAAATAGTTTTACATATATTACTTTTCTTATTTAACATATATATATTACAAATTGTACTTGACATTACTTGTATTACTCACAATGATTTTATCAATCATTCAAGGAGAGAGCAATGCACGCCCTCAGCCCTTGTATGGAGAGAGTTTCTCCATGCTCATTGATATAGCATAACTTTTATAGAGGTATGTATGGCTGAAATGATTCATATAACGTATAACGATAAACCTTCAGCGCTTTACACCCTATGGAAAGCCTTCCGCTCCCGGAACAGTAAATTTACCGGCAAAGACAGCATCCCGGTTATACACATACATCGGTCGGCGTTCCACATTGATCCAAAACATATTAAGGATTTCCACGAAATATGCCGGATCAGCCCCACAGAATACCTGCACATTCTGTATCCGTTGACACTCGCGTATCCCTACATTATGCTGATACTCTGCAAAAAAGATATTCCCATTTCATTGTTCAAAATACTGAACACCCGGGGCAGCATTACCCTGCACCGGCGCATACGGCCCGACGAAATAATGGAAATCAATTGCCGGAATTCGCCCGTGCGCATTATCCCCAAAGGCCTTGAGATCGACATCGTATCCGAGATGACGACCGGCGGAGAGAGGGTATGGAGCAATACCACGACGTACTTCTACCGGGGAAGATTTGGCGAAAGCAATGGGGCAAACCAGCAGCCCTTGCTCGAACGGATCAACAGCGCGCCCGTGGTGCATGAATGGTTTCTGCCAGCAAAGGACAGATTTCGTTTCGCACGGGTTTCCGGCGACACCAACGGGATTCATTATGGATCGTTCTATGCCCGCCTGTTCGGATTTAAAAGGGATTTCGCCCAGCCGATACGCGTTGTCGCGCAGTGTGTTTCCCACCTTCCCGGTGATTCAGCAGAAATACCGGCACGGCTTGATTTCTTCCTTAAGGGCCCCGTCTACTATGAAAGCACGCTCCGGTTGACGAATGTACGGAACGGCAACAAAAACAGATTCGACTTGTACTGCGAGGGTAATGACAAGGCATGCATCAGCGGCGAATTACGCAACATAACTGTATAGCGTAAATTTATATTGACATTATATAACTATAGCCTATAGATTCTTCACTTTATGCTGCTTATTGCACAGGGAAATCTAATTATTAATAGCTTTTGTGTTGGCGCTCATTTCAATCAACAGGACCTATCGGCCCGGTTCGGTGCAGATCGCGAAGTCATATGCCACGGATCATCCCCGCAGGGCCATGACGGCATCATTGTCTTGAATAACAATCGAGCAACTGATGTTTATGCTCTTGATGATATGACCCGCTGGATGTTGCGGATATAATGTGTGTAAAATAAATCCTGATTGGGTTGAGCCGGATAAATGTAATGAAAGAAATCTTATACAGCGATATTGTAAAAGGCGTTAAAGAAATCTGCATGGAGGCGAATTTCAACCTCGGCAGCGACGTTATCGACGCCTTTCGTAAGGGAATCGAAGCGGAGGAATCGCCGGTGGGGAGGGACGTGCTCAAGCAGCTGATCGAGAACGCCGAGATCGCGGCAGACGATAAAATCGCCATGTGCCAGGACACCGGATTTGCCGTATTTTTTGTCGAGATGGGAGACACGGTGCGCATAGCAGGAGGCGCCATCACAGATGCCATCAATGAAGGGGTACGGCTCGGGTATGATGAAGGATGCCTGAGAAAGTCAATATGCCACCCCTTCACCAGGAAAAACACCGGCGACAATACGCCCGCCGTTATTCACTACGAGCCTGTCCCGGGAGACAGGCTGAAGATAACCATCGCTCCCAAAGGCGGCGGCAGTGAAAACATGAGCGGAATCGCCATGCTGAACCCTTCAGACGGCGTGGAAGGCGTTGTACAGTATGTGGTTGGAAAAGTCATAGAATCAGGAGCGAACCCCTGTCCTCCGGTCATCGTCGGCGTGGGCATAGGCGGCACCTTTGAAAAGGCGGCCCTCCTCTCCAAAAAGGCCCTGCTGAGGACAGTCGGTTCTGTTAATCCCGATCAGGAAGCGTACGCTCTTGAAAAGGTCATTCTGGATAGGATCAACAGGTCCGGCGTGGGGCCCCAGGGCCTCGGAGGCCGCGTAACAGCACTGGCGGTGCACGTTATTATCCATCCCTGCCACATGGCAAGCCTGCCCGTTGCCGTGAATATCAACTGCCATGCCTACCGGCATAAGGAAATAGAATTTTAGGTGATGAATATGCCTGAAATACGGATCACGCCTCCCCTGAGTGACATCGATATAAAAAAGATCAAGAGCGGGGACCGGCTTCTCATAACCGGCATAGTATACGCCGCCCGCGATGCCGCCCACCGGAGAATGGCGGAACGTATCGAAAGAGGGGAAGAACTGCCGTTTGATATACGAGGGCAGATCATCTATTATATGGGCCCAGCGCCGGCACGACCGGGTACCGCGGTGGGTTCGGCCGGGCCGACAACGAGCGGCAGAATGGACCGCTATTCTCCCGCCCTGATAAAAATGGGGCTCAAGGGCATGATCGGCAAGGGGCCTCGATCCGAGGACATGATTCGCACCATGAGGGAATACGGCTGTCTCTATATGGCGGCGGTTGGCGGAGCGGGCGCGCTTCTCTCGCGGCGCATAAAAAGCTCAACAGTAATCGCCTGGGAAGACATGGGGGCAGAAGCGCTTCGCAGGATGGAAGTTGTTGACTTTCCTGTTATTGTCGTAAACGATTCAGAAGGCAGAGATCTGTACCGGGAGAGCGTCAGCAGATACAGGATTGATGGCTGACCTGATTTATTATCAGAATAAAAAATTTATTTACAATAATAATGCAATTACTTATTGTTGCCCGGCAGTCAGGCAGGGATCCTGATTTCCGTTCCGGCAGCACTACCGGCCTATAAAAATAGATAGCAAACAAGGCCGGCAAATATATACAAGTTTTCAAAAAAAAGGAGGGGCACATGAGGCTCACGAATATTGCGATAATAACTTTGATGATTCTCGCATTTGCGATAGCGGCGCTACCCGAAACCACTGTCGAAATGGGAACGCGCCTCATGAAGATGAACGACGATCAGCCCATCTTCCAGAAAGTCAAGGGCGACGCAATGCTGAATATATACGGGAGCACCGGCGTCCTTAAATTTCAGAAGAAGCTGGTTATGGCGACATACACGGAAAACATGGGAACTCCGTCTGAAAAAGAAAACTATATCTGTTATTTCTTGGCCCCGGCTGATGACGCCGGAAATGCATACCTCATGTACAACTTCAAGGCTCTGGCGGATATAAAATACGCATACCTCAAGGGCATCCGCAAGGCGAAAAAAGTAACCGGCGCTGACAAGAAGCTCAGCTTTTTCGGCAGCGACTTCACAAACGGCGATCTCGGCAAGCCAGATTTTACCGAATGCAACTATAACTACCTCGGCGACAGACAGATCATTTTCAAGGGGAAACCGTTCAACTGCTACATGATAGAGAGCATTCCCAAGACCGATGAAATCATGCGCGATACGGGTTACGGCAGGAAAATAACATATCTAGAGAAGAAGACGCTTCTTACCCTCCTGCTCGAGTTTTATGACGAAAACAAGATAAAAGCTAAGGAATTGCGGCTCCTTAGGTTTACATCTCTGAAAAACATGAAAGGTCAGATGGTTTTTTACTATACCGGTTACGAAATGAAGAACTTAAAACGCGGAACAAAGACCGAACTTCTCTTTAACAACATGAAGTTCGAACAAGAAGCGAATATCTCCCCGAATATATTCACGGTTGAGTATATGACGAGAAAGTGGTGGTAATCGAGATGCGCCGCCGGCCCCGGAGGGAGCCGATGCCCGGCATAAGGGCATGGGAACGCGCTTTTCTCCGCGGCGAACCAGCCATGTATCATTGACTAACTCCTTGTTGTTGAGAGCCGGATAGTGAACCGGCTCATAGACCCGGTTTCGTTAGATATATTAATCCCGCCTTTTCAACGAATATAAAACATTAGACTTTTTGCAAAACTCAATAATCAATGATTTTTTCCCGGGGCTGTCTAATAGATCAATCAGGATTCAACATCTCCCTCCCTTGATGGGATGGGTCAGGGGAGGGTGATTCTAAAAAAATTAATAATTATGAGCGGTTATGCAACAATTCTATTATATTTTTTTTATTCATCTTGCGATATTTATTGTGCGCTAAAACGGATGGAGCGGACTACATGTTATGTTATAAGGAAACTTAAAAGATATTGTATGAATGATTCCTTTTGCGCACTTCCAAAGTAAAATACTGTTTCAGGGAGGATTTTTATGAGAATCAAAAAATTTCAAATCGCGCTTTTCACCATGGCCGCGCTCTTTTGTTCGGCCGTTTCTTATGCCGCTGGAATCGGCGGATATTTCACCACTCACTACGGAAGCTATAAATGGAATATTGACGAGTCAATTGATCTTTCAGACTCGACCTTTGGCGGGATCAGCTCGCCGTCACAAAGCAGGCCGGTCATCCTGGGAGGCGGATTGATCTGGGATACGAATCTGGCAGCCGACAGGATATTCAACTTCCGGCAGAATATAGGATTTGAATCCTTCAACTCAAGCCAGATCAAGCTGACGCAGTTCAGCCTGACCAACACGTTCGGTTTTTCGCCGGTAAGGACGCGTCTCTTGCGATTCTGGCTGGGACCGCAATTGAACCTTCAATACCGCTGGGGAAAAGACGCGCACAGTTATTACGCGGCCCATGTGTTGATTCCGGCTTATCCAGGAGCAATTTATAAAATTAAAAGAAAATATGAATTTTTTTCTGTCGGCACCGGCCTTGCCCTGGGATTGAACTTCAACGTGCACAAAAACGTTACCATCGGACTTGAGACGGGAATCCAGATCGCCACATCGCTCTGGGGCAAGGGAAAGGATATCGCCCGGATCGACGCGTCCTGCTGGGGCTACGAGGGGTACGTGTCAGTTTCCGTGCTGGGGCGGTTTAATGATGAATATGCCTCTTCCCAGTAGGTTGATCGTCTTCCCGGCTAGGCGCCCGTCCGAAAACGGTTCGTCCGCCGTATTTATGAGATTCCCGCAATTCATTTTCAACAACACGTTCGAAATGCGCGAGCGGCTCATGTTGTCGTTCGATGATCTCAACTGCCTCATGAAGGCTTTTCAGCGCCCGCTGTCTGTCGGCATGTCCCATCCTGGCCCGGCGCACCGCGTTCCGAAGAACGCCGATTGTTTCATCATACACCGCAAGGGGCACGGGAAAGGGCTTTCCGTCCTTGCCGCCGTGGGCGAAGCTGAAGCGCGCAGGGTCATCAAACCGGCACGGCGCGCCGTACAGCACCTCGCTCACCAGTGCCAGGGACTGCATGGTGCGCGGCCCAAGTCCCTCAAGTAAAAGGATGCCGTCGAAGCTTCTCAGATTCCGCTCATACGCCATAGCCAGAATTCCGCCGAGGCGCTTCAGGTTCACGTCGTCTCCGCTGACGTCATGCCGCCGTGGCATGATTATCTTCCGTATCTCCTGCATCATATGAGCCGGATCCTCTTTTGCAATAGAGACAACGGCATCGCGCGCGGAGCCGGCCTTTCGATCAACCAGATTCAGTATCCGGCCCTGGTTCAGGCCGTATATGAAGGCATGAGGCTCTTCCACGAATGAAACGATCTTCGGTGAGTGCCAGTGGTATCTCCGGGCGAGGCCGGTGGCCGCGTTAAGGCCCTGCTGGACCACGGCCCATTCACCGTCATCGGTCAGTATGAACGAATGAAGGTAAATCTGGA
>MIBH01000072.1:23875-29766 GCA_001829455.1 Spirochaetes bacterium RBG_13_51_14
GTATTGTCGATCTTCGCGCTGAGGCGGCTGCATCGGGTCAGGTAATCGCCGTCCAGACCCCGGCCCAGAGCAATTGCGGTTATCTCATCAGGCGTGCGGCGGGAATGTTTCCCCCTGCCCCCGCAGATATAGATGCCGAGATCTTTTGATATTGGATTAATGGCCTGCTTGAGGGATCCCATCACTGAAGTGGTTATACCTGACGAATGCCAGTCCATGCCGAGAACCGTGCCGAAGGCCTGGAACCAGAATGGATCGCTCAGCCGCCGGAGCACCTCGGACTTACCGTATTCGGCCACGATTGCCTCAATGATAGCGCCGCCCAGTCTGCTCATTCTTTCATAGAGCCACTCGGGAACGTGACCGTAATGGAGCGGCAAGTCTGCATATCCGGATCGTTTCATAATATCGAATCCATTATAGTGAAAATAACATGTGCCTGTATAAATTACAAGTATTTTTCTAAACATTTGTTGGGTATTTATTTGTCTATATTATCGGTTGAGGATAACAATCCGTGTCAGAGTAACTATTCATATATCTGGATTTCAGGGGTCAGAGTAAATAATTCAATCATCACCTATATCTTCGAAAGGGTAGGAAGTTTCAGCCCCGGCAGCTATGCCGTTGCGGCCGGAAACCTTGTCCTGTTTCGCTACGGCGATAGAGTGGCGGTAAAGGCAGGCGGCGCTACGCTGCGGTTCATGATTTTGGCATCTCGGGAACCGAGTGGCGTCGCTTCCTGTAGGGCAAGCTCAATTTATATCTTGACTCCCTTGATAAATAACCCATGATATGATTTATGTTTCATGAAGGTGCTCAACCCGACGGAATGGCCTGCAGCTATAAAGAATATATCCGGGAAAGAACGCTACGTTACGGAAGGACGGCCGGATGGCTCTCCCTCGTTTTCCCGGTGCTTTTTCTCACAATGGACCGCCTGCTCCTCTGGTATCCGGTTAACACGATCCCCTGGCGGCTTATTCCCACGGTCGTGGGCGCCCTGCTCCTCCTGTTCAGCCTCACTCCGCTGAAGAAATACGCCCGGGTCATCTCGGCCCTCTACTATCTGTTCCTGATGAGCCTCATGGCGATGGTCTGCGCGCTTTCAGCATTATTTATGAAGTTCCATATATTCGGAAATGTTATCACCGGGATGGTGATCATCATATTCGTGATTCATTTCGGGTCCATGGGCGGCTGGCGGTACCTGGTGCCCATCTACGCTCTTCCCGTTACCGCTTGTCTCGTCTACCTGGTGTTATGGGAGAATCCCTCAAAAAATCATATCCTTACCCTCTCAAATCCGCTCGCCCTGATTATCCTCTCCTGCATTTTCGCAGAGATGCAGGAGCGCATCCGGCACCGTGAATTCAGCGCTGGCAAAACAGCCGAGAGTTCCATCGCGCAGCTCAAGGAAAAAAATATACAGATAGAAAAAAACAACAACCTCATGCAGGAGCAGTTGGAGCTGGCGCGGATCATCCAGCGGAACCTGATACCGAAAACGGTACCGCATATGAAGGATCTCGACATCCATGCGGTGTATATGCCCATGTATGAGATCGGGGGCGACCTGTATGATTTCATTCACTTCAAGGAGCCCCACCTTCTGGGCGTCTTCATTGCAGACGTCACCGGGCACGGCGTGCCTGCGGCGCTCATCACCAGCATGGTGAAAACACTGGCGAACATGTCCGGACGCGAAAAACTGACACCGTCGTCCTTCCTGTCATTTCTCAATGAAAAAATAATCGATATGGGGAGCCTGGAGTTCATTTCGGCCTTTTACGCCCTGTACGATTCATCCAGCTTAACGCTCCGCTACGGGCGGGCCGGTCATTGCACGCCATACCTGATTCGCGGGCGGGAGATTTCCGAGCTCACGGCAAAGGGGGTCCTTCTGGGGGTCTCCCGGGGAGGAACATTCCAGGAACGGGAAATACAGCTTCAGCGGAATGACAAGATCATTTTTTATACGGATGGACTCACAGAAGCCGAAAACATGAGCGGCATCCAGTTTTCCGAGCCGCTGGTTAAAGACCTCAGGGATTATTCCGGCCTTCCCATCAGCGATCTGGTATCCCGGGTATACACGCACCTGCTTGACTTTATGGGCGGAAAAAAATTCGAGGATGATGTCTGCATCGTGGGCATTGAAGTGCGTTAACAGCTACTCAAGCCTGAGCCAGGTTATTTTCGCATATTTCCATTTCATGACCAGGACTTTTTTGTCCAGCGTAACGATCCGATATGACATATCCAGGCGGGGGAATTTGATGTTGATCCTGTCCTTATCGATCTGATAGGTTCCCGCAAGGGGTTTTATATCGCTGTTGGTTATTTCCGCAGTCAGCGTCCCATCGCCGCGGATGGTGACCAGTATCCGGCTTTCAAGCGTCGCCTTGCCCGCATCCCACCTGCCGATAATGGCCTTGCGGTAATCCCTGCCGCACGATGCAACAGTACAAATCGCGATGACGATCAAAAGATTAAAAAATCTGTTCATGATGCAAGTGTTGTCCACGCTGAGTGATGTCCGGTAAATTTCCGTGCCCATAGTACCGACCATCAATGGAATGTCAAGTAGAAGATACGGGCCTGTGCAGACAGGCATTACCTTCCGGGCTGACGCAACAGCCCGGAAGGATGAGCCGCACCGACCGCTCGAAGAAAAGGTAGTCCCAGATCCAGTTGACGATGACGAAAAGCTTGTTTCGGAAGCCGATGAGGTTCATGATGTGGATCACGATCCAAATGATCCAGGCGATAAAGCCGCGGAACTCCCTCGCGCCGATCCTGGCAACGGCCGCATTCCTCCCGATGGTCACCATCGCGCCCCGGTCGCGGTACGCGAACGGCCGCGGTTCCCCCCCTCGCTCCTGCCGTAGCACATTCAGGGCAGCCCATCTTCCCTGTTGAATCGCAACCGGCGCTATCATCGGCAGCGGCGCTCCCCCCTCCTCCAGGTAGACCAGGTCGCCCGCGACATAAACCTGTCGGTAGTCGGGAATCTGCAGCGTGGGCAGCGTCCTGATGCGATTACCGCGCGACAGCGGCACCCGGTCGTCAGAGCCGGGAGCCGTTCCACTCACGCCGGCGGTCCATATAACCGTATCCGAGGCGCAGATGGAGCCGTCCATGAACGTCACGCCCCGGGCGGAGATCTCCTTCACCGGCGCCGAAAGGCGCACGTCAACGCCCATCTTCCGGAGCCTGCGGGTGGTATACGCGCTCAGCTTCGGCGAAAACATCGGCAGCACCCGATCGGCCGACTCCACCAGCACGACCGACACGTCGTTCATCGGCAGGGAGATAAAATCCTTTTTGAGCGGTCCGCGGATCAACTCCGAAAGAGCGCCGGCGAACTCAACGCCGGTCGGTCCCCCGCCGACGATGACGAACGTGAGGAGCTTCCTTCTCGCGTCGGGATCGTCCATGGAGGCGGCCCGCTCGAAGCAGGTGAGGATATGGTTGCGCAGAATCATGGCGTCATCGAGCGTTTTCAGAGGGAAGGCGAACCGCTCAGCGCCGGCCACGGAGAAGTAGTCTGTCCCGCTACCGGTCGCTATGATGCAGTAGTCGAAGCCGATCCTCCGGTCATTGCAGGAGAGCTTTCTATTAGCATAATCGATCCGGCTCACGTCCCCCCGGAGGTACGACGCGTTCCGCCGCCCGCGGAGGAGCGTCCGTATCGGATAGGCGATCTGCTCCGGCTCCACTTCCGCAGCCCCCACCTGGTACAGCAGCGGGAAAAAGGTATGATAATTGTTCCGGTCGATAAGGGTGACCCGGATCCCTTTCTTCCCGAACAGGGTTTTCACCGCCCACAGCCCGGCGAAACCGGCGCCGATGATAACGACGTGCTTTGCGCTGTCAGATTTCACTGCTCTCCTTCATCAGAATGGCCCCGGCGCTGGTGAAGCCTTTGTCATTGTTGTTCCGGGGGGCTTACGTAATCATCATTAATTCGATACAGTACACTGAATGTAACAAATGTTTCGATTTCAGTTGCATAATAATTTTTGGATAAATCAGGGATACCGTAGCCTCCTGAAAAACCAATATCAAAACAAACGGTAATATATCTTTTAAAATGAATATTAATTCCTGCTACCGCACCGATGCTGAGAAACCATATATTGAATCTTCGATATATTTCATAATCGAGATAATCGATATACCTTTTATCGGGGTTTAAAGAATGTTTTATATACTGATAGGTAACTGATAATTGCGGCCCGCACCACAATCTGACATATTGATTGCGAAAAAAGCTCAGGCCGAAGATATTTTTTAGATAATAATGATTTAAGCCGTAGCGAACATTAAAGGGTCTATTCTTTGCCTCCTCTTTTTCTAATTTATTGCTAAAACCGAATTTCACGCGAAAATTAAATAGCTTATCCTGAGCCACATTGGTATCAATTATAAATCCGATGCCAAGCCCATAATATAAATTCTGGATGCTGTTTATTTTTGTATAAGAACTCTGGTAATACTCGTAGACCGGCTTTTCTTTTATTGTAAAAGAATAGGTGCTTACATCACCGGTGAAATAGGGGCCGATGCCAATCGCATATGATGCATGTGAACATGCAATAAATACTAGAATGAATACAATTTTATGAAAAAATGAGGTTTTTGTCATATACCCTCCCTGATAGTTTGGTCAAGCATCATACTACTATTCTCATAGCACAGCATTGTCCGGATCAGCCCTGCCGCCGGTCGCCTTACGGAAGATAACGTCAGCGGCATTCCACCCGGAATAGATATGACGCCCCGCGCGACGGTACGGTCAAGTAGATTTTACCGCATGCCGCCGGCAAATCATAATTGTCATAAAGGGATGGAGGAATATCAAATATAGTGCTTGCATAAAACTGTCCTGTTAAATCGAACTGTTTATTAAATTACTGGTCGAAGATTTAATGATCCCCGACCGTCCCACATGCGTCATGATAGTGATCCACGCAGGTGAACGATATGAATGAATTTGTTTGTCCTTCCTGGCTATCCTTCATCCTGGACAATCCGATCAGGAGGATGATCCAGAGCCCTGAAAAAATAGTGGGAAACTATGTGAAACCGGGCCACACGGTTCTGGACATGGGATGCGGTCCCGGATTCTTTTCGATCCCCATGGCGAGGATGGTGGGGAAGAACGGCAGGGTGATAGCCGTCGATGTTCAGGAGACAATGCTCGACAGGGTGCGAAAGCGCGCGGCCCGGTACGATCTTCTCGACAGGATCAGCGCGATCCGGTGCAGTCCCGAAGACATCGGCGTGCGCGACAAAGTCGACTTCGCCCTCACCTTCTGGATGGTGCATGAAGTTTCAGACAAGGAGAGGCTCTTCAGGCAGATAGCGGGAATCTTGCGGAAAGAGGCGCGGTATCTGATCGCAGAGCCCACGTTTCACGTAACGAAGAAGGAATACCGCCGCATCATACAAATTGCGACATCCGCCGGCTTGAAGCTGGTGAGCGAGCCGTCTCTATCCCTGAGCCGTTCCGCATTATTTTCGATATAGCGCGTCATCCGCACCATGCTCCCTTCCGGCCGCAGATAAAGTATTTGACACATTCCGACCGGATCGCCACCATATCTCCCCGAACATCGTTATCATGCGTGCCGCTTATCGGATGAAAACATGAAACAGATCCTGAACAGCCCCTTCATAACGAAAAAACGAATTATCATCGCTGCCGCGGCGCTGGTTTTTGGTATTGCCCTCATCGTTCGGGTCTGGGTCGCGGGATGGGACAAAACCGTGCCGCCGAAAATCGGGCCTATCGTGGAAGTCGTGTACGCCCTCGGCACCGTGAAATCCGAACACACCTACAACCTGCGCCTCGGGATACCGGCGAGCATCATCAGTATATTCGT
>MIBH01000072.1:29837-34623 GCA_001829455.1 Spirochaetes bacterium RBG_13_51_14
CCTTCAGCGGCATCGTGTACAAGCTCAACTTCGAAAAAGGGGAGAACGTGATGCCCGGCACGCCGGTCCTCACCATCATCGATCCTTCCACCATCTACATCCTGGTCTCCCTGGACCAGCAGTCTGCCATGAGGGTCAAGAAGTCGCAACCGGTCGAGCTGAGCTTCGAGGGAATCCGCAACACAAAATCCACCGGTATGGTGGACCGGATCTATCCTTCAAACGGCCAGTTTTACGCCCGGATATACTCCCGCACTATTCCGGCCGGCGTCCTTCCCGACATGAACGTGGACTGCGCAATAGCCGTTGGGAAGAAAGACAAGGCGCTTCTCATTCCGGCCTCGGCCCTGAAAGAGGGCGCCGTTACCCTGTACCGCAACAAAAAAAAGATGATGGTCCGCTGTCAAACCGGCGCCGTGAACGAAGGATGGACCGAGGTGACGGACAACACAATCCTCCCAAACGACGAAATCGTCGTGGATAAAATTCCCGGGCAATAGCACCCATGTGGTTCCTTGCGCTCAAACAACTCCGTTCGCGGCTCAGCCAGACGGTCCTCACCTTCATCGGCATCACCCTGGGCGCCGCCGCCTATATCACCTTCGCCGGCATGATGGGCGGCTACCAGCAGTACATGATCGACAAGCTGATCAACAACGACGCCCATGTCCGGATATCCCCCCGCGATGAATTCATAACAAAAGAGACATTCGCCGGGATATTCTTCCCGGAAAGCGATATAAAGTGGATCAACCCTCCGTCGGGGCGGATTGAATACACCCACCTTTCCAGCGTGCCGACGTGGTTTAAAAAACTCGACCGCGACCCCCGGGTGGTCGCCTACTCGCCCCAGATCATCCGGGACGTCATCTACACCAGTAAAAAGTTTTCAATTCCCGGCCGGTTCATCGGCATGGACCCGAACCGCGAGACCAGAGTCACCACTATCGCCCGGTACGTCACCGCCGGGAATTTCTCCGATGTGAGCAAGGGGATCTCCCTCATCATCGTCGGAGATGAGCTCATGAAAAAACTGGGAGCGCGGGTCAACGACACCATCGATATCGTCACCGCGACGGGGACTGCCGCGCCGGTAAAAATCGTCGGGACCATACGGACCGGCATGCGGATGATAGACGAGCGATACGGATACTCCTCCCTGGCATCCGTCCAGTCGATCACGGGATCGTCGGGCGAGATAACCGATATCGCGATCAGGCTCAAGGACGTGAACATGGCGCGAGCAGTAGCCACGGAGCTGGCCGGGGACTCCACGGACCGGGTGGAGAGCTGGGACCAGGCGAACGAGAGCATTCTCTTCGTGTTCCGGACGCAGAACATCGTGCGCAACTCCACCACCCTCACCATCATCCTGGTGGTGGCGTTCGGCATCTACAACGTGCTCAACATGTCCGTGAACCACCGCAAAAAAGAGATCGCCATTCTCCGCTCCATGGGCTACGGCCAGCAGGACATCATCCTGCTCTTCCTCTACCAGGGCCTGATCCTGGGTTTCCTCGGCTCGCTCTTCGGCATGCTGCTGGGGTGGGCGGGGTGCTCATACATAGAATCGATACCCATCGCCGTGAGCGGGAGCAGGAGGGGATGGGTATCGGCGAGCCACATGCTCATATCGTGGGATGTCATGATATACGTGAACGCGTTCGTGCTGGTGACCCTGTCATCGGTCGTCGCCAGCTTCATACCGGCACGGTCCGCCGGCAGGCTCTCGCCGCTGGAAATCATACGGGGAGCGGGCTAACCATGGCGGACGTCCGGTGCGCATCCATCATCAAGAACTTCGAGAATCCGCGGGTTGAAGTGCTGAAATCGATCAGCTTCGACATCGGCCGGGGCGATTTCGTGGCGGTCACCGGCAAGTCCGGTTCGGGCAAATCAACCCTCCTCTACATCCTGAGCGGCCTGGACACGCCCACCGCGGGCCGGGTGATCATTGACGGCAAAAATATCTTCGACCTGCCGGAGGCCGAGATGAATCATTTCCGGAACACCCGCATGGGATTCGTGTTCCAGTTCCACTACCTGCTGCCGGAGCTCACCTCGCTGGACAACGTGCTCATGCCGGCCCGGAAGCTGAAAAGGGAGAAGGAGGTTCGGGAGCGCGCGCTGGAGCTCCTCCGGCGCTTCGACCTGGAGCACTGCGTCGGCAAGCACCCCGCGCAGATGTCCGGCGGAGAGCAGCAGCGGGTCGCTGTGGCGCGGTCCCTCATCATGGGGCCGGACATCCTCTTCGCCGACGAGCCCACGGGCAATCTTGATTCGGTGAACGGCGAGCGGATCATGAACATGCTGCGGGAAATAAACGATAAAAGCGGAACCACCGTCATTCTGGTGACGCACGAGCCCGACTACGCCGCCATTGCCGGTCGTCAGATACACCTTACCGACGGCCGAATCGACCGCGACAAGAAGAAGACCGTCAAGGGATACTGATATTATTATTCCTCACGAACAGTTCGACATGGGCCTCATAATCCGCGATTTCATCCTTCATCGTGCCGAGGAGCTCTTTGATCGACTCGTCGGTATGGCCGATATACGCCATCGCCTGCGCCCGGCGGGAGCCTCCGGCATCATCCAGCTTTGTGACGTCCTCCGGATTGTCGTTGCCCGTAACGGCGCAGACGATCCGGCAATCGGAGCCGCAGGGGTCGAACAGTATATCGAAGTCATCGGAATACCAGAACGGATACGTGCGGCAGATGAGGGGCCGGGATGGATAGATCCGGCAGCAGCCGTCTTCTTCCTGAAACATGCATGAGCCGTCGCTCTTGTCTTTGAGCTGCAGCAGCCTTCCATCGCGACGGGTGAGGTCGTAATAATAGTTCTGATGCCTGTTGATATAAATATACTCCTCTCTGTCTTCGTCTTTCAATTCCCCGTATACCGCGAAAGAATTGATATCCGCGCCCAGATAGTCTGCCACCCGCCGGGCATCGCCCAGCGTGATGAACTTGGCGTGCGCCTCCCGGCAGCAGTCCTGCCCCAGTTTTGAGCATGCGAGACAGTACGATGACATAGATCCTCCGAAATTATGCGCCGTAGTATAATTATCCCGATAATTTCGTCAAGCGTTAAATGAGACATAATATATAATTTGATCAAACAGATGACCGGACCGATCGGCGCATCAGCCGATCGTCTCATAATTGTAAACATGACAATCAGGGATTGAAAATAATCATTACAAGAGTAAATTTTTATTGACTTATTGTAATACAATAATATAATATTTGTATTACAATAAGTCAGAGGTATTGTCATGAATGATGTATTTGTCGTCAGCGCCGTAAGGACGCCGGTCGGTAAACAGAAGGGCATCTTGCGAGAATATTCCGCGCCGGCACTCCTCGCCCTGGTCCTCAACGAAGCTGTGGAGCGCATCAAGCTCGACGTCAACCAGGTGGACGACGTGATTACCGGCTGCGTGTACCAGATCGGCGAGCAGGGATTCAACATCGCCCGCATGGGTGTTCTTGAATCTAAGCTTCCGGTGACAATCGGCGGAATCAGCGTGAACCGCCAGTGCGGGAGCGGCCTGTCCGCAATTCAGATGGGCGCCGGGATGATCGCCTCCGGCATGATGGACACGGTCATTGCCAGCGGGTGCGAGCTCATGTCAAAGTACGGCATCGCGTCGGACCTGAACTGCACGCTCTCGAACGGCCAGAACGCGGGCCATCCCATCAGCAAGGCCTACCTGGACCGGTACGGCATCCCGAGCCAGATGGTTTCGGCCCAGGCGATCGCGAACCAGTGGAAGATACCCAAGGAGGAGTGCCAGGATTTCGCCATCTCCAGCCACGGTAAGGCGCTCGCGGCGACGCAGAACGGCTATTTCAAAAGGGAGATTCTGCCGGTGCAGGGCCTCGACAGGGACGGGAACGGCATACTCTGCGAGACCGACGAGCCGATACGCGCCGGCGTCACCCGCGAAGGGCTTGACGCGCTCAAAGTGATACCGGGGACCGAATGGATCACCGCCGGGCTCAGCAGCACCGTGACCGACGGTGCGTCAGCAGTGGTGCTGATGAGCGGGGACCGGGTGAACAAACTGGGACTCACGCCCCTGGTGCGGGTGGTCGCGAGCGCCGTTGTGGGCTCCGATCCCAAGCTCATGCTCACCGGCCCCATAACCGCCACGCCCAAGGTCCTGAAAAAAGCCGGCCTCTCCATGGCGGATATCGATATCTTCGAGGTGAACGAAGCATTCGCGCCGATACCCCTTGCCTGGGCGAAGGAGCTCAAGGCCGACCGGGAAAAGCTCAACGTTAACGGCGGCGCTCTGGCCCTGGGGCATCCGGTGGGGAACAGCGGATGCCGCCTCAGCGTCACCGCGATTTACGAGCTCCACCGGCGGAACGCCAGATACGCGCTGGTGACCCTCTGCACCGGCGGCGGCCAGGCGCCGGCGACGATTTTCGAAAGAGTTTGATTATTTCTCCCCTCCCTTGACGGGAGGGACCGCATGCAACATTCATAAGCAGGAGCAAAGCCATGTCCGAAGAAACCAAGGAATACGGGAGCTGTCTCGTCACCGTGAAGGACCGCTACGCCATCGTGACCTTCAACCGGCCCGACAAGCTGAACGCCTTCAGCCCGGACCTGTTCGAGGGGCTGCAGAAAGCTTACGCAGACCTGAGGGAGAACAAGGACATCCGCGCCATCATATTCACCGGCGCGGGCGATCACTTCTCGGCCGGCGGCGACGTGGCGCTGGACATCGATCCGTTGAAAAACATGACGCTCGGCGAATTCAAGGCCT
>MIBH01000072.1:34713-34780 GCA_001829455.1 Spirochaetes bacterium RBG_13_51_14
GGCTGGTTGAAAAGGTGGTGCCCCTCGACCAGCTCCTGCCGGAGGCTGAAAAGCTCGCTCGCAGGCT
>MIBH01000072.1:34870-37815 GCA_001829455.1 Spirochaetes bacterium RBG_13_51_14
GACTCCCGCACGGACACGGAGAATCCTGCCGTCCGCATCAGGCGGATAATTTCCCCTTCGGAGCGGTTATGCGCGGTCAGGCCGTTCATTCTAATCCAGAGCGTTTCCATCAGCCTGAGGATGGCGCAGCGCTTCGCTGCTGGAACGGTTCCCCTTACGACAAGGATCCCCCGGGGAGACATCCTCTTCCTTACCCGCTCCAGCAGCAGTCTCAAACGCCTGTCAGGCAGATAGTGAATCATGTCGATCAGGAGCGCTGCGTCTGCCGTGCCGGGGAAATCGGGCAGATCGGGAGCCGATCCCTGCACAATCCAGCCCCGCTCGCCGACCGCCCGGGATGCGACCCGGCGCCTCTTCGCGTCGGGCTCGATCCCGTAGAGTCGCGCCCGTGGGAACAGCTCGAGGAGCCAGACCGCCGGAACACCGTATCCGGTGCCTATGTCGAGTATCGTCGCCGGAGACCCGACGAGCTGATGGAGCTCGCCGAACAGGGGATCAAACTTCAGTTTAAAGCGCGCGAAAAGCCGCGGATACGGCTCCATGAACCGGTATCGGCGATGCACCCGTTCCGCGTGTTCTTTTGAGCAGGGTTCAACCATATCATTGGGGAGGTCCTCCGGGACGAACATCGTTCGTAGCAGCGGTGGAACTATCATCACGGTCCCGATGAACGAATAGGAGATGCCCATGAAGAGCGTCATGCCCACGCTCTTAAGCAGGGCGTGATCGGCCAGGCCGAGAACGCCAAATCCGATCATTGTTGAGAGGGCGGACAGGAACACCGTCATGCGAATCAGGCCCAGAGACTGGTGCGATTCCTCCATGTATCGCTGGTAGGCCCTGACGATATAGAGCGCGTAATCGGTCCCCATGCCGATGACGATCACCACGACGATAATGGTGGGAATACCGGGCTGCTGGCCCAGGAGCTTCATCGTACCCAGGGTGCAGATCAAAGAAAAGAGCGTTGGCGCCAGAGCGATCAGCGTGAGCCTGACGTCAAGGAGATAGAGAACGGCGACACAAGCGGTGACGGCCCCGATGACCGCCGCCATTTTGATGAAACCGCTCAACAATATTGAGCCCAACCGTTCGCTGAAGAGAACCGGATCGAAAAGCTTTCCGAGGCCTGCGGAAGACAGAGTCGAATGGAAGCGTTCGCCCCGGTATTTCGGACCGGGCGTCAAAACAGAAAACTGAGCCCACTCACCGGAATCACGCATGCGGCGTATGTTCAACATGCGGTGGAACCGATCGGGAATGCCATGGGGTCTGATATGAGTCCTGGCAAGTAAACCGTAAAACCTTTCAAAGGCGTCAGGGGCGAATCCTATTTCACGCGAAGCATCGCGCATCGATTTCTTAAGTTCGGCGACGCGTGCCGGTGTCCAAAACCGGTTCCATGCCGCCAGGTTGGCCCGCGTCCGCTCCCGTCCGGGAAACAGCATCGAGGGAACAAAGGCCGTTGACAGCGTACCGGCCGAAATCTCGCTGTCAAGCTTCCCGGCAAGCCGGTCGCCGGCCGTCTGCAGATCCTCGAGCGACCGCGCTTCGGTCATGAGATAGAGCCTGCTGAATACGTTTCCCCAGACCTTCGATATCAGCTCCTCCGCCCTCAGGGTGTCCCTGGTCACCGTGTTCATCGCCGCGAGGTCAACTTTAAAATCAGGACGCGCGAATGCAAGCATGACCGCGCAGAAAAAAAGCGCGCCGTACGCACTGGCCCGGGAATTAGAACGCATGATCCGGTTCACGAATTTCTGGATCGGGACAAATCCCGTGCGCTTCGCCGGTGGCATCGTGGGAAAAATAACCGGAAACAGCGTGTGGACGAACAGATAGGTGAATACCACGCCCAGCGCGGTAAAATACCCGATCTGCGACAGCACTGAAAATCCGGTAATAAACAACAATGCGAAACTTAACGCCGTGGTCAGCATGGCCAGAAGGCCGAGCGACCAGACCTCCCGCGTTGCATCCATCCCGCGGGTCTCATAGGGACGGTCAAGGAACAGCAGATAGGCGATCCCGTAATCGACCGTGAAGGAGATGATCGTGCCCCCGAACCCGATGGCCAGGATCGAAATGGTCCTGGCGAACAGCGAGTATACAAAGGCCGCCGCTATCGTCCCGAGTACGGCGGGAACCAGCGCCAGTATCCCGATGACGGGCCGGGGAAACCCGACGAGGAGGAGTACGGCGATCCCGATGGTGGCAAATATGACGGCCCGGCGGGCGTCCCTTTTCGCGGTTTCTTCATTATCGAGAGCGGCCCGATACGCCCCGACCGGCGTCACGGTAAACCCGATGCCCCGGGGGTTGAATTTTTTCCCAAGGTCGTAAGCGCATGACGCGATCAGCGACGCGATCTTCCGCGCCTGCGCCGTGTCGGTGCCCGAGCCTTTCGGCTCTGCAATGACGAGCAGGTGCCGTCCGTCGGCAGAGATCAGGCGGCCCTGTATGATCTGTATGTCCCGTGAAGGGGCCAGGTGCGCCATCCGCGCGAGGATAACGTTCTTGAAGCCAAGCGGGTCATCGGCCATCATCCCGGACTGGCCGATTCCCTCCAGATCCAGGAGCCGGGAATAATGCTCCGCCAGCGCCTCTTTGATCTTTCGGGGCTCCAGGAGCGGCCGGATGGTACGATCCAGGTCATGCTCCGTAAAGAGCGCCGGCAGTCTCTCCGTCACTGAGGTTACGAGCTCGGGGAAAATACTCTGGTATTCGTCCATGCCCACGCTGCTGAACAGGCCGCTGGCCGTGAGGCGGCTTTCGATCATCGCCGCGCCCGCCGTCAGGGTTTCCGGATCGTTCCGGTCAAGACCCATGTCGATCACGACCCGGTCCTTGACCGGATTGTGGCTCATGACATACTCTGAATCCGCTATAACGGGATCCGCTACCGGCAGTGATTTGGTAATATCGGTGTCAATGGTGAGTCGCGT
>MIBH01000072.1:37929-39901 GCA_001829455.1 Spirochaetes bacterium RBG_13_51_14
GTCATCAGTATCATCGCCGGGTTCGACATCGCCGTTGTCATCGCCGGTATCGGCGACGATATGCCCTCCGACAGCTCCCCATTCGATCTTAGACGCGCTGCGCTGATCGGAACATTGCGCGGATGCCGGGGTCTGATTCATGTGCCTTATAAAGGCATCCTCGCACTTTTTCTGAAAGTCCGAAGTCTGGCCCATGACAAAGGTGAATCTCATCACCATCACCACCAGTGCCGCAGCTGTTACCATGATTCTCATAGTGTCTCCTGTTTAAATATTAAAATATTGATTCTGTCGTAATTGCCTCGCAAAATACACTAAACTGCTTGACATTAACTTTTTTCACCCCCACCCCGGCAATCTGCCTAACAGGATGTTAGAAATGCCGCCGCTCACAGGATGTGAAAAAGGCGGCGGCCCTCCTCAAGGGGGAGAGAGTTCTTATTTCAATTTTTGCCTAAGTCGAGTAATTAGATAAATACTAGCAGCGCCCCTGAATAATACAACAAAGAAATAATCAGGTCTATTTAAAAATTCCCACGCAGGTCCGCCCGCCGTTGGCGTACTTAGATGGTATATTTATCCCTCAAATAGTTACAAAATGATAAAAAAAAACAAAAATCCGTTATATGTTTCATGGGGAAACCCGCTCCGATAAGAATCATCAATCCGGCTTCAGACGCGATCCGATCACGGTTCGGGTCTTCTCCATCAGTTCCTGCATGTTGTCATGGTTGTAGCCGCGGGTATCGATGGGATCGCTGATTATCACTTCGATGCGACCGGGAGTGAACACGATACTCCCCTTGGGGAGCACCTTTCTGCTTCCGGTTACAGTGACCGGAAGAATAGGAAAGCTCCTTTCAAGAGCTGCAGCGAACGCTCCTTTTTTAAATTCCCGCAGTTGGCCGTCCGGGGAGCGCGTACCCTCGGCGAAGAACATAACGCTCACCCCTCCGGGGAGACGGTCCAGGCCCCTGCGGATGCTCTCGCGCGCCCGGTCCGTGTTGCTACGGTCGATAAATATATTCCTGGAGGTGTAGAGGGCCGGACCGAAGAGCGGAATATTGAGCAGTTCCTTTTTGATGACCCAGCGGTACTGGATGCCGAGAGACGTGACGATGGCGATGATGTCGTACAGCGACTGATGGTTTGATATGATGACATAGGAGCGGCCCTTCGCAATCTTGTCTTTGCCCTGTATGACGACACGGACGCCGGTGGCGAGGAGCATCACGCGGGCCCATATCTTCGACAGGGTAAACGCAAGGTTCCCGGTGGTGCTCAGCAGCGATGCGAGGATCACCGGCATGAAGAGGATCAGCGTCATCAGGACGGCCCAGAAGTAAATCCAGAATATTTTTGCGTACCGAATGATATATCTCATGTCGTCCCCCTGTATTTAAAGCGACGATCTGAATGATTTTAATTCATATTCCTTTTCTTTTTCTTTATCCTGTCTTTCTCTGACCATCCGGAGCATCTTCTCGAACCGCCCCCATTTGACGTCATCCACGATCCTCCAGTTACCCGCCCCGCGCTCCCCGATCACGAACTCCCATTTCAGCCTGCGGACGGCGGCCGGAAAGCCGGGGATGAGCCAGCAGAGAATGAACGCCATGAGCAGCAATATGATGTAGAGGCGACCCGCAAAGCCGCCGGCGGCTCCCAGGTCGATCTTCATGCCGATCGCCAGTATGGCATATATCAGGCCGAAGAGGGGTATGACGATCAGGAGCGCGATAAAAAAACCGGATATCCAGGAGCGGCTTCGGATCAACTGAATCGGCCGCACCTCCATGACATGGTCGCGTACGCTCTCCAGGTCGTAGGACATTTCAACGGCTGCAGTCGGAGGAACGGCTGCCTTATTGTGAGGCTCCCGGGACGGCTCACCGGCGCGGGGGGGAATAATTTTGATGCTTTTAAAACGGTACATGCGTTTCATAGGCTTCTGAGCCAGCTACCAGAGTCG
>MIBH01000073.1:0-23455 GCA_001829455.1 Spirochaetes bacterium RBG_13_51_14
GAATATCAGAACTGGAAATAAAGGTGTGAATCCGCGGATTCTCCGCATCCCGGATCGCTTCCCATGCCACGTCGATATCCTTAAGATTAGCACGGGCAAGCCCTGCCACCTGCACGCCCCTGACCCGTTCAGCAATCAACTTCACCGCCTCAAAATCACCGTCCGAGGCAACCGGAAAACCAGCCTCGATCACGTCCACGCCGAGCTTGACAAGCTGCTCGGCGAGCATGATCTTTTCCTTTATATTCATGGTGAACCCCGGTGATTGCTCCCCGTCACGCAGGGTCGTATCAAAAATTATGATTTTATCCTTCTCTGTCATGATTATACTCCTTAAGTTAATAAATAATATCGGAAAAACAAGAATCATGACCCAAGCAAACAGGGGCATGTGCCCCAACACTTCCAAGAGATTCTGTGAATAATCATCATATCGTCCATCCTCCTGATTCTCCATTCAACCCCGTACGGCGGGGGAATGATCGCATATGAGCTAATAAAAAAAGCCGCCACATTTTGTGACGGCTTTTCAATGGTTTCATTATAACAGTGCATCACAAAACATGGCCATTATCCGGGCCGCGGCCCAGGCCTAACAACAGGGTAAGAAGCAGGTTCATTTGTGATGCTATAATATTCATTACTATATCGATTGCGGAACTCACGAGGCGGCCCGCGCGCCAACTGGTATCATATGTTCATCAATATCATCGGCTGCCTTATTGTCAATATAAAATATTATTTTTCAGAAATAATACAGTAACTATCAAAATCAAGGAAATTGCGCCTTATTCGGTACCGGTCCAAGGGAAAATGTGCTTTACCTGTACTGAGCTTGTCGAAGTATCGGTACCGGTTCTGTATTAACCGAAGCCCCTTCAACGCATGAAGCGCTTGAACAGTGCCTTAAAATTTCGCGCGCCGGGCCGAAGTTGAGAAAAAACATAATTGAAGTGTATAGATATCCCGCCCACTGAATATTAAAACAGCGGTTAGTAATAATAGCAAGAAAAAACCGGTTACTTTATGAAAAAATTAATGTAAAACCACATCACGTTCCCCGCTTCATCCTGAAATATTCGCCAACCAGAAGGTGGGTCTTCCAGAATTTTTTCCATTCACTATCGGCATTGTTCGAAAACACCGCCGATTCAATCATTAAATCGCCGCAGCCGAGGAGCTTTGCCACCTCCGATTTTACTCCCAAAATTAATCTGCTACCCGCCGTATAGATCTTCAAAAAATAGAATAGCTCTTGACTTTACAGAGCAAGCATTTAACTTCTCGATGAAAATAACACCGCCGCTCCCGGTGGAACAGTTGCGAAAACGATTCACGTGATCAACAAACCATGGGTGAGCGATACTAAACCGCTCTTATGGAAATAAAAATATGGAATCATTCTTCAGCAATCCCACGCTGTTCAGCGAAGACATCCTCAACCGGATGCATATTTTTGCCGGTCCCTGGCTCGATTATATCATGCTCTCGATTACCACCGCCGGAAGCGTGACCTTCTACACGCTGGCATTGCCGATCCTGTACTGGTGCTGGGACAGGAAGAAAGCCCTGTACGCTGGCGCAACGTTTCTCCTGGCCATGTCGCTCAACGATATTCTTAAGCAGATAATCAACCATCCCCGGCCTGACCCGGCAAAACTCCTGCCCGGGCTCCGTGAGCTGGCGTACCGCTCCTCTCCGAAAGGTCCCGGCTTCCCCAGCGGCCACGCGCAGGGATCTATAACATTCTGGGGTACGCTGGCACTCATGGAGCGGAACTGGACGGTGACGGCTGCTGCATTGCTGATGATCATCCTCGTCCCCTTTTCAAGACTATATCTGGGCGTCCACTTCCTGGGCGACGTCATCGGCGGGCTCATAATCGGACTTTTCTGCCTGGCGGTCACTCTCCCGGCAACATCGATTACCGAAAACTACTACCGGACCGTTAATGAGGCTATAATCATATCAGCCCTGATGATCATTCCCTATCTGCTGTATAAGATAATGCCGGGGGATCACATCAACTCCACCATGGGTACAATCTCCGGGTTTCTGATAGGCGCCTTCCTCGCGAAAGACCGGATACGGTTTAATCCGAGGAACCGGCTCCGGTACCAGCTGATAAAGATTGCCGTCGGAGTAGCCGGGTTCGCGATTATCAGTTTCGGATTGAAACGTATTCTGCCGGATATCCCGATTGCCGGCTATTTCAGGTACTGGTGTATCGGCTTCTGGTGCTCCTTCGCAGCACCGTCTATTTTTGGCAGGATAAAGGCGCTCAGGGGCACGGTGGAAGCGATCTGATCCCTCTATTGGATTGGATTTTACTCTGACCCCCATCTCTCAATCCACAAAAATACGGGGCACCCGCGAGCTGATCGCGCACAATAACTCATAGGTAATGGTTCCAATCTTTCCGCACAGGGATTCAAGGGGGATACTGTCATTGTTCAATTCACCGAAGAGGAGTACGTCGTCGCCATTGTAGGCGGTGCCATCAGGACCGATATCAACCATGATCTGATCCATGCACACGGCGCCTACAACCGGGTGACGCCTGCCGCGGATGATCACCTCACCTCTATTTGAAAGCTGGCGGTTGTATCCGTCTCCGTAGCCAACCGGTAGCGTCACGATTCTCGTCTGTCCCCTCGTTGCATAGGTATGATTATAGCTGATGCCGGTATCCGGGGGGCATACCTTGAAATATGACACTGTGGTTTTGAGGGTCATGGCCGGCATGAGCTTCCTGCCGCCGAAGTTGCGGTTCGGATCGAGTCCAAAGGGATTATAACCGTACAGCATGATACCGGGCCGCACCATATTAAAATGCGATCCCGGCGAGCTGATGATCGCAGCAGAGTTAGCCAGATGCATGAACTCCGGGAGCATGTACTTCCGCGCCATGAAATCAACGACTTTTTCGAATCGCGATATCTGTAAGTCCGTGAATTCACGGTCCGACTCTGCCTTAGCCAGATGAGAAAAGATCCCTTTCACCGTGATGCCGGGAAGCTCGAGGGTGCGGCTGATGAACTTCTCAGCGTTGTACCAATGAACGCCGATGCGCTCCATGCCGGTATCAATCTTGAGATGTACCACCGCCGTTTTGCCAAGACGTTTCGCCGTTGAGGATATTGCCTCGGACTTTTCGATTGAGGAACTGGTGATTTCAATATCATTCCGCAAGAAATCCTCGATCTGGTCGGTGTTGATGGCACCGCAGACGAGTATCGGCGCGGTAATACCGCTCCTGCGCAAATAGACCGCTTCTTCCAGATACGCCACGCCCAGATAGTGCGCACCTGCTTTTAAAAATTCCTCTGACACGGTTCTGATGCCATGGCCGTAGGCGTTGGATTTGACCATGGCCATAATCTTGACGCCCGCGCCGACCAATGAACGCACAATCTCGAAGTTGTTCCGCAGTCTTCCCAAGGACACCTCCGCCCTGGTTGGTCGGTTCTGATATGTTTCGATATAGAGATGCATGACGCAATACCATAAAATGATGATGGCGCATTTCGCCACCGGTATAGCAGAATAATCGTTTTGTCAATGAATATAAGGGCGCGGGGGCGGCGTGAGCGGGGAGCGTCACAATTTCCTGAAAAGCTCTTTCAGGTAATTCTTTCTGGAAGCGAAATTGTTTTTATCAATATAGATGCCGAAGTTCAGGTCCGCATGCGGTTTATTATTATAGATCACATCCGCAATCATATCGCCGACCTCGGGATTTGTATGGACGGCGTCGTGATAATAATCATGATAATTCCGCGTCACGATGTTGGGATACATGAAGTGGTAACAGCCGCCGAAAACGGCCACGATATCGGACAGCCAGCGGAAATAATATTCCAGCAGGTCGTGTTTAATGAAAATTTTCATCAGGGGCCCGCTTTCCGGAGTCGTATAGACGATGATGGTTGTATCGGGATTTTCATCCCGTATTTTTTTTAATGCTGCAACATACGTTTCATCGTATTTATACCGCGGGTACACGGATTTATCAAAATAATCCAGGTAGAAGGCGATGATATCATCCAGAACCTTACGGGAGTACCGGGTGTGGATCTTGACGTTGTCCCTCGTATAATAATAGCTGTTGCCTCTGCGATAATAATTATAATTGCGCAAGGAATATTTCAGCGTATCAACGCTGAGTAATGATTTCAGCCGGTACAGTGGGCTGTTGGCCCTGGAAATAATCAGGTTAGGATCCGTAGACTCAACGTTATCAACAGGCTTTATTGAAGGCCGCACTTTGAACTTCCCCATTGTCTGGCGAAAATCCAGGCCGATGAAGATATGTCGTATGGCATTTCCGCTTCTCTTTTTCGCGTACTTCAGGTATTCGGCGTATTCCGGCAGGGTGAGCCCGTTGCAGGAATAATTGAAAACGGAAATGCCCTTAAAGGAGTATTGATTGATGCAGGTGGACCTGCTCGTCCCGATCAGCACAGCATGGTATTTCCTGTCCCGGAAAGTGAGATAATTAGTCTTCTGTATCCGCTCGTTGAAGGGATCCTGAAACTGGTTGTATTTATGGGAGATGGCGAAGCACCAGAGTGGGTCCATGAAATAGTTGATCCCGATGACAAGGAGCGGTATCACGAGTGAGGCCAGCAGGATGGCGATGTTCCAGTTTTTATGTCTGTTCTTCATGGCCATTAAAAATTCGCGTACAAAAAGTTAGATATCCGGGTCACGTGTATCAGCCCGGTCCCGAGCAGTATCGAGATGAACAGGAGCCATTTCCAGCCAGGTTCGTATTTCCCGGATATCTCGTTGGAATTTTTTGCGAAAAACGAAATCAAGGCGGCCGCGGCTATAAAATAGATTACGTGGTTCACGTTTTTACTGATGGCGTCCGGCCACTTCCCGAACTCTAAGCCCAGAGATTTCAGGAAAGAAAACTTCTCGAGCCTGGCCGACACCAGCACGCCGTTGAGGCCGAGCATACCCTGGTACATCTTCACGGCGCCGGCAAGGTCCTTCGCCCGGAACAGGACCCAGGCGGCGTTGATAAAATTAAACGTTATGAACCAGCTTGCGTATTTATTGATCCTGATACCGGTTTTGCCCCACAGCCGCTGGATTATGAGTCCCAGGCCGTGCGCCATTCCCCAGAAGATGAAGGTCCAGCCGGCACCGTGCCATATGCCGCCGACCAGGAAGGTGACGAAGATGTTGACGCAGATCCTGAACTCGCCTGTCCTGTTGCCACCTAACGGGATGTATATGTAATCCCGGAGGAAGCGCGATAGCGAGATGTGCCAGCGCCGCCAGAAATCCTGTATTGACAGGGACCGGTACGGTGAATCGAAATTCTGGGGGAGCCGGATATTGAAAAAGAGCGCGGTCCCGATCGCCATATCGGTATAACCGCTGAAATCAAAATAGAGCTGGAACGTGTATGACAGCGATGTCAGCCACGCTTCAAAAAATTTCAACATTCCGGTGGTATCGAACCCCTGGTTCGCCCAGAGAGCCAGGGTGTCGGCTATGAAGGTTTTTTTGAACAGGCCTATCGCAAACAGGAGGATCCCGGCGGATATGTTCTGATGGTGTAACGACCATTTTTCTTTTTCACCGAGCTGGGGGACTATTTCATCATGCCGTGTAATGGGGCCGGATATAATGTATGGAAAGAACGTAACATATAGGGTGTAGAGCAGCATGCTCTTTTCATTGGTTTTTCCCCGATACGCGTCCACGAGGAATGATATCTGCATGAAGGAAAAGAAGCTGATGCCCAAGGGCAGCAGGAGATTCAGAAGGCTGATATTCGAACCGGCTACGGCATTGACGTTCCTGATCAAGAAATCGGAATATTTAAAATACCCCAGGAGCCCGATGTTGAAAATCAAGCCGAAAATCAATATGGCCTTCCGTGGTATTTTACTGACAGCGGCAAAGCCGCCCTGCAGGGAATACCCGATGCTGAAATTAATAACGATCGAAAGCAACAGCAGCGGCAGATATAGCAGGTTCCAGTATCCGTAGAAAAAGAGGCCGCAGAGGACCAGCCCCATCCGTGCCGCGATTACGCCAAGGTACCGGTTGAGGATAAAATAAACTCCCCAGGCCGCGGGGAGAAACATGAAGATATATTCAAAGGAATTGAAAACCATATGTTATTATTGATAATAAAACAATGAATGTTGTATTCGGATTGAGCAAACGTGGTCATCATATTTTTCTTCTTTAGTAATTTGATCAAGTATTTTTTAATACTTGCCGGTTTTTTATGGCTTGGTATCAGCTACCTCTTAGTCAAATTTCGACTCTCCACCCTGGACAATCGCATCAATCAATTCCGAGCCATTCCGATGAAACACCCTGTCATAGAACTCCGGAGACAATCCATATCCCAACAGGGTATCGATCTCCGATTCACGCGGTAGTATAAGATTGGGGAAATCGGAACCGTAAAGAATACGCTCCCGGTGCGTTTCAAGAGCCTCGCTACCAAGATTGAAACCGCCTCTCCCCTGAAATTCTTTAAAAAAAGAGAAAGAAGTGTCCAGATACAGGTTGGGATGGCCCGCCAGCAGGTCCATGAAACCCTGATACTCATACGCTCCCATGTGGGCCACAGTGGCGGGAATATCAGGGTATCGCGTCAAGAGCTTTTGGAATTCCGCGAGCCCCACGAACTCGTTCCCCACCGGGCCGGTGCCCACATGGAAAAGGATACGTTTGCCGTGATTCATCACCATATCATACATCGGGAAGAGTCGATCATCGTGCGGATAGAAGCGCTGAACCAGGAGCTGCAGCTTGAAGCCCAATACGCGGGGATGGGCCAGGATTTTTTCCACCATGTCCGTGGCGTTTTCATCGCCGGGATGATAGGCGGTGAAGCAGTACAGGTCGGGGTTCTCATCCAGGACCCGCAGGTTCCACTCATTCAGCGATTCGGCTATCCCCTCGCGGTGGGCGTAATTCGAATAGACGATTTTCTCCACGCCGCGTTCCCGCAGGTAGTCGATGCACTCCCGGTAGTACATCCGGTAGATGACGTCCCACCGGTACCCCTTCGAAAAGAACTCCCAGATGGCATCGAACATCCTGTCGGGAAACAAGTGGACGTGGAAGTCGATGATGCGTTCGGGGAGTTTCATGCCATTTTTACGATGAAACCGGCTGCGAATCCAATCGCCGCCGCTCTTATCTGCTTAATACCGGTAATGCTCTGGTTTAAACGGCCCGTCAACAGGAACCCCGATATAATCCGCCTGTTCCTTGGTCAGCTTTGTGAGCCTGGCGCCCAGCTTGCCCAGGTGCAGCCGCGCGACCTCTTCGTCGAGCTTCTTTGACAGGGTGTATACCTGGTTCTCGTGCTTGCCCTGCGCCAGCTCAATCTGCGCCAGGGTCTGGTTTGTGAAGCTGTTGCTCATGACAAAACTGGGGTGGCCGGTGGCGCAGCCCAGGTTCACGAGTCTCCCCTCGGCGAGGACGATAATCGACCTGCCGGACTCGAGGGTCCACTTATCCACCTGCGGTTTGATGGTGTCTTTTTTGCACCTCGGATTGTTCTCGAGATAGTGCATGGCGATCTCGCTGTCGAAGTGGCCTATGTTACACACGATGGCGCCCTCCTTCATACGCTCCATGTGCGCGCCGGTGATAACGTCGCAGCAACCGGTGGCGGTGACGAAGATATCGCCACCGGGGGCCGCGTCGTCCATGGTCGTCACCTCGTACCCTTCCATGGCCGCCTGGAGCGCGCAGATGGGATCGATCTCGGTGATCATGACGCGGGCGCCGAAGCCCCGCATCGACTGCGCGCACCCCTTGCCCACGTCACCGTATCCGCACACGACCACGATCTTTCCCGCCACCATGATGTCCGTGGCCCGCTTGATGCCATCTGCCAGGGACTCCCGGCACCCGTACAGGTTATCGAACTTGGACTTGGTCACGGAGTCGTTCACGTTGATCGCCGGGAACAGGAGCTCGCCCGCGCTCATCATCTGGTAGAGCCGGTGCACGCCGGTCGTGGTCTCCTCTGACACGCCGCGGACTTTTGACGCGATGGCGGTCCACTTCCCCGGATTCAGACGCACGCTTTCCTGTATCCGGTCCATGATGATGCGTACCTCCTTGTTGTCCACCGGACGGTTCAGGAACGACGCATCCTTCTCCGACTTCACGCCCCAGTGAACGAAGAGCGTCGCATCGCCGCCGTCGTCGACGATCTGGTCCGGCCCCGATCCGTCAGGCCAGGTAAGCGCCTGCTCGGTGCACCACCAGTACTCCTGAAGGGTCTCGCCCTTCCACGCGAAAACGGCGGCGGTGCCGGCCTCGGCGATGGCGGACGCGGCGTGGTCCTGAGTGGAAAAAATATTGCACGAAGCCCACCGAACGTCCGCGCCCAGCTGGTGAAGGGTCTCTATGAGAACCGCGGTCTGTATGGTCATGTGCAGGCTCCCCATTATCTTAAGCCCTTTCAGCGGCTTCTGTGAGCCGTATTTCTTCCTGATCGCCATGAGGCCCGGCATCTCGTCCTCTGCAAGCCGGATCTCTTTCCGACCCCATTCCGCCAGTGATAGATCCGCCACTTTGCAGCGAAGCTTGCTCTCCAGCGCCATTACGTCTTTTTTTGCAGTTATGTTCATTGCAGATCTCCTTGCATATTATGCTTATGGTTATATGATATTTTTAAATCGAAGGCTCGCCCCTTCATTTCTTCACTGACACATACAGGTTGATCTTCAGTCCGCGCTTCACATCAAATTGCGCGAACTCATCCATGGTAAATCCTCCATCAGACAGCCACCGCTCGACGTTTCTCCGCGTGAATCCGAGCCAGCGATGATCGTACTTCTTGCGCATCTCCTCGTCCTGGTGCTTGTCAAGATCAACGATGATAAGCGACCCGCCGCTTTTCAGAACCCGTCCCGCTTCATCAATTCCCGCATCGGGAGAGGAAAGATGATGGAGCACCATGTTGAAGACAGCGGCATCAGCCTCCCGGTCGCGCATGGGGAGGTGCTCGATCTCGCCGATCCTGAGCTCAATGCCCCTGCTGTTTGCCGCGAGCCTCCGTTCCGCCTCTTCCAGCATCTTGGGCGACTTGTCCACGCCGATGACTTTTTTTGCTTTTTGCCTGATAATGGGTAGAAGCTCGCCGGTCCCGCATCCCAGGTCCACGGCCACGCCGCAGCGAGCGATCCGGTCCATGATCTCTTTCGAGATATCGAGTCCGCCCACAATATCCTGCTTTATCTTATCCCAATCTGAAGCGATGGAATCAAAAAACCTGGTTTTTTCCCTTCGCTCCTCTTTCAGGATCCCCTCCATCATGGCGTAGTCCACTGCGAGATCCGTATCTCCTGCAATAAATTCGCGGACAAGATCGTTAAAACTGGCGCCGCGCCCCTCACGGCAGGCGCTGTAGAACACCCAGAGCCCGTCGCGACGGGACTTCAGGAGGCCGCAGTCGGTCAATATTTTCAAATGGCGCGATATTCGAGATTGACCCATACCCATGACGGAGACGATTTCGTTAACGCTCAGCTCATGGCGCAATAGCAGGTTGAGAAGACGCAGGCGCGTCTGGTCGGCCAGGGCCTTGAAATATCCAACGCTTTCCATGTAGTATTATATCAATATATCTTAATATATTGATATAATACCCACAATATCGGTTGCTGTCAATATTTTTTTGGATTCTTGGCGCCTATGGCATAATTTTTCCTCAGCCTTGCCTCAAAAAATGGCGGTAAGTCCTGTACCGCATAGAATGCACCCCATATTTTGGAATGCGCTTAAAAATATATCAACGACGTTCTTCATAAAAAAAATTCTAAAGATGCTTGCAACATTCCGTAATTTTTAATATCATTATCATCATATATGAGAGATAAGTCTCAGGCGCTGTTATGAAAATAATCTTCCTTACCGACATTCACGGTTCATTCAACCAGACGGCTTCCCTCCTGTACGAGACCGTAGCCGATCTCTACATCATCGGCGGAGACCTCATCGATATGCCGTTTTACAGTATAAACACCGCCATTCACTATCACGACATACAGACATCCCTCAACAGCCTCCGTAAAAAGTTGAAGAAAGAAGGCATGATTCTTGAAGACTTCGTGGACTGGCTTCTGGATTCTCCCAACATGCACGAGGATATCATCGACATGGGGAGCGACTTCCAGCAGCTGACCATCCGGGCGCGGCGGGTGATGCAGCAGAAGTACAAGGTTCTGGAAAACATGATCTCGTTCAAGACACCGGCCGCGGTCTTCGCGCTCCCGGGAAACTATGACATGGACCTGAAATACACGGCGCTGCACGAGCGCGATCTTCATCTGCAGTGGCACAATATCGGCGGCCTGAAAATAGCCGGATACGGCGGCGCTGACGTGTGGACAGCCGGCACTCCCGAACGGTACATCGTCAGGTACAAGGGTGGCATCGGCACCGGCGATCACAACAATGAGCTGTACACCTTTTTCAAGGCGGTGAAACCGGATATAATCGCGGCCCACCAGCCCGCCCACGGCATACACGACCGGATTGCGCGCATCGGCCCGTCCGGATCGCCCGCGCTCCGCACGTTCTGCGAGAACAATCCCGTAAAGCTCTGTCTGACCGGCCATATTCACAACGACTGGGGGTTCAAGGCGGTTGAGGGGTGCGTGTATCTGAACCCCTCCAATTACGGCGAGGTGACCACGATCCAGGGCGAAGTCTCCGAGGGGGGGTTCTTCTTCCAGATAGAGTTCAACGAAATCATTCTCGAAAAGGTTGCACTGAAGAAGATGGTGAACGACCGTATTCACGACATCGCCGAATATTATCGGAAGGACGGCACCTGGCTGGAGGATATCATCGATCTGGAGCGGTATCAGTCGCGTCGCCTGGGGAAAAATTACGACACGAAGGTGCGGAAGTATCATCACATCCCCGAGATCGAGCTCTTCAAGGAGATTAAGAACTTTTTCCGCTTGTTCCGCACGCAGGAGACGGAGGCGCGGCTGGACGAACTGGAGCACGCTGTTGAGCTTCTCAAAGACGGATTCGACGACATCGCCATGGACGTTGTGGGCTCGGTGAACATGGGGATTTCGCAGCAGAGCTCGGACATCGACGTGGTGCTCTATCTCAGATGCGGCCGGAACTGCCAGGACCTGTACCAGCAGTGCGATTATTACTCGAGCGCAAAGGCCCTGCTTGAAAATATCATCGGCGACAAGTACAAGTTCGAGATCATCGACTGCATCGACCTGAATGTGGTGGAGCAGAGCATCATCACCAAGAATTACGAGTGCGAGGTAACCCAGCGCTTCGTTGCATACCGCTCGATCTGCCGGCCGGTGAACTACAAGGCCATCGCACCCATCGAGGATATCCTGAACGAGGACATCGAGTTCAGGAGGGAGATGGAGGGGAGCATACGGTCCTATTTCCGGATATTCACCACCACGTCCCAGCACATGCGCTCCTTCGATAAATACGAATCGCGGCTGAAGTCAATCGGGATCAAGCTGCCGGAGTCGATCCGGGACAAGATACGGCAATATCTGCAGGTGACTGACCTGGATAACTAGAGTTCCGAAAAATCAAGGGTGGCGAAATAATCATCCATCGTCTCTGCGCGGCGGATCATCCGTACGGAGCCATCCGTCCTGAGAAGCAATTCGGCCGACCGCAGCTTCCCGTTGTAATTGAAGCCCATGGCGTGGCCGTGGGCACCGGTGTCGTGGATCACCACAATGTCGCCAATCTCTATCTCCGGCAGGCGCCGGTTGACTGCGAATTTGTCGTTGTTCTCGCACAGCGATCCGGTCACGTCGTACACGCGATCGGGGGGTCGGTCCTCCTTGCCGAGCACGGTGATGTGGTGGTATGAGCCGTAGAGCGCGGGGCGCATCAGGTCCGCCATGCAGGCGTCCAGCCCGACGTGCTCCCGGTAGATATTCTTCTTGTGGAGCACCCTCGATACCAGGTAGCCGAAGGGGCCGGTAATCATCCTGCCGCTTTCCATGAATATCGAGAGCGGATGCAGGCCGGCGGAGCGGATGATTTTATCGTACAGGATTTTTATCTTTTGAGACACATATTCCATGTCGATGGCCTTTTCCCCGGGCCGGTACGGGATGCCGAACCCGCCGCCCAGGTTAACGAACTCGAAGCGTATCCCCAGCTCCCGGGAGATGTCGGCGGCCATGGTGAAGAGCATCTCCGCCGTGTCCACGAAATAGTCGGGGTTGAGTTCGTTGGATGCGATCATGGTGTGAAAGCCGAATCGCTTCACTCCCTTTTCGCGCACGGCGCGATACCCTTCGAAGAGCTGTTCCCGGGTGAATCCGTACTTGGCCTCTTCCGGAGCGCCGATAATGGCATTGCCGCCCCGGAGCGGCCCCGGATTGTACCGGAATGACAGAACCTCGGGGATGCCGGCGTTAAATTCCAGAAAGGGTATGTGGCTGATGTCATCCAGGTTGATGATGGCTGACAGTTCGCGGGCCTTCACGTACTCCGCCGCCGGCGTATCGTTGGAGCTGAAAAAGATCTCCTCGCCCGTAATGCCGACCCGCTCTGCAAGCACCAGCTCGGGCATGGAACTGCAGTCGGAGCCGAACCCCTCCTCATGGAGTATCTTCATTATGTGCGGGTTCGGGCACGCCTTGACGGCGAAGAACTCCTTGAAGCCGTGCGCCCATGAGAATGCCTTCACCAGCGCCTTCGCGTTATGCCGCATGCCAGTCTCATCGTAGATATGGAAGGGCGTGGGATATTCTTGAATAATTCGCTCAATCTGTTCCCTGGTTAGGGGAAGTCTTTTTTCAGCCATAATAAGCGCCGTGATGAATCTGAATTTGCGTGATACTAGCGCAGTATGCCAACACCCTGTCAACAATTTAATTTTGGCGGAACCCGCCTTCGCACGCCTTAACAAAGGACTGCCGTCGAAAACTGATATAACAATGATGCGCCTCTTCTCTGGCCGTAATAATGGGCCGAAACAGCGGAGGATGATTTCGATTATCACATTTTTTGCAGATAAAGATAAATTTTGGATGACAAATAAATAATCAGTTAATAAGTATTTAACGATGCTCATGCATAGACCTGTTGGGAATTTTATCGATGTGCTCATTGAAACGCCCGTGGCCGAAATCGGGGCCCATATTATCGATTATTGATTTTCACAACACGTCTGATGATTATCACCTATCCATATCCAATTAAAAGGTGCTATAACCCCAATGAAAGAAAAATCCGATGAAAAACAGAACCTAGCCAGGTCAAAAATCTTCTCTGACGCCATCATCGAAAGCAACAAACGACTTTTTATTGCGGCCCTTGTCATAACGCTCCTCGGAAATATCGCGGTCACGGCTATCAAGGCGGCCGGTATCGGCTCCGGTTACCTTGAATATCAACATATCATTTTTGAAGCGATTATCATAGCGCTAACGCTGTCCGGCTCATACATCATATCAAACAAGTTTAAAGGCAGGATTGCGTCCGGCTATATCATGATTACGGGCGTTCTCATTAGCATATCCGTATTTGAATACACGTTCCACGGGGCAAAACAGCTATTCGCAACGCGTTATATCCCTCTGGCGCTCAGTATTTTTTATTTCAACACGCCCATTTCGGTATATACCTTAATCATAGTGATTATTTCACAGGCGGTGACCTTTATCATCAACCCCGACCTGCGCCTCCCGCCGCCCTATTCGGACACGGCGGTACGGTTCCTCTTATATCTGTTTGTCGGCGTCGGCGCCTATTTCGGCTCGCGGGCGACACAGCGGCTCCTCAAATTCGCCATCGACAAACATGAAGAAGCCAGCAGCAGCCTTATCAACCTCCGCGGTATGGCCATGGCGGTCATAAACTCCATGGTGATCATGAAGCGGGAGACGGCAGAGCACCGGGTCATCACCAGGGAGATGACCGAAATCTCCCAGCACCAGGCGGCGTCCCTGGAGGAGATAACCACTTCGCTTGAGGAACTGGCCGGCAATTCGAATACCATCAGCGAGACTGCCCGGTCCCTGTACGAGGAGCTGGCCATCACCGTCGATTCGGTCAACGACCTGAAGGCCGTCAACGACAAGGTGCAAGTGAGCTCCATCGAAATGAACCGCTCGCTGAACGAGGTGACCGATCATTCCATGAGTACATCGGACCAGATCAAGCTCACGGAAGAAAAGTTCAACACGGTCAAAAACAAATCGAGCGAGATGGCAAATTTCGTTCAGGTCATCAACGACATCGCTGATAAGGTGAACCTTCTCTCCCTGAACGCGGCCATCGAGGCGGCCCGGGCCGGTGACTATGGCCGGGGTTTCGCGGTTGTCGCTGATGAGATTTCGAAGTTGGCCGACGCCACGACCCAGAACGCCCGGGAGATCGAGAACATAATCAAGGAGAACCTGACGCTCATCGACGAGAGCGGGACCCTCATCAATCAGTCGGCGGAGACGATGAACAAGCTCAACAGCGCCATCGTCACCATCAAGGACGAGATCACGGAGCTCGGCCATCTCATCACCGACATCGGTATAACCATCAAGACGATCAAGAGCCTCAACATCAAGATTCACGATTCAGGCAAAACCATTGAGAACTCCACCTCGGAACAGAAGATCGCCACGGACGAATCGTCCAGAACCGCCTTCGACATTGCTCAAAAGTCGCAGGATATCGTCACCATAGCCTCGAATCTGTCGCGCTCCACCCAGGCGATCAACGAGATCACCGCCGAGCTGGACCGGATTGTGAATGAGATGATCAAGTAGGCCGCCTCCCCCCTCTCATGAGGGCCCGACTTCTACCGGTAAAGATTCAGATCTACCTGAACCGCTTCAATAGAAGTGAATTCGTCACCACTGACACGGAGCTCAGCGCCATGGCCGCGCCCGCGATAACCGGATTGAGCATGCCGGACGCCGCGAAGGGAATGCCGATGCAGTTATAGATGAAGGCCCAGAAGAAATTCTGCCTGATTTTCCGTATGGTGGCGCGCGACAGCCGAATCGCGGTCGCGATGCCGGCGAGATCGGTTCCCATGAGCGCGATATCAGCCGATTCCAGTGCGATGTCGGTTCCGGTTCCCAGTGCGATTCCGACATCGGCCGTCGCCAGCGCCGGCGCGTCATTGATGCCGTCGCCCACCATGGCCACCGCCGTTCCACCGCGCTGGAGCTCACGCACCACCTCCGCCTTGCGGCCCGGAAGCACGCCGGCGATCACCCTGCCGGGGTCGATCCCGGCCCGGGCTGCCATGAACTCGGCCGTGCGCCGGTTGTCACCGGTCACCAGGTAAACCGCGAGCCCCATCCGGTGAAGTTCAGCCACGGCGCCGCGCGATGAATCCCTGATCGAATCGGAAACGGCGATTACCCCGGCCGCACGGCCGCCAATGGCGACGACCACCGCGGTCTTGCCCTGGGCCTCAAGAGGAGTCAGCACCGATGCGCAGCATGACAGGTCGACACCTCGTTCCTCAACAAAGCTCTGCGTGCCGGCGATCAGTTCTCTCCCCTTGAAAAAGGCGCGCACGCCTTTCCCCGGCTCGCTCGAGAAGGCTTCCGGGTCCGGTATTTCGCCCTTTGATGCGGCTCGATCGTATATCGCCCTTCCCACCGGGTGTTCCGATTTCTTTTCCGTCAGACCGGCGTAGAAAATGAGTTCATCCTCTTTCATATCTCCGGTAGGAAGAATGTCCGATACCGAAAGTTCCCCCGTGGTCACGGTCCCGGTCTTGTCAAGGACCACGATCCCGGTCCGATGAGCCGCTTCCAGGGCCTGGCCGCTTTTAAAGAGGATCCCCATGTCGGCCCCCCGTCCTGTGCCTACCATCACCGCCGTCGGCGTGGCCAGGCCCATCGCGCAGGGACAGGCGATCACCAGCACGGCAACCGCGCTCACGATGGCCATGGCGAGGCTGCCGGTGGCGAGAATCCATACGACGAAGGTTACGACCGCCACCCCCAGCACCGCCGGGACGAACACGGCGGCGATCCGGTCTGCGAAACGCTGGATGGGGGGCTTGCCGGCCTGCGCCTCTTCAACCGTGCGGATGATCTGCGCGAGCAGGGTGTCGCGTCCCACCCGCTCGGCCCTGAAGGTAAAGGACCCGAATCGGTTGATGGTGGCCCCGGTGACCGGATCGCCGGGCCCCTTGTCCGCGGGCACGCTCTCACCGGTGATCATGCTCTCATCAACCGAGGAAGCACCGGACAGGACGACGCCGTCCACCGGTATCTTTTCACCCGGCTTCACTACAATGGTATCGCCCGGTACGACATCGCCGGCCGGCACCGTAAGCTCCCCGCCGTCCCGCACGATGACGGCCGTGGCCGGCTGGAGTCCTATGAGTTTTTTGATGGCGTCCGAAGTCCGCCCCTTGGCGCGGGCTTCGAAAAACTTGCCCAGGAGCACCAGGGTTATGACGACGGCTGAGGCTTCGAAATAGAGACCGCCCGCACCGCCGCTTATTAATGGCATGATAAATCCGTTGTACACGCTGAAGAAGTAGGCAGCGCTGGTGCCCAGAGCGACCAGGAGATCCATCCCGGGGCTCCCGCCCCGCACGCCCAGGTACGCGTTCCGGTAAAAGCGCCAGCCGATCACGAACTGGACCGGCGTAGCCAGGACGAGCTGCAACAGAGGGTGATGGATAAATTCGATATGGACGCGTAAAAGCATCAGCACCATGGACGCCACCAGCGGCGCGCTCAGGGCGGATGATATCAGCACCAGGATCCCGAGCCTGCGAATCTCCTGTTTCCGCATCTCGGCGGCCCGGTCCCGGTCTTCCTCCTCGATTGTCTCGGCTCCGTATCCGGCCCTTTTTATTTCTTCGATAATTTCGTATGTCTTGATCTTGAGGGGATCGTACCGCACACGTCCCTTCTCGGTACTGAGATTCACGCTTACGTCGATAACGCCGTCCCTTTTCTTTACCGCTTTCTCAATCCGCGCGGCACAGGCTGCGCAGGACATGCCGGAAATGCGGATGTTCTTTTCTCTCTGCATGGCGGAAATCCTTATTGATAAGTAACGCCCGGGACACTATTGTTACGCCTGATGAAAAACCGCAATGATCGTAGCACATTTCATGAAAAATTGGAATTGATTTTTTTCCGGCCGTCGAGGAATTTATTCCAGTGATGGAAATAATTCGACCCAGGAGGACTCAATGAACGCAATCAGCCGCAGTATCTTTATCACCGGTATCATTTTCACCGTCGCCGCCGGCGCTGCTGCCCGTGAAGGCGACCAAAAGCTGTTTTATGTCATCAATTACGCCGTTTCGCAATGCAACGCTGAAATCGAAGTCAACGGAGTACCCATAACCAGGTCCGAGAAAAAACATTCCTATTCGGTCAACGGTGTTTCAGATGTAAGCATGTGGATATCCACCGGCAAAAACAGGGTGACGGTAACAATCAGGCCCGCGGCCCGGCAGAAGGACAGCGGTGCCAGCCCGAGCATCGTGATAAGCGTTTCAACCGTCCTCCAAGGCCAGATGTCCGATGAAGGTAAAAAGATTGCGGAACTCCGTATCCCCGAAAAAAACGGCGATGATGAATTAGCCCGGATTCAGAAAACAACACGGAAAGAACTTGAATTTACTCCACAATATGTTCCTCCCTCGGAACTGTGGGGTAAAATCAAGCAGGTAAAACTGGACGCCTCCTCCCGGAAGCATATCCTGAAGCTCGTTGCGGACTACCACGCCGCCCTTTCCAGGAAAAACGTCGACGCACTGTACGGATTTCTCCTCTTCGCCTCCCTGGATATGGCGCGCCTCCGGCACCAGCCGGTTGAAGAGGTGAAGTCGAAGCTCAAGGACAATCTGAGGGAGATGCTCTCGGAAAAAGGATTCGCCATGGCTCCCCTGAACATCGGAAGGATTATTCTCAGGCCGGTGGCCGACGGCAGGATACTGTGGGTCACCGATCCGGCCGTTGAATCGCCGGTACGCACCAGGAAAACCAGCGACGGAGGAACGATCTCGTTCCCGGTTTATGTTTCAGTCATTGACGGAAAATGGGTAATAGTACGGTAGCTATTCATGTTGTCGCCGAGGCGCGGTCGCGTGAGAGCGCCTCCGCGGCTCTGTTAATCATTTCGCATTAATCCACTTCATCATCCGGCGAAGCTCGGCACCGACTTTCTCAATCGGGTGGTTCCGCTGCTCCTCCTTGATACGGTTGAACTCCGGCCGGCCCAGCTCGTTTTCGCGGATCCACCTTTTGGCGAAGGAGCCGTTCTGGACCTCTTTCAGGATCTTCTTCATCTCCTTCCGCGTCTTATCGGTGATGATCCGCTTCCCGCACAGGTAGTCGCCGTACTCGGCGGTGTCCGACACCGAATAGCGCATGTAGTTGATCCCGCCCTGGTAGAACAGGTCCACGATGAGCTTGAGCTCGTGAAGGCACTCAAAGTAGGCGATTTCAGGCTGATACCCGGCCCCCACCAGGGTGTCGAATCCGGCCTTGACGAGCTCGGATACGCCGCCGCACAGGACCGTCTGTTCGCCGAAGAGATCGGTCTCGGTCTCCTCCTTGAAGGTCGTCTCGATGACGCCGGCCCTCGTCGCGCCCAGGCCTTTGGCGTAGGCAAGGGCTGTCTGCTTCGCCCTTCCCGAGGCGTCGCTGTGTATGGCGATGAGGCAGGGCACGCCGCCCCCCTTCTCATATTCGCTCCGGACAAGATGGCCGGGACCCTTCGGCGCGACCATGATGACGTCGATCTCCGTGGGAGGCACGATCTGCCCGAAATGGACGTTGAACCCGTGGGAAAAGACCAGGGTTTTGCCGGCCTTCATGAACGGCTCCACGTCCTGCCGGTAGAGCTTCGCCTGAACGTGGTCCTGAGCCAGTATCTGGATCAGGTCCGCCTTCTCTGCCGCTTCGCGCGCGGACACCGGCCTGAAGTTATGCGATTCGGCCAACCGATAGTTATCGGTGCCGGGAAGCTCTGCTACAATGACGTTCATGCCGCTGTCCCTGAGATTCTGCGCCTGGGCGTGGCCCTGGCTCCCATACCCGATAATGGCGATGGTTTTATTCTTCAGTATGCCGAGGTCGGCGTCAATATCATAATACATTTTGGCCATGGTAGTCTCCTTGTAATTACTCCTTCAACAACGACACCCTCCCCGTCCGCATCAGCTCCTTGATGCCGTAGGGCTTCAGGAGTTCGATAAAATTATTTATATTTTCCGGGTCGCCTTTAACGCCCAGGGTGATGGTCTTAGGCGATATATCGGCGATGTCGGCCTTGAAAATCTCTCCCAGCTGGTAAATCTCCGCTCTTTTGCTCGATGTGGCGTTAACTTTCACCAGAACAAATTCACGCTCAACAGTGGGCAGGTCCGTGTGATCGGTCACCTTGATGACGTTGATAAGCTTGTTGAGCTGCTTCTTCACCTGCTCGATCACCCGGTCGTCGCCCTGGACCACGATGGTCATGATGGAGACGTCCTCCTGTTCCGTGGCGCTCACGGTCAGGGAGTCGATATTATAACCCCGGGCGGAGAAGAGGCTGGCAACGCGCGCCAAGACCCCGAATCGGTTCTCAACCTTTACCGATATGACGTACTGTCTTATGTCGCCCTCAGTAGATGCCATGCCTTACGCCAGAAGCTCCCTCATGATGATTTCCTTGAAAGACTGACCCGCCGGAACCATGGGGTAGACGTTTTCCTCCCGCGAGATGCGGAAGTCAAGAATGATGGGCCGGTCGGTAATTTCAAGCGCTTTTTGCAGCGCGGGCGCAACCTCTTCATATGTGTCGATCCGCATCCCGACCGCGCCATAGGCTTCGGCGAGCTTCACGAAATCGGGCGCAAAATCGATACAGGTGTGGCTGTATCGTTTTTCGTAAAAGAGCTGCTGCCACTGCCGCACCATACCCAGAAATCCGTTGTTCAATATCGCGATGATGACCGGGAGACGGTGCTGAACCGCCACGATAAGCTCCTGGATGTTCATCTGGATTGAGCCGTCGCCCGCGATGTCGATGACCCGCTTCTCAGGCCGCGCCAGCTGGGCGCCGATGGCGGCGGGAAAGCCGTATCCCATGGTACCCAGGCCGCCGGAGGAAATGAATGTCCTCGGCTGGGTATACTTGTAGAACTGGGCGGCCCACATCTGGTTCTGCCCAACCTCGGTGCAGATGATGGCGTCCCCTTTCGTCTGTTTGTATATTTCCTCCACGACGAATTGAGGTTTGATCCTCCCCTTGTCATTTTTTTCATAGGTGAGCGGATGCTCGCGCTTTAAACCATCGACGACTGCGAGCCATTCATCGATTTCCGGCGCCTTGATGATCTGGGTCATCTCGGCCAGCACCTGCTTGCAGTCACCGACAATTGGAATATTCACCGGCACGTTCTTGCTCACCGAAGCCGGATCGATGTCGATATGGATGACCTCCGCGCTGGGTATAAACTCGGCGATTTTACCGGTCACCCGATCGTCAAAGCGGGCCCCGACGGCGATCAGGAGATCGGACTCGTTCACCGCATGGTTGGCGTAGTAGGTGCCGTGCATGCCCAGCATCTCCAGGGAAAGGCGGTCGGTCTCGGGGTACACGCCCAGACCCAGCAGGGTCGTCGTGACCGGGATCTGTGTTTTCTTCACGAACTCCCTGAGCTCCTTTGAAGCGTTTGATATAACAACGCCGCCGCCGGCGTAGATGACCGGGCGCTTCGAGTTCTCGATGAGCTGGCAGGCCTTTTTGATCTGGCCGGGATGTCCTTCATATACCGGCTTGTACCCCCGCAGGTGAACGGTTTCCGGGTAGCTGAACTTGTATTCAGCGTTTGATATATCCACGGGGACGTCGATCAGGACCGGGCCCGGCCTGCCGGTGGTGGCGATATAGAAGGCTTCCTTTATAATACGGGCCAGATCCTTGATGTCCTGAACCAGGTAGTTGTGCTTGGTAATGGGCCGGGTGATTCCGGTGATGTCGACTTCCTGGAAGGCGTCGTTACCGATTTGCTCCCGCTTCACCTGGCCGGTGAAAACAATCAGGGGCACCGAGTCCATGTGGGCGGTGGCGATTCCGGTAACACAGTTCGTCGCGCCGGGGCCGGACGTGGCGATGACGACGCCCGGCCTGCCCGAAGCCCTGGCGTATCCGTCAGCCGCATGGACGGCACCTTGCTCGTGCCGGGAGAGTATAAACCTGAATGGGGCGTTATAGAGGGCGTGGAATATGGGTATCACCACGCCGCCCGGATAGCCGAACATATGCTCGACCTTTTCCTGCTTCAGGCTCTCAACGATGATATCAGCGCCTTTCATTTTCGATAATAAAACCCGTTACCCCTAAAGATAATATTGCGAGAAAGTGAGTACCATAACGCCCTCTATTGTAATTTGTCAATTTTTTTTCTATGCCTGAACCGTCAATCCCGGGGATTACATTAACCCGGAAAAAGCACAGAAGTTCTGCTTTTTTTATTGCCGTGAAAAAATTCCTTGAAATAATTCTTCATCAGGCTAATCTACTCCGTGGAAGGCATGATCATCCGTCCTCGCTTTCACAAGGCGGTATAAGACAGTACTGTGATAAAATAAATAGTATGCTCAAAAAATTCATTGACGAAATCCTCAAAAAAATAATCGAACACAACACAAAGGTAAATCATGACTCCATTCCTCATTCTGATACCTTTGAAAAGGAAATTCAATCGCTGCTGGGGATCGATCGCGCCGATCTTGAACTCATCATCAGAATCCTGAAAGAATCCCATAATATATTCACGTTTGAAATCATTAAAGAAGATGCTGATAACGACATCAAAAGAGTCGACGGCTACGTCGAAACGGATCTCCAGACAATCCGGAAGCTGAAAAACTTCTTCCAGAAACTACTCATGGATGAATATGAAAAACAGTTCAACAAACGCCTCCTGGTTCACCAAATCGTGAAGGATATCTATTCGCGGCCGAGTTTCTACAAGAACACTATGCTCGGCCAGATCGGCAATAAGTCGATCATGCTTGCGGAATACGAGAATTACATCGAGCGAAATTTCACCGAATACACGGATACATGGAAAACGAAGAAGCTCGCTGCAGTGCTCAAGACCGTTGATACCAAGATGCTGCACGAAGCCGGACCACACCCGGCGAACAAGGAACAGAAAAGCGACCCCCGCCAGACCGGCCAGCGGGCCGTGGATTCCCCACAGTATCAGAATTATTCATCAGGCAAATCGAAGCAGTCCCTTGACAAGGTACTCCAGATATACGGCGTGGAATTCTTCTTTCGCATCAACCTGCGTAAATATAATTTTGACCTGTTGCGGAATGTTATCGAGAGAGGTGAGATCGACCGGCGGTCAGATCTGATGCTCCTGAAAGAGATGATACAGAAGATGAAGTTAAATATCGGAAAAGATCCGATGCTCCTCGATTACACCGACAAGATCTATAAGCTGGAGAGAATCATTTCACGTCAGATACTTTACAGCCGCTGATCAATCACCCTCATCCATGTCCCCGGCCGTGGGTAGGACAGCCGTCGGCAGGATACGGTTTTATGCTGCCGGTCACTTTTTATTGCACGGGCTCTTTCCTTCCATGTAATCCTGGAAGGGTATTTTCTTCATGTAGCATTCATCCTGGATGTAGCTCAATAACGGCAGGAACATGCTCTTGTTGATAAACCCAGGAATTTTGGTAATGAGGTTCCCCTCGCGATCCAGGAAGACGACCGTGGGAAGACCCTGTACGCCGAGCATGGCGGCGAATTCCTGCTTTGTGAGAATATGGTTCTTGTATTTAATTTTCTCATCAAAATTCTTATCGGTATGAAGCCGTATGCAGATATAATTATCCCGGAGCTTCGACGCCACCTCCGGATCAGTGAAGACCTCGGCTTCCATCTTCCTGCACCAGCCGCACCATTCGGCGTAAAAGTCCATCACGACCGGCTTCCGCTTCTCTACCGCCAGCTTTAAACCCCCGTTAAAATCATGCCAGGTGACCGTCACCTGCTCTCCGGCAGCTAACCCGGCTCGCTTATTGTCTTCCTGCTCAGATGATTTAGCGCATGAAGCGAATATCCATAAAATTGTTAAAACTATTACAACCGGAGCGTGAAGCTTTTTCATGATCTCACCTCATCAATTCTATTATGGGCACATCTAAAAACTGTTTTTTTCATTAAAAGTGCCCAAAAAGAAATATCCTAATACGATTTTTAGAAGTTTCCTTATATTTTTCAGCAATAATTACCGACAACCATACTATTTATGAGGATCAATTAATGTGAAATAAATTTATCTTTTGAAATAAGGCGATTGAAGGCTTGTGAATAAATTATTTCTCATTAATAGGATAATAAAAATAATAGTAACTATTCAGCAAATTTTAAAATTTATACATTCAATAAATTAATGTAATAATAATTCCCCCCGCCGCCTTCGGCGGCGGGGGGAATT
>MIBH01000073.1:23592-32372 GCA_001829455.1 Spirochaetes bacterium RBG_13_51_14
GCGTCATCCTTATTAATTGAAAAATATCACGTATCCATGGTGATTAACCTCGGAGCCGCGGGCGCAGCGGTTCCCGGTTTTAACATCGGTGCTATTCTTCACATCAACAAAATTTACGAGCTGGATCGCCCCCGGTTGCTGAGCGGTGATCCCGTAATTCACAACCCGGATACACTGAACGACTTCACCATGGCATCTCTCGCCACACAGGACAGGCCGATACTGAACGAATCTGAACGGCTCGCGGCAGGCGTATTTGCCGATCTAGTTGACATGGAAGGAGCGGCTGTTGTTCAGGCCTGCAGAATGTTCGGTGCGCGGGCGTATCTCTATAAAATCGTTACCGATACGGCGGGTTGCAGCACGATAGATATTATCAAGAACATGCTGGCGACCAGGAATTCCCTGTTTCGATTTTTCAGCGACAGGGTGATGCCGCATATTTGAAAATAACCGGGGTCAGAGTAAAATCATAACAAATTCCACAGAAAATATGACTTGCCCGCAAGCCCTATTTGACAAAAGTACTTGCATTTAGAGACATAATAAAAATATATGGAGCATACAGTACTGCTCGACAATAGCGGGCCATATCGCATACCTCCCATCCGATAAGGATTTTTCTATGATAATTACAAACGACGATCTCAGGCTTATCGCCACAACGATCCGTACCCTCACTATGGACGCGGTCCAGAAAGCAAACTCCGGTCACCCGGGCATGCCCATGGGCTGCGCGGATATCGCTGCGGTGCTCTGGGCGAAAATACTAAAGCACGATCCGGAAAATCCCGACTGGGTGAATCGGGACCGCTTTGTCCTTTCAGCGGGTCACGGCTCCATGCTCCTCTACTCGGTGCTCCACTTCAGTGGATACGATATCACCCTGGACGACATCAGCAACTTCCGCCAGCTCAACAGCAAAACGCCGGGACACCCTGAGCATTCAGCAGCCAGGGGCATTGAAACCACCACCGGTCCGCTCGGACAGGGATTTGCCAACGGTATCGGAATGGCTTTGGCGCGGGATCTGTTGGCAGCAGAATTCAATACTCCGGAGAACAGCATCATCGACCATTACATTTATGCCATCGTGAGTGACGGCGATATCATGGAGGGGATATCCTCTGAAGCGGCATCACTGGCCGGCCACTGGGGTCTTGCAAAATTGATCTATATATACGATGCCAACGAGATCACCATCGAGGGAGACACGGATCTTGCCTTTTCCGAAGATGTGGCCGGGCGCTTCGTCGCCCACGGCTGGTACGTGCAAAAGATCGACGGACACGACTACTTGCAAATTGAAAAAGCGATCAAAAAAGCGCAGAAGACGGCAGGCAGGCCATCGCTTATCATTGCAAAAACCAGGATCGCAAAAGGGAGCCCGGGCAAGGAAGGTTCGGAAGATTCCCATGGCGCGCCCCTGGGAACGGACGAAGTCGCTGCATCAAAAAAAAATATCGGCTGCTCACCCGAGGACTCCTTCTGCGTGCCGCAGCGCGTGTACGATATATTCAACGACAGAAGGAAAAAATGCAAAAGGATCCACGAGGCATGGAAGAAAAACTTTAAGGCCGCGGTTCAGGGCGATATTCTTGCCCGCTGGAATAAATTTTTCAGCGATCCCGATATAGACGCGATCAGAAAAAAGCTTCCCGCCTTTGATCCAGGAAAGAAGGTTGCAACACGATCCGCCAGCGGGAAGGTTCTGGAAGTCCTGTTTAAAGAACTTCCCAATATAGCGGGCGGTTCAGCGGACCTGGGGCCCAGCAACAAGTCATTTGTAAAAGGATTCGGCGAATCTGGCAGGAAAAAGACCGGGCGGAACATCCACTTCGGCGTCCGCGAGCACGCCATGGCTGCTATCCAAAACGGAATGGCCTTTTACGGCGGAATAATTCCCTTCACGGCAACCTTTCTCGCCTTCCTTGACTATATGCGGCCTCCGATAAGGCTCGCGGCACTGAGCGGCCTGCACACCATTTATATCTTCTCCCATGATTCCCTGTTTGTGGGCGAAGACGGGCCCACGCACCAGCCGGTTGAGCAAATCGCATCTGCACGGGCAATCCCGAACCTGCATGTCATCCGTCCCGCGGACGCTGAGGAAACAAAGGAGGCATGGTTGGCCGCCCTGAAGCGAAAGACCGGCCCCACCATGCTATCGCTAACGCGGCAAGACGTACCCGTTATTCAGCGTGGAGCCGACCGCGGTCCTGAACTTCTCCACCGGGGCGCCTATATCATCATGGAATGCGAAGGAGAACCTGACATCGTGATCCTGACCTCCGGATCAGAGGTGCATATCTCAATCGCAGCAGCCGAAAATCTGAAAGAAAAAAATATCAGGGCCCGGGTGGTCTCATTCCCCTGCTGGGAGCTCTTTGATGAGCAGCCGGAGGAATACCGTATGGAAGTCCTTTCACACGGCACGCCCAAGGCTGTTGTCGAGGCCGGTATCCGCATGGGCTGGGAAAAATACGCCGGACCGCATGCTCTTTACATTACCATGGAGAGCTTCGGCGTGTCAGCGCCGGCCGCAGCACTGGCGGAAAAGTTCGGATTCACAAAGGACGCCATCATCGCTCAAGTAACCGAATATCTCAAGAAATAAGGTCCAGCCGGTTAAAATTCTTGCAAGTCGGCGAATAATGTATTAGTAATCAATCTAGTATACGATAGTTATCGGCGCCTTTGTGGCAGATAGTTATCGGTACTTGATAAACGTGGAAAATAGTGTTATTATTAAACAAGGGGTTGGATAATGACCATATCTAGGGAACTGCTGGCGCCGGGCATGAGCTGCAACCACTGCAAGATGACCATCGAGAAAGCGGTAAAGGAGCTGTCCGGCATCATGTATATAAACGCGGACCCGGACTCGAAGAAAGTGACTGTTGAATTCGATGATAAGTCCGTTACCATTGATGACATCAAGAACTCAATCCAGAATGCCGGGTATACGGTTGAAGGCTAATGCGCCTCTTCCCAGTTCTTGCCCGCGCCGATGTCCACCTTTATCGGCACTTTCAAGTCAAGTGCGTTTTCCATCCTGTCGCGCACGATTTTTTCCACCGCGTCCCTCTCCTCCTCCGGGACCTCGAAGACCAGCTCGTCGTGCACCTGCATGATCATCCGTGTCTCCATCTTCTTCTTCCTGAACTCATCGCTGATGTTGATCATGGCGATCTTGATCATATCGGCCGCCGTTCCCTGGATCGGCGTGTTTATGGCGACCCGCTCGGCGCCCTCGCGGCGGAAGGACGTCTCGGAATCGATCTCCGGGATCTCGCGCTTCCGTCCCAGCAGGGTTCGCACGAATCCGTGCTTGCGGGCGAACTCGATGGTGGTGTCGAGGTACTCCTTGACTCGTGGATAGGTCTGGAAATAGATACGGATGAACTCCGCCGCCTCCTTCATGCCGATCTCTGCCTGCTGGGACAGTCCGAAGGGGGATACGCCGTAGATGGTGGCGAAGTTGATGACCTTGGCCTGCCGCCGCATCACAGGCGTGACCCCGTCCAGCGGCACGCCGAATACCGATGAGGCGGTCATGGAGTGGATATCTATGCCCTCGCTGAAAGCGCGTATCATATTTTCGTCACCGGACAGGTGGGCCACCACCCTGAGCTCAATCTGCGAATAATCTGCCGACATGAGGACGTGCCCCTTTTCGGGAACGAATCCCCGCCGTATGCTCTTACCGAACTCGTCCCGCACCGGAATGTTCTGCAGATTGGGATCGGACGACGAGAGCCGCCCGGTCGCCACCACGGTCTGGTTGTACGAGGTGTGTATCCTTCCGGTCTTCGGCGACACGAGGTTCGGCAGGGTGTCGATGTAGGTGTTCTTGAGCTTCGAGAGGGTGCGGTACGATATGAGATGATCGATAATCGGATGGCTCCCCTGCAGCGACTCCAGCACCCTGATGTCGGTGGAAAGCCCGGTCTTGGTCTTCCGCTGGGGCTTCAGGCGCAGCCTTTCGAAGAGCACATGGGAGAGCTCGCGCGTGGAATTGATGTTGAATCGTTGCTCTGCCGCGTCGTAAATCTTCTCCTCGACTTCTCCGAGCATGACGCGGTTCTTCGCCTCCAGTTTTTTAAAATAACCGGCGTCGATCTTCACGCCGACGCGCTCCATCTCCGCCAGCACCGCCACCAGGGGCATCTCAACGTCGCGGAACAGGCCAACCAGGTCCTCGTCCGCGAGTTTTTGCCGGAACAGGGCGTACAGCCGGTACGTGACCTCGGCGTCCTCGACCGCGTACTCGGATACACGGTCCAGCGGTACCTCCGCCAACGGCACGGCGTTTTTGCCGGTGCCCACCAGCTCCTTGAAGGTGACGGTCCGGCAGTTGAGATACTTCTCAGCCATGTCGTCCAGGTTGTGGCGCCGCTCATTCGGCGCAAGCAGGTATGACGCCACCATGGTGTCGAAGGTCACACCGGCCAGATCGATGCCGTAATTCATGAGCACGATCCGATCGTACTTTATGTTCTGGCCGATCTTGCTCACCGAAGCGTCGGTCAACAGCGGCGCCAGGAGCTCGAGCGACCGCGACGGATCAAGGTAATCCTCGCTGAACATCCCCTGTGAAAGGAGCGGCACGTACCACCCCTCGCCCTCCCGTATGGAGAAGGACATGCCCACCAGCTCCGCCTCCACGGGCGCGAGCGACGTCGTTTCCGTGTCCAGGGAAACCTCTCCCGCCAGGCGGATCTGGCTTATCATGTCCCGCAGTTCGTCCTCTGTGCGGATGACGCGGCATGCCCTTACCCGCTTCTTCGCCGGTTCCGCAGGCGCTTCCTCACCGGCCTCACTGCCGAAAAAGTCCCTTATGATTGAGCCCATCTCAAGCTTTTTGAAATAGGGAACCGCCTTATCCGGGGGAAGCTCCTCGAACCGGAGCGTCTCGATATCGAGCCCGATAGAAAGATCGGTCCGGACCGTGGCCAGATCCCTGCTCAGGTAGGCCATGTCCCTGTCGCGGATGAGCATCTCCTTTTGCTTGCCTGATATTTTCTCGATGTTGGCGTACAGGTTGTCCAGGGTGCCGTACGCGGCGATGAGCTTCTGCGCTGATTTTTCTCCAATGCCCTTCACGCCCGGAATGTTGTCGGACGAATCGCCGGCGAGGGCCATGTAATCGACAACCTGCTCCGGCCTCACGCCGAGCATGGACTCGACGTCCCCGGCGCCGTACACCTCGTATTCAGATATCCCTTTTTTATTGTTGTATATCTTCACGTTGCCGTCCACAAGCTGGTAGGCGTCCTTGTCGCCGGTGACGAGCATCACCTCCAGGTCGCGGGAGCCGTACCGCTTCGCCACGGTGCCCAGCACGTCGTCCGCCTCGAAGTCCGCCTCCTCGATCCGGGTAATGCCCAGGACCTCGATCATCCGCTTGATCTCCTCTATCTGGGAGCGGAGGTCGTCCGGCATCTTCTGGCGGTTCGCCTTGTACTCGGGATAGAGAGCGAAGCGGAACGATTTCCGGGGCGGGTCAAAGGCCACGGCCAGGTAGTCCGGCTTCTGGTCGGCGATGAGCTTGAGCAGCATGCGCGCGAAACCGAAGATGGCGGATGTGTTCTGCCCGTCGCTGTTGACGAGCGGATTGCGGATGAAGGCGTAGTAGGCCCGGTAGCAGAGGGCGTGGCCGTCTATGATGAAAAGCCGTTTCTTCAATGGGCCACGACCACCTTCATGAACTTGTCCAGGACCGTCTTGTTCCCGAACGTGGTGGCCTTGATATGGATGTAGTAGAGCCCCGGCCCCACGCGGCGGTTGTCCTTGTTACGGCCGCACCATCCCAGGTCCTTGATATTCTGGCCGCCGGGCCGGTACAGCTTCTCGCACAGCGTGGCGATCACCCTCCCCTTGACGTCGTAAACCTTCATTGTCACCAGTGAATCGACCGGGATGAAATACGCGGGAAAGCAGCAGGGGAGCTGCGCGGTCATCACATTGTTCAGCACCCTCGTGGGCCAGGGTATGAAAAGCGCCCGCTTCCCCACCCGGAAGCGCCACTCGTGCTGCTGATAGCCGTCCACGATGGGAGGCAGCGCGTTTGGATCATCGTCGGTATGGTCCGAGTAAGCGGGCGGTGAAGTTCCCTCGGTTGTGGCAACGATGAACCTTATATTGGTGCCATACACCATCAGCGGATGATCGCTCGGTATGTAGGTTTCCCAGGTGTTGGGCGCGATCTTGGCGCATGGCAGCGTCCACCGGTCAGTCCCTTCGGTGAGAGTCACAATATCGTCATTAACGCCGGTTGCGCCGTACTGCATCGGCGGACCGGGATTGGGCAGGTCCGAATCATTACCGGCGATGATAACAGTTACCCTGTCCGGCGGATTGCCCGCTGATGTGATTTTTATGGTTATCTTGATGGCCGTATCGCGCACCTGGCGCTGGGAAGGATCCGGATTATCGAAACCGCTTTCCTTATATGCTGATATGCCGTCGGAAAGGGTCACATCAATTTGCGACGCGGTCGTTGATACCGATCCGATGAGCTGATTCAGAATATCCACCTCGTTGCCGAAGACGTCGACCGCTGAAAGCCGATAATCGTATATGGTGATCGACTCAAGCCCGGATATTTCGGCGCTGGCTGTACTGATGGTGCCGAGGGCCGGGATGACGGATTTATCAACCATGATATAGGTGGCGTCTACCTGCCTCTTATAATAAATTCTGTATGAATCAAAATCATAGTCGAAATCCGGGCCGGGTATGGTCACCGGGGTCCAGTAAATGGTAAAGCTGGTCGCTGTCGGCAAGGGATTGATGCTCGGCGCCGGCGGCGACGGAGCCAGGGTCGTGAACGTTGGACTGTTGTCGCCCGGCGGGTCCGCATTGTCCCAGTAGAGGTTCCGGCTGGTGGTGCCGGTTATCCGCGCCGGCGCCGAGGGCATATACTGCTGGGGCGCGCCGCTGGTGCCGTCAAACGCGCTGCCGTAAATCGCCTCCACCAGGTACGTAAAGAGAGTTGTATTACCGGCGCCGACCGCCGGTATCGGCACCACTGCCGTGGCGGTGCCCGCGCCGCCCGGTATGGTGACCGTGAAAACGTCAGCCGGCGCGACCGAGTATCGTATCCGGAATGTGGTATTGCCGATCATGTTCGTGTTGCCGGCAATGGCGACGTTGAGGGCCGCGTTGATCCGGATAAGCGTTCCGGCCTGGCTGACGCTCCGTATGTAATAGGTGGGCGGGGCACCCTCGTTCGCGCCGCCGCCGTTCTCGAAGGTAACGTTGGCCACGTCGATCCTGTTGCACCATATGCCGAGCTGATTTTGCGATGTTACTGAAGCCCCCCCCGTCTGCATGGTTGCGTTCACCCGCCATGAGCGCGATGCGGAAGTCGCGCCGAAGTTGGTATTCATGTACTCCAGCGGCACCGTAAATGAAAGGTTGGCGCTCCCGTCTGAATCGTTTATGGACGCTGCGCCGGCCATGATGAGCTGGGGAGATCCGGGTCCGGAGAGCGGCCCGGTTTCTCCCGGGTCAAGGTCTTCCACCCGGTTGATAATGAGGGGTTCCAGTGCAACATAATACACGATGCGGCCGGTCACGTTGAACAGGCCGTGCCAGGGATTGACGTACCCGTCGGCGGCATCGCCGTCCTGGCTGAAGTTCATGATCTGGATCTGCGAGCATATCCCGTAATTGAAGGTTCGCGTGTCGCTGCCGTTTGCGCCGTCGTCGTCAATGTCCGCTGTGACCGTATTGGTCGCGACGGCGTTAAAGTCCGTGGCGTTCCATAAAAAGGTCACGTCGAGCTGGTAATCGAGATTCGTCCATACGACCGTATTGTTGTTGATGACCACGCTCACGCCGGTAGCGGAGATAACCGCGTCCCCGCCCTCAATCTGTATCTGACACGAGCGCTCTATTCCGGCTCCCGGTCCGTTGAAATCAAGAGTAATTGTATTCCAGTACGGCCTTCCGCCGGCTAAAGGATCAATGGCCTGCACCCTGAACCGGTACATCTTTCCAGCCAGGAAGTAGGACTTGCCGTTTGAAAGGGTGTCGGGAGAATCCAGGGGGGTCAGCGTGACTGATTGCGCCGCGTAAAGATAGGTGGAAAAACCGGCGATAACAATCAGAGTAAAGATATAAGTTCGAAATTTCATTATGCTTGAATATTATTCCATAATATTACTGATAATAATTGCTGAAATTTGTATAAATAAGCAATAAACGGGCAAAATTCGCCTAATTAAACTAATTTATTAAAATAAAAATATATAATTTTACATAAATATCGAACCGGTATAAATGATACAATAGCCAGTAGATAGCAACCATTCAAAAATAATTTGACACTCTATTCAAATTTAATGATATTTATTATACTACATGCTATTTTAATTAGATATGCAGCACGTCTGATAAATAAATTGCAGATAGCCGGTGAAATGTCTATAAAAAAAATAAAATTTGCCGGTATCGTTCTGATACCGCTTCTTCTCGCCCTTGCCTGCGGCGTCGGATCGCCCCGGATTTTCCTTCCTGATGCCTTTAATCCCGGCAGCCCATCCTCGCAACCGGCCTACCCGGAGGTGCTTGCCACGTTTCCAGCCAACGGTGATTCCGGGGTCGCGATCAATTCAAGCATGGTCATTCTTTTCAATATTCCGATTGACGCATCAACCTTAGCGGGAGGAATTACCATTACCTCAACGGTATCCGGCCTCCTGTTATCCGGCACCGATTATTCCATCAACCCTATGATAGGCGGATCGCTTACCGCGACAATAACCTTCAGC
>MIBH01000073.1:32412-33715 GCA_001829455.1 Spirochaetes bacterium RBG_13_51_14
TGACGCTGGACAACACCATTGCGGACATGTCCGTTCCGCCGCAGCCTCTTAATAACACGCCGGTGACCGTGACCTTCACCACCAGCGACACACCGGACACAACAGGGCCCTCTGTTTCATCCACGAGCCCTTTTGACACCGAAACCAATGTCGTTTTGAACCCGACCATCACCATACAGTTCACCGGCGCGCCGGGCGACATAGACCCCAGCACGCTCAACAGGGACAACATCTACCTGCTCCGTCAGAGCGACGGGCTTGTCATACCGACCGACAACGACCCGCAGACGAACCCGAGCATATACGCGGCAGCCACCAATACCGCCACGATCCACCTGGCTGACGCGGTGAACGACCGGCTGGAAACGCGCACCGATTACGACCTGTTCATAACCACCGGCGTGAAGGATCTTTCCGGCAACAGCCTCACGGCCTCTTCGGAGACAACCTTCACAACCGTTGATTCCGGCGATATCACCGGCCCCACCATCACCGAAGCCCTTACCGTGGACGCGGTTGACAGCACCAGCGCTTACCTGACATGGGCGACCGACGAGCCGACCAACTACCACCTCCTCTACGGCAGGGGCGACTCCGTGGGTCTCTTCTCTGAAGACCTGGCGATCTATACCCCGTTTCATGAGGAGACGCTTACATTCGCGCAATCGGGCAAGCGTTACTGGACCGTGCTCAACAACACCGACTACGAGGACATTGTCGGGAATATCGGCACCAACAGCTCGCCGGCGAGCGGCGTCCCCTTCCAGTTCAATACAATAACGGACGAGGACACGTCCCCCGCCACAGACTTCGGAATAGTCTCCAGCGTTGCGAACAATCAGAGCTCTATACAGACCCTGAGCCGCACATCTGCAGGCGGCGCGTTCGTGTTCTGGAGCGACGACGGCTCGTCCCCGAGCTTTCACCTGCACGGCCAGCTCTACATTAACACCCCCCCGGCCGAGCAGTGGGCGGTAAACGGCATCGGCCTGTACACGGTCGGCAATTATTCATACCAGCACGCGGCCGACGACGGCGCGGGCGGAGCGATCCTCGTCGCATTGAGCGGAAACAACATCTACGCCAAGCGTATACTGCCGGGCGGGACTTTTTACAACTGGGGTGACGGCGGCGGCACAACCGCCGCCACATCCGGTCTTCAAATAAACGGCGCGGCCACAGCCTCAAACGGCAGGTCCGCGGCGGTAAACGCCGGCTTGGACAGGGTGCTGTACGCGTGGCAACAGTCGGGAATACCGACGACGATACGCGCGCTGATTCGCGATATAACCGGAACTCCCCC
>MIBH01000074.1:0-32730 GCA_001829455.1 Spirochaetes bacterium RBG_13_51_14
GACTTCAAAAGAGGCATCGGTGATGATGCCGCGAACAACTGCCAGATATTCCTTGTTCACGGAGCCTTCCTCGAACTGGCGCACGAGGTTCCGGTGGGCCTCGTCGGATTTGGCCACCGCGATGACGCCGCTTGTCTCACGGTCCAGACGGTGCACCAGTTTCACCGGCCCCAGGAACCCTCCGTCACGCATGCGGCAACGGAGCAGATATATAAAGGTGTTTTTGATGAAATTACCGTCCGCGTGGGAAGGAAGATTTCCCGGCTTGCATGCCACGAGAAACGCGTCTTCCTCGTGAATGATCATGATGTTCGTGTCCACCGGCGGCTCGCGGAGGACCGCCGTATATGATACCGTGTCGTTTTTATTGAGCTCATAGTCCGGGCCCGAAACAGCTCCGTTAACGGAGACCGCTCCTTTGAAAATATTGTCAAGCCATTGATCCCGGCCGTGATATTTGAAGCGCGAGCACAGAAAGTCGATAAGCCGCATACCGGCGAAGTTTGAGGTAATTCGGGATCTGAGGGTGGTTGTTTCCGACATAGGTGACCCTGTACGGGCGGCGCGTTTTCATATATATGCTGCATGGTCGTTGCTGGCGTTATTATTACAACTACAATTCATGTAAACCTATGCGGGGTAATGAAAAATTACATTACCCGGTTTTCATAACCCACGGTTCTGGCATCGTGAGGCGATGCGTGTATCAGCGTTTCGAATTATTAATATCCAAAAAACGCTTGTCATACTATCCCGATTCACCTACATAATCCATACTCGGCGCTGCTGTCCGGCGCCATCACATTACCTACTGCGAGGAGGCGCTATGAAAATAATTCCGGTAAAATTGCTCAGACTCTCACTGGGGTTTTTCTTTCTCATTTTAGGCGTCATCGGCGTGATTCCCCGGCTTCAGGAAAGCATTTTCACGCTGAATGATAACCTCGGACTTGAAATCATATTCGGCGTTGTGGAGCTGGTGTGCGGTCTCGTTCTCGTTGCCGGTCTGTTCACCTTTATCAGAAAGAAGGCTATTTCAATTGCAAGCCTCGTCGTTCTCGTTTTCTGGACGGTGAGGATTATACTTTCCAAGTTCGTCTGGGGCCTGTCCATCGGCAACAGCGGCGTTATTTTTCATCCGGTTTTCTCAACCTGGCTGCTCGTCCTCAGCGCGGAACTGATCATTGCGGCCGCGCTCTTCATCATGTACCGGGCTTACGAGTGATCTTTCTTATCATTATTATTTTTTTAATTGGCATACTATCCGGGGAAGATAATTATGCGTTTCGTATATAGTAGTGATATAATAGAGGAAGTGCATCAATATTTTGCAGATTGACAGCCTTCAGGTACCTATCAGGTATGAACATGTCGGTATTCGCTGGCTTTAACGCATCTTCATTCAGGCGTATTGATCGCACCATAGGTGGTTTATTTTATCAATAATTTTATGTGATCTCATAACACATAACGCTATCGGCCAATGATTTTTGTTGCCGGCAGGCCTATTGCCGAACACAGCTAAAACAGGGAGAGAAATAATAGTGCAGGATATTGAACTATTAGTAGCCACATCCAATCATGTTCTGCTGGTCAGAAATGACGGCTCTCAAAAAATTATGCATGAGGGGTTGGGCACCTATGCCGGCATAACATGGTCCGATAAGCATATCTATATTGCGTATCGGGACGAGGGCGGCAAATGCGTCCCTTCCGACAAAGAGGGAATACTCGTGCTTGATAAGAAGTGGAATGAAGTACGGCGATATGCGAAACCGGATTATGATTTCAATGACCTTCATCAGATTTATTATCACGATAGCCGTCTGTTCGTGGCGAATACCGCCATGGATAAGATAGATCTCATAAATACCGAGAGCCACACAATGGAAAAAGAACTTCCCTGTCCTCTGGGAGAAAAGAAAACCCATCACCTGAACAGCGTCTTTTTTGGCGAAGGTCATTATTGGATCTGCATGCATAATAGAGGTGAGAGCGACGTGATAAAGCTCAGACCGGGCTCGTTTGAAGAAGTGGACCGCATCAGAATCGGCAATCAGATTCATAACGCCTATGTCGAGAACGGCAGACTGTACACGCTCAGCTCCCTCAACTCCTCAGTCCTGAGCACTGACATTCATAAACATAAGAGAGTGAAACGGGTAAAAAAACTCAATACATCAATGTGGCTCCGCGGCCTCGCCAGGACGGAATCCAATTGGATTATTGGAATGACAACCTTTGAGGCCGAACGGTCAAAGAGGGTCGGTGCGCCGTCATATATTATTATATTTAACGATTCATTTCGAAAAAAGAAGATAGTGGATACCACTGTGTCAGGCCTGATATACGACTTGAGAGCGACCGCGGGAGATAGGGCTCATAATTCGTTATAGCATGGCATTGACCTGCCGCTCGCCATATCCGTCGGGGCGACGTTTATCACCATGAGAATCGGCCAGGTAATGATAGAAGGAATGCCGGGTAGCTCGGCGGTGGGCATCTATTCGGCCGCCGTGCGTCTTGCCGAGTATCCGCCGTCCTTTTAAACTTGATCCTCATACCGCGTTTCGGAATCGTGGGAGCGGCGCTAGTTAAGATTCATCACCGCCAGGAATCCGTCATGGATGGCCCGGTCGATCTGCGCCGGCTTTACCGAGTCTCCGATGACCGTGTGGGGTATGCCGGTCTTCTCCAGGTCGTCGGCGATCATTCGCACCGAACGGGAGCCCACGGCGTTCACGACGGTATCGAACTGGAGAGATTCGGTAGCGCCGTTTCGCGTGAAGGTGACCAGACCTTTCTTCACTGACTGCACGGTAGCGCCGGGAATGACGGACACGCCGTAGCGGTCGATATTTCCCAGGAGCACCCATCGGGTTGATTTACCCACGTCCTTCCCCACTTTGGGAAGCATCTCAAATATAGTGACCCTTTTATTGCCCCTGGTGCAGAGCTCGCGCAGCCGCTCAACGCTCTCCGCCTCGTACATGAAGAGAAAGTGGAGCGCCTCGGGCGTGAGGGTCCCCTTGGCGGCGAGAAATTCAGCGGTTTCGAGCCCGACGGCGCCGCCGCCGATGACGGCGATGTTGATGCCGAGCCGGGGATCGTCTTTCAGCACGCGCCATGCGGAAACAACCGACGGGTCATCGATGCCGTCAATGGGCGGCATCAGTGGCTCGGCGCCTTCGGCGACGATCACGTGGTCGGGCTTCCGTTTCTTGATGTATTCTATATCCACTTCGTGCTCGAGCGAGACATCGATATCGTACGTGTCCAGCATGGCATCATAGTAATGGATGAGCTCCCAGAGCTCCTGCTTGTGGGGCGGCGCGCCGGCGATCCAGAGCTGGCCGCCGATCCGGTCCGACTTTTCGTGAAGCTCCACCCGGTGGCCGGCTTCGGCCGCTCTGATCGCCGCCTCCATGCCGGCCGGGCCAGCGCCAACGACCATGATCCTCTTCGGCGATTTGACCTTTTTGATAATCCGCTCGGCTTCATAGCCGGCCCGCGGATTGGCAAGGCAGTAGACCGGCTTTCCGCTGAAGAGCTGGTCAGTGCAGCCCTGGGAGCAGGCCACGCAGGGTCTGATCTTGTCCGTGTTCCCTTCATGCGCCTTCTGCGGCCAGAAAGGATCGGCGATCAGGACACGGCCCAGGTTGACCATGTCGCAGATCCCGTCTTTGATGAGCTGTTCAGCGGTAAAGGGATCGCTGATGCGGTTTGATGCGATGACCGGCACTGACACCGCCCGCTTGATGTTCAGGGCCAGGTAGGAATAGACGGCGCGCGGCAGTTCCATCGGCAGCTGGGGAACCCGCGACTCGTGCCAGCCGCCGGTGACGTTAATCAGGTTCACTCCTGCTTTTTCGTACACCTGCGCGATGTCCGGCGTTTCAGCATCCGTATTGCTTCCTTGAACGAAGTCGTTCCCGGCCATTCTGATCGACACGGGATAATCGGGGCCAAGCCGCTGGCGCATCATCTCGATGATCTCCCGCGGGAAGCGGGTGCGGTTCTCGAAGCTGCCGCCGTACTCGTCGGTCCGGTGGTTTTTCAGGGGCGATAAAAACTGGGTGATGAGGTATCCGGCCGAGGCGATGATCTCCACGCCGTCAAAGCCTGCTTCCCGAACGCGCAGGGCAGCGTTCACGAATTTCTCCTGTACTTCCTTGATATCATCAATGGTCATTTCCCGTGGCATCATTTTTATGTAATTGGAATACACGGGTGACGGCGCTATGGGGTCAGGTCCGCCCAGCATCTTGGAATACGAATAGGCGCCGGCGTGAAAGAGCTGCACCCATGCGCGTGCTCCATTCTGCTTGATGATCGACGCGAGCGCGGCGAAATCCGGTATGGCATCGTCCGTGCCGAGCTGGAGAGCAACCGGTCCGCTTCCCTCCATATCGAAACCGACGGGACCGACGGTGACGATGCCGGCGCCTCCCTGAGCTCGCTCGGCGAAGTAATTGAGGTACCGGTCGTTCAGTTTCCCGTCGTATGAGAACAGAAGCCCCAGGGCCGGGTACGCTATTCTATTTTTCACCACGGTTTTGTTGATCGTGATGGGGCTGAAAAGGCTTTCAAACATAGGTCCTCCCTTATGAGTGGAATTTTTCATGCTGTTCCCCGGCGTTCGCCCTGGATGCCGCGTCCGATGGTATCGGCCATGAATGATCTGAAGTCGGCGTCGCTTATCTTCAGATAGTCGAACACTCCCAGCTTTTTGAGCTGAAGCATCCCTTCGGTCACGGCCGCCAGCAGGATTGCCAGCATCCGCGGATTTATATCGCGAAAGGCCCCTTCGCGGATTCCCATGCGGATTGTGTCCTCCATGAGATCGGTCATCTCGCACATTTTACGGGCGATTTCAATGTCATGGCCATGCTCGTCAGGATGATAGTGGGCCTTGTACTCCATCAGAATGTTGTAGTGGTCCCGGTTCTCGTAAAAAAAATTGATGTACGAGTCAAAGGACGATATGAGTTTCTGGCCCGGGGTCTGCCGGCTCTGGATGCCTCTCTTGAAATTATCTATGAGCGTGTCAATGGCTTCGAAACAGATGGTGCGGTAAATCTCCTTTTTATCCTTGAAATGAAAGTAGATGGCGCCGGTGGTGAGCTTCGCCCGGGCGGCAATGGCGCGGATGGAGATGCCGTTGTACCCGTACCGGGGCAGAAGCTGCCGGGCCGTCTTTAATATTCTGTCGCGATTGTTTTTTCTCATACTGACTGCTGTCACCGTATATAAACGTATGCGCAGCGGTTATCCCGCGCGTCGTCTGAGCGGATCAATCCGGAATCATGATCGTGAGCGGCTCGATGGATGCGGATGGATCAAGCGTGTCCATTATCTCAATAATGTCGCGGTACATGCGCTTCTTCATCTCGCCGAGGATGCCCCGCTTTTTCTGGAACGTCTTCGCAAACGAGACGGCTTCCGTCATCAGCTCCTCCCTGCTGGCGCAGGCCTTCCGGATGATGTGGTGCTGTTCCAGCTCCGGGGCGATGTACCGGTTGCCTGTGAACTGCATTTCCACGAATTTGTAATACGGTATCGCCTTTTTTACGAAGGCGTTCATGCCGTTGAAGAAGGGGATCCCGACGTTCACTTCCGGAAAACAGAAGAAGCCGCGGTCGGAGCGCATGAACCGGAAGTCGCAGGCGCAGGCGATGATCGCGCCGTTGCCGTAGGCATGGCCATTGATCGCCGCGATCGTCGGCATCGGTGCGAGCATCAGCTTCTTGAACACCTCGTTCATGCCGTACAGGAAGTCCTTTATCTGCTGGAGCTCCTTGTTCTGGAGGCGGGCGGCGGTCCACTGAACGTCAACTCCCTGCGAGAAGTTTTTCTCATCGCTTGAGGTGAGAATCAATGCCTGCGCAGAAACATCGGCCGTAATTTCGTCCAGGGCTTTATTCATAGCAGTGGCGAATTCGAGGTTCTGCCTGTTTTCGCCGTTGCTCATGGTGATAATCGCGACACGTTCGTCTTTTGTCCAGGATAGGATTGACATTGCGCCCTCCTTCCGAATATCATTACCGGCTGAATTTCGCGCGACTGATACGGCACCGCATCACGTGGTCAAACATAACAATGTTATGTTTTGCGGTCAAGCAAAAATGGGCTTTTTGTGAACACGAGGCGGGCCTGCGAGCATGGAAATGATACTGATCAAACCGTGGTTGTTTCTCCCGGGATACCGCGGAGGGTTATACAGTGGACCGGCATCCCGATTTATTTAAAATGTCCGGTTTCCCGGAGGAAGGGCGCCAGAATTTTTTAAAATAATTAACTTGATTAATTTCTTAAAATTGGCACTATGGGGCATGATCGGGGACGGCAACCTCGCCCTCGTTTTTATGGCCGCTGTGAAGGATATGATAAAACTTCTGAAAATAAAATAATCATGAGAAGATCTGTCCACAACCTGCTCACCAACACTTATATCGCCAACAAGCTGAAGCCGGCTGATGGCAAAAGGGCCAAGCTTATCGAAATATTCGACCAGTTGACGCAACTGTCGTATGAAAAGGGGACGAGGAAAAGCGATACCGCCATGAGGGAAAAAGTGGAGAATGTCGTCCACGAGGCGACCGCGTATTACAAGACGATCAGGATATTCAGCTCCGGAAAGGGGGGCGATATGGAGGCCTTCCGCGACATTCTGTTCTTTTTCGATGAGCGGTACCTCCAGAACTTCAGGCTGAGGGAATGTCTCGATCTCCTCAGGAATGAGATCGAGCGGCAGAAGAAAATTGAAGACGATAGCAACGTCGAACATCCTCCTGAAAGAAATGCCCGCAAAGTAAATATCCACTTAAAGGAATTTGAGCAGGACCTTCAGGAATGGGAAAAGCTCCTTCTGAATCAGGCTGAACCCCTGCTGCGCAAGTTTCTGAGCGATGTCAATGATATCGTACTGTTTTACCGGCTCAATGACAAGATAGGCCGGCTCATAACCAGCGATGATGTATTTGCCCGGAGCGGCCCGCATTACCGGGAATTCAAGAGCATTATCGCCTATTATACCGAGTTTCACCTCAAATTAATGCGGACGCCCTTATCACCGGAGGATCTGCGGGAATTGATCAATCAGACACTCCAGCAGATGGGATTTCGGCATGCCATCTTAAAGCTCCGCAACGTCAATCAGGACATATTCAACGAGATGATATACGAGATCATCAATGAGGGAAATCTCGGCGACACGGCAAAAAAATTCACCGACCGCTCCAGGGGCGCCCTCGATGCGATCATGACCGTTGAAAGGAAAGACGACGGCGGCGAGTTCAGCACTAAAGACCTTATGAAGCTGTTTGAGAATTTGTGTGACATTGAAAACATGAAGGAGCGCTATAAGCCGGAACCAGGCATTGTATTCGCGGGGCTCGCGAAAATCGAACGCGAACGATACCCGTTTCATATTCCCGGGACATTCGATATTTCGCTGAAGTTTGTTTCGGAGTACATGAGGAATTCGCTGATTTTCGTAGTCGACTGGCTGTTGAAGGAATTGCAGAAATCGCCGCATTACTCAAAGCCCCTGCGCCCCCTGCTCGACTGCGTTCCGGTCATCAGGGGATTCGTTAAAAACTATAAACTGGCCATGGATATCGCGGCAGATAAAAGCAACCAGGCTGTTGTCAGGTCGAAGGAGCGGCACTTTATACCAAAAAAAATCGCCGATGGGCTGGCCCAGTCAATCAGAGACAATTGCTCCCAGCTAAAACAAGCCCTGGTCGACTCTTCATACAATGTCGCCAACAGCACCATCGATCGGTCCGGAGTGCTGACTAAAAAGATCACCGTGATAAGGGATTCCTGCACTGATTCACATATGAGAATCAGCAAGGGACTCTCGGAGATTGAAAGAATATAGCGGGTCAGATTCCGCGCAGTTCGCACCGGTCGGCGAAGGTGAGGACGAATTCCCTGATCGCGAGGATTTTTTCCACCGGATACGGCTCGATTGATTCCCACGACCGATCCAGGAGCCGTGCGTCGCGGTGGAACTGCTGCAGGCAATAGCTCCTCACGCGGCCGATCCGATCCCGGATCCCGGCGAAATCATCCAGCGTGACATATCCCGGAATAGAGGTGGTGCGCACCTCGTAATCTATACCGCCTGTCCTGAGAATATCGATGCTCTCGACGATACGGCTGAAATCAACATCGGTGCCCGTGACCAGGCGGTATTTTTCGGGGGAGGTTTTGATATCGATGGCGGCATAATCCAGAAGCCGTTTGCCGATGAGCCGTGAGATGACCTCGGGATGCAGGCCGTTCGAATCGAGCTTGATGGACATCCCCAGCTCTTTTATCTTTTCAAAGAAAGAATCGATATTGAGCGAGAGGGTCGGCTCGCCGCCGGAAATTGTCACGGCGTCGATGACTTTTTTTCTTTTTCTGATGAGATCTATGGCTTCCTCGTTGCTCGCAAGCTCCAGGACCTTCCAGTTATCGGCAAGGTCCGGGTTATGACAGAACCGGCATCGCAGGTTGCATCCACCGCTGAACAGTACGGTGCAGATTTTTCCCGGGAAATCGATAAGTGATGTTTTATAGATTCCCCTGATATTCATAAGCGGGTGCTTTTTCCAGCCGGTAAACTTTTCTTTCCCTAAATTCTTCCTGTTTTCCTTTGTTCCACTGGTTTATTGGTCTGAAATAACCGACGACACGCGAATACACTTCAACCGGGACTTTGCATACCTTTTTACTCATGGATAATCTCCCTTTTTGGATATTGTATTTTACACTCCTCATAACATGAGAGGGGACATTTATTCGGGAATCAGAATTATGTCGGATTCCCCTGATATATTAATCGGCATTATGCGCCGTCGACTTCAATGCCGTGCTGTATCAACTCATCCTGCGAATGATCATAGGGGCAGAACTTGTGAGCGCCCGGGATGTACCCGTGGACCGGGCACACGCTGAAGGTGGGCGTCACGGTAAAATAGGGCAACGCGTAGTTCTCGGCGATCTTCCTGACCAGCAGCTTTACCGAATTGATGTCATGGATCTTCTCGCCGAGGAAGAGGTGGACAACCGTCCCGCCGGTAAACTTGGTCTGAAGATCGTCCTGGTGGTCGAGAACGTCGAACAGGTCATCGGTATGTCCCACGGGCAGGTGAACCGAGTTGGTGTAGTAGGGCTCCCTGCTCCCCGATGTTTTAATGTCTGGGAACAGCTTCCGGTCGTGGAGGGCGAAACGGTAGCTCACCCCTTCGGCCGGGGTCGCCTCCAGGTTGAAGAGATTCCCGGTCTCCTCCTGAAAACGCATGATCCGGTCACGCATGAAGTCGAGGACTTTGATGGCGAACTCCTTTCCTTCGATTGAAGCGATGTCTGTGTTGAGCAGATTGAGGCATGTTTCGTTCATGCCGATGAGGCCGATGGTGGAAAAGTGGTTGATCCAGTACTTCTGATTGCGCTCGTATATGCCGGATAGATAATGTTTCGTGTATGGATACAGGTCATTTTCCGTGAAATTCTCCAGGGCCTTCCTTTTGATCTCCAGAGAGTTTTTCGCCAGTACCATGAGCCGTTCAAGCTGTCCGAAAAATTCGTCGTTGCTTTTCGACAGGTACGCGATGCGGGGCAGGTTGATGGTCACGACGCCGATGCTGCCGGTCAGCGGGTTCGCGCCGAATAATCCGCCGCCCCGTTTCCGGAGCTCCCGGTTGTCCAGCCTCAAACGGCAGCACATGGAGCGCGCGTCTTCAGGGTCCATGTCGGAGTTGATAAAGTTCGCGAAGTAGGGAATGCCGTATTTCGAGGTCATTTCCCACATGGGGTCGAGCTTGCTGTTCCCCCAGTCGAAGGCGTTCGTGATATTGTACGTGGGGATGGGAAAGGTGAAAATCCGGTTGCGGGCGTCTCCCTCCGACATGCACTCGGCAAAGGCGATGTTGAACATGTCCATTTCCGCATGAAACTCGCCGTAGGTTTTATTTTGAACGACGCCGCCGATAATAACGTGATCGCCGGCAATGGTGCGGGGCACCGTGAGGTCAAGGGTCACGTTCGTAAAAGGTGTCTGAAAACCGACCCGCGTCGGTATGTTCATGTTAAAGATGAATTCCTGGAGACACTGTTTTACATCATCATAGGTAAGCTTGTCGTACCAGATGAAGGGCGCAAGATAGGTATCGAAATTGGCGAAGGCCTGAGCGCCGGCGGATTCGCCCTGAAGGGTGTAGAAGAAATTCACCACGTGCCCCAGGGCGCTCCGGAAATGCTTCGCCGGCCTGCTCTCCACTTTCCCCGCAACGCCGCCGAATCCCTGCAATAGAAGATCATACAGGTCCCAGCCGACGCAATAGGCTGAAAGAAGACCCAGATCATGAATGTGAAAGTCGCAGTTCACGTGCGCGTTCCGTATTTCAGGAGGGTAGATCCGCTCCAGCCAATACTTTGCGGTTATGGCGGTCGCGATATGGTTGTTGAGACCCTGCAGGGAGTAGCTCATGTTGCTGTTCTCGTTCACCCGCCAGTCGGACCGGTCCAGGTAGCTTTCGATGAGCTCCAGCCCCTCGGTAAGCAGACTTTTCCCCTCCCGGATTTTGCGGTGCTGTTCGCGGTAGATGATATAGGCCTTGGCCACCTTTGCGTGGCCCCGCTCGATGAGCATTTTCTCAACGAGGTCCTGAACGTTTTCAACAGTCGGTATCCGACCGTCCTTGTAAATTATATCAAGGATGCCAATGATGGAATTGGAGATTTCCCGCGCGGTGATCCGGTCGCTTCCGCCCACGGCCTGGACGGCGTTGTATATGGCGTCTGTTATCTTTTCTGCGTCAAAAGGTACGATTCTCCCATCTCGTTTTCTGATGAAATTGGTGTGGGTACCGTCAGCCATGTGAAATCTCCGGGAATAAGAGAGGTGAATTTTGTATATGCAAAATTAAGTAATGTATAAAAAAAAAGAATTATTTACCGCGCCAGGAAGTGTAAATGCGAATTATAACAATAGAATTGTAGCGAAATAGCCATTAATTCCTTTTTATTGCTGCCCGCCGCTTGTATGGCCAGTGGCTGAATTGAATTACTTATGATTTTCGCCCCATGTCTATTGATCGATAATTATCACGTCTACGTATATATCCCATTAGAATTAAAAGTCAATTAAAAATATTATGTCGCCTAATTTTTTTTAAAAAATTCCACCGTGTAGGGCTTTTTTCATTTATAAATGATAAATTGATGCGCTTACTATTCGTCTCGAGGCCACCCCCGATGGTGAAATTCCAGTGCTTCCGGGGAAGTCTGATCAGGGACAAGGCGGAAAAGAGTGAGGACATGGATATATCGGCGTAAGTAAGACCTCCGCCGATGGTCGTATAGCCGCCGAATTTATTCATGTACCAGGGAAAACATAATTATATTTGACATACTTGGTTAATCTCATTAGTATACAATATTGATAATGGATTTGTCGAATATCTAAATACAAATTTAAATCCCCCCCCGCCGCTTGCGGCGGCGGGGGGTCGGGCAGGTATTTGATATGCCGACGGCATAATCCGCTCCCCGCCACCGCAGGTGGCGGGGAGCGAAAACTTATTATTTTCGTGCAGCAACAAGTCCCATGATAATGGAGTTTGTCAATCATGCCGGAACTGATACATGTTAAAGGGAAAAACGTTGGCAGAGTGATCCTTTACGCCCTCAGCACCTGCGTCTGGTGCAAAAAGGCCAGAAATCTTCTTGATGAACTGAAGATCGAGTACTTTTATACCTATGTGGACCTTCTGGACAGCGAGGAAAACACTCGGGTAAAAAACGAGATACGCAAGTGGAATTCCCATTGTTCGTTTCCGACTATAGTAAAAGATGACGGCTCATGCATAGTCGGCTTTGATGAAGAAAAGATTCGCGGGCTGAAAAAATGAATCCTCATTCCGATATCACCGCCGGGGCGATTAACGGACTCTATCGAAAACTCTTCACCGAAGCGGAAAAATCCGGGTATCACCTTAATCCTGATGAAGATTTTACGAAAGTCCTTGTCAGGAGCCTGCTGATTAATGAAAACAGGTACGGGTACTGGGCATGCCCGTGCAGGCTCGCCGCTGGGGCCAAGGCAGACGATCTTGATATTATCTGCCCCTGTGACTACCGGGACGCCGACATCGATGAATATGACGCCTGTTACTGCGCTCTCTACGTATCGCGGAGGATACTCAACGGCGAGAAGCAGGTCAAACCGATTCCGGAGCGCCGCCCGCCCGAGGAGGTACGGATGATGAAAAAAGACACTCCCGGTCCGAATCAATCAATCTCAGGATTGAGCCAGCCGGTCTGGCGCTGCAAGGTGTGCGGTTACCTGTGCGCCCGGGACGGCCCTCCCGAGGTCTGCCCCATCTGCAGGGCGGAGAAGGAGCGGTTTGAACTGTTCATTGGGAAGAGCACGGCCTGAGGACCGTGTCCGCGTGAAATTTTCGAGCACCGTCATGACCGATATCAAGTAATTCAAGATTTTTCCCGATACATAATTGAAAGTCCCATGTGTATTTGTGTATGAAAATAGCCGCATCACGACGCCTCCCGGAGGCGGAGGGGCGGCACATTATATAAATATAGTTAATCGGGAGTTATTGATATGAAGAACGTAATTACCTGTTTATCGCTTTTTCTCTGCATGATATTCATAACCGCAACCAGGGGGAATACTCAATTAACGCCCGCAGCCATTGATGCCGTTAAGCTCACGATCACTGATATACCGGAAGGCTATATGTACGGCACGGTTCCCGAACCGTATAAAAAGACTCTGAAGGAGAACCCCTGGATGATGGATAAGGCGGCCATCAAGCGTCTCGCGGATAAGATTTATCCGGGCGGTGATTTCAAAAAGATAGCGGATATTCACGTAACCATCATTGCGAATAAGGATACGCCGTTCGGCGATGATATCGTCTGTTATCTGATACTGTATAACAGTGCCAGGGACGCTCAGAATGAAATGAAAAAAGTAACCGAATTCGCCTATTACAACAGTGATCGGGCCTTGCTGCTCACGAAAGACAATCTGGCGGTTTTTTTATTTGTCGATGACATGAATAATTTCCACTTCATTCAGGATCTTGCAAAAACCATCGAGGAGAGATTAAAGAATCTGTAATAAACGAGAAATTGACGACAACGACCGAAGGCGACAATGCGCATTGCCGCCTTCAGCGTCTTGCCTTTTTTATTATTTCCTCTTGACGATTCTTAAATTTTTTTTTATTTTATTGGTATCCTGTTCGTTTCTCTTTCCTATTGCTTTTTAATCCTTGCATTATTTTTTATGGTGTTATGGGATTGATGGAATTCAGCCGTCAATCAAGTTATATGGAGGGGATGATTGCATTTCCTCACATGAGAAGACCCGCCATCCCCGGTAGAGGTCGAACTTAAATTCCCCTATTGGCATGGGAATGCCCCCTGAGGGGGTCAGGGGGGTCGAGAATATTTCGGGAGAGTTACGCTCATGAGAATGGATAAACTGACATTGAAAGCGCAAGAGGCGGTCAACAGGGCGCAGAATATCGCGACCGATTTGAGCCACTACGAGATACAGCCGGAGCACCTCCTCCTGGCGCTCATCGATCAGGAGGGCGGCATATTCGCCTCAATCGCCCAAAAAATCGGCGCTTCCCTGCATGACCTGAGAAATGAGGCTGATGCGGCTGTCAAGTCCCTGCCCCGGCAGACGGGCGCCGGGCCCGGCGGGGTCGCGCTCTCATCCGCCCTGCGGGACGTGCTGAACGAGGCGTGGAACGAGGCCGTTGCCCTCAAGGATGATTACCTGAGCACGGAACACATGATTCTTGCCATGGCTTCCAAGGGAAGCGGCAGGGCGCGGAAAATCATGAACGAGCACGGGTTCATACGCGACAACATCCTCAAGGTCCTCAAAGACATCCGGGGATCGAAGCGCGCCGATGACGAAAACGCAGAGGATAAATACAACGCACTGGACCGCTTTAGTCGTGATCTCACCAAATTGGCGCGCATGAACAAGCTCGACCCGGTTATCGGCAGGGACGAGGAGATACGACGGGTGATGCAGGTGCTCACGCGCCGGACCAAGAACAATCCCGTGCTCATCGGAGAGCCGGGTGTGGGCAAGACGGCCATCGTAGAGGGACTGGCGCGGCGCATCGTGGAGGGCGACGTGCCGGAGAACCTTAAAAACAAGCGCCTGGTGGCCCTGGATATGGGGGCCCTGATAGCCGGCGCCAAGTACCGCGGTGAGTTCGAGGAGCGGCTCAAGGCCGTGATAAACGAAGTGGAGGAATCGGCCGGCGACGTAATGCTCTTCATTGATGAGCTGCACACCCTCATCGGCACCGGCGCCGCCGAGGGCGCGATCGACGCGTCGAACATGCTGAAGCCGGCCCTGGCCCGCGGCGACCTCCGCTGCATCGGCGCCACCACGCTCAATGAGTACCAGAAGTACATCGAGAAGGACAAGGCCCTGGAGCGGCGGTTCCAGCCGGTTCTCACCACGGAACCATCGGTTGAGGATACGATAGCGATCCTGCGGGGCCTGAAGGAGAAGTACGAGGTGCACCACGGCGTGCGGATATCGGACTCCGCCTGCGTGGCCGCGGCGGTACTGTCGGCCCGGTACATCACCGCCCGCTTCCTGCCGGACAAGGCCATCGATCTGGTGGACGAGGCGGCGTCGCGCATCAAAATGGAGATTGACTCGATGCCGATCGAGATCGATGAGATTGAACGCAAGGTGCGCCAGCTCATGATCGAGACCGAGGCCCTCAAAAAAGAAAAGGACGCCGCTTCCAAGGACCGGCTTGAAAAGATCAAGGAACAACTGGCGAACCTGAACGAAAAAAAGAACGGCCTGGTGGCCCAGTGGAAGAATGAGAAGGGAATCATCTCCGAGATACGGAAAATCAAGGAACAGATCGAACAGCTCCGCAGGGAAGAACAGCGCGCCGAGCGAGAAGGGAACCTGAACCTGGTTGCCGAGATCAGATACGGTAAGATTGCCGAGCTTGAAAAGAAGCTCTCCGCCGCCAATGATAAGCTGAAATCAATACAGGGGGATAAGACCCTCCTCAAAGAGGAGGTGACCGAGCAGGAGATCGCGGCCGTGGTGTCCCGCTGGACCGGCATCCCGGTGTCTCGGATGCTGGAAGGGGAAAAGGAGAAATTGATCAAGATGGAATCAATCCTCGAGAAGCGGGTCGTGGGTCAACACGAAGCCATCACCGCCATATCGAGCGCGGTACGGCGTTCGCGCTCCGGCATACAGGATCCGGACCAACCCATCGGCTCCTTTGTATTCCTGGGTCCCACCGGCGTGGGCAAGACCGAGACGGCAAAGGCCGTGGCCCAGTTCATGTTCAACGACGAGAAGGCCATCATCCGCATCGACATGTCCGAATACATGGAGAAGCACTCGATATCAAGGCTCATCGGCGCGCCCCCGGGATACGTCGGATACGATGAGGGCGGCCAGCTCACCGAGGCGGTGCGGCGGCGTCCCTACGCGGTCATCCTGTTCGACGAAATCGAGAAGGCGCACCATGACGTATTCAACATATTCCTGCAGATCCTCGACGAGGGGCGGCTTACCGACTCCAAGGGGCGGGTCGTCGACTTCAAGAACACCCTCATCATCATGACGTCGAACATCGGCACATCGTACATCAGCGACTCGTCGATACCCTATGAGAAGCGGCGCGGCGGCGTGGAAGAGGAGCTGAAATCGTACTTCAGGCCGGAATTCCTGAACCGTATCGACGAGGTGATTATTTTCAACCCCCTGTCTCGTGAGAACATTGCGGAGATCGTCAAGCTTCAGCTTACGGAGGTGGCCTTACGGCTCAAGGAGCGGGGCATTTCCTTGGAGCTTTCGAAGAAGGCGCTCGAGTTTCTCGTCCATGAAGGCTTTGATCCGCAGTTCGGAGCGCGTCCCCTGAAGCGCGCCATCCAGAAGCATCTGCTGAATCCACTGTCGGTACGGCTTATCTCCGGCGAATCGCTGGCTGAGCAGAAGATCAGAGTGGATTCCGACGGGAAAAAAATAATATTCGGCAAATAACACGACTCAAGTCCGATATCGTTCTCCCTGCGATAGTGATTACCGGCTGTTGTGACAGCAGGGCGATGGCCGCCATGCTTTATTCCTTAGATTGTGCCCCCAAACCATAGCCATGTTGTTGTGGGACATCGGCTATCGAACGCAAGGCTTCCGGATTTCAATAACCTATCCGAGTTGACATATTTCCCGCGCGATGATTTTTTGGATACGATGTTCAGCGGAATGCCATGCTTCGGTACATGTGGGCGATATCCATCAGCCGGCTCGGAATCCGCACTTCATACGGGAAACATATCAAGTCAGGAGACGTGTTATGTCAAATAAGGAAGTTGTCATTTTATCCGGGTGCAGGACCCCGATCGGAAGCTTCGGCCAATCGCTTAAAGCCGTCAAGGCGTTCCAGCTTGCGGCGCTTGTCATGCAGGAGGCGATGAAGCGGGCCGGCGTGACCGGGGATATGCTTGATGACGTCATTATGGGAGACTGTATACAGACCAGCGAGGAAGCGAACACGGCGCGAACCGCGGCGCTGAAGGCCGGCATCCCCGTCGAGGTGCCGGCGACCACCATTCAGCGGCAGTGCGCTTCCGGCATGCAGGCCGCCATTTTCGCTTCGCAGCAGATCATCGCGGGCGATTCCGAGATCGTGCTCGCCGGCGGGTGCGAGGCGATGAGCAACGCGCCGTATATTCTCAAAAATGCGCGGTGGGGATACCGGCTTCAGCACGGCGAAATGACCGACTCCATGTGGGAGCTCCTCTATTCCGGCAGCCATCTCCTCGGCGAGGCCTTTATCATGGGGCAGACCGCGGAAAACCTGGCGGAGAAGTACGGCATATCCCGGGAGGACCAGGACCAGGTGGCCTTTGAGAGCCATCACAAGGCAATCAGCGCCATAGACGCGGGCAGGTTCAAGGACGAGATCGTGCCGGTCCCGGTGCCGCAGCGAAAGGGCGAGCCGAAAATGTTCACCACGGATGAGCATCCCCGGCGCGATGTGAGCCGGGAGAGCCTGGCGTCGCTCAGGCCGGTCTTCAAAAAGACCGGCACCGTAACGGCGGGTAACAGCTCCGGTTTGAATGACGGCGCCGCAGCCATGGTCATCACCTCCATGGAGCGTGCGAACAAGCTTGGCAGGAAACCGATTGCGCGCATCGCAGCCAACGCCCTGACCGGGTGCGAGCCTCACCTGATGGGCTACGGACCGGTGCCGGCCGTTCAGAAGCTGTTAAAGAAGACCGGCAAGAGCCTGGATGACATCGGTCTTATCGAGTGCAACGAGGCCTTTGCCGCACAGTATATTGCCTGCGAACGCGGACTCGGCTTGGACCGCTCGATAGTGAACGTGAACGGGTCCGGTATCGCCCTGGGCCACCCAGTCGGATGCACGGGAGCGCGTCTCATGATTACCCTCATAAACGAGATGAAGCGTCGGAACGTTCAGTGGGGGATTGCGACACTCTGCGTCGGCGGCGGTATGGGCGGGGCGGTGCTCATTGAAAATTTGAAGTAACCCGCGGGACACGTATAAAATCCTGAAAAAATAAAAAAATTGAACTTTATTTTTGATGGTAAGTACATTATATGTTAGATTTGTTGCTAGATTGAAATAATACTACCATTACCCCCGCCGCCTGCGGCGGCGGTGGCAATGGTAGGAGTTACAGACGATTATTGCCAAATTACCAGTGGTTGTCTAGTAAGTACCTTTTCCCCTCCCTCGATGGGTGGGGACAGGGGAGGGTGATTCTAACATCAGATTTGCAACATGTCTGATATATTCGTGATTAAACATACTATATGGAGGACACGATGAAAAAAATTATCATCATAGTATTCACGGCGCTGCTTCTCGCAGGATTCGGCATCCGTGACGCGAGAGCATGGTTCTTAATAGGAAGCACCGATCCCGCGGCCCTGACCTTCCTGTACAATAACTACCTGAAATATCAATACCAGCCGAAGCTGGCGCAGGGTATGGCCAATGCGAGCGTGTACTCGGCGCACGTGGCGACCCAGCGCGGGTACCAGGGATATGACAAGTTCGCTATCACGGTGGGAACCATGGCCGCGGCGCAGGTGCCTGCGACCAGCACCGATCTTTCTTACTATAAGAAACTCCATGAAAGGCTGATGAAGGAGGGGGATCTTAACATCGGTGTGGCCTGGAACGCATGGTCGCTGAATATCGGGGTGAAACTTCCGGCCGACCTTTACCTATCAGGAAAGTTCGGATATCTGAAGTATAAATATGAAGAATACGATTTTGACGGCATCAACGCCGGCGGCATGATCAACTATCAGGTGGTGAGGCCGAAGGCGCCGCCGGTAAAGTTCGTTTTATGGCGCGGCATTTCCCTCGGCACCGGTTTCATCTGGCAGCGGAATATAACCGCCATCCATCATGAGGCCGATCCAATATCTTCGGGCGGTTACACCATCAAACCGGTCCTGGACATAACCGCACGGACCGAGTCCTATGTTATTCCGCTGGAGATATCGACCGCGGTGCGTCTCTTCTGGGTGCTCAACATTCATGCTGGGGGCGGGATCGATTTCGCCGCTGGAACGTCCAATCTTCGATACTCAGCAAAGGGAACCTTGGCCGGTCCCGGCGGCCTGGAATTATTTTCGCTCTACGGCAGACAGGGCGGCAAGGGCTCAAAACATTTCATGCCGAAGATATTCTGCGGTCCCGGTCTGAATCTGGGCCCGGTTATAATCGATATTCCCTTCACCTACTACTTCATGGGCGGTTTCAACCTCGGCGCTACGTTCGGCGTTGTGTGGTAAGGATTCAGAAGGCAGGGCCTGCCGGCCCTGCCTTCTTATTTATACGGCTGCTAATTACACGAATAAAAATTGCTTGCGTATCAGCGTCATGGAGCTATAATTATCATCTCGTCGTAATCATAATAACAATAAGGAGCGCGGTATGGTAAAAAAGATTATCAAGATTCTGGGCGGTCTGCTTGCAGTCGTTATACTGATTGTCATAGCCGCAAGCGTCGCCATTATTTTCTTTGTAAATAAAGGGCTCGTTGAGGACCAGATGAAGAAGGCTCTCAACCGGCACGTGCAGATCCAGGATATCAGCGTGAGCATTTTCTCGATCATATCGGGAATCGAGGTGAAGAAGGTCACCATCTCGAATTTCAAGACCGAGAAACAGCTGGAGGCCCTGAAGGGAAAACCGGTCGCCGCGAACGATGTTTTTGTGAGGATGGAATCGCTCAGGTTGAAACTGAAGTTCCTGCCCCTGCTGAAGAAGAGGTTCGAGCTGAGAGAGCTTGTACTCTACACTCCGATGATAAATGTTGCGAAGAACAAGAAGGGCTATTTCAACTTTGACGACCTTACCAGGCCGAAGAAAAAGACAGCTGAGGAGCAGGCCGAGGAGCCCGCAAAATCCCTTACGGCCGACGACATTCCCGTTGCTGTCAGCGTCGGAGAGGTGGGAATCAAAAACGGCACGATTAATTACTATGACGGAAAATTTGATCAGAGATTCCAGGTATACAAGCTGACGGCGGTGGTGTACAGCATCGCCATAGACCCCAAGAACCTTGAAAATAAGGATAACGCCAAAGTTAAGATATTCATGGGGGTGAGGACCGTTGGCCCGATCAAAACGGGAAGCGTCGAATCATTTGACATAACTTTCGATATTACCGGAAATGTAAAACCTTTTGATATCAAAACGCGGAAGCTCGATCCCGAAGTATCGGTCCACGCCGGCTCGCCCGAGGGGATGATCACCGGGCTGCAGATCTTTAATTCAATTGCCGCCAACAATATCCTTTCCAAGTACATCGGCGACGCTCTCTCCTTCCTGAAAGGGAAGCAGTCATGGAAGGGATCGAAGCTGGCATACGTGGATCTCTGGTACAAGGCGGGCCGGGCCACGCTGTCCAACGGTAACCTCAAATTGCAGGAGTGCCGGCTCCTGTTTGACGGCGTCTATAGCACGATCTCCAGGGACATGGACGTCAACCTCGAGCTGGAACTGCTCAAGAGCCGCAACAACGCGATCAAAGTCGGCATCCGGAGGCAGATTGAATCCGGCTTGAAGCGCCTTGGGGCGAAGAAATATGTCGATGCCGACAAGATAGCGGAAACCGCCATGAAGCCGCTCCTGAACAAGAACGGAATGATTTACATGAAGTTTAAAGTCGCCGGCCCGACAAGCAAACCTGATGTGCAGCTGACGTTTCCGCAGCTTGGATCACTTGATGACATCATCAAGCAGGTTGCCGGAGATGTCCTCATTGAAGGGGGAAAGGAAGCCATTAAGAAGGGAGTCGAAGAAGGCGGGAAAGAATTGATTAAAAGGCTACCAAAGCTCCTTAAATGAAAAGCATGGCATGCCAGTTTGTATTGCGCGGCGGGGTCGGTTTTGCCCCGCCGTTTTCGTCTTGACTATTATTATGATCAGGAGAAGTCGATGGATACAATTATCGTTTTCAACCAGGAGGAGGAGCGTTTTACCGGAACGATAAAGGCCATGCTGGAAAGCAGGGTATCCTCAGAGGATATTGTTACATTAACGAATCAAGAGAACGCCCTCCATGACCTGGCCGCCGCCATATCCAGATACCCTTCCATACTGGGCCAACAGCACCTGAGCGGCGCCTCCCGGTCGGTGGAAACGCTTGTGGAAGAACTCTGTCAAAAAGACGCCATTGACATCAAGCTGCATATACCGACAAAGGCCATACTGGGCCAGGGATTTGCAATCGCCAAAATCAATTTTTTTCTCATGTTGAAATACCTCTGCTCCAATTATAGAGATCTCATCCACAACGCGCATGATATTAATGAGATTATAGCGAATAATATATTTGCCGTGATGGCGGAAGAGGTCTTTTTCACGCTGATCGCCGACCACGCGGTTTCCCGCCATATCAGGATTAATGCGTCATACCTGCTGGCGAACCTGTGGGAACGGCGCATAGATTTCGGCATCAGTGAATTTCCGCCGATCATTACCGGCATCTGGGCTGCGCGGACGATTCTTAAGCCGGCTTTCGGGACGATGTTGGGCATCTCGGAGCTCATGGTCCTTTCAGAGAATGCGGGACCGGCCTGGACTGAATTCCTCCAACGCGAAGAGCTGGATCAGAATGAGCTGGATTCGATCAGGGAGTTTCTTCTGGGCATCAGTTTTGAGGAGATTGAGCATCTGTCGGCGGAGAAGGAACGGCGTGGAGTCCCATCGCTCAGCAGAGAAGAGATGTACGATCTGCTGGGTGACGATACGGCGTATCCTGAATACCGGGCCGATGACCCCCGGGAGCTGTACCGGTCCTTCAGACATCGGAAAAAGAACGCCATCTTCAGGGCGCGTGCCGGCTCTCGCGGCCCCACAAAGACCATAGAAGAATATCTGATGTGTTATCTCCTTTCGCGTGCGGAATAGATCATCTCATGAAATGGCCGGCAACCATAAGGATGCCGGACGTGACTCTGATTCCGGCTTCAACATATATAATCTTTCTGATTTCACCGTCCTTCATTTCATTACCGATGGACCTGAACATGTCCCGGAATTTTTCCGGATACATGAGCACAAAGGGCCCCATGAGCACCATGATGAGGCCCATTATAAAGATAATCACGGAAAGACGACCGCGATAGATAGTGAGCGGGAACCCGGCTGCGATGAGCAGGATGCCGTGCAGGAAAAATAATTTCTTCGAGGTCCAGGCCGTCCATAATCTAAAGGCCGCCAGCGGCGCGCAAAGCTCCGCACAGCCCAGGAGTATCAGAAAAATTCCCAGTGACATGACATACAGGCTGATCATGGCCTGCCCGCCGTGTTTCGTCCGCCGATTGCGGGGCGGCCTCCGGCAAGCCATAGCCGGATTGCGTCCTTCATGAGCGCGATGTCAGAGTCGCGCGTGAGGTTGTGGTCACCGTCGGGGATGATCATTTTTGCGAGGCGCGGCGAGAGATTTTTTTCGAGCAGGGACACATTGGATATGTCCACGGCCGCGTCCATGCTGCCGTGAATCGCCAGGACCGGCACCCTGATTTTTTTTACGGCGTCCTGCATGTCGATTCTGTAGAGTTCGCGGAAAAAGGAATTATTGATCAGAACGCCGTCAATTACGGACATGCCGCGCTCCGGCAGGGACCCCGCGTCGTCGATGCCGAAGCCGTATTTGAGCAGCATGCGGAGATCAACGGGCGTGGCAATCAGGATCAGGGATGCGACGCTCGGATCTCCCTGTGACGCGTAGAGGAGCGTGGCCGCCGCGCCCATACTGGAGCCCATCAGATGTATTTTATTCATGCCGCGGCCTCTGAAGAAAGAAACCGCGGCGGCAAGGTCCTCGACTTCTTGAAGAAGCGATATATCGGAAATAGTGCCTCCGGATTCGCCGGCACATGAGAAATCAAAGCTCATAAGGGCATGTCCCGTCGCAGTGATATCATACGCGAGCTTGGTTATTTTATAGCCGTCCTTGTTGGAAAACAGGCCATGGCTGTATATGACGCCGGCAGCACCGCCAGTGCCGGTACGGTACATCCTACCGGCGAGGCGCTGGTTCAAATTGTTGTAGAAGCTGATATCTTCTGCGATCATCATCAAATTTTTGTCAGCTTTATGAGAGGCTCGAAATATCCTTCCGAGTTATTACCGTCGATGATGATGGCGAGAGGCCGGAGGCGAAGAGTCTCTTTTCTGTTTTTTGTGGTTTTATATCCCCCGAACAGGAAATAGGATGACTTTGCCTTTACGAATCCTCTGTTTATGCCGCCGGCGCGATGCTGCTCTTTCATCTCATAGATATTGATTTTCAGCTTGTTATCTTCGATGGTATACACTCCTTTGAAAATCAATGTTTCCATATTCAGATACAGGACTATCAGGGCGCGGTAATTTGAATAAAAGCTGAAGTTATATCCGTAGTTTCCGGAATACTTAAGGGTCCAGGTGCCGATAACGCTCTTGAAGGTAAGCGGGCTTTCAGCGCCGTCCGTTTCAGCCGCATGGACTGAGTTCAGGGCGAGGGGAATACCGTCCCGCCACGGAACATCTCCAGGAACAACTGAAGAGGTCGTTATAACCATGAGGAGAGGGAGCATGAGGACCGATACTCTGATCATGGGGTGATTATAAATATCGGAGCTGAATATTGTAAAGAAAATTTCCTGGCCAGCTTGCAAGGATAAATAAACTTTGCTGCAAAATTACTCATAACTATTCATTTTTACGGGGCTGTCTAATAAGAGTGCGTCCCAAGTTTTAGGACGCACTCCGAGTCAGTTAGGATGCGGTCTCCCCCTCCCTTGATGGGAGGGGATTGGGGAGGGTGATTCTTCAAAGAAATTATAACAATCATATTGACGTGTTGTGTGCCTTTGTATATATTGACTATGGAGGGGACGATTTTGGTTTCGACTGTAATAGCGGTTTTACAGCTGCATGCCGAGTGCGCTGGCAACTCGTTAAACATGGCAGGCCTAACCTAAGTGCAAACGATAATTTTGCATTGGCAGCTTAATTAACTGCCACGTCTTCAGATTGCCTGCTCCTCTGGGGCGGCTGAAGGCGTCATAAACAGAGGATAGTCTAATTTCCCCGCTCCGGGAATGAGGACGAAACAATAGGGAGCTCGAATGTTCATAACGGTGCCTGACCCCGGTGGGACATTTTAAATGAAATGATCAGGATACGCATGGAGAGGCTGTACGGCTGGATTGCAGGACGCGGGTTCGACTCCCGCCGTCTCCACAGGAAACATCACTTCTCTTTGATATACTTCAGTTTGAACATCAGTTCCAGGAGCCGATTGTTTATTTCATCCAGAAGGTTGTTCTTCATTTTATCTGCATCATATTCATTGGTGTTGTAGTCATCGTACTGGTGGTCCAAATACGCTACCTGAAGGCCGGCGTTGACAATTATTATCATGGAGTTGAAATCGGTATACTGCATCTCGGCAGAGAGGGACGGGTTGACTTCATAAATAATAAGGCTGTCTAGGCCGTTTTCTTCAAATAATTTTTTGAGCGCCTCCTGGTTGCTGCTCAGATACTGGGTTATAATACCTATGGATTTATAGTACAGAAAATCTTCATCCTCTGAAAACTGTAGAAAACGGTCGAACTCTGATTTCGAAGCGGACAGGTTCCGATCGTCTGTTTGTATAATTTTCAGGCTGTTAATTCTCTTGTACGCGTCCAGCCAGTGCGACAGGCTCGTGGCGTACTGCTTAACCGTGATAGAGCTGCTGTGAGGAATCCGGAACAGAATTCCGCTATTTTTGAACTTTAACAGGGTTGATCTGTTGTTTACTTCACGTTTGACGTGGTATTTTGAGCAGGAAACGAGTATCAGCAATGTCAGTGCTATAGCGCCATATTTATTCATTTTGCAGTACCTCGATAACAGGGATCAGTAGCCGCTCGGAGCGCTGCTCGCAGGATTGAGGAGCGCACAATCATGAAAACGATTGCAACACTTTTCTTCCCAGGTCGGTGACCGTAATTCGAACGGGGGCGTAAGCCGGCTCATCGGAATATCGTATCATGCCGAAATGATTCAGCCACATAAAAAAGTAAAAGTCAAGAAATGAGATTTTAAATAAATTGTTCGGCGAGGCGAAGCCGGTCATTTCGAAGAATTCATTCGCGAGGCTGTCCAGACGGATTGTTCCCCAATGCCTGAGAAGCAGGTCTTTCAATATATTCTTGCCGTGATTCAGTTCTTTCGCCGATTCAGTGTCGGACGGAAAGATGTATTCCCATCGGGCTTGGTTCCAGAATGCGCTGAAGATCAGGAAATACATGGCTTTTTCCGGGATGTCAGGTTCGTAGATAATGGCACAGGACCCCGAACGTTTCACAATTCCGGCCACTTTCAGGAGGTGAACACACTGTTTGACATATATGATGAGAAGTTCGGGATCGTCAATTTCTGCAGATAGGCCGGATTCAGGTGCTTTTTCCATGCAGTAGCGGTAAAAGTTTTTCTTAAAATGCCCGGTCTTTGTTACGGAGAATCTGTTATTTGATACCGCTCCAATCAGAAACATGGCCAAGCGTACTGCGAAACATCTATTAATATCAACATCCGGCAGGTTTTTTTCTGAATTGTTCAGATAGCTGTAGTAACGGGTTACCGATTCAAGAGAGGTTATACTCGCCGGATGATTGCAGGGAACCTTATTGTTTCGAAGAGATTTGTTGCTGTTTCTGGAATGAATGGTTGAATCCCCACCATGAAGCGGTTCAATCAGTTTGTTCTTTTGTTTGATTGTCATTGTTATAATTTCTATATGTGTCGTGATCTATCAAAGACCTGGAAGTAAATTGGTACTATTAATTGTGCCAACTTCTAATTTAAATCTAAATTATAACACTTCCTCATTAAAAAATCAATGATTGAACTCTTTCGGCAAAATCAGAATTAATTGGTGAGTAAAATATCATTTGTATCTTATGAACATTTAAATTAAAATTAATTTAAAGTCAAGATAATTCTATTTTTTTTAAAAAAAATTCTCTAAATATTTCTTCGAGGAGATTCTGTATCATGATTAATTCTCGAAACTGAAGTAGTATAAAAAAATTAATATTTTCCGCCCCGGGCGGCGCGGCGGCATTACAGAGGATTATATTGCACATTTTTCCTTTTTAGTAATTAATTACGGATTATTATGCACATTCAAATGAAAGAAATAATGCCTAATAAATATTTCCAGCCGATATTTGGCATCAATCATGTGTGATTAACACCCGAAGAGAATGATTATTGGCATCAAACGATAAAACGCGAGGCCGTGGCGTGGCTGATGTTTCCCTGAGCGGTAAGGGCGAGTCCGGGACTGGCTTCAATTACTGCTCTGACCCTTGAGGTTAACTCGGGAATGTGCGTTTGTTGACCCGAATCGTATCCGGCAGTGGTTGTTTGCAGCACATCAGTGATTTTTTCTTCGGATGCCTTAAAAGCTTTGAGTTTATCGTTCAGGCTACGGCTTACCGCCTCAATTCTGCCGGTCTGGGCAAAATCGCCATTCTGGAGATTGCGGGTTATGTCGCGGAGCGATTTTATTTCACGGCTAATATCGGGCATTTCTACGATTTTTACTGACCGCATTGCAAATGGTTGAACAGGATTGGGGACCGGTTCGCCATAATCGCCTAGGGCGGACCGTATATCGGAAAGTGTTTCAGTCAGCGCCTGTGTATTAATTCTGCCCGAGAATATTGCGTCCGATGCGATGCTTTTCAAACGCAAGGAGATGGACATGGCCCGTTGGATGACGTTCTGGGACATCTGTGCAATGCTCAACGCGTCGCTCAAGGACCGATCGATACTGAGGCGGTTATTGATCGATTTCGTGGAGATACGGGCGGTCTCCCTACCATGTCCGAGTGCTGCGAAATTGGCCGCATCACGGACGGTCGGAGGTTTGAAAGGAGAAATACTTCTGAAATCCGTTTTGATCAGCATGACAATTCCCTCCCTGGGTCTGCCGGCGGATGGGAGACAACGAACCTCCCCTTTAAAGGTATCATTAAATCAGTGATTTGTCAAATTCTATTTTATATGATTCAGCCGCGGATGACATAAATTCGATATGGATCATGATGAATAATTTTTCACGAGGGTCCGTCAATTGCGGCCAGTTCATCACATAATCTTTTCGTCTCATCCCGATTCAGAATGATCTTCACCGTACCGCCGCCCGGGTGCGCAAAGGTGATGGCGCAGCCATTTTCGTTCCGTATCACGTCGAATTTTTTATCTTCCGGCATCCTCACGGACGGGGAAAGCCAGTCATCGGCGTTGAATTCCGCGATCTGAATGAGCACGCCTAAGGCATGTTTCGGGTGTATGAACAGCTCCTTATAGTGTCGTCTTTGCTATACGAGCCGGGTACCGCGCCAAGAAGCTCTGAAAAAAATCGGTAAGCTTTTTCATAGTCCTTTACGGCTATTGCGATGTGGTCAATCCGCGATATCATGGCCAGGCTCCTGTGCTTCGCATCGGTGTTGCATATCAGCTTTATGAATTATGTTATGTCTCAAGTCAATTATTATAGTTCGCCGGCGACATTATTAACTGACGGTTTTCGGAATCAAAGCTCACAAAAGCCTGCATTCAGCACCAATTTCTAATAAATCGGTGCTGAATGCAGGTACATCCTGTACCGAATAGAATGCATCCCTTGCTTTGTGATGTGCTCTATTATATGCAACAAGTCTGATGACATTTTTTAAAGTATACTCAATAAAATACTTGAATAAATAACTGACTCAATAAATACCAATTGCCAGGAAAGAGGTAACGTGTGAGGATCTTGGTATTATTGGTGGCCATTGTTTTATCTGGAGCCGCGCCTGGCTGCAAGGATAAGCCGGATGAGAACCGGGTCGATCTTAAGCAGATTGATGTTGATAATTCCAACGATTACCGGTATATTTTCCGGGATACCATTCAGGAACAGGAAGAGCGGATAAATAAATATAAAAAGAAGGAATTCTGATACGCCTTCAAGAAACTGCGGACCACTCAGAACTGTCCGCGACTGCGTCGTAAGGCTGAGAGCAGGTACCATAAGGAGCGAGTGATGAAAAGAAAGATAGCATTTGTTGTCCTTTTTGCTGTTTTGACCATGGCATTTGTGCTGAATCAGTTTTCGTGCTTTAAATGCGATGATACATCACTCTTCGGCGATATCGGCCAGTCGCCGCTCAGGAAGGAAGCTGAATCCGCACAGGCGGTGGAAATTCAGGATACCTTCCGAAAGATCTTCAACCTGTACAAAGACCGGGTCGTTTTCATCACCACGGAGCAGGTGGTGCGCGTTCAGCCCCATCCCTTCTTTGATGACCCCTTTCTGAGGGAATTCTTCGGAAGCGGCCCGGGTCCGCGCACGGAACGGCGCAGGGGGCTTGGCTCCGGATTCATCCTATCCGAGGACGGGTATATCTGCACGAATCATCACGTGGTGGCCGGGGTTGATACGGTCACGGTCGGCATCAATGAAAAGAATTATAAGGCGACGATTATCGGCTCCGACGAACGGACGGACATCGCCCTGCTGAAGATCGACAACAACCAGAAGCTCAAACCGGTCTTCCTGGGCGATTCGGACAGGGTCAATGTAGGCGACTGGGCTGTCGCAATCGGCAATCCATTCGGCCTGGACCGAACGTTCACGGTCGGTGTGGTGAGCGCCATCGGGAGGCGGGACGTTGATTTCATGGGTGGATCGCATATCCAGACCGATGCTTCCATCAACCCCGGCAATTCCGGCGGACCCCTTATCAACATTTACGGCGAAGTCATCGGCATCAACCGTATGATCTATTCACAAACCGGCGGTTATATGGGAATCGGCTTCGCCATACCGATGAACACCGCGCGCTCCATCCTGGAGCAGCTCAAAACGCACAAGAAGATTAAACGGGGCTTCATCGGCGTGAGCATCGCCCAGATCACGGAGGACTACGCCCGGGAGCTGGGACTCACAACCAACGAGGGCGCGTTCATCGGAGAGGTGATACAGGGCGGTCCCGCCGAACGCGGCGGCGTGCGGGTTGGTGACGTTATCATGAAAATTAATGACCGGAGCATCAAGACCTACCTAGACCTCCTGAAGATCGTGGGTGAAACCCCCGTGGGTCAGACGCTGAAGCTCACCGTATGGCGGCAGCGGAAGCTGGTGAACCTGTTCGTGAGGGTCGGCGAGCGGCCCGAATGATGCGGAATAATATTCATCGCAGCCCCCTCTTTTCCAAATCGTCCTCTTCAAATCCGAAATAATGCCCCAACTCATGGAGGAGGGTGACGCGTATTTCTGCCTTCAGCTCCGCCAGGGTTTCGCTTGATTCAATGAGCGGCTCGCGGAACAGGATTATCCGGTCGGCAACCGCTTCCATATTGTCAACATGGCGTTCCACCAGCGATACGCCTTCATACAGACCCACGAGTTCCTCGTCTCCGTCGGTGAGATCGCGCTGGAGATGCGTGGGCCGATCAGCGACGACCACCGTTACCTGCTCCGCCCTGGCGCGCAGCTCGGCCGGCATGGAGTTCAACACCCCGGCGGTTACGTCGCGTACGAGCCGCTCAAATCTATTTCGTGTGACACGCATCCGCACTACCAGACTCCTGCCTCATACCGTTCCAAATCAATATCCAGGTTCACGCCTCAATCCTCGCGGGCCTCATCCCACAGGCGATACTGGCGCGGCAGGAGCCTGTTGATAACGCGGTTCAGGTCCAGCAGTTCTTCCGGCCGCGCATAGCAGACATACGTTTGTTTTTCCTCCCTATTAATCCGGACAAAGTATCGTGAGCAGGTATCACCATGAATTTTCTCGTTGACATACTGTTTCGCCAGGCGCTGCAGTGGAAACAGGGTAAAATATTTATCGAGCTTCTTTATTTCTTTCAGCGTAAGGGCGCGACGCTCGACGATTCGGTCCGGGTCGCCGTTTGCGGAATGCCGCGTAACCGATATGCTTTCTGTGTCCAGGGAGTACGTCCAGAGGGCGCGGGCAGTCCCGGCGTAAATGGTAATGATCACCGAGAAGCTTGTTTCCGGCATGTAACCTACAGCGCGGAAGAGGAGCGGGATGACGATCAGGATATGCCGCATGTGTGGTTCCTCCCGCGCATGACGGCGTCGGTATAATCCGCCGAATTATTCAAAAGATGGTTACCGTCTTGAGCTCGGTCTCGGGGTAAATCTGGCCGTGGGCCGGCGGCATTGCATTGTAGGCCCAGGTGACGTCCACCGTCGCGAGTTTCACCCCGCGGAATCTCCCAACGCCGTTATATATGCCCCTCACCAGAATGTCTTCCATCTTCATGGTCATGGCAAAAACTGCCACAACGGTTCCCTTTGGTATCGCCGCGAACTCCTCTTCATACACGGAAACGGCAAAGGCGAGCCTTCCGCTGTCAGCCGCCCGGCACTGGATCACCGGAATGAGAACCGGCAAACCGTCCGTATCAATATACGATAGAAATTTCAGCGAGTCAATCCGGTCCAGGATGGAAAGGGCGAATGGCTTCAGCACCGCGCTGATATTTCTCCGGGCGCCTCCACGGGCAAATTTTGTTTTCAGCGCGGCCAGTCCGATTGACGCCAGGGGCAGACTTTGCCGCACGGATATTTTCATGAGGTCGAAATAGTGAACGGTATTGATGCCGAAGTAGGTGTTGTAGCGGAACATGGGCTTGTTGTTCATACGCTCGTATTCCGGCCCCTCTTTTTGCTGATGGGTCCACCGGGCCGTACCGCGCCACAGGTGCCGGTCAAGGGTCATGATCAGGAAGCCGATATTGCTGTTCGTCTTCATGTATTCTTTGCTCAGACCCTTCGAAAACTCTCCCATGATCATCTGCGTCGGGGCCAGTGCCTGCAGGGACGTGAGAAGGGTGACATGGGGCTGTCCTTCGGGATTGACGGTTGCAACCAGCGCTACTTTTTCCGTAGGCTCCAGCGACTTGATATCATCCTGGCTGAACCGGTTTTTATACGCTATCATAATTCCTCCCAATGATACGCGGTCTGTATCGTACGCATCAACAATATGTTGAGTCCGAATATCTTGTCATCATTGTAGTAATAGATGAAATTACCATCAGCATGGCGGCGTCCGCTTCTTGTCACGTCGTGATTGGCCGGCGCCGACCGCAGCGTCCTGAATTCCGGCCGTGCCGGTGCAGAATACGATATCCTGATCAACGCCGGATGATTTCGCCGCAGCGGTCAGTTCATCGAGGGTCTGGCGGCTCATGAGCCTGCTCCCGCCGAAGATCCATTCTTTCCCGAGCCGGCGGTACTTATCCCGGCAGAGATTGTTGAATGCGCACAGTTCCCACCGGGTCGCCACGCCGTCAAGGTTTCCGGCGATCCATAGTCCGATGCCCGTGATATTGTCCGCCCGGTCCGTGGCACCCGGAATAATGGGCGTGCGAATCCACATCTCTCTCGGCAGGACGTGTTCGCGGATATACTCCGCCACCCGGGTCAGGTTTTCCAGTATCAGCTCGTTGCCGGCGCCGGTGAATTTCCGGTGCTTGAGCGGGTCGATCTCCTTGATGTCATACAGCACCAGGTCGGCGTACGGAAGGATCATCTCCAGCGATTTCCACGGGCAGTGCCCGCTCGTGTCCAGGGCCGTATGGATGCCGCGCCGGTTCAATTCCCTGAAAAATTCCGCCACAACGGGCGCCTGCAGGGCCGCCTCGCCGCCGGATGCGGTAACCCCGCCCGATGCGCCGAAATAGGGAGCGTCCCTGATGACCTCGTCCACCAGCTTATCGACGCTCCACACTTTCCCCAGAACTTCCAGGGCGGTGGAGGGGCATTCGCCGGCGCACATGCCGCAGCCGTCGCAGGTATCACGATTGATGACGATCCCTGATTCTGAAAAGGTCAACGCCCCCCGGGGACAGGATTCCAGGCATGTTCTGCAGCCGATGCACCTCGATTCGATCCACTGGAGTTCGGGCTTTTTTTCCAGGCTCTCCGGGTTATGACACCAGGAGCATCGGAGGCCGCACCCCTTGAAGAACACCGTGGTCCGGAGTCCCGGACCGTCCTCGGTGGACATCCGCTGAATTTCGAGAATGGTACCTGTGTGGATTTTATCCGCGATCATAATGACCCCGTGCTCAGCAATGAATCCTCTGTTTCATGGACCTCATATCCGGGTGTGGCTCATGCGCGCGATCACCTCATCCTGCAGCTCCTTGCCCACGGAAACGAAATACGCGTTGTAGCCGGTGATCCGCACCAGGAGGTGGCGGTAGTCCTGGGGATGCTTCTGGGCGTCGCGGAGCACGTCCGGGTCGAGGATGTTTATCTGCAGAGCCGTACCGCCGTTTTCCGCGTATCCCCTGAGGAAAGACTTGAATTTTTCCCTGTGCTCGGGGTCTTTGACGATTGAAGGGTTGAACGTAATCGTATGGGACGCGCCGTTGGGAAGAAGGTTGACGTACTTCCCCCAGTCGCCGGCGCCGGGCGACTTGCCGCCCAGGGCAGTGCCCACGGAATTGGCGTTGGCGGTGGGTCCGTTGATGTCAGCGCCGTTGCTGGGACAGATGGCATTGGAGAGAAATTTACCCTTCGGCCTGCCGTCCGGACTCGCTGCCATGATGAAGCCGTCGCCTGCCCAGTAGTTCCATGAGAGCATGCCGGGCCGGAACCGTCGGTTCGTTGATTTCGTAGTCTGTTTCCAGGTCTCGTCGGTCCAGAGCTTCATCACTGACAGGGCCATCGCGTCCGCATCGTCGGCGTTGCGCCCGTACTTGGGCGCGCGGTTCTTTGCCAGCGCCTGGAGAACTTCGTGTCCCTCCCAGTTATCTTTCAGCGCCTGAATGAGTTCCGCCATGGTGCACTTCTTCTCATCGAAGACAAGGTACTTGACCGCCAGCAGGGAGTCCACGGTCGTCGCGAAGGTCACGGCCTCCAGGGTGGTGAGGCTGATCTCGGCGCCCCCCTGGGTTATATCGAGACCCGTTTCAGCGCAGCCCTTCACCATGCAGGAGAGGTATGGAGTACGGAAGAATTTCGCCCGCGCAGACTCGGACGTCTCGTACACCGCGGCGCATTTTTCTATGATGTACTCCGTCTGCTTCCGGTAGGCGTTCCAGAACCGGTTCCAGGATGTGAATTTCGCTG
>MIBH01000074.1:32740-49701 GCA_001829455.1 Spirochaetes bacterium RBG_13_51_14
ATCGGGGCCGTGCCGTCGGATCTTTTCGGCCTTGCCGGTCATGATGTTTACCACGGGGTGAAGGTCCTTCCCGCCGGTGAGGGCCAGCTCGACCGCCTTGAGGAGATTCAGGTTGTTGTCCACGGTTCCTGAGCGGTCGTTCCCTGCCATGGTGTTTTCCAGGCAGCCCACGGGAGCGTAATCGTGCACGGTGCGGCTGTTGATGAGATGGTCGAGCCCGGCTTTTTTCGCTTCCAGCATCATCCCGGCCATGGATCGCTCGTCGAAGTTCAATAAAAAGGGCGCGCCCTGGCTCGTGGAGATCATGTCGATGACTTTATCGAGAAGCCGGTCCGGGCTTCCCCGGTGGAGGCGGACGTTGGGTTTCGGCTCCAGGATCGGAGAGAGCTCGTCGATGACCTCAAGCATGGCGTAGGTCAGGTCGTTGGTCATGTCAACGCCGTCCTTGCCCATGCCGGCGAGGGTGATGAGCTGGCCGAATCCGGAGGTGATGCCCTGGTTTCCGGTGCGGATCATGGCGTCGTATGCGTGGTTGCAATGGATCCAGAAGCATCTGAGTATCTCCTTGCCGAACTCGCGGTCCATGCCTTCCGACAGCGACTTTTCCCAGTAGGGGAACAGGTACTGGTCGATTCTTCCAAAGGAGACCCCCGGGCCGGGATAGTTTTCGTCGCTCATGATGAGCATATGATTGAGCCACAGTGCCTGCACCGCCTGCCAGAAATTTTTGGGCGGCTCCCAGGGAACCCGATCCAGGTTCTCAGCCATGTGAACAAGCTCGTTTTTCCGATTGGCATCCCGTTCCGTATCGGCCATGGTTCTGCAGAGCGAAGCGTATTTCGCCGCCAGATAGCGCGGCATTGTGGCTGCCGTCATCATGGCGCGGAGCTGGGCGCCCCGGGGGCCGTTATGCTCCCGCGGGGGAAGCGCGTTGTATCGCGCCACCAGGTCGGCATGAATGCCGCGCCAGCCCAGCTGGAGCGTTCGCGGGTGGTCCGGAATAAGGTGGCCGCTCGTGGCGCCGGCGTTGCCGTAGCCGTGATCGTGGAACCAGGTAACCATGGACCGGGCCCCTTTATCGCCCAGAATCATCCGATCGAATTCCCCGCTTTCTTTTTTATTGAGACAGAGCGAGCACTGCACGTTGAAGCGCCCGCCGGCGATAAGGTCGCCGGGGAGAATTTCTTGCGGGAGATAATTCACCATGACCTCCTTGGTGAACCAGGCGCGGCGTTCGGGCAGGCTCCATGACCAGAAGTCGGGATGGAGCCTCACGTCCCGGGCTGAAAGCTTGTAGGATGAGCGGATGGTCTGCTGGAGCATGTAGGTTTCGGGAACGATATAATATGACATCTCGTTATAGACCGTGTCCCAGGGCGTTCCCGTGGTCCAGGCGGTGTGCTCATTATTCCAGGCGCGCTCCGTTCCGCGGAAGTAATAATTCCTGAGCCACTCTATTCGTTCTGAAAGGTCTTGAGGAGTCTTAATCATGAGTTTTTTTTGTCCGGCCGGCTTCATGTGGTCCTCCTTGCCTCTGTTTGCTAGATGTAATATATCTTTTTTTGTATGATCAGTCAAGCTAACTTTTGGAATCGTTTTAAAGTGAGACAGGAGGGCAGTGTTGATATCAGAAGGGATTAGTCAGAAGGCACGGTTCTCTTTTTTTGAATCCTCTTCACCAGCACCACCTGCGAAAGATTGTTTTTCTGACAAGCGTCGCGATCGAAATAAACCATGTCCCATGATCTTTTTTCCTGGCCGGTAATTTCAAGGAACCGCGGAAAATCGAGCCACCGGTAGTAGGACACGGTGAGGGTGTCGTCCCGTATCTCCACGTCGGTGAAGCCCCAGGAGAGCTCACCGTAGACATGATAGTTATCGGTAGGCTGGTCATACCGGTACCGTCCCGGGGCCGAATCACGGCCGTGGAACCAATCCAGCCAGCGCCGTTCCGGCCGGTCCATGATGTAGGAGTCAAGGTGCGATCCGCCGGTGCCGGCGACTATGTAGAGGGTGCCGCCCCAGTCGGAATCAGGGTCTGCGTGGAAGCTGTCGAAGATATGGTCATGGCCGGAGATGACACAATCCACCTTGAATTTTCGGAACAGCGCGAAATACTGCTTTATGAGGATTTCGTTCGTTCCGTAGTCGCCGGTTGACAGGATGGGCACATGGATGGCGGCGATAAGCCATTTCCCGCCGCTGTTCCGCGCCAGGTCGTCCCGCACCCACTGATATTGCTCCTTCCCGGTGCTGAGCACCGGGCCGTCCAGGCTCATGCCGGGGCCGTCAAACGGGTGGATGGATATAATGTGCGCGCCGCCGTAGTCGAGCGAGTAATAATCGGACTGGCCGTAAAAGTAGCGGAAGTTGGCGCCGCCGTCTTCAAGCAGTTCATGGTTGCCCGGGGTTACCACGCCGGGGATCGATCCCGCCTGTCCGTCCGATGAAAAATGGCTGTGCCACGCGTCAAGGTCTGCGCCGGTGCGCACCATGTCCCCGGCGTGGATCATGAAGGCCGGCCTCTGCCCGATGGATTCGTACCATGCAGCAGCCGCCTGCAGAACGTCCCGGTAATAGGAGTGGCTGTTTCCGCCCGTTCGCGTGTTTCCGGTGTCCGCGACGCACAGGAACCTGAAGCCCTCCCCGTTTCCTGCTGCCGGACCGGTGTGGAAAGAATAAATCCGCTCGCCCCACTCCGGGATCTGGTAATAGTAACGGGTTGACGGCGAGAGCCCGGTGAGGTGGAACTCGTGACGCCGCCCGTCGCCGAAGGCTTCCCGTGTCCGATACATGAGCGCTGGGATCGGGGTTGGCCCGTATCGGATCTCGGCCGGCTTCTGTTTCAGCACCGGGTCAAAATACCATACCGCCATGCCGGATGAGGCGTCCGCCCGGAGCTTATGGAAGGGGCCAAACCGGATTTCAGGGCCAACCCGGGCCCAGAATAGCTCCCGTGCGGAGGGCTCATGCCTGGAATCAAGCAGATGGCACTTGTTCAGGCAGGTCAGCGCCGCGGTGCAGAAGAGGATCGCCATAAGGCCGGTGACGATCTTCATCTGGAACGGCTCCTGATACAGTACCTTTTTCTTCACCTTGACGGACCAGTACAGTACGGGGATGATATTCAGGATTATCATGATTACGCACACAGCGAACAGGAGAAAGGGATAGTACCAGTAGGAGGTGTGAAAATAGATCGCGATGATGTCAATTCCTGCTTTCTGGATACAGAGTAACAGAAACGATACTCCGGATACGGCGAAAGCAAGGTGGATGACGACCCACCGGAGCGGTCCGGGATAGGCTGCGCCGCTGTCCCTCATTGAAAAGAAACCCCATGAGAAAAATGTTTGTGGATATATGAAGGGCGCCGACGGGAAGGTTTAATCAAGAAAAATTTTTTATCGCCAAAAAATATTTGATTTATTACTATATAAGTAGCCATTGTGCCAAAAACAGGCGCTCCTCTCAAAGGGATTATCCTCCCTCCCGGGCGAAAGAGTGGCGCACATTGACTTTTATAGAGAAACGGCAGCCGTGTCTTACAACGAATGTTTATCATACTTTATCATATTATATCATACCCAAGGAGCAGCACATGATGGACAGCACTCTTAAAAAAAGTTTCTATTATTTAGGCATTGTCGCGGCTTTATATGTTTTCTTCTATTACATTCTCCCGGTCGTATTAAAGATACTGGGCTTCGCCTTTAAGGCGGTTTTTTATGTTTTCATGTGGGCGGCCATAGCCTTCGTCATTATACTGTTTATTGCGCATATCGTTAAGATAGCAAGAAAAGAAATATAATTGCGCCGATCGTTATTGTAATGCCGCACCATGCCCCATTATAAGCGTTATGCTGTATTCATGCTAATAGTGATCTCTGTTCCAGGGGGAGAAATGTCCGTGCGAGGGGATGTCGGCAGGCGGAACGCCGGGCGTTTTCCTTGATTATTAATGTTGTTGATTAATAGCCGTTATTTTTAACAATGGGTTTTCAGGACCGTTCATGCAAAGAATGGACATCAAAAAGATAGAAAAAATCGCACTGATCCTCTTCATAAGTCTCACCGTGCTGGGTGGGATCATGTTCGGGTATGTCACGTCGGAGATAAAGAATTATTTCGGCATTGACAACCTGAAGGCCTTTCAACCGAACATAACGACCCGTCTCTATGACGTCAACGGAAAGGTGATCACCGAGTTGTTCCAGCAGCGGCGTTATCCCGTCTCCTTCGAGGATATCCCGCCCTGCCTCATCAACGCCTTCCTGGCAGCGGAGGACCAGGGTTTTTACGATCATTTCGGCATAGACATACCGGCCATTGTGCGGGCCATGGGAAAGAACGTGCTAGCGTCGCTGAAGGCGGGAAGGCCGGTTATCGCGCAGGGAGGCTCAACCATCACCCAGCAGCTGGCTAAGCGGCTTTTCACCTCCGGCGAGCGAACCGTCGCCCGCAAGATTCTGGAGGCCATTCTGGCCCTGCAGATTGAGAAGCGGTTCACCAAGGAAGAAATACTGGAGATGTATTTCAACCAGATATATTTCGGACACGGGTGCCACGGCGTGGCGTCGGCCGCCAGGTTTTTCTTCAATAAGGACATCAGGCATCTATCCGTCATCGAGAGCTCGGTCCTGGCGGGCCTTCCGTCACGACCAAACGGGCTGTCCCCGATCAAGTATCCGCGCCGCGCCGTCGCGAAAAACCGCGATATCCTGAATCGGATGGTCGATGAGGGATATCTGTCGGGGGAAAAGGCCCGGCTCCTCTACGATCAGTTCTGGCCCGGTTTTGTGGAATCGATCATCATGGATTATCCGACAAAGACCGCCCGCTCCAAGGCCGAAGATCGGGCGCCCTATTTTACCGATTACGTGCGGCAGATCCTCGTTTCACGGTTCGGCGAGGACATGGTATACAACGATGGCCTGAGCGTGTACACGACGCTCGATCTGCATGAGCAGGAAGCCGGCGAAACCATTCTGAAAGACGCTCTGGAACGGCAGGACGTGGTGTCGGTGAACGCCAACGAGAGCAGCACCGCCGTGATGGAGATGGGGTTGGTGGATTCATATGACGGCCTGAGGATGATATTCCCCCTCGCGCCCGTCACCATCAGCCGCGAGGGCGAGACCGTCTTCAACCAGATGATGGTTGACGAGCTCCTCGATTCCGTCGAGATCCTCACCCTCTTCTCGGAGGCCCCCGGGTGCAGCAGGGCGCTTGAAGCATACCATTCCAAGCTCATGGGAATTTCAACGAATATGAACGTGGAAGGCGCCCTCATTTCCATTGAGCCCTTCAGCGGCTATATCCGGACGATGATCGGCGGGTCGACATTCGAGGTGCAGAATCAATATAACCGGGCCGTGCAGGCGAAGCGGCAGCCGGGTTCGGCCTTCAAACCCTTCGTGTACGGGGCCGCCATAGCGAACAAGATCATCACCACGGAGACCTTCCTGCCCGATGCCCCCATTCTGGAAGTGGACGCCATCGGCAACACCTGGACGCCCGGCAACTACGAGGGAGAATACCGGGGCCTGGTGCCGGTGAGCAAAGCCCTGTCTGCGTCGCTCAACGTGGTTTCAGTGAGGCTCTATGACCTCCTGGGGCCTGACAAGATTATAGATTACGCATCGAGAATGACCAAAGCTCCACCGACCGGTTTCGGCGCGACCCCCTCGCTGGCGCTGGGGACCACGGAGCTGACACCGTTTGAGATGGCCACCGGATTCGCGATCTACGCCAATCGGGGCAAGGACGTGATCCCGTTCGCCGTCCGCTATGTCGTGGACCGGGATGGTATTGAGATCGCGAACATTGAAGGAGAGGTGGGGGAGATACTCGCGCATAAGGCGAAGAACGGCACCATACAGGTGATATCGGAAGACGTCGCCTGGATCCTCACGCAGATGTTGATGGGGGTAATCGACCGCGGCACCGCGTCGGAAGGAATTCGGATCAAGGGCGGATACACCAAGAAGGGCGCCGGAAAGACCGGCACCACATCGAACTGGTCGGACGCCTGGTTCTGCGGGTATACGCCCGATATCTCGGCGGTTGTCTGGGTCGGATACGACCAGTCGTACCTGTCCCTGGGCAAGAACCAGGCGGCTGCGGAGGTCGCTGCGCCCATATGGGGCCGGTTCATGAGCGAGATATACCGGGGAAGACCTGATCCGGAATTCCCGCCAAAGCCGCCCGGCGTGTGCCAGTTCGAGAACGGATGGGGTCTGGAGGGAGCTAAAACCCAGTACTATGACACGGAGGGCGACCATGTCATGAAATCGGTGCTGGAGCGGTATATGGAGATCGAGGGTCTCATTGAAGAAAAGAAACAGTAGCTCTCCGCTTGCCTGCAGTCGTCCCGGGCCCGGCTCCCGGGGGGCCGCAGAGCATGCCACAGCGTGTTTTAGCCGATTGGTGCAGCGGCACATAAGAAATAATAGCGAAAAGAAGGTAGTGATACTTTCGGAAGCCTCGGATTAATGCTGTTTATACGGTGTTATACGGGAAAGGAACCAAAAAAAAGGATTTTTCACTAAATTTTTTTTTATCATTGGCGGTTTCCGGTAGAATTATTCTTGAAATTATTAAATTTTATGGTATAATTCATTTCAATTTCAGAGAACGTGAGAATGCGCCAACGCGGCAGCCGGCGCTGAGGGAAGCGCTACCGGATCTGTATAGTCGCAATACGATTATTTAATTTGAGAGGATGAAGGATAGGAAGGTATGTATAAGGTCGGTGACAATATCGTCTACCCCATGCACGGGGTGGGCAGAATTGAAGCCATCGAAAAGAAGGTCGTTTTAGGCAAACGCAGCGAGTATTATATAATAACTATCTTGAGCAGCGGCATGAAGGTGATGATCCCGGTTAAAAATGCTGATCAGATAAGGATACGGAGCATCATACCAAAAAAGGACGTAAAGAAGGTGCTGGGCGTACTCGCCAAAAATGAAGTGAGTTCGGTGGACGATTGGAAGGAACGGTATCAGAATAATATCGATAAAGTCAAGAGCGGTTCTATTTATGAGGTATCAGAAGTGGCCCGTGATTTATACCGCAGGGGACGCGAAAAGGAGCTCTCCATCATGGAACGGAAGCTGTATGAAAACGCGTATCAGCTGGTAACTCATGAAGTTGCCCTGTCTAAAAACATCGACCTTGAGGAAGCCGGCAACCTGGTTTCCGAAGCCATTTCTACCCATCATCCGAAGAAAAAGTGAGATATCCTCCGGATTTCGTCCGTGACTATAAACGATATGAGCCTGCGCATACCGGACGGCGCCGTCCTGACGCATGCCGCGGCTTCGGTCTTTGAAATAACGGCTTATTCTGAAATAATCAACCTATCGGATGCAACAGATTTCGTATATAAAGGAGCACGTCATGATTATTTTTTTTAGAACAGTATTCATAGCACTTTCAATGCTATTATCCTCGCTCTATTTTGTCGACAGGCCCTATTCTATGATTCTGACCGCCGCCGTTGCCGGCGTTGTCGCGCTGCTCATTCTCATCCTGGTTGAATACGTGCTGCATACCTTCTCCGCCAGGATGTTCGCTGCTGCGATAATCGGTCTTATCATCGGCTTCACGCTCGGCCACCTGATAAATCTCGCGTATGGAGCGCTGAACATTACAGTCCTGGACCAGTTTTCGCATATCATCACGCCCCTCATATATCACCTCTCCGGCTTTTTCGTGATGATGTATTTCATCATCAATTACGATGAAATAACTTTCCTGGACAAGATCGTCTCCCCGGAACTCCAGAACGCGGATGAGAACATGTCGTACAAGATACTCGACACCAGCGTCATTATCGACGGCAGGATCGCGGACCTCTGCGACACGGGATTTATCGAGGGCATCCTCGTGATCCCCAACTTCGTCTTGAACGAGCTTCAGATGATAGCGGATTCGGCCGATTCGATCAAGCGGAACCGGGGCCGGCGGGGCCTGGATATCCTCAACAAGATGCAGAAAGACCAGACGATCATGGTGAAGATAACGGATATGGATTTCGCCGACATCAGCGAGGTGGACGCCAAACTGGTGAAGCTGGCGAAGATCATGAGCGCCAAGGTCATCACCAACGACTACAACCTGAACAAGGTGGCAGAGTTTCACGGCGTCCCGGTGCTGAATATCAACCAGCTCTCCAATGCCCTGAAGCCGGTGGTGCTGCCCGGCGAGGATATGCGGGTCGCCCTCATCAAGGAAGGAAAGGACGTCAACCAGGCCATCGGGTACCTGGATGACGGCACCATGGTCGTGGTGGAGAACGGCCGCAAGAGGCTGAATGAGGAGGTCGACGTCACGGTCACCTCGGTCCTGCAGACGACCGCGGGAAGGATGATATTCACCCGTCTGAAAGAAAACTGATGCCGCGGTTCCGCCATGAGACTGATAAACGAGGTCACCGTCGTCATCAAAAAGAGGAGCTTTCCCAGCTTTATTGACGAGCTGTACAAGCGTGATTGCGATCTTATCGAGCTCAAGCATATCGAGGAGACCGGGGAGGGTTTCCTCTACACCCTGCGGATTGCGTCAACCACCGCGAAGCGGTTCGATGAATTCATGACCATCATCGGCAGCGCCGGGGAAAAATACAAAATCATATCCGTGCAGAACGTGATCGAGGACCGCGTGGCGGGCGGTCTGATCAACGTGGCTGGACGGATGCCAGTTGAGAACACCGCCGATTTCAACACGGCGGTCCTGGGCGCGGCGGATTTCATTCGCGAGAAGGTAAAACAGGAAGGCGGTGCCCGGTACACCGGGATCGGGAGGAACGTGGGGATTCTGTGCGGCATCAAGGCTGCCGACGAGGCGGAGCGCGGACACCTGCTGCAGGAGTTCACGGGGGCCGAGCGGGACGCCGTCATTCTCCATCGATTTACGGGTCTCAACGGGTATCCCCTGACGGTTCGGTTCGATCATCCCGAGGACTTGATCAAAGTGGTCAAGAGAATCGAGGGCAATTTTTCAGCCGTGCGGGTCATACGCATCGACGAGGCGACCATTATGCTCTATGACCTGCTCTTTTCAGAGATCGCGATCCCGGTCATATCGATGGAGCATGACGACATACCGCTCCTCCTGCTGATTTTCATCATCAAGCTCATGATGAAATACCGGTTCAAGGCCGAAGAAACGACCGTGGGATTCGTGGGCATCGACCTGAGCGCGGTGCGGCTGACGCGGGTCCTGGACAAGATCGGGTTTCGCCGGGTGCTCGGCTTCGACCAGGCCGAGAAGGCGCTTCTGGCGCTTGAAAACCATGGCGGGCTCGCCACCACTGCGGAAAACATCTTCAGCAACGCCGATCTCACCATTCTCATGAAAAATAATTTCGACCGCGACGAGTACCTGAAAATCCGCCCCGGGCAGCTCGTCATATCCTTCCTGGACGATGAAGACCAGGAAATGGACGCGCTATCGGGGACGGGCGTGCGCGAGTTCATTTCGGGGGGCGCGCATCACCTCGCGGCGCTCTTCCCGGGAATCATGCGCGGCGTTATGGACGCGGGCGCGCATACCATCCCTGATGCGAAGATGGTTGATTACGCGAAAAAGCTGGTGGGCCTCATGTCGGATACTTTTGAATTTCCGAACCTTTTCGGCGACGTGCACGAGAAGGTCCGCGCGATCATCGCGGCAGATGCTGCAAAGCCAGCTACCCCTGACGGCAGGATGCCGTAACAACACCGGCTGTTATAGCCCCTGGCGCTACGGCCCGGTGTTTTTGCTACTGTCGTGGCGGGGTGGGTGACCAGGGGCTGGTCGTGCAATGTTGAGAGGAGACGAGGCCTTCCCGGCCTCTCCTCCTCGCGCTCCTCCTCACCGGGTCCCTCAGGCGGCGGGACTGCCTCCGGGGTGAACTCGGCTCGCCCACTATGTGGGACTCGCCTCAGACACCACCCCGATCAGTGTCCGCCCTTCGGGCGGACGTTTTGAGGGCTTGTTTCTGGAAAAATATCATTGACATTATAAAATATTGTGCTTAGGCCAGTGGAGGAAACACGTTTCGTCTTGAATATAGTTTAGAGTGTATATAAAGATGCAGGATTTCGTTGATTTGCAGTTAGCCGCAATGGAGTTGCTTAATATATATTGAAGTAATAAATTACATTTTTTCATTATACAATTGAATATGTATTGACATATGGTATATTATATGTATATATTTGTACATGGAATTTGAATGGGACGAAATTAAAAACTCTGAAAATCTTCAAAAGCATGGTATTACATTTTTTGATGCACAATTAGCTTTTTTCGATCCCAGGAGAGTAATTGCTATTGACATTAAGCATTCAGCAAAACAAGAAAAACGTTATTTTTGCTTTGGGAAAATAGATGATAATATTTTAACCGTCCGATTTACCATGGATCCAATAAAATTAGAATTATTGGAGCAGGTTATTGGAGAGAAGGGAGAAGAAAATATGAAGAAAAAAATAATTTATAAATCTGCACCAAAAAATATATCTGATGCAATTATTTCTTCCAAAATAATCGATGATTTTTTACCGGCACCTGAAAAGTTATTAAAAAAAGATCATACCATAAAAATTACTATTCTTCTAAGTAAAAATAGTATTAATTTTTTTAAAGAAAAAGCAAAAAAAGTTGGTGTCCCATACCAAACTATGATAAAAACTGTTCTTGATAAATATACATCTCATTATCAGAATAATAAATAGCAAAGTTACGGTGGCTAACAGGCCCCTGACGAATAAATAGTTGGTCACAAAGTGTTCATCCCCCGTTATTGAGAATACTGCAGGGGATGATAAACAGCGGGTGAAGGTTGTCTATGCTTGTAGACGAATCATGAGTCTCACTAACAGATTAATCTAAAGCCCTCATCCGACAAGAGTCATTAGGCATAATGAGCCTCGATAGGAGAATGGAAAGTAACCGGCTATCTGTTTGTCATACAGCATACGGATAATGTCCGAAAGGATGAGCAATATGCTACATGTAGGAATTGATCTATCCAAAAGAAAGAAAAAAGCAGCGGGAAAGCCATCGTCGCAGCTGCCGGAAAGCTTGTTATGATAATTTGCATCAAGGACAGCATAACCACAATGGCCGTAAAGAACCGGCCACTGCGGCTATGCGCGGAACGTTACACGCAAGTGTGATCCCCAATTTTTTCATTATAAACTTATTATTTTTTCCTTGACATTTCATTAATAAATGACTATAATTATAGTCAGCATATGTCAAAGTTAAAATACAACATATTCTATTCAGACGAAGTATTTTCTCATTTGTTATCTATTGATAAAAAATATTGGCCACAAATAAAACATAAAATTATAGAACAACTTATTCATGAACCAGATACTGAAACAAGAAATCGAAAACCATTATCAAATCCTCCGATAGATGATCGTTGGGAACTGAGATTTGGGCCTCAGAATTGTTTTAGAGTATTTTATAAAATTGATTATCATAACAATGAAGTGCTTATTCTAGCTATAGGCGTCAAAATTAAAGAAAAATTATATATTGGTAAAAAGGAAATAAAATTATGAAAATAGCATCAGTTGCTGAAATAAAATCCAAATTGAGTGAATATATTAATGAATCTAAAAAAGGGGCCGTTGTTATTACAAAAAATGGAAGGCCTGCTGCTGTATTGGTTTCTGTTACGAGCGATGAACAATTAGAGCAAATTATTCTGTCTCAATCAAAAATGTTAAAAAACATATTAGATAAATCTGAAAGGCAAATTGCAATAGGCCATAAAATAAAACATAAAGAATTTTGGGAAGAATTAGAAAAAAGATAATAAAATGGAACCTCACAACTGCGTATTACACGCGGTAAGTGCTCTGTTCCTCGGCGTAAGGTATAGCGCCTGCGGTTGTTGGGCCTCGCGCTTATCCCGCCAGCAGCGGCGAGGATTTGGGGAGGATTTTGAGCGCACCTTGCCGGAGGGGCGCTCGGAAAACCACCTGAGGCGGCTTCGGCTATGCTTGAGACGTCTGTGTGCCATGTCAAATAATTAATAGAGAGGAATCACGGTGTCTCATTTAAAAAAATATCAATATAAAGATTCATTAAAATTTAATGCGCGCATTTATTTACATTACAAATTCGGCACGAATAAATATCCGTGGCCGTTGTGGGTTTTTGATAATATTAAAAAAGGAGAGAATCTGAAAGTTCTGGAAATCGGCTGCGGGAATGGGTTGTTATGGAAATTAAACGCGAACAGAATTCCTGAAAACTGGGAGATTGTATTATCTGACTTCTCTGAGGGCATGTTACATGATGCAAAGAAGGTCATTGGGAATAGTATACATCATATTTCATATGAAGTTGTTAATATTGAAGATATTCCATATGAAGATAACACCTATGATATAATAATAGCAAACCACATGTTGTATCATGTCCCACAGAGAAGAAAAGCTATATCAGAAATACATAGGGTTTTAAAGAAAAATGGAATATTTTACGCAACAACAATGCGCAGCAGCTACATGAAAGAAATGATAGAAATAATTAAAGATTATAAATCTAAGCCTCGTGACGGATTTGAACTGAATCCTGTGATAAATAATTTTTCAATAGAAAATGGGGAAGAACAATTAAGAGAATTTTTTGATGATGTAATTTTAAAAATTTATGAAGATTCATTAATGATAAATGAGGCGGAACCTTTCATAAATTACGTTTATTCATGTAATGACATGAATCAGGAAAGAATGATATTAAATGAAAGTGAGAGACGCGGTTTTTTAGAATTTGTAGAAGATAAAATACGGAGAAATAATACTATTATAGTTCCTTCAGATTTTGGATTATTTATCAGTCAGGATATTATTTAACACTGGCGCATCGTACAGTGCAGCCGCTTCGTAAACAGCGTAAGCCTGTCACCCGCACTTGTCCCGCCGACTGAGGCGCTGTGTCTACACCTTGAGAATGTATATGGAACAGGTCCCCTATTCGGTCACCACGATCCAGAGCAGGTTGCTGTATCGGAAGAACCGATACCAGGCGCTCCCTCCTGCGGACCGAGAAAACCGGCGCACCGCGAGCTCGTCCCCGGACCGGGAAAGATCGATCTTTTCAAAATCGCCGTAGGGGGTGTTGATTTTCTGATTGTCGCCGGCGACCTCGTAATTTCCCCTGGCGTCGACGATGAATGACTGTTTCCCGACCAGTTCACGTATTTTCCTGATGTCGACCAGGAGGATGAAGATCCCCGGCATGGTGTTTCCGCCGCTCACCTTTGACGACACCGCGATATGGCGCTCCGGGTCGGCCGGCAGAGAGAAGGCGCCGGAGATGTAGGGGACGGTGTCCCGGTTGGCGAGGCAGTCTCCGAGAGCGGTTCCCGCCCGCGCGGTCCAGCCGAAGAGCCCGTCGTTGTCCATGGTGTATACGACCGTACCGTCATGGTTGACCAGGATGAAGTCGGAGTACACACCTTCCGTGACCGACTTGATCATGGCGGTGATCGATTCCCGCTCGAGCAGATAATACTTTTTCCCGCCGTTGTCCATCCTGCGCAGATGGGTCAGGTTTTTGATCAGGTCCCGATCGATGATGACCTGCTTCGCTTTTTCAAGGTCGGATTCGCAGAGCCGGAAGAAGTCCCTCAGCGGCTCGACGTCGATGCGGCCCGGCGTTGTCAATGAAGCGCAGGAGGCCAGGATGGCGAACAGCATGAATGGGATTGATTTTTTCATTGATTCTCTTTTTGTTCGATATCAATACTATGTTCGGCCGTTTTGTGGCTTATGGGTAAGCAAATTCTGTGCTTCTGACCGAGGCGGGCATGTGTTACAACACCGTCATTCCCGCGTATGCGGGAATCCGCTGTTGCTACAACGTCTGGTAGGTATTTTCACATTTGTGCCACTGACCGTGGCGTGGTAGGTGACCAGGGGCTGGGACAGGCTTGGGCATAATTCATTCAAATAATACCCAATTTGAATGAATAAATAATATTATTTTATTGACATTTGCTTTCATTTGTATTATATTATACTAATTATTTTATAAGGATAAAAGTTATGCCCAAAACTGTTACATTACGAATTGATGATAAATTACTCGATAGATTTAAGCATCATGCAGAAATGGAAAATAGATCTATTTCAAATTTTATTGAAACCGCAACATTACGGTATATCGAAGAAACAGAATTAGTTGATGAATTTGAAATGTCTGAAATATTACATAATGATAAATTATTAAGAAGATTAAAAAAAGGAAGTGAAGACGCTCGCAAAAAGAGGGGGCGTTTTGTCTAAATATAAAATATTCGAAACCAATCGTTTTTTAGATGATCTTGAGGATGTTGGGTCTAATCTTAGAAAAAAGATATATAATAAAATTCAAAATTATGCATATCCTCAACTTAAAATAAATCCTTATTATGGGCAAAATATAAAAAAACTTATTAATTATGATCCTCCCACATGGCGTTATAGAATCGGTGACTATCGTTTATTTTATGAAATTGAACAAAAAGAAAATATCATTTACATTATAGCAATAGAAATTAGACATAAAGCTTATTAAAGGCGGCAAAAATTGCGTATAACAGGCCCCTGACGAATAAATAGTTGGTCACAAAGTGTTCATCCCCCGTTATTGAGAATACTGCAGGGGATGATAAACCGCGGGTGAAGGTTGTCTATGCTTGTAGACGAATCATGAGTCTCACTAACAGATTAATCTAAAGCCCTCATCCGACAAGAGTCATTAGGCATATTGAGCCTTGATATGAGAATGGAAAGTAACCGGCTATCTGTTTGTCATACCTCCTTCAAAGCATAACCGCTTCGTCGCTGATGCTCATCGGCCTCCGCGCCAAAATATGAAGTCGGCGCTCCGGCACATTTTCCCTACGCTGCCGCTCTGGGGAAACGTCGGCTACGCTTGGACCTTGGTGCGCCAAGCAAAGCTTGGCGTTTCTTGCAGGGTGAAAGCCCCTGCTGGGTAAGAGCCAGCCCCTCACCCATACCGAGTGTTGCGTGGAAGTCCCGATGAATCGGGAGCACACGAAGCGTACACAGGGAAACATATAGGCCATAGGGGAGACCGCGCTCCCTGAAGAATATTCAGCCCCGTAAAAACAACTCGTGAAAACGAGGAAAATGTGGATGGCGATGTTTTTAACGTAACAGAAGCCAATACGGCGGAAGACGTAAAGGCAAGTCTTCAGTTGGTCCACCGGGGTCAGAGCACATGGCATGTATGTAGAGAAACGCCGGGAACTTGGGAGATCCCATTTACTCCTGCCGAAATATAATGGCAGGTAGGTCTATCCAATCGAAAAAGAGGACGGTCGACGGTTGATGGGAAGTCGGATCAGCTCATAGTACTCCGAGGACGGGAAAACCGGCCGCATGGGGAAGGAGCTGACGGGAATATGTAGCCTGCACAGGAAACAGGTGCCGGACACGCAGGATCGGATAACACATGCAAACCTCACTGCAGGCAATAACAGCAAAGGCAAGGCGGTTTAAAAATCACCGGTTTCGTAATCTCTATGGGATGATCAACGAACGATTTCTTCAGGAGTCGTGGTTCGAGATAAACAGGAAAGCCTTCCCGGGATTTGATCGTGTAACAGCGAATGAATACGCGAGCGAACTTAAAGGGAACATCAAGAACCTGGTTGAACGGCTGAGAGAAAAGCGTTACCGAGCAAAACTGGTAAAGCGGACATACATACCGATTGTAGAGATAACGATGACAATAATATTCTATTATTGGCTCAAAGCATTATGGCTGACTTAATAATAATTGGTGATAATGATTGAATCAGTGCATTAAACTTCAATGGCATCCTGTTTTTCCAGACTTACTTGTGTCAATGGGATATCTGATTCTGATTTTCCCAGCATCTGATCAATTTTGCGGTCTTTTTCCTGCCAGAGATTATTGAGCCACTGCTGGAATTGTTCTCGATGATGGGGATCATTAATATAGTCACCCAGTAAATTTTCAGTTATGGGAATTTTCTCAATATCAACAGCTATCTTGGTTACTTTACCGCAGAGGAATTCCCAGAAGGTTCGTGATCCTTCCGGATAAACTATGGTGACATTAATAATACTGGTAAGCTGTTCTCCTATAGTAGAAAAAACAAAACCTATACCTCCCGATTTTGGTTTTAAAAGGTTGCGATATGGCGATTGCTGGCGGTCATGTTTTTCTCTGGTAAAGCGTGTTCCTTCTACAAAGTTCATGATTGACACAGGGATGTCCTTAAACTTAGCGCAGGCCTTCTTGGTTATCTCAATATCTTTACCTTTGAGATGGGGTTTTTTTTCAAGCAAGGATTTAGAATAGCGTTTCATAAAGGGGTAATCCAATGCCCACCATGCCGGTCCCAATATGGGTACCCAGATGAGTTCCTTTTTTAAAAAAAACTTCAGGAAGGGGATTTTTCCATTGAACACTTTCTGTAAAACCACAATATCGGGCCATGACTGATGATTGCATATGACCAGATACCACTTGTCCATTCTCAAACCTTCAAGACCTTGAACATTCCATTCAATTGTGCAGGTGAGCCTTAAGCCCAGGTTATTACCGGCAATCCACATAAAGGCTATTCCGTTAAGTATTATGTTAAAAAAGGTTGTGACAAACTTGATGCGGAATATCACTTTTAAAAGAGTAACGGGATAGAGACAACTGGCCCAGATAAACGTATTGCCGGTGAGCCAGAGTATAGCAAGAACACCAATTATAGTTTTTGGCAAAAAATGCAGCATGAGATCTCCTCATTATAAAATATTTCTTTGCTCTGTTTTTTATGCGGGGGTTACATCAAAATGTATCAGAATCCCAACAGGTAGAGTTTGAAAACAAGAACAAGGAAATTCATAATTAGTTGCAAATTTTGCCAATGTAAGTAAAAAAAGTCAATTTTTTTATTATCTCGTTTTTATATCTC
>MIBH01000075.1:0-8432 GCA_001829455.1 Spirochaetes bacterium RBG_13_51_14
ATGAAAATCAATTGGTTTTTGGATTTTGAAATCTATGGGACAGCAGTGAACAATTAGATGTTTTTATTCAGCATGCTGACGTATCGTTTTTTCTGAGTTGTTTTTCTATCAATTGCTTTGTATATTTATGCAAATAACTTCTTAATCGGGCGCAACCAGTCGGCAGCATCGTATACAATCAGTCATGAAATATAAATATTCCATTGTATCGACCTGCGTTCTCCTGGCTCTGTTTGCAGTCAGCCGAGCACGCGCTGCCGGGACGGTGGGCACGTCCGGCGCGACGTTTCTCGAATACGCCATCGGCAGCCGGGCGCTAGGAATGGGCGAGGCCTTCACCGCGGAGACCGACGATATCAACGTGCTCTATTTCAATCCGGCCGGTCTCGGCTCGCTGAAATATCCGCAGCTTGCGCTTTTCCACCAGGAGCTGATACTAGAGTCACGTTTGGAAAATCTGACATTCTGCTCTCCGATAAAAAAATTCGGATACCTGGGCGTCGCCAACACGATCTTCTGGGTCCCCACGTTCGACAAGGTCGATATCAACGGACTTGATGTCGGCGACATCCAGTTTTACAACGGCTGCCTCACCGTCGGCTACGGATACGATTTCAATTATTTTTATCTGGGTGCGTCGGCGAAATATATATACCAGAAGATCGATACAAAGATGGTGCACTCGTTCGCGATGGATATCGGCATACTGAAGGGCTTCAGGATCTGGTCTCCGTTAGACGCTCCGCTCAGGAATTTTCATATAGGCCTGTCGGTGCTGAATCTCGGCACTAAGGCGATGGACAGCCCCCTGCCGCGCCATATCCGGCTCGGGTTTTCATACAAGCCGATGAACTGGCTCGGGCTCAACGTCGACCTGATAGAAAACTGCATCATTGCGAACGATCTCATAGACTTCACCCACGGATTCAATGAGAGCTTCCGGATGAATATCGGCATGGAGCTTTCATACCTTGATCTATTCTACCTCCGGGGAGGATGGCGGCTTAACGACACCGGCACCTATACCGTGGGGCTCGGGTTTAACTACGTCATCAAGAATGTTTCGTTCACCATCGATGCCTCCTTCGCCGACGCCGGTGACTTCAATCCGATCTATTCTTTCAATGTGACGTTCAAGCTGATTCCGAAGGTGGTGACCATCGAGGACCGGAGAAACGCCGAAGGTCATTACAAGAGGGGCATCAAGTCATACGTCGGTGACGATATCGACGGGGCGCTCAAAGAGTTCAAGACGACGCGTGATTACAATCCCTATTACAAGAATATCGATAAGAAGATCGATGATCTGGAGGAGATCCAGGATCTCAAACGGCAGAACAAGCTCGAGGATGAGAAAAAGTAAGCGGATTCACCGTGACTCTCAATCATTTTATCCTGAAATCCGATAAACATACCAGCAAGCCAGCAATCGACACGGTCGTTGATTCGACGCGAGATCGCATTCAATCAACGATCTGAACAGAACAACGCTATGAAAATAAAATTATTTATCGCCGCTGCTTTCTTTTTCGCATGCGTGAGCGTACGCGCGCAGGAGGGACCGGGGGACCGAGCCCAGTCCGAGCATCTCCTGCCAACTGGCGAAGCCGTCATCAATATACCGACCGCGTATACGATGTACCGCGCTTCCTATAATTTCAATGTGTTCGTCTACGACCAGGGCGGGGTTCAGTTGAAGGCCTTCGTCGGCGTGCACGACAATATCTATTTCGGTATTTCCTTTGACATGCAGCACGCACTGGGCGGGGACACATTAAAGCCGCATATCCCCGGCGCGGTGGCCAAGATCAAGCTGGTGGACGGATTCCGGTACGTGCCGGCCATCGCCATCGGCTACGATTCATTCTATGAAGGCAAGAACGGCATTATCGACAATGCGAAAAGCTTTTACAATAAATTGATGAACGGCCCGTACTTTGTCTTCATCAATCCGTACGTGTACGTGTACCGGAAAAATGAGAAAAAGGACCTGTATTACAACGACTACAATACAATTCTCCACGGCCCCTACATCGTTTTCACAAGCCCCATCTATCTTTTCAAGAGCGAGCAGTTTATCGTTTACGGCGTGCGCATGCCGGTCCAGCCCGAGTTCAGGCCCCACGAGGCATCTTATTTTTTTGGGCTTGACATACCGCTGGGTCGATATTTCAGGATAAAGGCCGAGCTGGAGCGGGTCTTCTGGGATCTCAGGAGGCCGGACGAGTGGTTCGTCAACTGCGGCGCCAGGGTCGTATTCTTCGACCAGCTCGGCATCGAGTTCGACCTCCTTATAGAATCCGGTGAACAGCTGAACAGGGTTTTAAAAATTGAATATCGCGGCGAATTTTAATCGTATCATAACCATCTTTCTGTTGCTGCTGGCGGGCGGATCCCCTCTGTTGCCCAGCGCGCGTTTGTGCGAGCTTCGGATAATGGACCCGGGGGGGAGGGCGGTGCTCCTCCATGTCGAAATCGCCGATACCGAGGAGCTGCGCGTGAAGGGGCTGATGAATCGCCGCGCGATGGACCCTGACCGCGGAATGCTCTTCGTCTTCGACAGAGAGCTAAATGTCAGCTTCTGGATGAAGAATACTCTTATCCCGCTGAGCATTGCCTATGTCCGCGGAGACGGCGTCATCAGCGAGATATACGACATGAAGCCCCTCGACGTGTCGGTCAGATACCCTTCCGCCCGGCCAGCCCGCTACGCAGTGGAGGTGAACCGCGGTTGGTTCGAAAGGAAAAATATTGGCCCCGGCTGCCGGATAATCTTCAATGGATGCCTCGGTAAATAGGATCCCGTCATCAAAAGAAGAACGGGCCCTCGTATTCGGCATACGGCTCCGCGGCGCGGATGCCTCGTACCTCCACAACTCACTGGATGAGCTTGATTTTCTGCTCAGGACCGCGGGCGCTGTCGTGGTTGGCAAGCATATCGTGAATCGGGACAGAATCGACCCTTCCTTCATTGTGGGGAAGGGATACCTGTCTGATATGGAAAAGATGATCAGAGAAGGAAACATCAAGCTGGTCGTCTTTGATCTCAACGCCATCAGGCCGGCGCAGGTGCGGAGCCTTGAGGACCGGCTGAAGTGCCGCGTGGTGGGGCGGACGGAGATCATCATGGACATCTTCGCCCGCAGGGCCCGCAGCGCCGATGCGAAGATACAGGTGGAGCTGGCCCAGCTCAGGTATATCCTCCCGCGGCTCAAGGGGCTGGGCGGGGTGCTGTCCCGGCTCGGCGGCGGCGTCGGCACACGGGGTCCCGGCGAGAAAATGCTGGAAACCGACCGCCGGCACATCGTGCGCCGTATCGCGAGCCTTAACCGGAAGCTGGACAAGATCAAGAAGCACCGGGACACGGCCCGGAAATCGCGTCGAAGCGAGCTCATCGGCGCTGTCGTTGGCTATACGAACTCCGGAAAATCCACCCTGATAAACCGTCTCGCCAAGGACGACCTCTTTGTTGAAGACCGGCTCTTCGCCACCCTTGACTCATACACAAGGGCGGTTTATCTCGCCGAAGGGAGGAAATGCCTCCTCATCGACACGGTCGGCTTCATCCGTAACCTGCCGGCCAACCTCGTCGAGTCGTTCAAGTCCACGCTGGAAGAAATTCAAAACGCCGATTTCCTGATACACGTCGTCGATATATCGTCCACGGACATCAATGCCGTAATCCAGACCGTAAACCGGGAAATATACGAACTCGGGTGTGCGACCAAACAGGTGGTTCTCTTTTTCAACAAGGCGGATCTCCTCAATGACAATGCCGCGTTTAACAGCGTCCGGAACAACTATCCGGGCGCCATCATCGGTTCTGCTTCGCGGGGCGCGGAAGTGGATGAGCTGAAGGACCGGATCCTGAATCTGTATGATACCTCCCGGAAAAGGTGCGCCGATCGGCGTACGGATGCGTCGAAACAAGATACGGCTTCCACCGACAAGGATCAATGATCACCCCCGTTTCCTTATCCGGCGGTAACTGCCGGCACACGGCACGGAGGGGCGGAATGGTTCTACTGCGAGAATGAATTCCGGCTTGTGGATTTATTATTGACGTAAATGTTTTGTACTAATTATATGTACAGCGCAATGATTCGGCGATACTTCATTGTTTCAGTAACATTATGAGGATGCCATTATGGTCGATAAACTATTGAGTCTGTTTTTTGGCACAAAGCATGAACGGGACGTGAAACGGCTCTGGCCTCTTGTTCACCGGATAAACACGTTCGAGCCGGATATGAAGAAACTCACCGGCGATGAGATGCGTGCCATGACGTCGAAATTCCGCCAGCGTATTGATAAGGGCGAGCCGCTCGACAGCCTGATACCCGAGGCCTTCGCGCTGGTGCGCGAGGCTTCAGTCAGGTCGCTGGGGATGCGGCACTTCGACGTTCAGCTCATGGGCGGCGTGGTGCTTCATCAGGGGAAAATCACCGAGATGAAAACCGGTGAAGGAAAGACCCTCGTCGCCACCCTCCCGGTGTATCTCAACGCCCTCGGCGGCCGCGGGGTTCACGTGGTTACCGTTAACGACTACCTTGCCCGGCGTGACGCGGAATGGATGGGCGCCATCTACAAGTTCCTCGGCCTGGAAGTCGGCGTTATACAGCACCATATCTCCCCCTACGACCGGCAGAGGGCCTACCGGTCCGACGTTACATACGGAACAAACAACGAGTTCGGATTCGATTATCTGAGGGACAACATGGTCGAGCACCAGAGCCTGCGGGTCCACCGGGAGCTCAACTACGCCATCGTGGACGAGGTTGACTCGATTCTCATAGACGAGGCGCGGACCCCGCTAATCATTTCCGGGTCCACTGAGGAATCCACGAAGAAATATTACCTGATCAACAAAATCATATTGAATTTGAAAGCAAGCGAAGATTACGAGGTCAACGAAAAGGACCGCCATGTTACCCTCACCGAGGACGGGGTGCGCCATGTCGAGCGCCTCCTGAAGATCGACAATCTGTACGATAACCGGCATATCGACACCGTTCACCACGTGAACCAGGCGCTGAAGGCGCACACGCTCTTCAACATTGACGAGGACTATATCGTCAAGGACGGCCAGGTCATCATCGTCGACGAGTTCACCGGCCGGCTCATGCCGGGACGGCGCTACTCGGACGGCCTGCATCAGGCCCTGGAAGCGAAGGAAAACGTCACCATAGCCCGCGAAAGCCAGACCCTTGCCACGATCACCTTTCAGAACTTTTTCCGGATGTACCGGAAGCTGGCGGGCATGACCGGCACCGCCGACACCGAAGCGGTTGAGTTCAAGAAAATATACAATCTCGACGTGGTGGTTATTCCCACGAACATGCCCATGATCAGGGATGACCATCCGGACAAGGTCTACCGCACCGAGCGCGAGAAGTACGATGCCATTCTGGATGAGATTCGGGAGCTGAACGGCAGAAGCCAGCCGGTGCTCGTGGGAACCATCTCCATAGAGAAATCCGAAAAACTCTCCCGCCTGCTGCAGAGCAAGGGGGTCATGCATAATGTTCTGAACGCCAAGTTTCACGAGCAGGAGGCGCGTATCATCGCTGAGACGGGAAGACCGGCAGCGGTAACCATCGCGACGAACATGGCCGGCCGCGGCACCGACATCGTCCTGGGCGGACGGAAGCTCTACGTTGACGAGCTGGAAATCCACGTTCCGGTTCATGAAACCGGATTGTGGGAAGAATTCAAGCTGGCGGTACTGACGTCTGATTTTGAAAAGGCGGACCGCCTATCCGAACAAATGATCGGGCAGGACAATCACAAGGCGAAAACCATCGTGCGGAGCGGACAGGAGTGGACCGCAAATCATAACCGCGTGGTGGAGACGGGAGGACTTCACATTCTGGGAACCGAACGCCACGAAGCGCGGCGGATCGACAACCAGCTCCGCGGACGATCGGGCCGCCAGGGGGACCCCGGCTCGTCGCGATTTTACCTATCCCTCGAGGATGACCTCATGCGGCTTTTCGGATCAGAACGGATCGGCAAAATCATGCAGCGCCTCGGCATGGAGGAGGGCCAGGAGATTGAAAGCCCCATGGTGACCAAAGCGATCGCGAGCGCTCAGAAACGCGTTGAGGGGCGGAACTTCGACATCAGGAAACACCTGCTCGAATACGACGACGTCATGAACTCGCAGCGCGAATTCATCTACAAGGAGCGCGATGAAATACTCCTCGGTGAGGACATATCGTATAAGTTCGCCTCCTATATCGAAGACGTGTGCCGGTTAAAGCTCGAGCACTTTACCGGCGGTAAGAGCCACCCGGAAGAATGGGATCTTGACGGATTGAGGAACTGGATGAGGTTTAAATTCGGGGTCGAGCTTGATCTGAAAAGGGCCGATCCCTACCAGCTTACCTACGGCGAGTTCGAGAAAGCGATCACCGGTGCGCTTGAGGAGGCGTATCGTCAAAAAGAAGTGAACCTGGGGAACGAGGATATGAGGATCCTGGAGCGCATGATCTCGCTCCAGATCATCGACAGCAAATGGCGCGATCACCTGTACAATATGGACGAGATGCGGGACGGAATCTGGACCCTGAGCTACGGTGAGCGGAATCCGCTCGTTGAATACAAAATCCAGGGATTCAACCTTTTCCGCGAGATGCTCTCCACTCTCAAGGAAGACATCCTGGAATACATGATGAAAGTGCAGGTGGAGCGTGTGGTGCGGGAGGAGCTCCCGCAGCCCGAGCAGAATATCATCGGCAGTGAATACCACCCCGAAGTGGAACAGTTCGGCGCCGGCGGGATACCACTGTCGGCTCAGCCTGCGCCAGTCCAGCGGTCCGTTGAACCGAAACGGGAAGCCCTCGCCGTCACGACGGGTGGCGTCAAGCGGAAGAAGAGCCGGAGAAGCAGAAGAGGCTGATCATGACACTCATGAAGAGCGTTTCCGGGATCCGGGGCATTGTGGGGGAATCTCTCACTCCGGCGATCATCAATTCGGTCGGATCGGCTTTCGCGGCCTACTGCAATTTCAGCACGGTGGTCATCGGCAGGGACACCAGGCCAACCGGTCCGGCGATCGAAAAGGGTCTCGAATCTGCATTGGTTCTGTCAGGTTGCCACGTCATAAACATCGGCATTGTTCCCACGCCGACGGTCCAGATCATGGTGGAGCACCTCAGGGCGGCCGGCGGCATTGTCATCTCAGCATCGCATAATCCGGTCGAGTGGAACGCCTTTAAGCTGATCGGCGGCACCGGCACCTTCCTTACCGCAGCGGAGATCGAACATTTTTTCGCGCTCATGGATAAGCCGTTCACATACCGGACATGGGACGGGATCGGCACGGTAACCCATGAATCGGGTGCGGATACCGTTCATATACGCAAAATCCTTTCAGTCATCGATGCTGAAGCCATCCGGAAGCGGAGATTCAGGGTAGCCCTCGATTCAGTAAACGGCGCCGGGTCTTCCATAACAATAAAGCTCTTATCCGAATTGGGATGCGACGTCGTGCCGGTCCACTGCGATATGAACGGCCTGTTCCCGCGGGGAGCAGAACCGGTTGCGGAAAACCTTTCTATACTTTCTCGAATGGTCGTATCCGAAAAGGCCGATGTCGGATTCGCGCAGGACCCGGACGCGGACCGTCTGGCCATCGTGGACGAAGCGGGGAGGCCCATCGGTGAGGAAAACACCATCGCCCTGGTCGCCGAGCATGTGCTGTCAAAAAAGGCCGGCAGGGTAGTGATTAACCTCTCCACGACCAAGGCGGTCGACGACATCGCCCGGCGCCTCGGGGTGCCTGTTGCGCGGACAAAAGTCGGCGAGATCAATGTCGTCGAGGAAATGAGGCGCCACGGCGCGCGCATCGGAGGTGAGGGTAACGGGGGGGTGATATCGCCCGAGGTGCATCTTGGCCGCGACAGCCTCGTCGGAATCGGCTACGTGCTTGAAATAATGGCGGAGCGCGGAATGACGATGTCAGCGCTGGCCGATGGACTGCCGAAATACGTCATGATAAAGGGGAAGATATCACTGGCCGGCGGGGTTGATGGGTCGATATTGAAGCGGCTTAAAAAGGAATACGCCGGCCAGAAGATGTCATCCATTGACGGGCTTCGCATAGAGTTCATCAGCCACCCCGAGTTTCAGGGGGGCTGGGTCCACCTGCGCTCTTCCAACACGGAACCGGTATTTCGGATCATCGCGGAGGGGAGGGACGCGCGGCAGGCCGAGGGGATTTTCCGGCATTTTGAGAAATTACTGTTGTAGCGTGCTCTCGGACCTCATTAATCCGATCATTATCGTATATCTTTACATAATAATGCATACCTCCAGGGGACCTGCGATCATGAACATCAGAGTTAAGCATTTTTCAGCTTGACAAATGCCCCCAATGACAAAAATTTACTTATTTAAATCATTGTTAATTCTTTAAAATTTATTATTAT
>MIBH01000075.1:8465-15388 GCA_001829455.1 Spirochaetes bacterium RBG_13_51_14
GGAATTTATACTGGATTTAAATTTATTTATTGTCATATAAAGAAGTATCATACATAATGTTCAAGAACAGATCCTACTGCGGTGAACTCACAATTCAAGATGCGGGCCGCCGGGTCGAGCTGGCCGGCTGGGTTGAAGGCAACCGTAATCTCGGCGGCATCATCTTTATAAAGCTTCGCGACGTTTCAGGTACCGTACAGGTGGTTGTTGATTCCTCAGCAACGCCGGACCTGGTAGCGGCGGCCGATCAGGCCCGAAGTGAATTCGTGATTTCAGTATACGGCGTGGTGCGGAAACGTGATGAAAAAAACATAAACCTGAATCACCCCACCGGCTCCATCGAAGTTCTCGCGGATTCTATCAAACTGCTCAATGCTTCGCTGGTCCCGCCGATCCCGATTGAAACCAAGGACCAGATAGGAGAGGACATGCGGCTCAGATACCGTTTCCTCGACCTGCGCCGGGAAGAGATGCGGGACGCGATCATCAAACGCCACCGGGCCATGCAGGCCGCCCGGCGTTTCCTGGGCGCCAACCGCTTCTTCGAAATCGAAACCCCGGTGCTGAACAAGTCGACGCCCGAGGGCGCGCGGGATTTCCTGGTCCCCAGCCGGATCAACAGGGGTGAGTTTTACGCGCTGCCGCAATCTCCGCAGCTCTTCAAACAGATACTGATGATATCCGGCTTTGACCGGTATTTCCAGATCGTCAAATGCTTCCGGGACGAGGACCTTCGAAACGACCGGCAGCCTGAATTCACGCAGATAGATATGGAGCTCTCATTTGTCGATGCGGACGCCATCAGGGAGATAGTCGAAAAGCTTTTAAAGGAAATCGTCCGCGAGGTGTCCGGCAGGGAAATCCAGATTCCATTCCCGAAGCTGAGTTATACTGAAGCAGTCGACCGTTACGGCACTGACGCGCCGGACACCCGGTTCAGCCTCGAGATCGTCGACTGCGGCGGCATGTTCGCCGGTTCGAAATTCACGATGTTTAACGCGGCGTTGTCCGCCGGCGGCGTTGTCAGGGGGATCGCGGTGCCGGACACGGGTGCCATCTCACGGAAGATGATCGACCGATACGTGGAAGAAGCAAGGGTATACGGCGTACCGGGACTTCCGATCGTCAAGTTAGGCGATGGCGCAGCGGAAGGCGGTATTGCGAAATACTGTACCCCGGATGAACAGGCACAACTCAGGCGGATATTCAACATCTCACAGCAGTCGGTGCTGTTTTTCACGGCCGGCGCGCACGATCCTGTCAGCGCCGCCCTGGCGAATCTGCGCCTGAAAATAGCGCGTGATCTCGGCCTCATCGACGAGAGTAAACTCAATTTCGTATGGGTCACTGATTTTCCGCTTTTTGAATACAGCCGGGAAGAGGGACGCTTCTATTCGAAGCACCATCCGTTTACCGCGCCGCAGGCGGACGGAATCGAACTGCTGGATTCTCTCACGCCGGATCAGGCCGATATGGTCCTCGCCCGGGCGTACGACGTGGTGCTGAACGGCGTTGAAATAGGGGGCGGCTCCATCCGGATCAACAACCCCGACGTTCAGAACAAAATTTTCGCACTTCTGGGGATATCCCCGGAGGAAGCGGAAGAAAAATTTTCATTTCTGGTCGAGGCGCTGAAATACGGCGCGCCGCCCCACGGCGGCATCGCCCTGGGGCTTGACCGGATCATGATGATCTTGTTGAACCGGAAATCAATCAGAGACGTCATCGCGTTCCCGAAGACCGCGAACGGCCGCTGCCTGATGAGCAACGCCCCGTCGCCGGTATCGCCGGATCAGCTGAAGGAATTGAATCTTTCCCTTGTCGGCAAATAACATGGTTGAGAATAAATTTGAAGTCGATGACATCTCGGTATTCAGGCGCATCTGCGGATATCAGGACAATAATATAAAAAAAATCGAGGCGCTGGCCGGCGTCGATATCATACCCCGCGGTAACACCCTGACCGTCAGGGCGGTCAAGGACAAGAGCGATCTGGCGATAAAAATGCTTCACGTGCTGAGCGATTTTCTCTATGCGAACGGGAAGTCATATGAATTCGATGATTTTGATTTTCGGTATATCGTAACCACGGTCATGGCCGGGAAAAATTTCAAGCCCGAGGACATCAATCGCTTCAAGATCACCTTCCCCGATTCCGGAAAAGTTATCATGCCCAAGACGATTAATCAGGCCAATTACATCACCGCCATGCATTCGCATCCCATCACGTTCTCCACCGGTCCCGCCGGAACCGGCAAGACGTATTTGGCCGTGGTGGTGGCGCTGAAATTTCTCCTCTCCGGCAAGGCGGACCGCGTCGTGCTTACCCGTCCGGCGGTTGAGGCCGGGGAGAACCTCGGATACCTTCCGGGCGACCTCATCCAGAAGATCAACCCGTACCTCAGGCCCCTGTACGACGCCCTGTTCGACATCCAGCCTTTTGAAAAAATATCGAAGCTGATGGAGAAAAACCTGATCGAAGTGGCGCCGCTCGCCTACATGCGGGGAAGGACGCTGAACAATTCCTTCATCATACTTGACGAGGCCCAGAACACCACGATTGCGCAGATGAAGATGTTTTTAACCCGTCTGGGGAACAACTCGAAGATGGTGATATCCGGAGACGACACGCAGATAGACCTGGAAAAACCGAAGCGGTCGGGGATCCTCCAGGCCATCCGCCTTTTAAAAGATATCGACGGCATCTGCTTCATCCGTTTCACCAGGGAGGACATTTCCCGGCATCCGATCGTAGAAAAAATAGTTGCGGAATACGAAAAGAGCGGATACAGTGATTAATACATAAGACCGAAATGAAACCGTACTTCAACAACGCGGTACGAACCGTACGCCAGATCCTCGAAAACCCCAATATTAAATTATCTTTAATAACAGTCCTGATAATCATTTTTATTTCGACCATACTCCTGTCCATTAATATTTTCGGCGTCTCCTACCATTATGAAGTGGGCGACATTGCCGATGAAGATATCCGCGTTCCCCGCGACATTGAATACGTGAACGAAACAGAAACCGCGATAGATCACAAGCGCGAAGCCGAGGCGGTGCCGATTGTTTTCAACAAGGACGCTTCGGTTCTCCAGCGGAAGCTCAACATAACCGGCGCGCTCATCACCCACGCCGCCGAGACGCTGAAGCAGTATCCTCCGACGGGCAACGATTTCACGTTCCAGGTTTACGCGATGAAATCGCGGATGCCCAAATACCTCCATTTCAATGACGCCATACTGGCGGAACTGCTCCGGTTCCGCGACCATGCGAAACTGAAAAAGATCATGTCAAGAATCCTCATCTACATTTATGATGATCCCCGCATGGGCGTCCTCGACAAGCCCTACGACAATCCCCTGAAAATATACAACAACAACGTCACCGTGCGCACGATAAATTCCCCCGAAACGGTTGACGAAGTCTCGCGGACCCTTGACAGCCTGAAGACCATGGATGATATAAACGGCAACCTCTTCGGCATATGCTACTCGCTCGAACCCTACCTGCAAAAACCGGCCTTGACGGCGATCACCACGATCGTCGGCTCATTCCTCGAGCCGAACCTCTTTTTCAACCCGGAAGAGTCAAAGCGAAGGATCACCGAGGCGGTGAAGAAGGTCACGCCGGTCACCAGCAAGCTCAAGAAGGGGCAGACGATCGTGCGGGACGGCGACACCATAACCCAGGACATACAGCATAAAATAGACATTTACAACAAGCAGACGGCCACCATCAATATCAGCTATATATTCGGAATACTCCTGATTCAGATCCTGTTTTTCGCCATATTCGGGTTTTTTCTTATGGAGTTCAACAAGATATTTCTTCCCGACCGAAAGTCGACCCTCATCATTTTCACCCTCCTGATTATATTCATGGTGTATACGTTTTTCATTTCCAGGATTGAATCTCCGGTCAATTCAAGGCTCACCTTCCCCCTCATGCTGCCGATATCATTCACGACCATGATACTGTCCATACTCTACAACCGTTATCTTTCGATCATGGTCGGCATCTATATCGTGTTTTTCACCACTATCATCAGCGGCGGCTCAATCTCAACGACCATGATCGCCTTCAGCTCGGCCCTGGTTGGTGTATTCGTCAACGAGAAAGTCGAAATGAGAACGGACTTTCTTCGCGGCGGATTTATCGTCGGCATGATAAATTCTATTCTTGTCATATCAGTCGCGCTGATACAGGAGATTCCGGTGCTGAACACCAGTTTCATCATGATCATCGCCATCGCCCTGGCCAACGGTATCATCAATTCCATCCTGACCCTGGGCATACTGCCGCTCTATGAAAACCTGTTCGGTATAACGACGAAATTCAGGCTGCTCGAGCTCTCCGACCTCAACGCAGATATTTTCAAGGAGATGCTGATGAAGGCGCCGGGAACCTACAACCATTCGATGCTGGTCTCGACCATGGCGGAAGCCGCGTGTAAAGAGATCGGCGCGAGCCACCTGTTGGCGCGGGTCGGCGCATATTACCACGACATCGGCAAGATCGCCGACGCCGGCATGTATATCGAAAATCGGGTGACCGACCCGCGGGCGAAATACATGTCACCCCTGAAATACGCTCAGCTCATCATATCCCACGTCGAAAAGGGCGTTTCCCTTGCCGCTGAGAACGAGTTGCCCGATTCCGTTATAAGCTTCATCCGGGAGCACCATGGCCAGACCACCATGACCTTCTTCTATCACCAGTCCCTCGAAGACGCCGATACCAGGTCGAACGAACCGATCAGCAAATCCGATTTTCAGTATCCCGGTCCGAAGCCGCACAATAAGGAAGCGGCCGTCGTCATGCTCGCCGATTCGATAGAAGCAGCGGCCCGATCGCTCCAGAACCCGACATACGAAAAGCTGGACGGTCTTGTCCGGAAGATCGTCTACAACAAGCTCAACGAGGGTGAGCTGGAGTTTTCCGATCTTTCCATGACGGAGCTGCGGGTCGTTCAGGACGCTTTCATATCGCTCCTGAAGGGAATATTCCATTCACGGATAGAATATCCCGATGATTTCGATCTCAAGAAACTTGAAAAGAAGCAAATGAGGAGCGATGGTTCAAATTGAAATATTCAGCGAAGGAATCACGCTTCCTTACAAAAATATTTCGCGGCAGAAACTCAAGAAGATCGCCGCAGCCTCTGCTGCCCTCCTGGATCTCCGGGACGCCTCCATAACACTGGTCATATCCGATGACACGTATATCAGGAACATAAACCGCACATTCCGCGGGCTCGACGAACCCACGGACGTGATATCCTTTTCCAACAGGGAACCCCCGTTTCCCGTAATAGACTCATCCCTGGAGGAGATCGGCGACATTTTCATTTCCCTGGAGCGAGCGGAGCGCCAGTCCCGGGAGTACCGCGTATCCATCATGGACGAGATGAAGCGGCTCATCGTGCACGGCATGCTGCACCTCGTCGGGTATGATCACGAGTGGTCGGATGAGGATGAAGAGATGATGCTGCTGAAACAGGACGATTTGTGCGGGAGAATCACATCAGATTGATTCGATTTTCTTGAGTAGATCTTTCTTCAAAAGGTCGATCTTCGCTCCTGCTGCGGCTTTCCCTTCGGCAATGGTGTCTTTGGCCACCGGTTCGCGAACACTGAAATAGAACTTGATCTTCGGCTCGGTTCCCGAGGGACGCAAGGTTATTGAGGACCCGTCGGCCAGATGGAACTGAAGCACGTCCGAGCGGGGCAGGTCCGTTATGCTCTCTTCCGATCCATCTTTCAGGTTTTTTCTCACCAGATTCCCCACATCGGCCACGGTTTCCACCGGGATGCGGTTGAATTCCGCAGGCGGGTGTTTCCTGAACCGCTCCATGATTGCTTTGATTTTCTCCGTTCCTTCGATTCCCTTCAGGGTGACGGAATGAAGGTCTTCGAGATAGAGTCCGTAGCGTACATAGATCTCATCAAGAAATTCCGACAGAGACCTGTTCTTTGCCTTGAGCCAGTCGGCCATTTCAGCGAAGAAGTAGCAGGAGCTGACCGCGTCCTTGTCACGGACGAAGCTGACCGGGAGGTAGCCGTAGCTTTCCTCGCCGCCGAAAATAAAAGTGGCTCTTCCCGTGTCTTCAAATTCCTTCATTTTAGCGGCGATCCACTTGAACCCCGTAAGCACATCGTATATGGTGCAGTTGAAATCGTCGGCGATTCTACTTTGCAGCTCCGTCGTTACGATTGTTTTTACGACGGCGGCGTTATCCGGGAGCGTGCCGTTTTCACGGGACCGCGACAGCAGGTAGTATTCCAGCATGGTGCCGATCTGGTTGCCGTTGATGAGGACGTATTCTCCGTCGCTCCCCCTGAAGCCGACGCCCATGCGGTCCGCGTCCGGGTCGGTGGCAAGGAGGATGTCCGCGTTCACGGTCCGGGCCAGTTCGGTGACCAGCTTCAGGGCGTCACGCTCTTCCGGGTTCGGGTATTTGACCGTGGGAAAGTCGCCGTCCGGCACCGATTGCTCCTTCTGTGCGAATACGGCCTCGAAGCCGAAATGGCCCAGCACGCGGGGGATAATGGCATATCCGGTTCCGTGCAGGGGCGTGTACGCGATAGTTATCCACGATCGCTCTCTGGGACGGAGCGACTGCCTTTCAAGGTCGCTGATATATGCAGCGGTGATTTCATCCCTGAGTATTTTGATGATTCCCGATGATACGCCCCGTTCAAAGGGAATCTTCCTGATCGCCGCGATGGAGTCTATCCTGCCAACCTCCTCAATGATACGGGCGTCATGGGGCGGAATGATCTGGCCCCCGTCTTCCCAGTACACCTTGTAGCCGTTGTACTCGGGGGGATTGTGGCTCGCCGTGATCACTACGCCGGATTGCGCCTTCAGGAACCTGACAGCGTACGATGCCAGGGGGGTGGGGGTTATGTACG
>MIBH01000075.1:15407-24613 GCA_001829455.1 Spirochaetes bacterium RBG_13_51_14
GGAGGCCGCCGGTGCCGAACTCGAGCGTTCTGTAAAAGCGGTCTTCCAGCTCAGATAGTTCATCCCGGGCTATCAGGTTACTGACTTCACTGATGGTGTCCGGGTCATAGGGCGGCCTGGTCCACTCGTCGATTCTGTTCTTAATTACCTCTTCCATGCTTTGTGCCTGATTGATGCCGCGCCGGTGTCCGCGGCACGTTCGCCGCATCAGATCGTATCGTTTCCATCTACCCGGCATTGGCAAATGAGTCAAGAAAATTAATAGACAGCCAATGCGCGTGACCGTATATTGAAACAATGGAAGAGGCCGTTGCCAGAGTCAGGAACTACATCAATCGTCATGCGCTTATAGAAAAGGGTGACCGGGTTCTCCTTTCGCTTTCGGCCGGGAAGGACTCGATGTTTCTGTTTCATGTCATGAATCTCTTGTCCGCCGAGTATTCCCTTCGCGTCGGCGTATTTCATCTCAACCACTTGATGCGGGGAGCAGATTCGGACCGTGACGAGATCCACGTGGCAACCCTGGCGACGTCCCACGGTATCGACGTGTTCATAGAGCGGCATGATTTTGACCGGAACCGTCGCGGCGGGCGTTCTCTTGAGGAGCCGGCCCGGGAAAAACGGTACGCCCTGCTCTCTGAAATTGCGGGATCGCACGGTTATAATAAAATCGCAACGGCGCACACCGGGGACGACCAGATCGAGACCGTGCTCATGAGGATTTTCACCGGAACCGGCATACATGGCCTCCAGGGCATCCCCGCGCGGAGAGATGCAATCATCCGCCCCCTGCTTGGGCTGAGTTCTACCGACATTTACGAATACCTGAATTCCCATGGGATCGTCTGGTTCGAGGATGTCACCAACACCGACGTTTCACGCGCGCGCAATTACATCAGGCATGAAATAATTCCTGTGATCCGCAAGCGATTTCCAATGATGCGTGATGCCATACAGTCGTTGAGCGAAGTCGCCGCTGAAACGGTTTCATTGCTGAACGAGCTTATTGCGGTGAAGTTCCCGTACGAGCATTGCGTGTCAGGGAACGATGTTTACATCGACGTGGAAATGCTGTTGAAGAGCTATCCGGCATTCTGCCACGCGGTCTCAACCGCCATCAGGGTCTATTTCAAGCACCAGACAAACAGAACAATGCTTGCGGAACTGTACTCGAAATGTCTTGTTGACCGGGCGAATGTCGGCCTGTTCAGGGACAAGCGCATCAGGGTGGACAAAGTATTCCGCGACGGCCGCATCCATCTGAGGATCTCTCCCGGAATCCCTGCCGATCCCGTGCCTGCTGAATGGGAATACGTCATCGACCTGGATGATTTCCAGGAACGGAAATTAGATCTTCGCGAGATCGGCGTATCGGTGACGGTTAAACCGGCCGATTATGAATATTTTCAAAAATTCAATAAAAATAATCGCTATATCTTCGTAACACTGGACGAGGGCATGAAATCCCTATATATTAGGAACAGAAGAAAAGGAGACACGTTAAGAACCGAATACGGCACAAAAAAAATCAAGGAACTGCTTATAGAAAACAAGTTTGACGCCGTGACTAAAAACCGCGTTCCTCTCCTATCAGACGGATCGACGGTGATAGCCTTCATGCCCGGCCTGCTGTTTGATATCCCCAACAGGGTTGCATCGGATTTTCTTGTGGACAAAAAAGACATAAAAGTTCTTGCTGTCTTTAAAAATTGATGATAGTAATGATAGCTCGTCCAGGAGACACCGATGAATAAAACCGCGAAACAGATAGCCCTGATCCTTATCATCGGGCTTATTATTATAGCCATATTCCAGCTGAACCAACCTAATAAAGACAAGAAAGTGTTGAATTACAGCGATTTCATGCAGAAAGTCGCGAACAAGGAAATCTCACGGGTCATTATTGAGAACAATAAGAAAATTTTCGGATTTTACAGCATCAGTAAGATCGGCGATGCCAAGACGCAAGAATCGAGGAGTTTCGTCAAAAAGGAAACTTATGATTTCGAAACGGTGATTCCCTACGATGACCCAGAGCTCGTCAAGATGCTCATCGCCAATGACGTGAAGGTGGAGGGGAAGGAGGAAGATGACAATACTCTGCTCAAGGGCGTTCTTCAGTTTCTTCCCTGGCTCTTGTTTTTCGGATTCATCTGGTTTATAATGATCCGTCAGATTCAGTCCACGGGCAACAAGGCGCTCTCGTTCGGAAAGAGCAGGGCGAAGCTCAATCCGGAGACCAAGCGCAAGGTCACTTTTGCCGATGTCGCGGGGGTTGACGAGGCGAAGGAAGAGCTGCGGGAGATCGTTGAGTTCCTGAAAGAGCCGAAAAAGTTCATCAATATCGGCGCCAGGATCCCGACCGGCGTTCTGCTCATGGGCCCCCCGGGTACCGGTAAAACGCTCCTCGCACGTGCCATCGCCGGAGAAGCGGGGGTGCCTTTTTTTTCGATCAGCGGTTCGGATTTCGTTGAGATGTTCGTCGGCGTCGGCGCCTCGCGGGTTCGCGACCTGTTTGACCAGGGAAAGAAAACCGCTCCCTGCATAATATTCATAGACGAGATCGACGCGGTGGGCCGTCTCCGTGGTGCCGGCCTGGGCGGCGGCCATGACGAGCGCGAACAGACCCTAAACCAGCTGCTGGTAGAAATGGACGGATTTGAAACCAACGAAGGAGTCATTATCATCGCCGCCACGAATAGGCCCGATGTGCTCGATCCGGCCCTGCTCAGGCCAGGACGATTTGACCGCGAGGTCGTCGTCGATATACCTGACATACGGGGAAGGGAGAAGATTCTCGCCGTCCACTCGAAAAAAATTCCCCTCTCCCGGGAGGTTGACCTGAAAATCATCGCGCGGGGAACGCCCGGGTTTACCGGCGCTGACCTGGCGAACCTGGTCAACGAGTCGGCCCTTCTGGCGGCCCGCAGGAACAAGAAGCGGGTGACCATGACTGAAATGGAGGATGCCAAAGACAAGGTGCTCATGGGTCCTGAGCGCCGATCCATACTGATTTCTGACAAGGAGAAAGTAATAACCGCATACCATGAAGGCGGCCACGCGCTCCTGGGGGTGCTGACCGGGTCTGACCCCGTTCACAAGGTCACCATCATCCCGCGGGGAAGGGCACTGGGCGTCACGATGCAGCTTCCCAAGGAAGACCGGCGGATGTACTCAAAGCAATATTGTCTGAATAGAATTAAGATCAACCTCGGGGGCTATCTGGCCGAGGATTTGAAATTCAAGGAAATTACGACCGGTTCAAACAGCGATCTGGAAAATGCGTCCACTATGGCGAGAAACATGGTGTGCGAGTGGGGCATGAGCGAGAAGCTCGGCCCGGTCACCTTTGGTAAAAAAAACGAGCAGATTTTCCTGGGCAGGGAAATTTCCCAGCACCGCGATTACAGCGAGTCAACGGCCCAGATGATCGATTCTGAAGTAAATCAGATTATTGAATCCTGCAAGATTGAATCGATACGGCTGTTGAAAAAAAACATGCGCAAACTGGATAAAATAGCACAGAGCCTCATCGAGCGCGAAACTTTAACGGGTGAAGAAATCAATATGATCATGTCGGGACAGAAGCTTCCGCCATTGCAGAACAGCGATGAAAAGGAAAAGCCCCATTCTTCAGAAAAAGACGAAACGGTTGCCATAGAAGCGAACGGTAACTAATGCCCGGGTACCGGTATGAATGAAATCGATAATATTCTTTCAAATATCGATAAGGACGAAGACGATGATTTATTTCCCGAACCCCATCCTGAAGGGAAAAAGAACGATGAAATAGACAAGCTGATTGATACCATAGACACGGCAGCCGCGGATGCGGAAGCCGCAAAAGCGGCCGATGATCTAATACCGATCGAGCCGGCAGCGGAGCCGGAACCAGCGGGGGAGCACGATGATGCTCTCGAGCCGGAAACGGCCGAAACGGTTGAAGCGTCTGAAGTTACCTCCAAGGAACTCTACACCGTACCGGGAACCAAATCATGGAACCGGCGCGAGCCCTACGTCATACGCCTCGATCCCGACGCACTTATGAATGACAGGGACGGCCTCCGGAAGTCATTCTATTTTGTTGAAGAACCTTCCGATCAGGAAACCATCAAACAGAAGATAAAGCAGGAAATCGTGGCGTATCTGCGAAGGCCCACCGAGCATGTAACGGAGCGGTATGGTGACTTTATATATAAAAACACCATCACCATGATGAATGACATCGCCGGGGACTTCAAACTTGACGAGGACACCCACCGTCTTTTTATCTACCACACGGGCCCCCTCACGGTGTTCAGGTATATTAAAGAAGCCTTTTATCGCAAGAAATATGGATACTGCTACCAGTACCTTCCCGGTAATAAAGCCGCCCGGTTTTTCCCGGAGGAATTCATTAAAGAGAACGTGCTGAGGTGGTTCGAGGAAAACATCAACACCCTCAGCCTCCCCTTTGACAGCATTCAAAAATATGAAGAGATAAAAAAGATCGTGAGCCATAAATATCACGGTGATTTGAGAATATTCAACGCCCGCCTGGATCAGTTGAACGAGAAAGCGGGGAGGGATAAAACCGTCAGCCGTCATCGGTTGTTCATGATAAAGGGCGCGGAATGGTTCGGGCAGATAAACATCGAGGTTTACAAGAGGTTTCTCGGTTCCGCAATATTCATGTAACACGGAACGGGCCGCATAACGATCAGGACAGTATCGACAGGATTTTCTTATTGCGGATGCCGTTCAGCAGGGGGCTGTATTTTTTATGCATAAACTGTTCCCACAGTGAAGCCACATCGATAATTTCAGAAACGTGTTTTTCCGCCACATCGCGCGCGTAGAGTATTAAATCAATATCAAGAGACAGGTCTGCGAATTCAAATGATTTGCCGTGACCGTGCTGCAGGACCCCGATCAGCTCGCCGGCGCCCCGCTGTCTCAGGTCCTCTTCGGCGATGATAAAACCATCGTTCGTGGAGACGATCGTTTCGATCCGTTTTCTGCTTTCGTCTGATATATCATCGGGACTAATAAGGATGCAGAAGGACTGCTCCCGGCCCCGGCCGACACGCCCCCTGAGCTGATGGAGCTGGGCGAGACCGAACCGCTCGGCGTGTTCGATGACGATGACCGTGACGTTGGGGACGTCAATGCCCACCTCAATGACGGTGGTGCACACCAATATGTCGATATCGCCGTTTTTGAACCGGTACATCACCGAATCCCGCTCTTCCTGGTTCATGCGGCCGTGCAACAATTCGACCCGCCGCGCTGGAAAGACACTCTTTTTTAGGAAATCGTACACCTGGATTGCCGATTTCAGATCAATTTTGTCCGATTCCTCGATGAGCGGCAGAACGTAATATGACTGCCGGCCCTGTGAAATATATTTTTCAATGGAGCGGTACACGCCGTCGAGACGGGCCTCGCCGAACGCCATGGTTTTTACCGGCAGCCTGCTGGCGGGCATTGTCCTGATCGACGTGACGTGCAGATCCCCGTAGATGGTGAGCGAGAGGGACCGGGGGATGGGAGTTGCCGTCATAACCAGCAGGTCGGTCACGTCACCCTTCAACCGGAGGGCGGAACGCTGCTCGACGCCGAACCGATGCTGCTCGTCGATGATGACAAGGCCCAGGTCCCGGAAGACGACGTCTTCCTGTATCAGCGCGTGCGTTCCGATGACCAGGTCGGCGCCGCCGGAAGTTATCATTTCGTAGGAATTTTGTTTTTCGGCTCGCGGCATGCCGCCGGTCAGGAGAACCGTGCGAATGGCCCGGCAGATGGAACTCTGGAAATTGATGAAATGCTGCTGCGCCAGTATTTCCGTCGGCGCCATGAGCGCTGCCTGCCTGCCCTGCCCGCAGGCCAGGAGGACCGCAGCCATGGCCACGACGGTTTTCCCTGAGCCGACATCCCCCTGCAGCAGCCGGTTCATGGGGTATGGAGATTCAATGTCCCGCCGGATTTCATCTATGGCTGTTTTCTGATCCGCGGTGAGCTGGAAGAGAAGGGACGACAGAAAGCTCCGGTACCGGGAATCGTCGATGTCGATCTGCTTTTTCACCTTCGTTTCACGGAGATAACGCCGGGAAAGGGACAGGTAATACTGGTGGAAAAAAAGTTCGTTGAAAGCGAGACGCTTCCGGGCCTCTTCGGCCTGTTCGAACGTATCGGGGAAGTGGATCGCGTACAGGGCCTCCCTGATGCCGATCAATGCATGGCGGTTGAGGATGTCCCAGTCAATGGTGTCCTCGACCTGCGTGAGGCAGGCATCAAGCGCCGATTTGATGATCCGCCGGAAACCGCGGGAATCGAATCCCAGGGACTTCAAGTTTTCGGTGGAACGATAGAGCGGGATGATCCTTCCGGTATTTATAGCGTGTATGCTTCCGGAGGTGTCGTCAATGAAATCGAAATCAGGATGGACGATCTGCTTTTTAAGGTAAAAATTCATTTTTCCTGAAAATATAACGTAATCACCGACGGAGAAGATTTTCATGAAATACCGTATGCCGCCGAAAAAAACGCCGGTGAGGGAATCGGTGCTGTCATCGATCTCCACCTCGAGAAATTTTCTCCTCCTCCCCGCCAGGGCGACATTCCTGATCGTTCCCGAGACCGTGACAGTTTCGTTGACAAAACAGTCCTTTATAAGTTTGAAGTACGACCGGTCGACGTACCGGCGCGGGATGTAGTAGAGGAGATCCTCGACCGTTTCTATGCCGGCATCCCGTCGTATCTGCTCAGCCTTTTTCGGTCCGATACCCTTCAGTGTAGTGATGGGGTCATTCAGCATGTTATTCCTCTTCGGCGATGTACCACACCGAATCGGGGATCTGGACATACTTGCCCTCGCGGGTGTAAAAATATGTGTAGTTTCGTTCCCCACCTCCGGCCCTGGTGTAGCCAGACGTGATCTTTTCTATGCCCACCCAGCGCTTAATTATCCTTCCGTCAAATCCGAAAACGGTCACCGTCAGGTTCTGCCCGGTCACCGAATCGATTTTTCTCTTAACCTGTTGACGCTCTTCGTAGGTGAAAAAGTATTTGAAATATATGAAGATGCCGAAGACCAGGACGACCAGTAACGCCCCACCGATAATTTTGATTTTTGATTTGCCCGTCATAGCTGACTCCTTGTATGTTTTATATATTGTTACTAATTCCGCCGCGGTTGAGGTGGCGGATAATACCGCGCTTTACCTGTTTTTACATACCCTGCACCGGGGATTCCGCTTTAACAGTACGGTCTCAAATTTCATGGTCAGGCCGTCCCAGAAGACTAATCTGTTTTTCAGGGTAGCGCCGAATCCGGCGAGGTATTTTATCGCCTCCACTGCCTGCATCGATCCGATGACTCCGGGCGCGGCGCCGACGATATTGTTGACGCCCCGGCTTTTCTTCTCCGTGATGAAGCATGCGAGGCATGGCGTTTCGGGAGGGTGGAGGAAGGTGATCTGGCCCCTGAATTCGGAGACGCCCGCGTGTATCATGGGAATGTTACGCGTCACTGATACGATGTTCAAGATGTGCCTGGATTCGAAATTGTCGAGGCAGTCGACAATGATATCCGAGTTGCCCACAAGCCGCACCGCGTTGCGGCCCGTGAGTTTTTCCTTGAGCGGCGAGATGGTTACGAACGGATTCAATTCCAGCAGGGACTGTTTCGCCGAATCAACCTTGTATGCGCCGATTCTGCCGAACCGGTGCAAAATCTGCCTGTTCAGATTTGTCGCGTCAACCCTGTCGAAATCGCACAGAACAAGGTTCCCGATGCCGGCAGCCGCAAGATAGTAAAGTACCGGACTGCCCAGACCGCCGGCGCCTGCCACGAACACCCTTTTTTTCTTTAACCGTTCCTGAGTCACGGTTCCCCATGAGTCGATTCCCAAATGCCGGGAATATATCATCAGTTCTTCAGGGTTCAGCATGATGGATTCCTTGATTAGACTTGTTCCAGAATAAAATAAAAATTGACATCCTCCCCGCAGGCGGCGGGGGCAACTATTTAATAAATATTTTAGCCTAGCAACAAGTCTAGATATTTTGATATTGATTTTGCATGCTGATGAGAAATGTGTCCAGAAGAAAATTATGAAGCGGGTGATGGGAAACCGGGTTTATCTGCATCTCCATTACGACGCTAGAGACGCTGGAGCAACAATACTGTCCATTATGAGTAACCTGTGGTGAGGGATGGATTCGAACCATCGAAGGCTACGCCGGCAGATTTACAGTCTGCTCCCTTTGGCCGCTCGGGAACCTCACCATTATTGCTAAGCTGGCGAGAGGAATTGAACCCCCAACCTGTTGATTACAAATCAACTGCTCTACCGATTGAGCTACGCCAGCGGTTATTTGAATCTCCTTTATTGATTTATAGAGGGCACCTGTCAAATATTTTTTGTAATTTTTAACCCTCCAGCGGACGCTCCGGTACTCCTATTACTGTAACAGTTATAGAGGCGTGTATACTAATCGAGAGGGCATGCCAAGTTTTGGGACGCCCTCTTTGCTGTATGCGATACATCGGCATATTGCGAAGCAATGCTGAGGAATACGCAAGCTTTCGGGAGTTTTGTTTTAAAAAGCCGATGTCCCAAAACCACATGGATGGGGGTTTTTAAGACGCGCTCTGCGTTTTGATTGACCGGGGATACCGGCCGGACAGAAATTTAAAAATCGGTACATTTGTTAGGCTGCATGCGGGGCAAGGTGCTTATAACCGGGCAGGGCGGTATGCATATGCCTGTATTTAAATTGTTGACAGTATTATCGCAGACAATTAAATGTTACATCTTAACTGATTGGAAACCCTGTTGTGCTTTACACGTACGTTTCCTTTTGAGCGCCGGTTTGATGAATGCTGCTGTATCGTCATTTGAAAGCAGCGGGAAACGCTTTCCTGATGCGATAATGCTAAATACCAGCAGTATACTATAGGGCTTATTAATAATTCATTATACGTGTAACACAGGGTTCGGTGTAACTTGGTATTAATCTTCAGAACCTGCATGCCGATATAATTCAGGAAGAGTAATGAAATATCGTATAACATTAATTATTGCAGTGATGCTGCTGTTCGGATTAAAAGGCTTTTCAGCTGATAATCCGAAGACCATATCATTGAATGAGTGCGTTACCATCGCCTTGCAGAATAATCCGGCCGTATTTGTTTCAACTGAAGACAAGAAAAAAGCGCTGGC
>MIBH01000075.1:24629-38001 GCA_001829455.1 Spirochaetes bacterium RBG_13_51_14
AATGCGCAGCGGAATGTATTCATTAATGCTGAAGTGAAAAGCAGCCAGTACCCGAAGACGACCGAATATGCCCTCTGGGAACAGTTTCTTCCATTTCCCTGGAATTATATCAATGCGAAATATCGAAGAAAAGCTAACCAGACGTCAGGACTTTCAAAGTACTATAATATTGGTCTGTCAGTCGGCGTTGTGGCGGGAATCAGCCTGTATAATGAGAAAAAGAACCGTCTCGTAGAATCGGCGCGTTCAGGTATGAAACTTGCCGATATGCAGTCGCGCAAGGTGATGAACGATCTGATATACAATGTGAAGAAGGCGTATTATTCTCATCTGATGGCAAAAGATACGGTGGCCTTGAGAGAGAAGCTGTTGAAATATAACGAAGAACGCCTTAAAGTGACCCAGTTGCTTTACAAGAACGCGCAGAAGGCCATATATGATCTCAGCAAGGCGCAGGTCGACCTGAGCGATGCGCAACTTGAATTGCAGAAAGCTAAAAATATCGAGCGGTCAACCAGGATGGAATTACTGCGCGCCATGGGGATTGATGATCCGGGTCGGGATTTCATCCTCGAGTCCTATGATGCCATGCCGGGATTGCAATATTCCGTTGACGAGCTCTACAAGCTGGGCGAGCTGAATTATCCAGACATGCAGATCGCGAAATTACAGAAAGATATAAGCAGAATAAAAATAGCGGTTGAACGGGCGGATCATTATCCGCAAGTTGAGTTGCAGGCGGGCGCCGGGTATGAAAACGGCGGACTGAATTTCAATAATGACGATTTTAAGAGCGATAATTGGAGGCCGACCTTCGCCTTTGGTTTTACGGCGCGGCTGCCGCTGTTCTCTGGTGGTATGGTCAAAGCAAAAACCGATTCAGCCCAGTCGGAATACAATAAAACGGTCTATAGAGAAAAAGACGTATATATGAACATGCTGCTGATTATTGAAAACCACTATGTCACTCTGCAAGAGCTTTCGAACCAGATTGCCACATCGAAACTCGTCCTTGGGAACGCTGACAAGCATTTCAAACTGGCCCGGAGAATGTATGAGTCAGGCGCCACCACGATGCTTGATCTGAATGATGCGAATGTAACACGAGTTAACGCGGAGGTGGGCTATTTGAAAACGAAATACGATTATCTGGTGACGCTGGCGAAGCTGTCCAGCATCGTGGGATTAGGAGAAGACTCTCTATGCAAAAAATAACAAAAAAGAAGATCATCGTTTTTACAGCCGTATCCGTTGCCATAATCGTGTTTTTCAGCCTTGTCAGGAGCTGCAGCAAGGGCTCAGATAATAAATACGAATACGCTGAAGTCACCGTCGGCACGGTCGTGAAAACGATTTCCGCCACCGGCGCCCTCGACGTGGCCAAGACTGTGAATATTCTCAGCAAAACAACCGGGATCATTGACGCCGTGCATGTCGATTTCAACCAGGAAGTGAAAAAGGGACAATTACTCGCTACCGTCGACGCCACCGAGACTGATCAGCGGTTGAGCAAAACGGCGGCCCAGCTCGAAAGCATAAAGCTTGAGCTCAACATCGCGAAAGAAGACCTGGAAACCAAAAAAAGCATGTTCAAGGATAACCTGATTTCAGAAAAAGGAATGGAACGGGCGGAGTATAACTATAGGACGGTCTATTTGAAGTACAAGCAGATTATGGTCGATTATGACGTAACCCGCGAGCAAAAGAGCTATACCCGTATAACTTCGCCGATAAACGGCATCATCATGGCGGTGAAGATCAGCGTGAATTCACCGGTGGTCATTAACGCGCCGCTCTTTGTGCTGGCGCCCAGCCTTAAAAAAATGGTTCTGACCATCAGTGTTGATGAATCCGACATCGGTTTGATAAAAAAAGACGAAAACGTTTTTTTTACCGTCAGCGCTTTTCCGAACAAGACGTTTCGTGGTAAAATCGACCAGGTGCGGATCAATCCCGTCATAAAGGGCGGCCTGGTGACGTATGAATCGATAGTGGCCTGTGAAAATGACGAACTCCTCCTGAAACCGGGCATGACCGCAACAGCCACAATCGAGGTCGGCAAGAAGGAGAAGGTTCTGCGGGTGCCAAACCAGGCGTTGCTCGTATCCCCCCTTGAAGGTCAGTCCGATACCGATACGACAACGGTATGGAGAAAAACCGAAAAAATCGTCGGCACTTTGCCAGTGGAGAAGGTCAAGGTTGATAGCGGACTCCGGGGCGATAACTATACGGAGATCAAAAAAAACCTCGGAAAGGGGGAACGGGTCCTCATCAGGTTCATCAAGGGCGGGGGTTCGGGGAAATAGATGGCCGACCGGCTGATCGATATCATAGATCTGCACAAGACCTTCCATCTGAGCGAAGAGGTACAGGTCAGGGCCCTGAAGGGCGTAAACCTCCAGGTCACCCGCGGCGAGTATATCGCCATCATGGGCGCTTCCGGGTCAGGGAAATCGACTTTCATGAACATAATTGGATTTCTCGACACGCCGACCGTGGGGAAATATTTACTTGACGGAATAGACGGCAGTCAGCTTGACAGCGATCAGAAGGCGGAAATACGGAATAAAAAAATCGGCTTCGTGTTCCAGGGGTTCAACCTCCTCCCCCGGACTACCGCGCTGGAAAACGTCGAGCTGCCCTTGTTTTACAAGGGCGGAGAATCAGCGAATTCTTTGACCAGCAAGGCGAAACAACTCCTCGCCAGGGTGGGGCTTGCCGGAAGGGAGGAGCATCATCCCAACAAGCTGTCAGGAGGCGAGCAGCAGCGGGTCGCCATCGCGCGGGCGCTCATCAACGATCCGGCGATACTGCTCGCGGATGAGCCCACGGGCAACCTCGATTCCCAGAACACAAAGGAGATCATGGAGCTTTTTACCCGCCTGAACAAGGAAATCGGCATAACTATAATCATGGTAACCCATGAGTCAGATGTCGCCGATTATACCGATCGGAAAGTCGTGTTCAGGGACGGAATGATCATCAATGACATTTCGATCAGGAAAACCAAGAGAAAACCAGCCGCGATCAAGCATTAACCAGCCGGTTTGACATATCCTCCGATAAACTGACTTTAAGAGACATAACACCTGTTTAATTCCTCTCGGCACTATACGTGCTAACGTGCCGGATATTATATTGAAAACGATAAACAGCCGCAAAAATCATTCTCTCCACGATAAAAATAGATAAAAAAACGCATGTTTTTGCTTTAATTAATGTAAGAGTTGATTCGATTAAATGGCCATTAAAATTTTTTTAAAAAAATAATTTTTTTAATATAAAATTTAAAGTTTTGCCTCAATATATAAAGACATAATACCGTATGACCGATAATTAATTTGTAATTAAATGAAAATCGCATACATTAATTAATATAACTTACCTGGTTGATTTTTTTCATATTATGATGGAGTGGAATTAAAAACCACTCAGGAGACACGACGTGAAAGAAGTTCAAGCTATCAATAGGTTCAAGAGATTTTTGCAGGTAGAAAAGGGACTATCGCCTAATTCAATCTATTCGTATACGTACGATTTGAAAAAATTCAGTGAATTTTTGTCGTCTCAAAACAAGGATATCATGACCGCGACACAGGAGGACATCCAGCAATTCTTGAATTTTGAAAAAAACAAGAAAAAGAACTCTACACGGACCATGGCACGGTCGCTTGCCGCCATTCGTCAGTTTTATAATTTCATATCGGACAAATTCGAAGAAATAGACAATCCGACCATCAAGATCGAGTCGCCCCACGTTGAAAAGACGCTGCCGGATTTCCTCTCTATCCAGGAATTGGACACGCTGTTCAATTCGATAACGGAAAATGACGTGTATGAGCTTCGCGATAAGACCATCTTCGAGCTTTTGTATTCGTGCGGGTTGCGCATCAGCGAGGCCATCGAAATACTGTACGATAATGCGGATATGGAAAACTCGCTCGTACGGGTAATAGGGAAGGGGAACAAGGAGCGCCTTGCGCCCTTCGGGGACGAGGCAAAACGACTGCTGAAGAAATATTTGGTTGAGTCGCGTCCCGATATATGCGGGAAGCGTGAGAGCGAGTATCTCTTCATCAGCAAGAAAGGATCGAAGTTGAACCGCAAAAGCGTGTGGCGTCTGCTGAAAAACTACGTTTCACGGACCAAGATAAAGAAAAACATAACGCCGCACACGCTGCGCCACTCATTTGCGACGCACCTGATAGAAAGCGGGGCCGATCTCAGGTCGGTTCAGGAGCTTCTGGGACACATGGATATCTCCACGACGCAGGTGTACACGCATCTGGCAAAGAAGAAGCTGCAGGAAATCCACAAGAAACATCATCCAAAGGAATGATGCCGGATCCCCCATGTTCATGAGAGGAAGAATACGTGTTCCCGCTCTGCTCTGGGGGATCCTGATCGCGACACACGCATGCTCTCCCTTCATGCTGAAAAGCCGGTTTTCAGGCGGGCCAGACCGGACCGCGGTGCGGATCCTGATAGTGAAGACGAGGGATAATTTCACCATTTCTTCAGGCGCGCCGCTCGCGGTTTCGTCAAAAAATACGCAGGGTGCCGCTCCGGAATCCGGTTCTACTGCGATCATCTTCAGCCCATCAAGGATATCAGCCCCGCTTATGGTGCAGCCAACCGACTCGCCGCTCTTACTAAACGGACTGCCATACCGCGGGACCATGGAGATCATCGGCCTGAACGGCACAGCTCTTGTCATTAATGTCCTGCATATCCATGAGTACCTTGTGAGCGTCGTGCCCGGTGAGATCCCTGCCGACTGGGAGGAAGAAGCGCTTAAAGCCCAGGCGGTTGCCGCTCGCACCTACACCTATTATCACCTGCTGGCAGGGAGGAAAAACCCTCAGCCGTATGATCTGGATGCGACGGCGCAATCGCAGGTATACCGGGGCATGAACGATGAGAAGCCGAGAACGACAGAGGCGGTCGCGTCAACGGCCGGTGTGGTCATTGTGTATGATTACCAGCCCATTATTTCATACTTTCATTCAACGTGCGGCGGCAGGACGACGGATGACAGATACGTATGGAACCAAAGAGATCTTCCCTACCTCACGGGCGTCCGTTGCGGGTATTGCGGTGAATCTACTAAATTCCTGTGGGAATACATTCTCACGCTCGATGAAATACGTGAGGCCGTATCGAAAACCTATCGAGCCATCGGCAGAATCAGAAATATTGCCTTCAGAAAGAAAGACGACCGGGTGTTGGAGATAGTTATTCATCACAACCGGGGCGTCACACGCATTTCCGGTAACAATTTCCGCCTCCTGTTCCCGCCCGAGAAAATTCGCAGTCTCTATTTCACTTCAAAGCAATATAACAAGGGGCTCATTCTGACAGGACACGGATGGGGCCACGGTGTTGGCTTGTGCCAGTGGGGCGCCCGGGGAATGGCGCAAAAGGGATTCACCTACCGGGAAATATTAAAACACTATTATTCCGGGGTGGAAATCGCCAGCGTCAAAGACCGGTATATTGCGTCAAAACTGAGGCAGGGCGGCGATTACCATTGAAATATGCGGAATAGTCTATACACCCTTGAAGATTTCGATTTCGAGCTTCCCCAAGAATTAATAGCGCAAGAACCCAGTTCCAGGCGCGATGCAGCGCGGCTCTTTGTACTGGACAGAAAAAACGGGGCGTACATCCATTCATCAATCTCCGAACTCCCTTCGTTTTTACGATGCGGCGATGTTCTCGTATTTAATGACGCAAAAGTAATACGTGCGCGGATACCGTGCAGAAGAAAAAGCGGCGCCCGGTTCGAGCTGCTGCTGTCGAGGCGGATAGATAATCATCGCTGGGCCGCGATAGCGAACAGGACCAAGCGTCTCAAGCAGGGAGAAACGGTCATTTCGGCGGGTGACAATCCAATCGAGCTGAAGATCGTCAGAAGAACGGGAGACACCCTGGAAATCGAAACAGGCGAGATTCTCACGGACGAAATACTTTCCGCTATCGGCGACATAGCGCTCCCGCCGTACATCAAACGGGACGTATCGGACCAGGACCGTGAGCGATACCAGACCGTGTACGCGCGCCGCGGCAGTGCCGTTGCGGCCCCCACCGCCGGTCTGCACTTCACGAGCGAGTTATTTGATGAAATAATTAAAAAAGGAGCGCGGACGGTATTTCTCACTCTGGACGTCTCATGGGGCACGTTTCAGCCGGTCAGGGCGCATGACATTAAAACGCATCGGATTCAAACCGAGGGTTACAGTTTGAGCGAGGAAACGGCGGAGTCGATCAATAGCGCAAGAAAAACGGGCAACCGCATCATCGCGGTTGGGACCACCACGCTCCGCGTCCTTGAGAGCACGTATCATGACGGCAAAAACGTCCCGGGCGACGGAGAAACCGACCTTTTCATATATCCGCCCCGAAAGATCCTGTCAGTAGGTTCGCTTATTACCAATTTTCATACTCCCCGCTCAACGCTCCTGATGCTCGTTGCCGCCTTCGTCGGATATGAGACCATCATGGACGCCTACCGGGATGCCGTTGATAAAAAGTATCGGTTTTTCTCATACGGTGATGCCATGCTCATAGTATAGACGTGCGTTACCGCCCCATTTTTATATTGACATCTCCAGTGAATAAATTTCTTAGTAAATGCGAATGCTGCTGTGGCGCATTTCTGTTGTACATCGGCGATTGGATTGTGGTGCACTTCAGCGATTCATGACGTTCCGTGATGATTTAATAGAAAACCGGCGGGGATTGTTGGTATATCAATCACTTTTCACTCCGCCGGTCAATAGAATTGACAGGTTGAAAAAAATTTTAGCTATCGCCTGTCCTGTTCGTATATTGCTCTATGACTATAGACAACTGTATTACAATTCTTGACACGCTCCTCCATACTGAATTACAGGAGCACTATGATAATTCCGGAGCGCAGATTGTGTTCGGCGGTATGGAAGTCCGCTCGATTCTCATAGCCCTTGATATCGACAGATCCGTCGTGGAAGAAGCAATTCGGAAAAAATGCCAATTGATACTAGTTCACCATCCCGTGTTCTTTCACCCGGTGACTAAAATTGATGCTTCGAACCCGGCGTCATCACTATTAATCGATATAATCGATAAAAGAATAAGCGTTTACGCGGCGCATACGAACCTGGACAAGCTCTATTATGACAAACTGGCAACCGTCCTGGGACTTCACAATACGGAACTGCTGTACCCGGCCGGGGATATGAAAGGATCCAGCCAGGCCGGATACGGGGTTATTTCACGGCTGGATGAGCCGGTGCCGCTGATCAGCCTGCTGGACATGGTCCGGTCGAAGCTGAATCTCGATTTTCTGGTTTATGCCGGCGATCCCGGTATACAGTGCTCCCGCATCGCGGTATTAAACGGGGCGGGGGGGAGATTTATCGAGGATGCCATTGCCGAACATGGAGCCGACTGCGTCATCACCGGCGATGTGGGGCACCACCAGGCGAAGTATGCATCCGTCAGCGGCGCGGCTGTGATCGACGCGGGCCATTTCGGAACGGAAGTCGTCATGCTCGGTTTTTTACGCGACCAGATCGCGGACTGCTTGACAAATACGAGAGACGGGAAGGATATACGGATAGACATTTCTGAATCCGAACAAAATCCCATGTCGTTGTTTTCGCGAACTGATAATGAATAGTGATATAAAAATAATGCTGGAACTACAGGAGTACTGGGACAATATCCGGTCATCAAAGTCCGCCATTGAAAAGGCTCTCGAATCAACACGGGCCGCAGAAAAGGAGATCGCAGAACATACACGCAAGCTCAATTCTATCGGAAACAGCGTCATGGAGCTGAAAAACTCGGTAAAGCGGCAGGAACTGGATCTCGCCGATATGGGAAACAGGATTAAAAAGCTGGAAGACCGGAAAATGATGATCAAAACAGAAAAGGAGCTGCACGCCCGCGAGAAGGAAATCGATGTCATTAGATTCGATATCGGCAGCCTTGAAGAGAAGACGCTCACGATGATTGATGAGCTTGACGGTGTTGAAAAAAAATATTCTCAGCTTGAACAGGATGTGCGGCAGAAGGAAATCCGGCTCAACGATGCCAGGCTGAAATTCGCTCAAGAGACGTCCAGACACGAGGAGATTGTCGCGCGCAATGAGGAAAAATTCAACTCGCTCATCGGCCGCCTGTCGGCCGGATACAAATCCAAGTTCCTCAAATTTCTGAACTCCCGCGACGGAACGGCGATTGCGCGGGTTGAAGATGAAATCTGCGGATTCTGCAATCGAAAAATACCGCCGTATCTAGCGATTGAAGCATCAAAGGATGACAGAGTTGCAACCTGCTCAAATTGCGGAAAGTACATATATAAGTAATGCGCTGTCAGGCGCGAAACGCCCGTGGCGCGCCGGTCGTTAACAACGCGGGCAAAGGATTGGCGTATGTTGATGAGTATTGAAAGGGTGCTCAAGCTTCTCGAGGAAGGGAAAAGCCTGGAAAAAATAGCTGAGCTGGCTCACTGCGAAGTCAGTGATGTCGTCTCCGTCATAGAAGAAGCGAGAACGATAATCAACCGGCATGAGAAGCCGTTCGCACGGAAAAAAATAATAATAAAGAGAAGCGCGGATTCCCCGGGTGAAGCGGATGCTTCAGAGGGGTCCAGTGATATCCTGGATTATGAAACGCGCGCATTGTTCGAGGGCGCCGAGTTGTCCACCATTCCGCTCAATTCAATACTGACAATGTATATCGACGGCGCGTCAAGCGGGAACCCCGGACCGGCCGGTATCGGCATTGTAATACTGGACCAGGACGACCGCCAGGTGGGGAAGGTGTCATCGTATATCGGCAGGAGGACCAATAACTATGCCGAATACATGGCGCTGATTCGCGCGCTTAAAATCGCTCTTTATTTCAAGACAAAGATTCTTAAAATACGCACTGATTCCGAGCTTGTTGTAAAGCAGCTCAATGGCGAGTATAAGGTCAAGAATGACCAGATAAAGAAACTCCATGAGCAGGCCGCCAAGCTGATGAAATCGATCGCCGGCTGCAGAATAGAGCATGTTTCCCGGAACCTGAACGACAAGGCGGACTACCTCGCGAAAAAGGCCGTCCAGTAGACTCATGAAACCCGAACATGACACACACGAAACAGACCGCCGGCTCCTGTCGCGGCATTCCACGCACTTCGGTCTCCATCCCGCCATAGTGGGCATTCTTCATTCCCGGGGATACGACACGTTTGAAAAAATTGATTCATTTCTCAATCCCCGTATCTCAGATATACACAGTCCTTTTTTGTTGGACGGCATGTTTTCCGCCGTTGCCCGGCTGAGGAAGGCGATCGAGTCCGGCGAACGAATAGGCATATTCGCCGATTCGGATCTTGATGGAATAACGTCGCTCGCTGTGCTACATTATCTCTTTGCCCGGATGAAGATCGATCCCTTTATACGATATCTCAGAGACGACGAGAATTATGGAATGACCAGGGAGATAATCGATGAATTCGCCCGCGGCGGCGTAACGCTCCTTATAACGGTTGATGCCGGCATCAGGGATGTTACCGAAGTCGCCCACGCGCGCTCTCTCGGCATCGACGTGATCGTGACCGACCACCACGAACAGGACTCTGAATTGCCGGACGCGATAATCATCAATCCAAAGAAGACAGGCTGCCGGTATCCGTTCAAGTATCTGGCCGGCGTCGGCGTTGCCTTTAAATTATGCCATGCTTTCTTGCTGAGCTATCTTCCGTCATTTAATGCGCGGTTCATCGTCATTACGGGATCCGGAGCAGGGTGTTCCGTTTCTCAGATACGGAACTGCGTCGTCGAGATGGTGGAGGAGGACTTCGATGTTGAACGGGCCAGCAGCTTGATTCGGGAAGCCGGCAGCGGCGATATTGTTCTCTTGCATATTGCTCCCCGACTGGCAGAGACCGTGACTACCGATTCCGGTGGCAAGAAGATATACGATTTCACAGATTTTATCAATATGGTGCGGAAAACGAAGGATGCAACAATCAAGGATTTCTGCGCTGATTTGAAGATTAATATGCTTACAGAACAGCCGGACATCCATATCCTGAACAGCATAGTACTGTCAACACAGTTTGCCGGGTCAGATAAGATCGTTGAATTCATGGAATCAGTAATCGGTCTCGTTTCAATCGGCAGCATCGCGGATGTCGTATCGCTGATCGGCGAAAACAGGATCCTGGTGAAGAACGGACTGGAAAGCCTCAGGAGATCTAAACATGCTGCCCTCTCGATGCTTATAAACGGCGAAACTATAAACTCGCGTACCATCGGCTGGGTCATAGCGCCCCTTCTCAACACTCCGGGCAGACTCGGAAAGACCTACCTGACCGTTCGTTTCTTTATTGAAAAGGATAAACGCGTTCTTAAAGAGGTTATCTCCGAAATAAAAGTGCTTAATGAAAGCAGGAGGAATTTCATAAATCAGTTCTGCGCGCGAATTTTAAGTGATCTCAAATGCGGGAGCATCGATTCATCGGGCAGGCTTATTTACATCAAAACTGACGAGATACCTGAGGGCTACGCCGGGCTGATCGCGAACCGTATCGCAGATACGATGAGTAAACCGGTCATCGTGGCAGTGACGCCCGGGAAAAACGGCACCGTCAAAGGCTCCGGCCGATCACGGGAAGGCGTAAGATTTTTCAGTGCAGCGGAGCAATTCCGCGATCGTTTCGAGCGGATCGGCGGACACGAGAACGCCTTTGGTTTCACAGCGGGAGCCGGGGAGATCGATGATATCATACATTCAATCGACCAGATACTGGACGATTATTCGGCGCCGGTGAAGAGAACTTCCGTTGAAGGCGAGCTGGATGTCAGTTTAATCAATGCAGAATTCATAGACCAGCTCGAACGTCTTGAGCCGTTCGGGGGAGGGAATCCCGAGCCCGTTTTTATAACTCGGAATCTTAGTTTTGAATCATTCGTCATTTTCGGGAATAATCACGGAAAGTTTACCATGGCGGAAAATATTTCTCTGAGCGCTGTGGGGTGGGGCATGGGATCGGAGATGAAGGAATATTTCAATACCGGGAGGCCTCTTGACATCGTCTACCGTCTCGGGAACAATAACTACAACGGCAACGTATCTTCAAGGATGACCATAACGGAGATCAGGTATTCCGGCGACTGAATTCGATTACCGTATCCCGGAAATGATGAATTCAACCCGGGAGACCCTGCGGTATCCGAGATGTGTCTCAATGACTTCCTTGTTGCCCAGTCCGATGATTTCTATTCTGCTGGGAGAAATTTTCTTTTCATAAAAGTATTTCGCGACGATTTCGGCCTTGTTCCTGGAGCAACCTCCACAGTCCTGATTCTCGGTATGACCTACAATTTTCATTGAACAATCAGGGTATGCCTGTAAAACAGCTATTATCCTGTCAAGCCTGACGCCGGCTTCCGGTTTCAGTTTATAAACGATATGATACTTACTGGATATGAAAAGTTGCCAATCATACAATTGAGACCGGAACACATCGCCTTTCTTCTGAAAGACGGCTCCCCTGGTGACGTCCGGCACCGATTCCTTTTTTAATGCGCGCTGTTCGCTCATAATCGTCAACCGCTGGTGGCGCGCCAGCCTCGCCTGGGCTGCAATCCTCGCCGTCATAAGCCGAACCGCGGCCGCGGTCCCATAGTAAGCGGCATCGTCGTACTTCCGGTTATCCAGGAGGTTCCTGGCGCGGTTGACGTCCAGGACGGCGGGGGTGAATATATCGCAGGGGATGAATTGCGACAGCTCCCGGTCCAGTTTAAGCTTCTTCATCAGGGATTCGGCCTCGCTGACGATTGTATCGGATTCCTCTTTCGTAAGCGGGTATGCTTGGATTGCAAATAATAGCACTGCGGTGATGACGAGCCATGGAATTTTCTGTTCGGTTATTTTCATAATAGCGCCCGTATACCTACTGGGAAGTATTTTTTTTCGTATTATCAAGCTCTATCAGAGCTTTCTGAAGTTCAATCCGCGCGTCTATCATCGTGAAATACAATTGTGCAATGCTGATTGTCTGAAATGCCTGATCTGTCTCGCCATCAGCCAGGAGCTTTTGCGAGCGTGCGATATATTCTTCTATCTTGGATATTTCATATTTAACCAGTTCGGCAGAGGCGCTGTTTTTCACGCCATTAAGCTTGTTTTGCGTTTCGACGACGATTTGGGATACGTCTTCTTTAGTATGCTTGATCTGTTGCTGGACCTGTTCCTCTGACTGAACCGGCACCGCACATGAGATGAGGCCGATTATTGCCGCGATCATCATAAAACCATATCTAATACTCATGCTGCCACCCATGGTGCGTGATTTATATATCTTCACTATATTTTTTTAAGATAGTCAATATTTTTTTCAATTATGGCAAATTTTTAACCAGATCATGCTCCGATACATATAAAAATTCATTTTTTGACAAATTCATTGAATAAAAACCTATTTTTAAACCGTTTTTAGAAATTTCTGTTTGACTTGTTATAAATATTGAAATAATAGTATACAAAACTTCTGGGGGAATCACGGGGAATGGATATTGAAATAAAGGATGATCCTGAAGTCATCAGTGTTGTTGTTAATGGCGACATTGAAATGATGACCATCAAGAATTTTAAAGAGAAATTATTCGAGATAGGTCATACGACGGATAAAGACATCGAGATAGATCTCTCACATGTAGATTATATTGATTCTTCCGGCGTCGGCGTTTTGATCAGCCTTTTGAAGCTCCAGAAGAAAAAAGGCAGGGACCTGAACATTAAGAAAGTCAGCTCGAAAGTCCTCAATGTGTTGAAATTAAGCTCCCTTTCAGATGTCTTCAAGATGTAGCGCTCATGGATACCCTTCGGATTGGAAACGGCTTCGACGTCCATCCGTTTGTGATGGGCCGAGATCTCGTTATCGGCGGCAAAAAAATAGATTATAAATTCGGCCTCGCCGGTCATTCTGACGCGGATGTGCTGACGCATTCCGTCATTGACGCGCTTCTGGGAGCGGCGGGAATGCCGGATATCGGCCGATTGTTTCCCGATACCGATGGGCGGTATAAAGACATCAATAGCATCACGCTCCTTCGCGACGTAGGACGGCAATTGAAAAACTGTAATATTGCGATAATCAACATAGACTCAGTAGTCATCTGCCAGGAACCGCGCATAGCGCCTCATGTTGACGAAATGAAGCTGAACATTTCGACGGCCCTGGCTATTGAGCTGTCACGGGTGGGAATCAAGGGGAAGACCACGGAAGGGCTCGGTTTCACCGGGCGGGGTGAAGGGATTGCGGCATATTCCGTATGTTTATTACATATGGATTAAAGGTTGAAGTTCGGCTTACACCGATCGTCTATGT
>MIBH01000076.1:0-14618 GCA_001829455.1 Spirochaetes bacterium RBG_13_51_14
GTGCAGAATTGTACAGTGGTTTTAAAAAAAAGTTGCTCTGACCCCGACAACCCGAAAACTGACCTTGGTGAGCAATAAATTAAGCTACAAATGGGTTGCTCTGACCTTGCTATTAAATATTGCAGCGTATTTTTCGTCTCAGTCGAGTAATATAGTATCTGCATGAATTAATAAATTGCTAAAATGCCACAGTAATCCCCAAGCGCACTCTTTTAAAGAAATCCTCATTTCGTTTAATATTGTATTCGTCAACCAGCCGAATAGAACTGAAGATGTTATACTGGTACACGATCGCTTCGGCAACGCTGAAAAAAATCATCTGAAAAACATTGTTCATCCGGTAACCGTTGTATATCATAAAACTAAAAAATGCGTTCGTGAATAGAGTTATAATTCCTATTGCGTATTTTCCCATATAAAAATGAGCATAACCTGGGATGAATACCGAACCAAGCACGGATAGCCATAGGTGATGCCGTGGTCTGGTCGTTTCATCAGCAAGCATGCTTTCCAACTTATCCATATCAGCGCAATATTTGCCCTGCGGATAACGTTCCCGGTATTTTTTAATTTCTTTCATGGAGCCTGGAATGTCAAAAGCAAGTGCTGATCCATAACAAGCGTCACGATACACTTCTTCAATGAATATCCCCGATCGATATGTCATCCGGTAAATATCAAGTGTCTTGATCGCATCAGGCGGGGATCCCTTCATTAATTTTATAAATCCAACCAGATACAATGCTTCTTCACTTTCAACACTTCTGGGAAAATCATGATAACAGGAAAATAAAACATTCAGAGCCGCCTGGTAATTGTTACCTCTATAATATGACTTTCCAATGAGGACCAGGCTCCGGGGATATAACCGCCCAGTGGGGTAGAACCATTGATACCGCATAGCCTCACTGATCGCAGTAAAATAATCGCCGTCGGCGTAATACTCATCTGCCAGCTCCATCAACTCATTCTCGCCGGCGGACAGGTAGGTCCATGCAAGCATGGTGAATATGATTCCCCAAATAAACTTTTTCAGTCGTCCAGACTCCACAGAGACTATTTCATAATCAATGAAAAATATGGTTATCCCTCACCTCGGCCGCAGAATCATAGGCTGGAATACATTTTTGCCTTATCGCTTCCTGGAAACCCCGGCTCAGGTCTTCATTGACAGTTTGTACCGTACTATAGGCACCGTAAATATTCCCTAGATACAAAACTGATGAGAAAAAAATAAAGGTGTATGATAAATCTTTCTGCCGGCGCTGATAAAAAATATATGCTCCCCCCGCCATTGCTGCAACCCCGAGAAAACTCACAATCCCCATGATATAGTTGCCTGCATAAATCTGCCCCATGCCGGGCAAGAATACTGATAAGGCGACCGCAAGGGGAATCGACTTGAGGCGTAGCTGGCGGAACCGTGCAACCTCCACGCCCATAAAAAGAAGCTTATCCCTCTCAGTAATGAACTTCTCGGCATTTTTGATCTCATCGAGGATTTCTTGGTACAGGCCGCATTGGAGGTAGGCCTCCGCCTTTCTCACCAGGAGTGGATATCGAAATGGTGGGCTCACCGAAAGGTAGGCAAGGTTCCGCACCGTTTCAAGGCAGAGTGGATTCATTCCCAGCTTCATATAAGACTGCGACAGGAGAATCGCCTGACGGTGATCCAGTGTTCCGCTGATTTCCCGCATTCTCCGGACTACTGTCTGGTACTGCCCGCCGAGAAAATAATTTATATCGATAAAAAAAATATAATCTTTCTGATTTTCCCTATCAGTATCAGCGGCGATAAGCCTTCTCGTCTCTGCTACGACATCGAAGTACTGCTTTTTAAAAAAGAGCTCCTGCACGAATCTCTTCTGCTTGAATATGAAGCTGCTGTCGGATTCTGCTCCAAGCGCATAACTGAACGATATTGAGAAAAAAACTATAGCTATGAGGAATTTCATTGATATACCGTTTTATTTTCATTCAACTGCGGGCTTTTTAATATTTATCTGATAACCGGAATCACGACATCCGATCCATATTCCCGAAAATCCATACAAACTCAATTTTTCTCTTCTTGCAATGAAATAGCTATCTATTGAAAATTATATCAGGAACCGGATCATCCCGGGGCTTTGAAAAAGGATTGCAGCGCAAAATACGATCCCCGACAAGAATGGCGCCGAGAAATGCGCCGTGCTTCTGTACCGCAATCTTTCCATATGCGCTGCAGGTCGGCCTGAATCGACAGCTCGGCCCATCCTGGGGAGAAATCCATATCTGGAACGCCCGAATAAAGAGCAGGGCTCCTCCGGTGAATGCGTCATAGACGCCGTTGTCTGATTGTGGTTGTTCACAACACGCCATGCCGTTGTGACATGTCTGGAAAGAGGACGTGCCGGTAACCGTCTCATCAGCCACTGCCACATCTGCATCCCATGGCTTGAAGCACTCCTGGCCAATAGCTTTAAGCGATAACAGGAGTAAAAACAATATTGCTGCGGATACTCTTTTCATATGGTTGTTGTCTGAATGTAAATGATCGGCGCGACCTATCGTATCATCAGTTATAACAATAATTATGTCAAGATAAAGTTATAGATTGTGAGCTACCACGGGCTTGGACCGAATTGCTGTTGCTAAACTCATTTATCAGTGATTTTTGCCCCTCGCCTCCGGCGGCAGGAGCAAAATGAATCATTATGGGTAGTTATGCAGCAAGTCTATTAATAATTCTTTTAATACTTGACATGGTCTTATTCTGTAATTATTGAAATTTCACATATGATCATATAATTATCGATCGAGGGAGAATCCTTTTATTCAATGGCGGATTGCTTTCAGGGCGAATTGAAAATGTATAATAAAATGCCTCCACATGATCAACTGCATATAATTTTGGGCACGGCAGAATGATATTCTCTGTGAGCAGGCGCGCCGCTCTCGGGCATCCGTGCCCTCCGCGGCACTTCCCTCATCCTGAGGGTCGCAGAGGACCCCGATCCCGCCGAGTAAATCCCGATTCTATTAATGATAAATAGGTTTCGGGATTTTTACGAGGCGGGCGAACGAGAATGTCGTTCTGCCGTATTAATTTTAAATAAACTCAAGGAGGGTATGAAAATTGTTAATTTTTCAAACTCTCCTCAACATATAGACATTCACTGCAGGATCCTTTCAACAAGGGGAGCACCATGAACAAAACAAAAGCCCTTTCCATATTTATCTACAGAATAATCCCGAAAAGCCTTATATCAAGGATCTTCGGACATATCGTGCTGATACCGCTTCCGCAATCGCTCATGGACAGCATTATTCGATGGTACAGTGCCAAATATAACGTAAAGGATGAATATCATATTCCCCCCGGCGGTTTCAGGAATTTCGATGATTTTTTTACCCGGATTATTAATAAAGAAACACATCCAATTGACCCATCAGACAATTGCGCCATATCCCCAGTGGACGCACGTATCGACCAATATGGTGAAATCCGCGAGGCCGCCATTATTCAGGCAAAAGGGTTGGATTATTCTATTCGTGAGCTGATACCATCCGACACGTATATAAAATTTATTTGGGGCAAATTCATTACGCTCTATCTTTCCCCGGGTGACTATCACCGGATCCACGCGCCGGTCGGCGGTTCAGTGATCGGGTACTTCAACATTCCCGGAAAACTCTTCACCGTACAGGACTGGCTGGTGAAATCGTTCCCCGGACTTTTCGTTAAGAACGAACGGATCGTGAGCTACATCGCGTCGAATGCGGGAACCGTTGCGGTATGCAAAATCGGCGCATTCAACGTGGGCAAAATTACCCTGTCATATTGTGGCGTGTGGGCCAACAGGACGTTCCGGCGCAGGCATGAAATTTTTTTTGATCAGGGTGCTCGGGTTCCGGTTCGAACCGGTGATGAACTGGGCGTGTTCCATCTGGGATCCACCGTGATACTTCTGTTTCAAAAGGATGCGATAACCTTCGATGATTTCAAAGTGGGAGACAAGATAAGGATGGGAGAAAGAATCGGCACCTTGAAAAATTTGAAGAAAAAATGAAAGAAAAGTTCTTGATATTTTAACTGCCCATATAAATTTCATTCACAGACAATGTAAAAATTTTAATACTAAATTAAATTTTTTCGCAAGAAGTCAAACCTATCGTTAAAATCATTTTTAACGATACATTGAAAAATAGTCTTTACAATGCTGAATTTTTATGCACCATTTGAGAATAGGAGTTCGCGTGATGAAAAGGCCCGCACTGGACAAATATATAAACGCCCAGGTCAAATACTGGCAGCAGCGAATGCACACCCTCACCGCCCCTCCGGAAAAAAAGAGTCTCCGCCAATTTATCACCATATCACGTGAGTACGGTTGCTCCGGCTACGGCATAGCGAAGGAGGTCATCAAGATCATGAACAGCGCCGACAGAAAGCCGGAACCCCTGTGGGCGGCCTACGAACGGCAGGTGCTTGACCGCGTTATGGAGGAAATGGAGTTGTCCTACCACCTGGTTAAAACCCTGACCGATGATGCGCTGAAGGACATGACCGATATCCTTAAAAGCGTTTTCAGCAATCTTCCGCCGCAGGTTGCCGTATACCAGAAACTCGCGCAAACAATACGCATCCTCGCCGCACATGGAAACGTCGTCATCGTTGGCCGTGCTGCCAATGTGATTACACGGGGAATGACGGGAGGATATCATATTATGATTGTGGCGCCTATGGAATACAAAATCAAAAACGTTATGAAATTTAAAAATATTTCAAAAAGACAGGCGGAGAGGCTGGTAATCGAAAATACTGAACGGCGGGTTAACTACATCAAGGAATACGTTAATTTCGACGTTACCGATCCCCATAATTATGATTTAGTGTTTAACCTGGCGAATAATACGATAAGCGGCGTTGCCAATCTCATCATTGAAGGGATGAAACTAAAACATTCTCACTGAATTTAATACATGGAAAAAACTTATTCTCAAACCTTTGAGATGGAAAGAGCCATTCTCAGCTACGATGGCAGCAAATCGATTTTACTGTGTACGGAATCAAAAAATAGCAAAAAATTATGGATAAAAAAGATAGACGATATAAACCACATCGAAAACATCATTGAGGATTCTGATAGGTTTTATCTAGCCTGTGAGTCAAGCGATACGAAAGGATTTTATCTGGCACTTGATAAGCCGACCGGATCGACTGAGTGGTTTATTCCAGGCAAGGCGTATTTTCAGATCATATACAACGGCTTCCTGTATGCGATCTTTGCGGATGAAAAGATGGTATTTTATCTTCTCAAGGTGGACCGATCAGACGGAAAAAAAATATGGTATCATCGGATCAACGAAGACCTGTGCGAATACAGCTTCCGAGCCGACCGTATACAACTGATTTACGAATCGGGGAAAAGCGAAAAAATATCCACCATAACCGGAATAGCCATGAGTTAAACCACGCGGAGGAATATCAAACATGCTGAACCATGAAATTGAGGATGCGTCGAAAATTCTGGCCATTACTCGATCGCTGAAGAAATACAAAGCTCCATTCAGGATCGTGGGCGGCTACCGGCTCATCGATAACGGCATCGAGCCGGAGGCCACCGTCCAGATCGAAGCCAATGGCATGGTTATACACGAGGCATCCAACGGCTGCGGCCCGGTCGACGCGCTGGCTAACGTCCTCAAGAAGGGCCTCATGCCCCTTTTTCCCGTTATCGAGCAGGTGAAGCTGGTTGATTTTCACGCGTATATTCTGGACTCAAAGCGGGGAACCAGCACCGACGTAGAAGTAACTATAATATTCACCGACGGCACCGCGGTATGGAGAGTTCACTCGCTATCGGAAAATATCAATGCCGCATCCTTTAACGTTCTCGTCGACGGGTTCGAGTACGCTATCTTAAAGAAGAGCATCATGAAAAAAAAGAAGTGAATGTCTCTCACTTCCTCTTGTCTTCACGATAGATATCGATGCTGTAAGGTATGGATTCATCCAGAATGGGCTCGCCGATCTCACCGGTCTTTTTAAACGACCGGGCAAGATTAACCCGGGCAAATTCATTGTCTGTATTTATGCGCTGCGCGTAATCGATGGATTTCCAGTAGCTGATGTCGCTCTTTGCTTCGTTATTCTGCACCTGGTACACAGCGCCGAGGTTATTGTATGACCCGGACAGGAATGTGACAAGCTTTACATGGCCTTCAAGGTCATATCGCGGGATTTTCATTTTATCCAGTTCAAACTCATAAACCGATACAAGTTTCAGATATTCACCTTTCGCCGCGTCGTAATTCCCCATGTGGTAGAATGCATTTCCCAGCGCGAACATCAATTCCGGATTCTCGACAAAGTCCTCGTACAGGTTAAGCCATTGGTCGAGAGCCTTTTGGTAGAGCCTGTTCAGATAATAGATGCGCCCCAAATTATAATGCACCTCAGGGGACTCGAATCCCTCAACCAGCGCCTTCTCATATTTGTCGCGCGCGATCTGATAGTTGGCCAGCTTATCCGATTCTTCGTCAAGAACCTCGTCCTCCAGGTCGCCGTACCGCATCATGACCTTGTCGGAGTAGTAGAAGAATATGTTTCCCAGCAGGGCATAGGATTTGCCTGTGCTCTCGGTTTCCCGGTAGAAATCCTCCCGGGTGAATTCGGGCGGGTTCTCGGCCGCTTTAATGGCCCGGTTAAGGAATTCATAAGCCTTCACCGGCTCCTTGATTTGATAGTAGTAGTCGCCCATGAGGTGAAGGGCTCCGAAGTATTCGGCGCTGTAATTCTTCCGCGAGAGCTCGATCGCCTTCTCCAAATGGATCTTCATCACCCGCAGGTTGTTCTGTGCACGGTCAAGCCGCGCGAACTGTAAATGGAGCGGCGGGTAATCCTTATCCCGCTTGTTGAGAGCTTCCAGCACGCCGTACACGGCTGGAAATATATTATCGTCGACATCCTTGAACCGTGGGGACTCGACACCGTAATCAATGCGCACGTTGGTGGCGGCTGACTTCTGCTTGTCGAGATAATACGATGCGAGCTTCGCCAGAAGGGCCGAAGGTATGCCGGTCAGCATTTTCTTTTCGACGAGCTTCGCATGAACATCAATGACCTTCTCGAAGACATTCCGCTCGATGTACAGGTTCAGCAGTCCGGCATAGCCCACTCCTGAATCCGGCTCAAGCTCGACAATATCCTCATAGTATTTCTTTGCCTTGAAATACTGTCCCTGGTAAAAATATGCGTTGCCAATCCCGTACAGGGCATCGACATTATTCTTATCACGAATTAAGACCCGCTGATAAAATTCAATGGCCACATCCAGCTGGGGCCACTCCTCTCGCTTCTTTTCGCTTCCCGGATAATACCACTCGTTGATGTTCAGGCGGATGGTATTGTAGTATTCCCGCGGCACCTTCGAATAATAGTCCCCCAGCTGGAGCAGGACGGGAATATCAACGTTCAGCTTCCGGTCCGCATACTGAATTGAGTATATCCTATTCAGCTTTTCAATAGCAAAGGCGTATTCTTTTTTGTCGAAATAGGCGCGCGCATATTCGCTGTAGCCGAACACGAAATTCTTGATATAATTATTATCAACATCACGGAAAATCTCTTCAGCCTTTGCATAATCCTTCGGCTTCTTGATGTAATCGCCGCTTTCGCGTATAAGCGCTGTGCCCTGCCCTATCATGCGTTTGGTGGCGAACGGCTTGTAGATGAACTGGTAACCGACAACCATCAGCACGCAGGCAATGATGGCGGCGAACCCGAAAACTTTCGTTATCGCAAGGAGGCGCTTCTGGCGGTCCCTTCCCTCCATGGTATACTCCGGCCGGGAGGTGATCACCCGACGCCCAGGAACTGCTTTTTCTTCCGAAAGGGGAATCTTCCTCGCGAGTTTGCTTTCCAGGAAACGGTGGATATCCGATTCATTCCTACCGGAAAGTATCATAGTGATGAGTTGCCGCGTATCCTTCACCGGGAGGAGATCATTTATCACGACATTTTTGACCGCCTGCCGAACTGCCGGGTTGAAAAGATAGATTGCCTTTTTCAGCCGATTCAGGTCGCGGTCGGAAAGTTCAATACCAGCTCCGGCGGATTCCATTGGCCTGACGGCCATACCGGGCTTCAACGGTTTGGGTTCCTCATCCACCATCTCGATCTCGAGAGGCTCTTCATCCATGGCGGGCAGCTCCGGAATCGGGGGACCGAGGTCGTGTTTCGGAGTCCGTATCGCTTCTTTTTTCTTGATATCGCTGATTATATCTTTTGAGGGCTTGATCGCCGGCTCTTCCTTTAAATCACCCGCCCCTTTGATGACATATAGATCTTCATCAGAGAGCTCTTCAACAACCGGTTCAGGTGGTGCAGTCTCTCTCACGGGAGGCATTGGCACTTTATCTACTGCAGCGCCGATATCAATTTCAGGGATATCGGTTTCCCTCGCCTCCGGCATTGCTTTCTCTTCAAACGATATTTCCGAAAGATCAGGTATTTCAGTAACATATTCCTTGCCGAGGCTCACGGCTTCCGGTTTCTGTAGAGGAGGCGGCGGCTCTTCCACAATCTCTTCAACGACTCCGAGATCCCCGACTTGGGGCTCTTTCTCGAAAACAGACTCGACTGCGCTCAGGTCCTCCTTAATTGCCGGTTCCTCAAACCTGGGCGCTTCTTTTGCCCTCCTTGGCTCCCTCTGGTCGACAAATGAATCGCTGGGTGCGAGATCACGGGTATCAAGCGACTCCGGCTCTTCAGAGGTGAGATGGTCCAACTCGTCCAGTGCTGAAAGCGCCTCCGGTTCCCCGGCAACAACAGGCTTTTTCTCCGGTATCTTCGGGAGACCCAGGTCAACCTCTTCCAGCGGCTCCGGTTCTGCTTCCTCTTTTATTTCCGGGAACTCCTCTTCCACTTCCTCCAGGAGGCCGGTAATATCCTCGACCGGAATCTCTTCTTCATCATGAAGCTCTTCCCGAGGCGGTTTCTCAGTAAGCCGTTCAAATTCAACCGGGGGAAGTTCCAGATCCACCGGTTCGCTCTCAAAGGACTCCGGCGCGGCATGAAATTCTTCTTCTGCCGCTTCGGGTTCGATATCCTCCGCACGTTCTTCCACAGCCGCCGCTTTCATCGGCGCGGTATCACTCACGGCAACGGTCTTCCGACCGCTTTTCTCCACCAGATCTATGACGCGCTCGATCTCCAGGAGCTCTTCAGGGGCGTATGATATTTCTTCAGCTTCCGACATTGTAGTTCTTGACACCGGATTCAATTGTTATTATGCGACATAATCAGATACTAGTGTCTGCTCAATAAAAATCAATCAATTTTTAATTATGTCCATCCTATCAATCAGATTGTCCCCTGCATTAACATGCGCAGGAATGATTATCATATAAAACTATTATATATATTAGACTTGTTGCTTAACAGCCATAATAATTGAGTTTTTTGCCACCGCCGCAAGCGGCGGCACGTGTCAATTTTTTTATGATATGCTACAATTCTGATATTAATATAAATATTTTCTATAAGATTATCGACATATTTATCATAAGTAAACACTTTAAAAATGCCGGAATATTCTGTTTAGGGAACCATATCGAAATATATAACGTGCACGTAACCAATTAAATATGAACAGAGTTGTTTTTGATGAGCAAATAATAATCATCCGGCATGCAGTGTCAGCATCAACTGAAATGATGGCAGATGAAGAAATAATGTAATGTAATGCCCTGATTAAGACGATTTCCTGAATAGATAGATATGCGATTCACTCAGATGTTTTCAGAGGTTTCAATATATGAAATGTAAAGCCTTTGCGGTCATCATGCCTTTCATGTTCCTGGCGTTTAATTATGTCAGCGGCAATCTTCAAACTATATATTACAACAACCTGAAATTCTTGAAAGAGTCAGACGCGCCGCACAGTGTTACAATGATATATACCGGACACCGTTCTGGACAGAGCACGATTGTATCGGACGGTATCCTATTCACCTACAAAAACAGAGGGGCTCGTTCGGTCCGCATATCGGGAAACTTTATCGATTGGAAGCCGGCGCGCATGGATCGAAGCGATAACGGCGTCTGGTACTATTTCATGCCCGCGGTCGAACGAAAACATGACGTCGCGTACAAGTACATGGTGGATGGAATCTGGATCATGGATCCATTGAATCCGGAGCGGATAGACGACCGTATGGGCTCTTACCTCTCGGTAGTGGAGCCAGCGGTAAAGTCTGAAGACAGACATGTGACCTGGCGCATCTTCAGCGGGAATACCGTTGAATTTCGCATCTATCAACCCGATGCGAGTTTCGTCTCCATTGTGGGTGACTTCAACCACTGGAATCCGGAAAACGATCTCCTGAGCAAGGGGCTGGACGGCATCTGGCGGCTGCGGAAAAAGCTCTTCCCCGGCCGGTACCGGTATAAGTATATCATCGACGGTGATTGGGTGCCGGACACCTACAATCCCCTCTCTGGATCAGATAGCACCGGCGAAGTTTGCTCTGTTATTGAGATCAAGAAATGATGTCAGGAGGCCATGATTTACTCTGACACCCAATCCGCCTCCATTTTTATTCTGCTGATCTATCCTAATGTTCTATTCAGCTGCTCTACCCCCCCCTTCTCGGATGAATTTACCTTAAAGGCAATTAAAGTGCTCTGACACCGTAACATGGCCGCACATTATTCTAAATAATATGTTTGACAATTTTTTGTAAGCGGCTATATTTAAATCCATGGATACCATTACCTTTACGGAAAAAGAGGACACGATAATCATCCATGCCAGCGGCGATTGGAACATTGGCAATATCAAAGAAATGGAGTCCGTTTTCAGCGTCATACTTAATAAAAAACCTTCCCTGATCGCTTTAGACTGCAGCAGCCTTATCGGCGTTGACTCAACAGCTATTGCGTCTCTGGTTAAAATTTTAAGAAAATCAAGGGAACTCAACATAAAGCTTATCTTTTATGATCTGAGCTCAACCATACAGCATACCTTCGAGCTTATGACCCTGAACAAGTTTTTTACCATTATGACCAAGCAGCGGTTTATGGAAGAGTTCGGCGGGTAAGTTATAATAAAATAATCGCGTAGTTTAAAATGACAAGGGGCTGATATCTCAGCCCCTTGTCATTTTTTAGAAATCAATAATATTTACAACGGATCCCCTGATAGTTGAAAACTGACATCTGTCAAACTGGTTACATCCAATTCGTTGTCAGCGTTTGTTAATTGTATTGAATCAACACCAACCCGCGAAGGATACCCGGATGGCGCGGAGTTAGTACCCGGAACTGCATCGATAACATAACCAACGCTTGCGTTGAAATAGCCATAGTTAAAAGGATTGACCCCACTATTACATAATGTAAATTCATTCCCATCATCCCATCCAAATTTCGCTGTGGTCTCATGAGAGGAGGCTTTTTCCGCCAGGAATGCCAATAAATAGTTTGATGTTCCAAGATCAACAATAGGCAAACAAGTCGTATCAGATCAAATAGGGTCAGAGCACTATTTAATTCACTTTCAGCACGTCCTTGATTATTTCCTGGAACACTTTTTTCGGCAGTGCCCCTGCAGCCATGCGGGGCTGATCTTCCATTGGAATAAAGAGCAGGCTCGGCACGCTCTGGATCCCAAAAGCGCCTGAAAGCTCAGGTTCTTGATCGGTGTTGACTTTGTATATATTAACCTTACCCGCGTATTCGCCTGATAATTCCTGAAGAACAGGGGCAACCATTTTACAGGGACCGCACCAGTCAGCGTAGAAATCAATAATCGCGGGAAGATTCCCCTTGTAAGCCCATTCGGAATTGTTTTCAAAATCAAAGATTTTTTCTTTGAAGGTGTCTTTTGTTAATTGTTCCATGATTAAGTACCTCTTTAATTATTGCATGCATACAAGTATAACTTATATTTAAGTATTTTATATATTACTAAAGTATCGAGTTCCCATAACCCTGTCAAGCTCGTCCATAAAAAAAGTCAAATTTACTCTGACACCGGAACTGTTTTATGCAATTCATGAGTTTTACTCTGACGCCATATAATAAATTTAATATCATGATTAACCTGAAAACAAACAATATTTTGCATTCACCTGCTTATTTATAATAACTAGCATTAGACTTGTTGCATAACTACTCATAATTATTCTTTTTACCCCCGCCGGCTTCGGCGGCGGGGGTAAAAATCATTGATTATTGAGTTTTGCAACAAGTCTATTTTATATCAATTTTGATTTTTTTGGTAAATTATCCGCAACAAAAAAATTTTCGTAGACAATTTGGCCGAGTTGTCTTTTTTTTATACTGAATCCGGATTAAAAAGTATTTTTTGTGGTTTTTTCTTTGTAATATTTTGTGGAAAATCACTACTTAATAAAGGACCATTAACCAGAGATGCTGTTTGCGCATAAGGAACGTGAATTCAGGAAATCCTATAATGATTATTATCCCATGATTCTTAACGCGCTCTATAGCCGGGTTGGTAACATGGAGGATGCAGAGGATATCTGTCATGAGATTTTCGTGAGTTATTACCGGAAATTCGACGAGGTTCGTGATCCGCGGAGCTGGCTTTACGGCGCGATGAAATTCTGCATTTCCAATTACTATCGGAAAAAAAGAGGATTCGATGCGAATAGCATAACTATTGACAACATGGAGGACGACATCCATTTCGCCTTTGAAAACGGGTTCAGGGATATGCGCATAATCATCCATGAGGCCATAGAAAACGATCAGAATTATAATAATGAAAAGGAACGAATCTTGTTTGAGCTTATAGCCATTAATAATTATACCTATGATCAGGCGGCCAAGCATCTGGGACTCACAAAACGACAGGTAGTATATAAGTATCAGCAGGTTTCGCGGCGGATATTGGATCGCCTGAGGGAGCGAGGCATTACGCGGATCGAGGATCTCCTATGAATAAATCAAGCCAGGATACATTGCTTGTAGAAAAGATTATTGACAGATATAAGCTCTCCAGGCCCGTACCTCCCAATATCCAGGATTCAATCCTGTCGTCGAAGAAACGGATACTGGTGCGCGTTTTAAAGACCGTCGGTGTGTTCACCGCGGTGCACGGTGTGTTCCTCTCAATCTATTTCGCGGTAAAAAAAACTGGAATCGGGATACCCCTGATAAGATACATCATATCAGGTATTGCCGTGATCTCACTTACCTACGGCGCGTATTACGCTTCTGTCGCCGCATACAAGTTATGGGATCCCGGTGAAATCTCCGGACGTAAAACCTTAACGCTGGATGATATCCGGGCACAATATAAATGGATCGATCAAATCACCCTCTATAACGGCAGGATCATCAAGGGGGCCATCATATCCCGCGGAACCAAGTATACAGTGATCACTACCGAGGGAATACTGCGAATTCCCCGGAAGCATATCAAGATGGTGAAACCTCTTAAAACTACGGAATATAATAAGTGATGTCATTCTCGCTTACACGTATTCACAGAAGGTACAGCTCATTGTCGCCGAGAATCCTGAATCCTGCATCCTGTAAAACTTTTTCCGTCAATTTCGTATCCTTCACCTGAAACACGAATACCGCCTCGTTGCTTTCGCGGATGGTGAAGCCATATGCGTCATCGACATTAATGTCGTTTTTCGCAAGAACCGATGACGCCTTATGCAGACCCCCGGGGCTGTCGTCGATCCTTAGCGCTACAATATCCTTGAGGGTCGCAGCGACCCCTTCCGCCTTGAGTGCGTTGCAGCCGTCCACCGGCTTATCCGCCAGTATCTTTATGATGCCGTAGTCTCCGGAATCAGAGATGGTAATGGCCCTCATGTTGATATTGTTCCGCCCCAGTATACCGGATATTCGCTCGATCTTCCCCGGTCTGTTCTCTGCAAACACTGATATCTGCTTCGGCATGTTGACCTCCTATATCTTCCGGTTGTCGATGACCCGGACCGCCTTGCCGGTGCTGGGCGGAAGCGACCCGGGCTCCAGGATCTCGATACGCGGATTCACGGTGATGAGAGCCCGGATCTCATCCACAATCTTCTTCTTGAGCCTGTTCAGCCCATCCATGTCACCCGAGAACATCTTGGAGTAGAGCTCCACCCTGATATGGAGCCGGTCCAGGTTCTCCCGGCGGTCCAGAACGATCTGGTAGTTGTTACCCACCTCCGGCACTCTCATGAGCACGGACTCGATCTGCGACGGGAACACGTTCACGCCGCCCACGATGAGCATATCGTCGGTGCGTCCCTTGATCCTCTCAATGCGCCGGTGGGTCCTTCCGCACGAGCAGGGCTCCGGGATGATGCAGGTGAGATCCCGCGTCCGGTATCGGATGATGGGCATGGCCTCACGGTTGATATGGGTGATCACCAGCTCGCCCTCCTCGCCATCCGGAAGCCGGTCGGTTGTGTCGGGGTTGATGATCTCCATGATATAGTTATCCTCCCAGAGATGCATGCCGTTTTTGTTCTCGCACTCGAACGCCACGCCCGGCCCGTTCATCTCGGAAAGGCCGTAGGAGTTGTACGCGTTGAGGCCCCATTGCTCCTGGATCTTGCCCCGCGTCTCTTCGGAATAGGGCTCCGCTCCCAGGTAG
>MIBH01000076.1:14654-22770 GCA_001829455.1 Spirochaetes bacterium RBG_13_51_14
TGCTTCGCAACAACGTCGGCAAGGTGAAGTGCGTAACTCGGAGTTATATGTATTACCGTGGTGCGGAAATCCTGCATGAGCTGTATCTGCTTGAGGCTGTTGCCCGACGACGAGGGGATCACCATGCACCCCAGGCGTTCAGCCCCGTAGTGGAGGCCCAGCCCGCCGGTGAAGAGCCCGTATCCCATCATGTTCTGGAACACGTCGTCCCGGGTGGTGCCGGTGGCCGCCATGCACCGCGCGATCAGGTCGGCCCACTCGGAAATGTCCTTTGCCGTGTAGAAGATCACCGTGGACTTGCCCGTGGTGCCCGATGAGGCGTGCATACGGACGATCTCGCTCCGGGGAACCGCCACCATGCCGTCCGGGTAGCTCAGCCGCAGGTCTGCCTTGCTCGTCAGGGGCAGGTCTTTCAGATGATCCAGGGACGTTATCTTGTCAACATTGACCCTGTTTTCCTTGAACACCTTCCGGTAGAACGGGGTGAAAGAGGCATCTTTCAAAGCTTTGAAAAGCTTCTTATACTGAAGATCCTCCAGCGCCTTCCGGTCAATGGTCTCTAACTCTTTGTTCCAGAACATAACATTCCTCAACCCTCGGGGTATCGCCTGATCCAAATCGTCATCCCGAATATTTTTTCTGTCAATGAATTATTGCCACCAGGGATTCACTTCTCCAAACCGGAGAAAAACGTATCACTTGATATTCATTGCAATCATGACTTCTTTCAGCAATTCTATATGATCCGTGATGACGCCATTGATACCCCATTCGATGAGCCGCCGCATGTTGTCCGGCCGGTTGATGGTCCATGCAAGGATCGGTATCCCGCGCCGGTGCGCCTCGTCGATCAGCCCCGTCGTTATGATCCTGACGCCACGGGTGTCCCTTCCCTCATATTCATACGTTCCGCCGCCGATGAATTCCGGGACGAGCAGGGCGTCTCCCCGCCACCTGATCATGCCCGCGCATCCGCATTTCCGCAGCGCCAGAAAACGGAGCGCGTCATATTTTGAAAAGCTGGTGACAGCATCGTGATACCTTTTCCTCACGAAACGAATAACCCGCTCATGAAAGGATCCGACGATGATCCTTCCCGCGGCTCTTTTTTCCTGTATGATAGATATGACCCGCGCGGCTGCATCGAGATCCCGATCCTTGATATCGATTGAAAACTTCGCGTCAGGAAAGGCATCCAGCGCCTCCGATAGGAGTGGTATCCGGTACCCCCTTCCCCGGAAGGGATAGTTCCCGCCCCCGTCGAAGGTTACGCCGAAACCGGCGTCCAGCCGTTGAATCTGAGCAAGCGTCACGCCACGCACGGGGCCGGTGCCGTTTGTTGTGGGGTTCAATAATTCGTCATGAATGACCACGATGCGGCCGTCACCGGTCTGCCGCACGTCGGTCTCGATCAGGCACCCGGGCAGAATTTCCCGGGCCCTCCGGAAGGCCTCAAGCGTATTTTCCGGGTATTGATGTGACGCGCCCCGGTGCGCCCCCGGCGTGAAGCCGGCGGAAAAAAAAATTCTTCTGCTCAATGATGAAACTCCGTTATCGCCGCTGACCGGCCGCGCTAGAGAATCCGCTCCAGTATTCCCGCGGCCTCCCGCACATAGTCAACACAGACCTTGAAGATGTTACTCTTCCGCGCATCTTCAAGGCCTTCCCTGGTCGATATGTCAAAGTCCAGCAGTTCCCGGCATTTTATTGACCGGGTGCGCGATTCGAACGCCCGAACGAATTCCTTCACCAGCCGATAGACTGTCTCACGAGAGGACCGGTCCCCGCTTCCCGTGTGGTGCTTCAGTCCTATCACCATGAAGGCACCGGTGACCGCGCCGCATGTCTCCTGCATGTATCCCATACCCGCGCCAAAGGCGGAAGCTATTTTCATACACATTTCATCATTCAGGCCATACACGGGCCCGTAGGCGGTCAACACCGCCTGCGCTCAATTCATTCCCCTGTTAAAATATTCCACAGCTCTTTCACTGTTGCTCATGAATAAGCCTCCCGGATTATATGTTACAGCCGTCCGCTCCAGACGCAGACGAAACACTCTGGACGCAATTACGATCAATCATTGTATCAAAAAGTCAAGCCATATACCATGAGATCCGATCACGGGAGAATGAATTCATGCAGAAGAGTCTTGACATTAATATGTCATTCGATATACTATCGCAGGCATGGAGGCTCTTCATGAAAAAAAATAATCTACTCGCCGGCATAATCCTCGCCAGCCTTGTTTTCACGCCGATATCATACAACGCCGCCGCCCTTGAAGTGGATGTGGATGAAATCCGCTCAAAACGGGTCGAGTTCATAAACTACGAGGGGCCGTACAAAAAAGCCGATTCCTTCAGGGATATCGAGGATATCGGCAGGCAGCTCTCCCGCGAAGGCCGTGCGGACGAGCCGGTCCGTTTCCACATGAAGTATTCCATTATCCGGGCGATTGCCAAGGAGGAGCCGGATAAATTCTCCGCCGATATCTTTTCCATCGATAAAAACGCCATGGTTGGTCATATCGATATAATCCGGCGCATCACCGCTTCCTATCTCATGAACCAGTACGGCTATTCCCTCCGCGATGCGAAAACCATCTCGCTGTTTCTGTCATACTACAACGCCGTGCATCGGGGCGATACCGGATACTTCGGGTCAAAATACAAAAGCGTTGTCATGCGGCACATCAACACCGGCGACGCCGGAATCTCCACCAGGTACTGGGAATGGCCCGGCGCCACCAAAATGCTCATCCCCCTTACGGAAGAGGCGCAGAAGGGCAGGATCGGGTCGGTGGAACCGGACCTGCTATCGGACCGGAAGACCATCGACGAGATCCGGCGGGACGACAAAAATATCCCCGATCGGAAAGATATGGCCGACCTGCGAGACCGCACAATAAAAAGGGACCGGGAGGAGCTTGAAAAGGAAAAGAAGGCACAGGAAGTAGAAAAAAAGGCCATTGAAGCACGGAAAGATGAGACTAAGAAATATGAAGCGGAGCTGAAAAAAGAAAAGAAGGAGGCCGAGAAGATCGCCGTGCCTGAAAAGCGTAAGGAAAAAGTGGAAGAAATCGAAAAAAAAGAAAAAAAGTTGGAAGAAGAAAAACAGGCGATAAAAAAGAAGGAAGAAGAAACCAAAGAAAAAGAAAAAACAATACCGGATAAAGAAGAGAAGATAAAAAAACGCGAAGAGGTGCTGAAAGAAGAGAAAAAACAGATCGAGAAGGACGAGCTGAAGCGCGACATTCAGAAAAAACCCGATCTGGCGCGAAAGAAGCTCGAGGAAAAGGAGAAGGAGCTCGACAAGCGCGAGGACAAAATCCGCGACAAAGAGCTTGACAAGAGCATTTACGCCGGCAAGCTCTATTACTTAAAAGTTAAGGAATACCTTGAGGGCGGCCACTATAACAACGACCTGTACATGATCAACGCCTCGACCCGGAAAATAATGTTCAAGTCCCCGGTCGAGAACATCTGCGGGAGCCGCTACGACATCTATTCCGGGGGCATTGTCATCATCACGCACCGGGGAAGCCACGCCTCAGGGCACCGCCTCACCCTGGTCGATAAGGACACCCTGAAAGCGAAAATCTACGGCTCCGACGACGTGTTCTGGCGAAGCTTCATTGAGATCCGTGACGGCTTCATCTATGCCGTCACCTACGAGAAGGGCAGGCACTACCTTGCCCGCTTCGACGGCAGCCTCAAGCTCGTGGCGAAATCAAAAGAGGAACTCAGCGAGAACACGTTCATCAGCTTCTGGGACAACTATATATACATCAACCGGCTGGACAAAACGATCATCGTGTTGAACAAGGATGATCTGTCGTTTATTGACGAGGTGAAGCCGTGAAGCTACGGTTATTGTTTAATTATTATGGGCAAGCATCGTTTCCATGTGATGCTGGTTCAGCCTGATGATCGTGGCGGTGGCGCTGGTCAGGACATTTCCATTATCATCCTGAATTTCACCGCGCACCCTGATTTCCCTGCCGGTATCCTCAACAAGATAGCCGAATATTTTTAGGGGCATTTCCACGAACACCGGCCGATGATAGCGCACCGTCATCTCCCGGGTGACAAAAGCCTTGACGTTGAGCAGACCGAATACGACCCATGCCATGGTCTCATCCAGAAGGAGCCCGTGGAATCCGCCATGCAGCATCCTCCCCCATCCGGTCCAGAATTCCGGCGGAGTGAATTCGGTGCTCACCGTCTCCGGGTTTTCCTTATAAAATCTCAGGCGTAACCCGGCCGGATTTTCAAGGCCGCAGCAAAAACAGTTCGGCACCAGGTTTTGCGCCGGGAGTTGCCCCTTTACGAAAATGGAGCTGCCCTGGTTCATGATGATTGCGCTCCTTTTTTCATCTTTTCCCTGCAAAAATTGGACATTTTCCCGCAGAATTGTTCAAAATCAACTTTCTCACCCTTCCCTTCCATAAAGCTTCTCATCATTTTCATCATTTCTTCACAGCTTTTGAAGGAAAAATCCTTATCGGTAGAGTCCTGGGCCGTGTTTTCGCTTGTTGTCATGTTCGCGCTCCTTTGTATTATTTCCATATTTCGAATTATTTCGAAATATGGAAATAATATACTGTTCGCATAAAAAAACGTCAAGGGGGAATGATAATTATTTCGAAATTTTTCGAATTTTCTATGTTTCGAGAACAATCACAGGAGGAAGGAAAAATCAGTGTCCCGGCTTGTCTTTTCCGGTGAGATAGCGGACCATCAGACCGACGGTCTCTTCATTGACCACTCAATGGACGGTCTGGCCGTCCCGTACGCACGTTAGCAGGCCGGCATTTCTTAATTCTTTCATATGGTGGGATATGGTCGAGAGGGCCATATCGAAATTGCTCGCCACATCGCATACGATCAGCTTTTTCTCATCGTCAATGCGCCCTTTGCCGTGGCCTGCTCTGATATACTCGAAAATGGCAAGCCTGGTTTCGTTCGACAGGGCTTTCATGGCCGCGACGATTTTTTTCTTCTGGTTTAGTTTTTCGGCTTTTGCTTTTTCAGTCATACAACGTATTGCGACATGAGATACATGCTATATGATATATTAGATATTTCGAATAATATCGAAAAACTATCGGAGCGTCAATCATTTTTTATTGCAGGAGGTTGTCGGGACGCAACAACAGGGTGGATCATTCAAGTCTTTTGCAAGGGAAGGATTTACAATATAGGAAACTGCGTCTTTATCGGTACCAGCTCAAGAGACGGAACAGGCTTTACTTGTGCTGCCTGTCCCGAGCTTGTCGAGGGGAGCCTGCCGAAGCATCCGAACCGGCTCCGGCTCTCTTGATGCCCCCTTAAACACAAGAAGCTCTGGACAGGTACCTTGAAATTTATTAGTCCATTGTAGACTATGAATTCACAACAGAAGGAAAATGATTCAACTCCGGAAATACGGTTGCGAAGGGTACTATGATGAGAGACGGATTACGGCGGTTTCATACCGCTGCGATTTTTTTTACGGCGCGAAATTGATCAATCTCCGGCGAAATTAAAATTGACAGACCTGATTTATTGTGTTATTATAGTTGCATACGACACAATGTTTTTAATTGCTCATGCCCGGATTATTTTCAGGGTTAAGGTGATATTTTTGGAGGAAAATGTGAAAAAAACGATCATATCAAGAATTATGCTTATGGCCATGGCCGCGTCATTGGCCGGCCTGTTCGGGTGCGACGAGGAGAAAAGCGACATAAGCGGAATTCTAATGGCCCTGCTGGGGTCTGCCAACCAGGAACTAACCGTGAGAAGCATATCGCCCAAAAGCGGCGCGACAGGATTGTCGAACAATGGCCTGATCGTAATAACATTCAACAGGCCCACCGACGGCACCTTCGGGACCGTCGCGATCCATAACACGTGGGAGACGCCCTTGACTTACCAGGATGGTGTCAACTGCACCATGTCCTTCAATCCGAGGAAGAATATCCTCACGATTGTTGGGGAAACGGACTTCTATTGCGGTATGCTCTACCAGCACATTACCGTGTCCGGATTCAGTGACGCGGATGGGAACCCGATGGTAGTTTATGATGATCCGTCTTATAATTTCATAACGTGGACGATCGCGTCGGGAGTTGCCTGGCCTGTTGACGGGGATACCGATGTTGATTTATCAGCGTTTATCCAAATAGATTACCAAGGTTACCTTGGACCGGATAAGGGCACGGTTTCGCTGGACTATGTTTCGCCGACCGCTGGCAGCGGCACTGTCACCTACACTGATCCCGGTAATTGCGCAATAGTCATCTCGGATAGTGTCATGGGAAGTATTGTCAAGGTTTACCCAACAGACCCTTTCATTGAAGATACAATATATTCAAATATCAGCGTAAGCGGATTCAGAGATCCTTACGGGGACGTTGTTATGGACTACACTAATGCGGGGTATGATTTTACCACGGTAGACGTACCGGATTGATTCACCGCGGGCGGTCACGCCCGGCGGAATGAAGGCCATCGAGGAGATCAACATCTTGTAAAACGAAAATCAAGGAAATTGCTCACTCATCTGCACGGCTTAAGAGACGGAATTGGCTTTACTGGTGCTGCCTGTCCCGAGCTTGTCGAGGGTAGCCTGCCGAAGCATCCGAACCGGCTCGGGCTCTCTTGATGCCTCCTTAAACACAAAAAGCTCCGGACAGGTGCCTTAAAATTTCCCGGTCACTCCTTAAGCTCATAAGAGACCCATGGGTCGCTGTAGAGACCGAAAAGCGACCAGAGCCTTTTGTTCGTAAGGTCGAACAATGAGACATGACAGGCCACAGGCTGGTTGGGATCATTGCCGTAATAATAGCTGTATGGACCCCCCGGGTGCAGAAAATCTATCATGCCACGACCGTTATCTTCATTGATGCTGCCGTAAGAGCCCACGAGGAGTCCTGCCAGGTCCTGATATCTCCTCAATGTCGTGCCTGTACTGCTTATATGCTGAACGGCAATAACCTCCGGGGTCAGGGCATGGTTGGTGGAGATTATCAGATCGTCCTTGTCCTCGATCTGGTTTTCAAATGCAGAGCCGGCATATCTGACTGAAAAATGACCGGCTGTGCTCTCAATGACGGCCCCCCCGCCCGGCTCACCGAGTGCATAGATCCAGGGCACTCCCCGTTTTGCATCCCTGATCGTCTCGACCGCTTCTTTCATCGAATCCGAGTATTGGATCGCTTTCCTGGACAAGAGCAGCACTCCCATACCTATATTATCGTAATCCGTATCCCCTGAGGTGAGGACGTGGGTCTGGATGGCAACACCACGATCGTTCATGGCTGTGGTAAGTCCCACAAAGCCCGGTGCCGTTACACTTATGAATTTATGGCCGCTCTGAGGCACATACTCCACATAAAGGGCAACCTCATGATAGACCGCGGCCGGATACATGAAATGATTGCCCATGAGGGTACGGCCGTCGGACGTGGCATTGTTGAAGGCCACGAAACTGTTGCACGATTCGGTCGCTGAGTCAAGCGGGTAATAAAGCGAATACTGAAGGGACAAAAGCACATCAACGGAAAGATTGAGCATAAGCACATCATCAAATTCCAGGGTGGAATGCGGATCAGCCGCCTTGACGCCGTCCACGATCCCCTGCATTTCATCCAGATACTCTTCAGGTACATTTATCCTGAATCCATTGGTCAATATCTTGAAAATATCAATACCCAGGTCAACCAGCCACTTCACTTCGTATAACGGCTCCAGGATTTCGGCCCATTCCCCGAGGGAATCATCCAGGACTCCCTGGAAATATTCAAATGAGCACATCCTCTCAACCTCTTTAGGACGAAAATAACCCATAGCGTATCCTATCTCATAGGGCGTGCCTTCAAGGTGCATTATATATTTACCCGTAGAGCCAATCTCTTTCACGTAACACTTCTTACCGGGAGCCAGCGGAGCGCACCCTGATTGTGCAATAACGGAGACAACGGCAACAGCCAGAAAGAGAAAGGCATTTTTCCTTAACGTTTTTAAATGTTTTTTAAACATGGCCGGTACCCTCCAAAATTTGAATATTATTTCTTGATGCCCCCTTCAACACAAAAAGCGCTGGACAGAGGCCTTGAAATATTTATTGC
>MIBH01000077.1:0-167 GCA_001829455.1 Spirochaetes bacterium RBG_13_51_14
CGAAATCCTGTCCGCCTCTGATAAGATAATCCAGCTTGAAAATGCCGAAATCGAAAAGCTGCTCCAGTCGGTCATCGGGGCAAAAAACAATCTACAAAAGATGGCCGCCGCAATCGGTGATATTGATTATTACTGCTCCCTCGCCCGCTCCGCCGTGGAGAACCGAT
>MIBH01000077.1:180-7356 GCA_001829455.1 Spirochaetes bacterium RBG_13_51_14
ATTTAACATGGACAATATCATTCACATTAAGGAGGGGCGCCACCCGGTGGTGGAAAAATACTACACCCGCGAGGTGTTCATCCCGAACGACATCAGCCTGGACGGCGACGAAACGATCATCAAGATAATAACCGGCCCGAACATGTCGGGCAAGTCGACCTACATCCGCATGGCGGCCATCATTCAGCTCATGGCCCAGATCGGCTCGTTCGTGCCGGCCCGCGAGGCGAATCTGTCCGCGGTGGACCGGATCTTTACCAGGATCGGCGCCTCGGATAATATCTCGCGTGGCGAATCCACCTTCCTCGTGGAAATGAACGAAACCGCCAGTATCCTGAACAACGCGACCAACAGAAGCCTCATCATCATGGATGAAATCGGCAGGGGGACCAGCACCTACGACGGCCTCTCGATCGCCTGGGCCGTGGTGGAATACATACAGCGCTACCTAAAGGCCAAAACCCTTTTCGCCACCCACTACCACGAGCTTACCCAGCTGGGCAACAGCCGGGGCATCGTAAACTACAACGTCATGGTAAAGGAGCACCTGAGCGGGGTGGATTTCCTCCACAAGGTTGTCAGGGGCGCCGCCGATAAATCGTACGGAATACATGTGGCGAATCTGGCCGGCATACCGAAGCCGATCATCGGCAAGGCCGAGCAGATTCTGCGTAAACTCGAAAAAGGAAGAAGGGATATTAAGACCGCCGGGAGCGGCGACGAACCCGCGTCCGAACAGCTCGAAATTTTCAACGCATCAAACCATCTATTGATCCAGGCGGTAAAAAACATCGACTGTGACGCCATAACGCCGATCGAGGCGCTGAACGAGCTCAACAGATTGAAAAAACTCATCGAATAGTTTATCTCCGTTATGCCTGCATAAGGGCATATTTAATTTAGGTCCTCCGTTATAAAAAAGTAGAAATTACTTGATTTTTTACCGATTTTATTGTTAGTGCTATTTATCTCTGCGTAAACGACGAGGCATAATGACTGATACACAGTTTAAAGTTGAAAATTATCTCGCCAATTCTTTTGTCATCGTTGAAGGCAAGAAAAACGCCAATAATTTTTATATAATTCTCAAGGGAAAGGTCAAGGTCGCCAAAGAGAATCCGGTTGTCGCCACCGAGCCCTATTCAATACTGGGCCCGGGAGACTTCTTCGGCGTCGTCTCGTGCATGAGCGCCCATTCGCGGATCGAATCTGCTGTCGCGTTAGAGAACGTATCCCTGATATCCGTAGAACGGGAAAAATTCGGCCTGCTGATTCAGAAAAACCCGGCCGTGGCGATGAAGATCATCCGGTTCTTCAGCCGCAAACTGCGCGATTTCGACCAGGCGATCACGAACCTCACGTTTAAGAATGTCGCGGAAGAAGACCCCGCCCACCTGTACAACATCGGCGAATATTACGTTAAGAAAAAAATTTTCAACCACGCCACGTACGCGTTCCAGCGGTATCTGCAGTACCGCCCCGAGGGCGAGAACCGTGACCGAGCCATCCAGCGCCTCCAGTCTCTGAAGGCTCCCCTGAAAGCGCCGACCGCGGGCCAGCAGGTCGGGATGAACCGGCGGTACCGGGACAACACCATGATATTCTGCGAGTATGAGCCCGGCGAGGAGCTCTTCATCATACAGTCCGGCAAGGTAAAGATCACGAAAATCGTGAACGAGGAGGTTCTGCTGGCTGTGCTTAAACCGGGCGACATCTTCGGCGAGATGGCCATCCTCGACAACAAGCCGCGGAGCGCCTCGGGCATAACCTTCGGCGACGTCGAGGTCCTGGCAATCAATAAATCTAACTTCGAGAGCATGGTCCAGGCGCAGCCTCAGCTGGCGACGAGGCTGATCCAGCTGTTGAGCGAGCGGATATGGACGGCGTACCGCCAGCTGGAAAACCTGATGATACGCGATCCGCTCGGCCGAATTTACGACACGCTGCTCATCCAGATCGAGAAACAAAAAATAAAGATCGATTCAAAACAGTCGCACAACTTTGAATTCGGCACCACGGAGCTCATCAACATGGTGGGCCTGCCCCCCGAGAAAGGCGACATCTACATCGTGCAGCTCCTTGAGGACAAGCATTTCGTTCTCGAGGAGGGTAAAATAATCTGCAACGACCTCCAGGAACTGGAAAAAACCGTACAGTTCTACAGAAAAAAATCCGCCATGGAACGGAAGCGTGAAGCCAGCAAAAATACTTAAAGTTTTCATTTTTATTTCAATAGCCATTTCCCTCGTTCTGACCATAGCCGTTTCACTCTTTATTGCCTTTTACCCAGCAGAGAAAATATTAAAGCTGGTCACTGAACAGGCGGAGAGATCCCTGGGCAGAAAGGTCACCGTGGGGGGTATCAGCTACGGATTCGGCGGGATCGCTCTGGATAACGTCGTTCTCTATGAGAATGAGCGGGAAGTATCCTCCATTCTCGCCAGCGTCGACCGGGCAGATCTCACCGTATCGCTCCTGTCCCTCCTGAAGATGGAGTTGAACTTCGACTCCATATCCCTGAAAAACGCACGGTGCAACATTGTTTTTAACAAAAACGGCGAATCGAATATCGGCGCGCTTATATCCGACCTCTCCAAAAAAGGTGGTTCGGGAGTTTCCGCAAAGATTAGGAAAATAAAACTGTCCAACGCGGTTCTGACGCTCAGCAACCCTCCCCCGTATCTCGTCCCGCTGGCCGGCACGTATACATTTCAGGGGACCATATATATCGATGCGACAATTATGATCCGCGACTGCTCGGTCATCCTGCCGCAGGCCAGGGGAACGCTCTACCCGGAGCTCGCCATAAAAACATCCGGGAACGATTTCGAGATTACCGGGGCCGTGAAACTGGAAAACGCAGCCCTGCCGTGGGTATACCGGTGGGGAACGAATGTGACCCTCCCCTACAACATCGTCAACGGCACGGTCACCAACCTGATCATAACCAAGAATTTCGTCAAAGGTGAAGCGAAGGCCACCTCGACGCTGATTAATTCCGCCACGCTGGTGAAGGCCGACGGGTTCTGCCATGTCGATATCGCTGGCAGAACTGTTTTTATCGGCAGGACCCAGGGCGGCATTGACGCCTCATCATTTTACATTGACAACCTCCACTTTACCTTTGAGGGAAAACTCATTCGGTTCAGCATCAGGAATATCAACGCTTCCATAGGAAACGTGAAACCCCTCCTCCAGTTCATCCCGGCGAAGCTTTTCGGCACGGTGGAAGGAAATCTGGAGTGCAGCAACGGGATGTACAACGGCACACTTTCCATCAGCAACTGCGGGTACGACGCTGACTTGAAAATAATCAGCGATCTGCGGACGGACCTGTCAATAGCGAACAATCTGTTCAAAAAGACCGACATTCCATTCAAACTTTACGGCAACCCCTGCACACTCTCAATAGCATCGACCGAAAGCTCGATGTCCAGGCTCTTCATCAATCTCAACGCCGACCGGATCGAGCTGGACTCGATTAAGGACCGGTTCTCCCAATCCGATGAACCGATCGATATTCCCCTTGAAATCGTCGGGAATATCAGCGTCAATCAACTCCGCTTCGGCCCGCACCGTCTTTCCGCAATCCAGATCCTCTACCAGATATCCGGAACCAGTCTCGTCATTAAAGGATTTCAGTTCTTCTTCGCCGACGGAAAGATCTCGGGGAACGGCGTTATACGGAACGAGCAGGGACCGCCCAAGGCCTCCCTGTCTCTCGCCATCAACAATTGCGTTGTGCAGAACGCCATAGCATTCAATGAAAAGTGGCGGAACCGGTTCTTCGGTGTTATCAACGGAAATTCAAAAATCGACTTTGGGCTCAACAGCGGCATATTGCAGACAGCCAGGGGGAATGTCGAGTTCACTATCGACAGGGGCAAGCTGGTGGATACCGGCATCCAGAACGGCCTGGGACTCCTCCTGGCCGAGCTGAAATACAAGCTCCGGGACATGGAGTTCAATAAAATATACGGCAACATAGACATTCGGGGGACAACCTATATCCTCAATTCCTTCATATTCAACTCCGACGTCGTGCGGTTAAAGATAACGGGCGCGTTTGATCAAAACCTTACTGCCAACCCGCTCAACATCGGTCTGGAATTTACAAAGGAATTCATACAGGATCTTCCCGGTGCGATACGGCTGGGTCTGAACAAATATCAGCGGGGGGAATGGTACGTGATCCCGTTCATCATGTCCGGCGACATGACCAACAGCAAAAACGTGAAGCGCGTGAATTAACCTCCGCGGACCAGCATGCGGAAGCCATCAGTACTTCCGGTCCGCGTACTCCAGCCAGCCTCCCGCCAGGATGAGCAGGCGGTCAAAATCAGAGATGACAATTCCGATTCTTTCCTCTTCGCCGTCAGCCCGGACGATAAACTGGCTTTTCTCAAAATCTGTCTCAATCTCGACCTGCTTCCCGCGGCCCAGCCTGAACAGCCGATCGACGGTGTCGCGCGGAAGCTCAACAGCCATCATACCGCCGTTATACATGTTCCGCCTGAAGATGCGGGCAAAACTCTCGGCGATGACCAGATTGATCCCGTTCATCTCAAGGGCCCAGGGGGCGTGCTCCCGTGAGGAGCCGCAGCCGAAATTGGATCGGGATATTATTACAGTATGCCCCGGGATATTCCTCGAGGGATCGAACCCCTCGAGCTTGAGGCCCCTGAGAAGGTATGGCTTCAGCGCCTCCTTGGTGTTTTCGGTGAGATAGTGAGCCGGGATGATTTCATCGGTATTGATGTCTGACCTGTCTAGAAACAGAACCGCGCCCTTGAAATTCTTCATACTACGCACGCCCGCCGTAGAGAGGTGAATTCGTGATGTGACCCGCGATCGCGGAAGCAGCGGCCGTCGCCGGACTCATGAGGTGTACCATCCCCCCCTCGCCCATCCGGCCCTGAAAATTCCGGTTGGTGGTGGCGGCGCACACCTCGCCGGGCGCAAGCACGCCGGTGCTCATGCCGAGGCATGCCCCGCAGGTGGGGTTGGTAACGCAGAAACCCGCGTCCATGAATTGTTTAATGATCCCCTCGTCAAGCGCCATCTGGTACGCCTTCGGAGTGGCGGGCGCAACGATTCCCCGCACCCGGTCGCTGATTTTTTTCCCCTTCACGACCCGGCCGGCTATGCGGAGGTCTTCAATTCGTCCGTTGGTGCAGGATCCGATATAGATCTGGTCGACGGGGGTTCCCTCCATTTCGCGGACGGTCTTCACCTGGTCAGGCTTGTAGCCGACGGTTACCACCGGCTCCAGTCCTGATACGTCGTGCTGAATTACCTGTTCGTATTTCGAGTCGGAATCCGATATCCATCTTGAAAAATCCTCGAGAGCGTCCCGTTTGGTCTTGTATTCGTCTTTTATGAATTCCCACAGGTAGTCCACCGTGGTCATATCGGGATTGCAAATGCCGCTGGTGGCTCCCGCCTCAACCGCCATGTTGCAGAGCGTCATCCGGGACTCCATGCTCATCGCCGCGACAACGGGGCCGGTGAATTCCATGATCATGTTTGTGGCGCCGTTGACCCCGATTTTCGCTATAATGGTAAGGATAACGTCTTTCGCAAAGACACCGTCCGGAAGGGAGCCCGTAACGGTTACTTTCATGGTGCGGGGCGTGTTGAAAGCGCACACGCCCTTGAGGATGGCCACCTCCAGATCGGTAGACCCTACCCCCGCCGCGAAAGCACCGAAAGCACCATGCGTGCAGGTGTGTGAGTCGCCCATGATGATGGTATACCCCGGACGGACGAATCCCTTTTCAGGGAATAGTGCATGGCATATGCCGTTACGGCCTATATCAAAAAAATCCCGTATGTTGTGGCGGCGCGCCCAGTCGCGCAGGATCCTGCCCTGCGCGGCGGTCTTCGAATCTTTGGCGGGTGTCACATGATCGATGACCGCCTTTATTTTTGTCGGGTCGAATACCCGGTCTTTCCCCTTCTCAACGAGGTCATGTATGACTATCGGCGTCGTGATCTCGTGGCAGAAGACGGCATCGAGTGAAAGAACATGTATAGTATCTGTTGGGCTGTCAATCCGGTGTGCGTTGAATATCTTTTCCGCTATGGTCAATCCCATTCATCAAATCCTTTTGATTTCGATTGCGTCGTGTTCCATGAATTCGCCGTCGGATTCCCGTTCTTCGTCTTCGCCGTCCGTTTTCTTCCCGATGTTCTTGAAGGCGATATTTTTACCTTTCAGCACAACCTTCAGCCGCGCGGACTCCCGGATCTTCCCTTTCAGGAATTCATTCGCCAGAATATCCTCAATTTCACTCTGGATGACGCGGCGTAAATTCCGCGCGCCGAAATTCTCGTCGAATCCCTTTTCAATGAGATAGTTTTTGACACCCGCGGAAAAGACAAGCTCGATTTTCCTGTCCCATAATTTTTCATTGATCCGGACCAGCATCAGATCCACGATCCTCCTGATATGACCGCGGTCCAGCCGGTGAAAATAGACCACCTGATCGATCCGGTTGAGGAATTCGGGGCTGAACAGGCGCTTTAACTCGTCGCTGACTTTTTCCTGAGCGCCGCTGTCACGGGACTCGGCGTCGCTGAATCCCATTTTTCCGGTTTTCTGATACTCGCGGTTGCCGATATTGGATGTCATGATGATGATGGTATCGCGGAAGCTGACCGTTGTTCCGGACCCGTCGGTCAGCTCGCCCTCCTCAAACACCTGGAGCAGTATGTTGAAGACGTCGGGATGCGCTTTTTCAATCTCGTCAAGCAGAATGACCGAATAGGGTCTCCGCTTTATCTTTTCCGTGAGCTGTCCGCCCTCCTCGTATCCGATATATCCCGGCGGCGCGCCTATAAGGCGCGACACAGAATGCTTTTCCATGAATTCCGACATATCCACCCTGACAAGATTCCGCTCGTCGTCGAACAGGAATTCAGCCAGAGCCTTCGCCAGCTCGGTCTTTCCCACGCCGGTCGGTCCGAGGAATATGAACGCGCCCATCGGCCGGTTGGCGCTGCTGAGCCCGATCCGGGACCGCCGTATGGCCCGGCTCACCGCCCTGATGGCGTCATCCTGGCCGATGATCCGCCGGTGGATCTCTTCCTCCATGCGCATCAGCTTGTCCGACTCCGATTCCTCGATGCTCTTCACCGGAATGCCGGTGCTTTCGGAAACGATCAGCGCCATCT
>MIBH01000077.1:7369-17007 GCA_001829455.1 Spirochaetes bacterium RBG_13_51_14
GACGATCTCGTACTCGTTCTTCTTGTCGTGCCAGTTGTCAAGCTTGGTCGACAGCACGTCCCGTTTATCATGTATCATGTCGCGGATCGCGGCCGCCTGTTCATACTCCTGCGAGAGCACCAGTTCGTTTTTCTTCGAGACCAGGCCGTCGATCTCCGCCTCGAGGGCGATGATATCCTCCGGGATGTCGAAATTTTCCAGCCGCGCCATGGCCCCCGCTTCATCGATGATGTCGATCGCCTTGTCGGGGAGGCACCGGTCGCTGATGTACCGGTCGGCCAGGTAGGCTGCTTTAACCAGCGATTCCGATAGAAACTTCACCTTGTGATGGGTCTCGAAGCGCTCCTTCAGCCCGATGAGTATCCGTATCGTTTCCTCCACGTCCGGCTCTTCGACCAGGATTGACTGGAACCGCCGGACCAGCGCGGTATCCTTCTCGACGTACATCTTGTACTCATTGAGCGTGGTGGCGCCGATGCACTGCAGCTCCCCCCGCGCCAACGCCGGCTTCAGTATATTCGCCGCATCGATGGCGCCTTCGGCCGCCCCGGCCCCAATGAGAGTATGCACCTCGTCGATGAAGATGATAATATTCCCCTCGTCGATTATTTCTTTCACCACCCGCTTGAGCCGCTCCTCGAACTCGCCCCGGTATTTTGTGCCCGCGACAATGGCCGCCATGTCAAGCGAGAGCACCCGCCGGTCGTGCAACGGTTCGGGGATTTCCTTCCGTACGATGCGCTGCGCCAGCCCCTCAACGATGGCGGTTTTGCCGACGCCGGCCTCTCCGATCAGGATGGGATTGTTCTTTCTTTTCCGCGACAGGATGCGGATAACCCTGGCAATCTCCTCCTCGCGGCCGATGACCGGGTCGAGCAGGTTTTCGGACGCCATCCTGGTAAGATCCCTGGCGAACTCCTCCAGTGCAGGCGGCTTGGTGGCTTTGATCTTGGTCTGCTTATCATTATTCACTTTAACCCCGAGTACGCGGAGAATCTCGTTCCGTATCATGTTGTAATCGATCCCACCGCCCACCAGCGCGTCAAGCCCGGCGCATGATCCGTCGCGGAATATGGCCAGGAGCAGGTGCTCGGTGCCGATATATGAATTTCTGAGCTTCCGGGCCTCTTCCTTCGACATTTCAATGATCCGCTTGTATTTCACGCTGGGCGGGACTTTCCCCAGTATGATGGTGGTCCGGTCATGGCGGATCTTCCGCTCGATGTCCCGGATGAATTTCTCGAAGTTGATTCCGAGATTTTTCATGATGCGGGCCGCGACCGATTCCTCGTCTTTCAGGAGCGATATCATGATATGGTCGGGCTCAAGCATGTCCGCGTTAAGACGCCTCCCCTCGGTCTGCGCCATGATCTCCAGGACTTTCTTGGAACGTTTGGTAAACTCGAACATCACCTGACCTCGTGAGTGCGTAATATTTTTCTGATATAGTCGGACCGATACTCGTCGCATTCGTTGGTGCTTTTGAACAGCACACCCCCGTGACGCTGAAGATGAGCCCACTGGATGTTCACCATGAGATCATTCGCGGCCTTTACATCAATGTTTTTTATGATTGCCAGAATTATGCCCAGGCGAACGTTGGAGAGATGATCCATCGACTCTATGTAGCTCATGCGCCTCGAATTCTGGAGCATGCCGTACGAACGCCAGATTTTGTCCTCGAGCTCAAGCCGGGATTCTGAAATGTACTCGTCCCGGAGGGTATCCTCGAGTTCGAGAACATCCCCCAGAACCTCGTCCAGGGTTTCGATGATATCCACCTCCGACAGGCCGAGCGATATCCTGTTGGAGAGCTGGTACAAGCCGCCCAGGGTTTTGCTCGACGGGCCGATGGTGCCCTTGATTTCAAGGGCGGCCTTCTTCTCCTGGGGGATGAGCTGCTGCAGCATGTTCTTCATCGTAATTACCGGAAGGTGCAGGAGCGCCGATACCCGCAGCCCGGTGCCCAGGTTTGACGTGCAGGCGGTCAGGTAGCCGAGCTCATCGGAAAAGGCGTACGGCACAAAACGGTTCAGCTCCGTGTCGATCCGGTCCGCTGCTTTATAGGCTTCTATAAGCTGCAGCCCGGGCCGTATGACCTGGATGCGGAAGTGATCCTCCTCGTTCACCAGGATCGTGAAATCATCGGTGTAGTTCACCGCGACCATGCTGGTTTCGGATACTTCCATTTCGTAGGTTATCACATTCCGCTCGCGTAAAAATCGCTTCTCGTTGCTGTCGATAAGTTTCAGTTCTATGAGATGAAGATTATTACGGTATGCCGATTCCCGCGCGAACCGTTCGATGGCGTCCCGGATCGGATAGAGCTCCTCGCCGAGGAGACGGTTCGGAAAGAGAACTGACTCCATATTACGCGCGAGACGGACCCTGCTTGACAGCACAATATGGCTGAATGGACCGCATGAAGTCCAGAATCCGGATTGCTGTAAAACCTCCTCAAACAAAAGATCCTCCCATCATGATTCAATTTCCCTTATTTTATCCCGCAGCACGGCAGCTTCCTCGTAGCGTTCCTCAAAAACTGCCCGGTTCAGAAGATTCTTCAATTCATCAAGGGACTGCTCCCTGTTCACGACGCGCGCGGCGCCGGCATAGGAATCCGTATTGATTCCTGCCTGATTTTTCGGTTGTTTCCCTATGTGTCTGATCGCCCCATGATAGCCGGCGATCACCGATTTCAGCGAATCCCCCAAATACTGGTAGCAATAGGGGCAGCCCAGTTTGTTTTCCCGGCTGTAATCCATGAAAGACATCCCGCAGTTTTTACAGACGCCGCCGGAGGCCTGTTCATCAATTTCGCTTACATCAAGGAACGAAAGCATCTCCGGAATAGAAAGCGAAAAATTTGACAACTTGGAATTCAGGCCGATTTCACGCGCGCAGCTCTCGCAGAGGTGAACCTCCGATTTGACATCCTTGATTATTTCGGTCAGATGGATCGTCGCCTCCAGGTTTTTACATCGTTCACAGATCATGTCTTTCTCTCATGCGGGGCATCTATCCTGATATAAATATACAGTAAATTATTGCAGTACAGCTAATTAAAAACTTTTTTTAACAAGTCTGCAAGAAAATTAATCATTAACAATAGGTTCCGCAACCTCTCATGACATTCTTCGGTAAAATGTCGCCATATATTAAATTTTGTATATTTTCCCGACTCAATAGATAAACCTGCATTAAATTTTTTACTATAAAATAGACTTGTTTCAAAACTCGATAATCAATGATTTGTGCGGGGCTGTCTAATAAGTCCGAATATTCATCAATTATCCCTCCCCCTTGATGGAGGAGGTTAGGCGGGGGTGACAAACTGCTGAATGCATCAGGCGTTAGAATCACCCTCCCCTGTCCCCTCCCATCGAGGGAGGGGGATGTTGTATCCTAACTGACTTTTTAGACAACCTCGCACAAATGGATAATTATGAATAGTTCTGCAACAAGTCTATTAATTATCTGGAATTGTAAACTATAAAATGATGCAAATCCCTGTTCCGATTCTGTTTGACTCTATACAATAGTATCGGTTAGTTTCAACTATTTCACATATTGATAATCTTGTTGACTGGATACGGAAATGTTTTAAGGATAATCCATGATCTTACGGAAAAAGAAAACGCCGCAATTGAATTACTTCGTTTCGATTGGCTCTGGATTGAACCAGATCCCTCTTATAACCGAGGCTAAAAACCTCGGTCTTCACGTCATCGGCGTTGATGCCAGTGCTTCCGCAGCCGGTTTCTATCTCTGCGACCTGAAAATACAGGAATCGATTGAGAATTACGACGCCATATACAAAAAGCTGCTGGAACTGCTGGTTGACGGCGACATCCGCGGCATCATGACCAAATCGTACGGCCCGGCAATAATAACCACCAGCTATCTCACGGAAAAGTTCTCCATACCTTTTCTTCCCTTCGCCAACAGCGGCAGCTTCATCAACAAGAGGAAAATGAAATCCGTGTTCATCGAGCATAAAATCCAGACCCCGCGCCTCATCCCCCTTACTTCCCGGATGAAACCTGAAAAGCTGTCGGCCGGCAGTTACCCCGTCATAATAAAACCAAATATCGGCCATGCGAAAAAAAACGTCCGCCTGGCGTGCGATGCCGCTGAACTGAAACAATACTGTTCCAACCAGAGCCAGAGCGGCCAGGACTGCATCATTGAAAAATTCGTCGCGGGAGATGAAATGATCGCGGCCGGCATCATTAACAACAAAAGATACCATCTGGTTGAAATCACCGACAAGAAAACGTCGTTCCCGCCCTATTTCATAGATCTTCTGCATATCGCGCCTTCAAAATTCCTCCATCTCTCGAAAAAAATTGAAGGAATCGGACAAACCGTGGCTGACGCATTCGGGATCGTGAGTTCCCCCCTGATCATGGAGATCGTCGTCAACGGAAACGAAGAACTGTACCTGATTGAGGCCGTGCCGGAATTCGGCGGCGAATTCCTGCCCGACGTATTGATACCCGCCAGCGCGGACTACAACATCATTCAGGAAGCGATCAAGTCGTCGACAAAAACCGGGTTCAGACCGCCCCAGCTGCGGAAAACCAAACACGCCGTGGTAGTGCGTTACGTCACCGGCCGAAACGGCATTCTCGCGTCATGCAACCCGAAGGGCCCGCAGAACGTAAAGGGAACGATTTTCGCGCGCATTTTCAAAGAGATCGGCTCAACGATCCATGACCCGTCCACCAACCTCGACCGCATCGGCGTTGTTGCCGTGGCCGCCGAAACCGTCGGGGAAGCAATCGCGCTGTCGGAACAGGCGGCCGATAATTTCAATATACGGATCAAGTGAACGGTGAAAACTCGATCGTGGGATAAACATTACGCCAGTGAAAAATCGGAACTACGCTATCCGGACGAAAACCTGGTGCGCCTGCTGAAAAAGAACATGCCTTTCATCAGTGATCCCGCGCGTAAAACGGCCGTTGATCTTGGCTGCGGGAGCGGCAGGCACCTGGGCCTCCTTGCCGATTTCGGCTTTTCCGGTGCTCTGGGCATGGATACGAGTTTTAACGCGCTCATGGTATCAAAACAGCATGTCTCTCTTTCCCTGGTACAGGCTAGCATCGGGAATATCCCCCTGAAGCATGATTCAATCGATATCGCTGTCGCCTGGGGTTCCCTGCATTATAACCGCAAACATGAGCTGGCCGCCATGCTGCTTGAAATACGACGGGTTTTAAGACAGGGCGGGCATCTCTTCGCGACGCTCCGCTCCTTCCGTGACACCTACCTGAAACGAGGAGAGCATCTCGGCAATGACACCTGGATAACGAATCTCCGGGACATCAGCGGCTCCGTCGTATCCTTTTATGGTGAAGATGAACTTAAGACAGAATTTTCGATATTCGGGGAATTTGAATATGGCCTGATCGAAAGAACCGCAATGGGGGACATCACCACCCTCATTTCACACTGGGTAATACACGCCAGAAAATAATTTGACCGAAAGCGGCCCTGTAGACCATGAGCAAGCGGAAGACCGATGCCACACTTTATTATGATACCGTTGGTCGGTGCCCTCTCTGCGGCAGCCGGCACATACGGCACCGCTACCATATCATACGCTACGCCCCGTCGTTTGACATCGACCGGTGCAGCGCATGCGGATTCATGTTCATGAATCCGCGATTCACCGGTAATGTAATAAAGCAATTATACGGAGAGGGTTACTATAGCGGTACGTCTGAATATTCGTATCATGATGAACGCCAAACGGAAACATATTCGCGCCAGGTGTGGGACAGGCGCATTGACGTTATCCGCCGCTCTGTCGCCTCCGGGAATCTTCTCGACGTGGGATCTTCCTTCGGCGGTTTTTTAAAGGCCGCATCGCGGTACTATGTGCCGCACGGTATCGAAATGTCCGCCTATGCCGGAGAATATTCACAACAGACGTTTGGGGACAGGGTGCATGTCGGCACGCTGGAGGATCATCCCTTCGGGTGCGGTTATTTCTCGGTCATTACGATGATCGAGCTTCTCGAGCACCTCCCCGATCCGGTGGTCGCGCTGAAGGAATGCCATCGCCTGCTCCGGGACAACGGTCTCCTCCTTATCCAGACGGCAAACATGGACGGCATTCAGGCACGGATCCTCGGGGGAAGCTACGCATACTTCATGCCCGGCCACCTCTCCTACTTCACCAAAAAAAACCTGACAATGGCGCTCGCGCTATGCGGGTACAGGACAATAAAGGTGTTTTATCCTGTTGAATTCGGCCTTCTGCCGAAGCTGAAAAAATCACGGTACGCTTTTGCATCCCCATGGGATTACCGTACATGGCTGCGAATAGCCGCTTACCACTATATCAGCAAAATCCACTTCCTCAATTTCGCCGCTACCAGCTCAATGGTGATCTACGCCATCAAATAGGCGACAGCGCCAATGCCCCATCACGCAACAAAATGCTTGACCCTTGCGCATATTTATTTTTTCTGTACCTGACGCGGCGTTTAAATTAACGAGCGGGTCAGCCGCGCCCACGGTACCCGGCTGTGAGGATTAACGTGAATAAACGCGTCAGGCTTGCAATAATGTCCCGATATCTCAGTGGTGCGACCGCCTTCCTTGCTTACGGGATATTTGTCATATTCCTCTACGCACTCTACCGCGTGAGGATCTACTGGTACCTGCAGTCGCTCTATCCCGATCTCAAGTTGACGAGCTTCGCGGAATACGGCGCGCTCTCCCTTCACGAGGACAGCGTTGCGATATTCTGTACGCTCTTGACATTCTTCATAGTGCCGATCATTCCCGCCGGTTTTCAAAAAATTAAGTATTTCATACTTTCGGCATTATCGATAATCCTCATCTTTTTTCTGCTTTTCAGCATGGAGTTTTTCAGGGTTTATGAAACCACCTTCCAGAAGAATTTCGCAGGAGAAGAACACTTTTCCGGACTCGGCAACATAGTCGACTCAGCCCGTGCAGAATTCTCGGCTGAATTTTATATTCTATTTATCCTGCTGACAGCCCTGGCTCTATTCATAATTTTTTTCCTGTTCCGGAGAGATGCACGAATAATTACGTGCCCTGGCCGGAATCCGGCCGGAATCCCGCCAGCCTCGCGGCTCTTCACTTTGCTACCCCCCGCCCTGCTGCTCATCGCCATGGCGACCGGTCTGGCTACCGATTCATCGGTCCCGGTACGAAAATTCGGGCCCCGGTACGAAAAGGACCAGGCGCGGAAATATTGTTCCATGCTGCGAGAATTTTCCATGAACCCTGTATACAACCTGTTTTCACCTGAATCCAGGCTCTCGTCCGCAGATCCTTCCACGCGGGAAACAGGCGTCACTCCATTCTCCTTCAGGCTCAATACCGATTCGCTGGTTTCGCAGCGACGCTATGCCCGGCAGGATATCGTACCGCGGTTCAAGAAATATAATATCATACTCTATTTCTTTGAGTCGACCCCGTATAAATATTATGACACAACGATCAACGGCAGGTATGTGATCGATACCTGGCACCGCTTGGAGAAAAACAGTATTAATTTTCGCAGCCACTACGCCAACTATCCGCTTTCAGCCAATGCCCTGCTTTCGGTGCTCGCTTCAGCATATGACATGAACACAAAGGATATGGTCATACAGAAATATCCCGACATCAAATTGAGCACCCTGCCTGAAATACTCAATAAAAACGGTTACCGCTCCTGCCTGATTCACACCGGTGGGCTCGGGTATGCCGGACAGAAGAGATTTCTGAAAAACAGGAAATTCGATGAAATACTTGAATATGCCCAGCTCATCACCGAAGGGCCCTATAACCAGCAGGTGGGATGGGGCGTTGATGAGCGGTCCATGATCAGGCCGGCTGTGGAATTCATCCGGAAGGAGCCCGGAAAACCGTATCTGTTGATTTTATTGCCGGTGAATCCGCATCATCCATACGCGATCCCCGATAAACGATTCCAGATCACCGGCGAAGTTCCTGAAAATTCAAGCGGCAGGGAGCGGAGCTGGCACAACTACCTTAATTCGCTCCACTACTCCGACGTATCACTCGGCATGCTGGTTGACGAGCTGGAGCGTCGCAACCTGTTGGACAACACGCTCCTGTTCCTCTTCGCCGACCACGGGGAGGCCTTTTACCAGCATAAGATGAACTACAACCATCCGCTGTACATATACAATGAAAACGTGCACGTGCCCTTCCTGATATACAGCAGGAGGATATTTGCTTCGCCGGTTTATTTTAACGGGATTACCAGGCATATCGATATCCTGCCCACCATTCTCGACATCCTGGGCATATCCCAGCCGCCCGAACAGGAGGGCATATCGATCATTTCATCCCACCGTGAGCAGATGGCGCTTATCCACACTTCATGGAAGGACGATTACATGGGCGTCGTGGACCGGAACTGGAAATACATCACCCGGACGAAGGACATGATTGAAGAGCTGTACGATCTCAACAACGATCCCGGCGAGACCAGCAATGTAGCGGCGCAACAACCAGGCGTGGTTGAGCGCTACCGCCGGTTTGTCATGAATGCGAGACATCATAAAAACGATTATTATCTGCGGATTCTGAAGAAATGACCCTGTTAATAGCCTTTATTGCTTCCTGTCCTTCAGGTCGACATATTTCTTTTCGTCCATGCTGACCTGGATGTATGCCGGACGTATTATCTTCCCCTGCATTATCTGTTCAATGCGGTGGGCGCACCACCCCACAACCCGCGCCATTGCAAAAATGGGGGTGAAGAGCTCTTTCGGTATGCCCAGCATATCGTATACGAACCCTGAATAGTAGTCAACGTTGCTGCTGATGACTTTTTTATTCCGTTCGGACAGCATCTTCGTGGCCACCCGTTCAACCTGCTCGTATAGAAGAAACTCGTCAACTGCGTCTCTTTTCTTTGCCAGGTCATGCGCGTATTCCTTGAGAATTAACGCCCTCGGATCGGACATGGTGTACACGGCATGGCCGAATCCGAAAATCTTTCCGGAACGGTCCCCCGCTTTACGGTCAAGAATCTTTGTGAGATACGCCCTGATCTCCCGCTCGCTTCCCCAGTCCTTGACCGATTTCTTTAATTCTTTCATCATCAACTTGACTGATTCATTGGCCCCGCCGTGGAGATAACCCGAGAGGGATGCGATTCCAGCGGCGATGGCCATATAGGTGTTCGCCCCGCTGGACGACACCGATCGAACGGTAAACGTGGAATTGTTCCCACCGCCGTGTTCCGCGTGGAGAATCAACGCGATGTCGAATATATGCGCGTCCTCCCTGCTCGGTTTTTCGCCGTGCAGGAGGTAAAGAAAATTCTCCGCTGTAGAAAGCTCCGGCTTGGGCCGCAGTATATTCAAATCAAAGCCCTTGCTGTACCGGAGAACGTTGTAATTCGCGGCGACGATGGTCGGGAACTTGGCGATCAGGTTTATGCTCTGCCGGCAAACCACATCGATATCCGTGGAGTCGGCTTCCTCATCGCACCGGCTCAGGTGAGAGATCACGCTGTGAAGCGCGTACATCTGGTTGTCGTTCTGGACCTCTCCCATGATGATCTGGCGCTCCACCTTGGAAAGGGCCCTTCGTTTGCCGATCTCCTGGACAAACTGCTTGAGATCCGCCGGCTT
>MIBH01000077.1:17022-23556 GCA_001829455.1 Spirochaetes bacterium RBG_13_51_14
CAGAAGCAGGTACGCCACTTCATCAAAGCCGAACCGTTTCTGCTTTTCGACTGCGGCAACGATTTTCGACACGTCGTAACCGCAATAATAGAGCCTCCCGGGAATCGGTTGCACTCCATATGCCATCTTTGCCGGATCGGTTACTATCTTTTGATAACCATCGACCCTTCCCTTGGTGGTTATGCCGACGACAACGCCGGTGCCGTCGGGATTCCGTAATCCCAGCTTGACATCCCTCTCCCTGATGACCTGGGGAGTCAGGTAATCGTTGAGAAGGGTCAGTTTTTCGATTTTCTTTATGATGTTATGCATGGGATCGCTCCTTACTGCAGTCATCAACAGGTAATAAGAGCGACACCCGCTGTCAACTTTTTAATATCGCACGGGAGGAAAATCGATCAGGACTGCTGTCATATCATCCTTCTGCTGCTCAGGGCGGCCCATGAAGTTGTAGACCGCATCAAAAAGCTCCCGTATCACCAGCTGCGGCATGAGGTTCATATTGTCGTGAAGAATCTTTATGATGCGCTCTTCGCCGAATTCTTCACTGGGCCGGTCCGCGTTGTTTGACTCGACAATGCCGTCGCTGTAATACAGTATTGAATCGCCTTCGTACAGGGTGAAATGGCGGGCCGGCGTTTCAAGGTATTTGTGCCCCATGAGGATGCGCACGTCGCTGCTCAGGAGATTCCCCTTCAGGGGAACCCATCCCTTATCCTCCCGGTTCAGGTTATAGACGCCGACAACCTGCCCCTCGAATTTCCGCACGATAATCGGGAAAAGCATGCTCCGGTTGTAGAACCTGAGATGGAACTTGTCGCCATCATTGTGAATGAACGTAAAGAGCACACAGCCGAAATCAGGGGACTTGGACTCTTCCATGATATCGGTGAACTTTGTGCTGATGTTTTTTATCAGGTACTCGGTGTCGACCACATCCGTCTGCCTGAATATTCTCCGCGCCTCGCTGATGGAAATGGTGATCGCCGACCGGAGCCGAACGAGGTTGGTATAGGCGGGAAGACCGTGGCCGCTCATGTCGGCGAAAATGAAGAGGTATTTTCCGTCCGGAAGCTGGATCAGGTCAAAATAATCGCCGGAGAGTATCGATCCGTATGCCCGCTGAAACCCGATCCCCACGTTCAGCTCTTTATTGTAAAAATTCTGGAACAGGCTCTTGACAAGCACCTTGTCCCTCTCCCGGATGGAACTCGCCTCCGCGTCCAGGATCTCAAACTGCTTACGTTTATCGCGTTCGTTTCCGGATGTTTTATCGTAACCGTTCATGCCCCCGCCAGCGCACCCCCTCCATTATTGCCAGGACCGATAATAATTGATGAGGCACGTCGTTGAGCTGTCATGCTTTACGTCGCCGCTGAATCCCGGCTCCAGCTCCATGAATATTTTCTCCGCCAACGTTTTACCCAGTTCAACCCCCCACTGGTCGAAGGAATAGACATCCCAGATGACGCCCTGGGTGAATATTTTATGCTCGTATAAGGCTATGATTTTCCCCAGGGTTACGGGCATCAGCAACTCCGCCATGATCGTGTTGCTGGGTCGGTTCCCTTCAAACGTGCGGTAGGGGATGAGGCGCTCCGGCACCCCCTCGGCGCGAAGCTCTTCCGCGGTCTTACCGAATGCAAGGGCTTCCGTCTGTGCGTACAGGTTTGCCACGAGCTTCCGGTGATGATCGACGGCGCCGTGCAGGGAACGCGCAAATCCGATAAAATCGGCGGGCACCAACATGGTGCCCTGGTGCAGCAGCTGGTAAAAAGCGTGCTGTCCGTTGGTGCCCGGTTCGCCCCATATCACGGGGCCGGTCTGGTAGTTCACCCGGCGCCCGGATCGGTCCACGCTCTTGCCGTTGGATTCCATGTCCGCCTGTTGCAGATAGGCCGGAAACTTTTTTAGATATTGGTCATAGGGAAGAATTGCGTGCGTTTCCGCGTTGAAGAAGTTATGGTACCAGATTCCCAGAAGGGCCATTATGACGGGGATGTTTTTTTCAAACGGCATCTGGCGAAAATGCCTGTCCGTGTCGTTGAAGCCATTCAGGAGGGAGACAAAATGATCGTATCCGATGGAGATCATGGTGGAGAGCCCGATGGCGGAGGTGAGCGAATACCTTCCTCCCACCCAGTCCCAGAACGCGAACATGTTTTCCCTGTCTATGCCGAATCTGTTTACTTCATCGGCGTTTGTCGACAAAGCTACAAAATGGAACGGGACCGCCTTGTCCGAACCCAGATGGTCGATAATCCATGTCTTCGCCGTCCCGGCGTTGGTCATGGTTTCCTGGGTCGTGAAGGTCTTGGACGCTATGATGAAAAGCGTTTCCGCCGGATCCAGTCCGCGCAGCGTCTCCACGATGTGGGTTTCGTCGATATTCGATACATAAAAAAAATTCATCTCGCGCCGCGAATAGTATTTCAGCGCCTCGGTGACCATGCGGGGACCCAGGTCCGATCCGCCGATTCCGATGTTGACGATATTCCTCATTGGTCTTCCGGTATGGCCTTTCCAGCGGCCTCCGCGCACTCTATCAGAAAAATCCCTCATCCGGTCAAGGACCGAAAAAACACCCGGCATGACATCCGCGCCGTCCACTATAACGGGGGCCCCGGACAGGTTCCTCAGGGCCGTATGGAGGACGGCCCGGTCCTCGGTTTCATTGATTTTTTCTCCGCGGAACATCCTTTCAATTTCATTTCTCAGACCGCGGGCATGAGCAAGCTCCAGGAGGATGCTTACGGTCTCTTCGGTGATTCTGTTCTTTGAATAGTCGAAATGGATCCCGCCGTCATTTATGGAGAACTTTTCCGCCCTGACGGCGTCGGATGCGAACAGCTGTCTCAGGGTGACGTCTTTCATTTTTTTATAATGCCGCCGCAGGGCTTTCCATTCTTTCATTTCAGTTACGCGTTTCCGGATCATAGGCGCCTCGAATAAAACTTGTGTTATGCGTGGCCTGGTGCTCGTGCATTAAACAAAAGATTATACCCGGTAATCGGCGATTCGTCAACAACTTTAATGGATCCGCGCGGTCTGGATGGCCGTTTCAAATGTTCTTCACGCACAGGGGGAACAAACAACATTCGACGCAGGCCGGTCTTTTTTTGCAGCAATCCTTGCCGTGGGCAACGATCAGGGCGTGGTATTCGTTATAGTCCCGTGCTGTTCCCTTGAAATGTCTGTGGAAGAGATTCTGAATTTCATGATATTTTTCACGGCCCGACAAAATGCCAAGGCGCGTGAATATCCTTCCCGTATACGCGTCAACAACGAAAACTTTTACTCCGAGGCCGTATAGAAGAATTGAATCAGCAGTTTCTGGGCCGATACCGTTTACGGACCGCAGCTCCTCCCGCAGAACCGCTGGATCTTCCCGCCTGAGGGCATCATAGTCAAATTTGCGGCGGCGGTACCATTCGGTGAAGTTTTTAATCTTTTTAGCCTTCTGGTTGTAGTAGCCCGTGGATCTGATATATCCCGCCAGCCGCGCGAGAGGAATCCTCCTCACCGAGGCCGGGTGCAGCATTCCCTTTTTCTTCAGCATGGCTAACGCCGCATCGACGTTTTTCCAGGCTATATTCTGGGTGAGGATTGCGCCGACGGCTATTTCAAAAAATTCGGCTTCATTCGGCGGCGTAACGCCTTGATATTCGCTGGTGAAGTTCGCGGGATTGATTATGGGCCACCATCCCTGAGGTCCGTGGAAGGCCAGCAGACGCTTGTAGGCGGATCGTATCAGGTTCATTGGAGATGCCGGTATTTCTGTGATGCTGTTTGTCCTCGCGCATACTATCCGGGGTTCGCGGCATGATCAATTTAGGGGGTGATGGGGAGCCTCTTTGAATCGGACTGGTCCACCAGGATAACCCCGTCTTCCTTATACTTTTTCAGCAGAAAGTGCGATACGGTGGACTGAACGCCCTGGATGGTTGCGAGCTTCTCTGAAACGAACAGGGCGACTTCCCGTAGATTTTCCCCTTCCACCTGTACCAGGAGATCATACCCTCCCGAGAGGAGGTATACCGATGTCACCTCCGGAAAACGGAATATCGCCTCCGCGACTGAATCAAAACCGACCTTACGCTCCGGTATCACCTTAACTTCTATGAGCGCCTTGACTTCATGGAGATGCACCCTCTGCCAGTTGATATCGGTGTGGTATCCCAGGATTATCCTGTCTGTCTCAAACCGTTTAATGTATTTTTTGACCGTTTCGATCGGTGCGTTCACCTGTTTTGCGATTTCGTCAAACTCCGCTTTGGCGTTTTTATGGAGAATCTCCAGTATCCGGTCACCTGTTTCGTCCACTTTGTACGGTTTCATGTGACACCCTCCTGTCCGGTCAGCTTTGCCGAGGATAAGAAAAACTATTCCTTTTTCGTATCATCCTTTTTCGTATCATCCTTTTTCTCGTCCTGCTCGCCGGAGATGGACTTCTTGAACTCGCGTATTCCGCTGCCCAGGTCCTTGGCTATCTTCGGGAGCTTATTTGCGCCGAACACGATAAGCACGATGAGAAATATCAAGGCGAGCTCCCAGGGACCAATATTTCCCAAAAAAGCCAGATTTGTTGTACCGAGACCGGTATTCATGGATAACCTCCTATAGTAAGACTGTCATTCAATTAGCGCCGGGAATCGGCGCGTTCCGTCGAGTCCCGCATGCGTTTACAATTGGGACATTAGATTTGTAAATGAGATCTTTTGTCAAATTAAATTCAAGAGGGATGCTTTCCGGGTTCTGTTTTTAGGCATCAGACTGCGGGGCTGAACCGGATTATCTTTTCTTCGGGATCTTCATAATATTTCACGTTATCGATCGGACTGTCGATCCGCTTGATGCTTTTTTTGATGCTGATGACGGTATTCGGATACGCTTTGTTCTTTATGATAATGCAGGGTTCCCGATCCAGTTTCAGCTTGTTCTGCACTTCCTTGCTTTCCTCGACGAATTTTTTCAGCTCCTTGTTGTTATCGCTCAATTCTTTCAGGAGCAGCAGGCAGTTTTTTTTCTTGACGGTCGGAAGCTTTGTAATGAACTCCTTTGGATTTTCGAAAACGGCTTCGCCGAAGCTGACCTTCAGTTTCCGCATGGTTTCGTCAACAACCTGGCGCCACTTGGAAATCTCCTTGTGGATGGCGGCGAGCTCCTTCTCGATGAACAGGTTCCTGCCGACGGTCAGATGGGTCTCCGTTTCATTGGGCGAGCCGGAAACGTTCACTATGATTTCATGGAGCGCGGTAGCCTTGCCGCCGATGATCTTGCCCTGCCGTGCCACCACGCTGATTTTCGAATTTGAGAAAACATCGCTGTTTATGATCGAATCCTCTACGATGATGTCGCCGGTGGCCTCCACCTTCGCGTTCAGGAGGTACTTGGCCATAACCTTTCCGTTGGCGACCAGCTTCACATTCTCCTTCCCCACCACGCCCATCTTGACCGTGATGTCTCCCTGCGCTTCGATATACGCGTCATCGACGTTCTTCTCGATGATGATATCGCCCCGCGCCTTTACCGAGAACCCGGGATTGACTGATCCGGTAATATGTACCGATCCGTCGAAATCGATGTTTCCGGTGTCGTAATTGATGTCGCCGTGAATGAAGGCGACGGGCAAAACCGAGATCTTCTTCCCGTCGATGTCTATGCAGCCGTCTAATGCGGAGACGAATATGGTATCGTCGCCCGCGCCCTGAACGATATTGTCCCCCTTGGAATACCCTTCGTGGCGCTCAAACTCGGCAAAGGACTTATCGCCGTAGATGTCGTACCCGTCCGACGGCTTCACGCCCGGGACCCGCTTCAGGACGTCCTGGCCCTTTTTGACCTCTATGATGGAACCCACTTCCTTGAAATCGATGCTGCCGTCGGACTTGATCTCGCCGGCTTTTTTCTGGAGGTTGATGAGCGGCAGGTAATATTCTTCGTGGCCGGTGACCGGCTCCCTGCCCTGGGCGACCAGGATCCGGGTGAACCGGGGATTGGCTGAATCGATATTCTGGAGCTGCTCCTCGATCTTTTTCTGCTCAATGCGCGACAGGATTTTATACTGGTGAAGGATCTCCTCAATATCGGCATAAGACGGAATCTTGCCCAGCTTTGTCGGATAAATCGAATAATAGGCCTTCATCTTGTCCCTGCTGACCGTAATAGGGGAAATCCATTTGATTTTTTGATCCTCGAAAATCACGAATCCATACTGTCCGGATTTGTACGCGCCGGCCTGTTCATCGTAATATATGCCGGTATCGGCTTTGACGGTCTGGAAATCCATTATCTTATAATAACTGTACCCGGGATCAAGGCGCGTGGGGATCTGTTCTTCGCTGTCGATGTTGATCACCCGGGCGACAATTTCAGAGGCGTACATAAAGTTGTACGGAGAGGAGAGGACCAGTTTCTTGTCGCCCTCCTCGGTCGCTTTCTCAACCAGCATTTTGTTGACCGATGGGTCAAAATAAAATAATATCTTTTTCATCTGCTACGCGTCTTCCCTGGGCTCCTTCAAAGATCTGGCGG
>MIBH01000077.1:23795-46000 GCA_001829455.1 Spirochaetes bacterium RBG_13_51_14
TATTTGCACCGCATTGAGCGCGGCGCCCTTGCGGATATTGTCGGACACGATCCACAGGTTGATTCCGGCCGGTATTGATTCATCCTCGCGGATACGGCCGACGAACACGTCGTCTCTGCCGGCGGCGTGGATCGCCATAGGGTATTCGCTCCGCGCCGGATCATCAACGACCGTTACGCCGGGAGCCTTCCGTAAGAGTTCACGCACTTCCGGGGGAGTGATCTTCTTCTCGGTTTCGATGTTCACCGATTCCGAATGCCCGTACAGAACCGGGACCCGCACCGCGGTCGCGGTGACCCGGATCGAATCATCGCCCATGATCTTCCTGGTCTCGTTCGCCATCTTCATCTCTTCCTTGGTGTAGGCGTTGTCCAGAAAAACGTCGATCTGCGGCAGGGCGTTAAAGGCTATCTGATGGGGATACACCTTTCGCTGCGATATCTCCCTTCCATTGACGATATCGCGGGTCTGGACCATGCATTCATCGATGGCCTTGAGCCCGGTGCCGGACACGGCCTGGTAGGTGCTGACCACGATCCGCTTGATCCGCACCGCGTCATGGATCGGTTTGAGCGCAACGACCATCTGTATGGTGGAGCAGTTGGGATTTGCGATGATCCCCTTGTGCCGGTCAACGTCGCGGGGATTGACTTCCGGTACGACCAGGGGCACGTCCGGGTCCATCCGCCAGGCGGAGCTGTTGTCCACGACAACGCACCCCTCCTCGACCGCGCGCCTGGCGACCTTTCTGCTGATCTCCCCTCCTGCCGAAAAGAGTCCGATATCGAACCCCGTGAAAGAGCCGTCGTCGACCGCCTCGGACATGACCGTTCTGCCGCCGAAATCGAACTCCCTGCCGACCGTGGTCAGGCCCAGAAATCTGATCCTGTCGATCGGGAACTTCCGCTCAAGCAGTATCTTCCTGAATTCAATCCCCACGGCGCCGGTGGCGCCGAGTATGACGACGTTGTACTTTTTCATATCCCCCTCCCGCTAAAATCGTGTGGGTCGCGTTGCCGCAAACCGACGGGGTTGTGTGGCACTATTAATGCATGGTTATAATTGTCAAGAATAATGCGTGCGGTGCGCGCCGCTCCTGCCTGATTATAATTAATAACAAGAGGGATGGGGCTGTCTAATAAGTACCTTTTCCCCTCCCTCGATGGGAGGGGATAGGGTAGGGTGATGTAATAATCCTGAAAACATCAGCAGTTAAATCACCCCCACCTATCCTCACCTGCCGTACAGGATGTACCAATGCCGCGGAGGCCACGGATGGCCGAGAGCGGCCATCAAGGGGGAGGGAAAATCCGACTTTCGGTACAGCCCCATCCCCCTGGAATTGATGAACATAATCCGGGAGCGGAGCTAGAGGACGATTTTCTGTTTGGCCGCATCCCGGTTCCGCCTGAACAGGATGGCGTTATTGCCGATGAGACCTATAATGTCAGCGCCAGTTGCAGCGCATATTCGTTCCATAAGATCGGGCTTTTCATCCTTAAAATCGACGAATCTTATTTTAACCAGCTCGTGGTCGGCAAGCGCCTTGTCGACCGCAGCGACAAGGCTTTCGGTCATCCCGTTCTTGCCGACATACACGACCGGCTTCAGATGGTGAGCCAGCGATTTGAGCCTGCGCTTCTGCTTTCCGGTGAGAGAATCCATTGCGTGCCTCTTGAAATGTTTAACAGGTATGATCCAAAAGGCGGGATACGGCATATTTTGCAAATACTTTTCAGGCGCTGAAGAAAGAGTGACCGGCACAGATTTTCGACAGCAGGGCGTTCTTACGGAACGATCCCATTGTTGTCCAGGTCGACATTCAGCAACATCATCTCTGTTTCAGGTACGATAATGGGAGTCAAGTTGTTACCACTGACTATTACGCCGTCCCAACCCTGAAAGATGTCCCCGGAGTTTAACGTTCCCGAGTTATCTGCATCATAAAAGACTATAAAAAACAGGGGGAAGTCACCTATATTCAGGGGCGGGGTGATTATCTGAAGCCGGGAGGAGCTCAGGTTGAGCCAGGGCGTTGTCCAATTGAAATTCACAAAGAACACGGCGTACAGCTTGTTGGTGCTGCTCACCGGGTATGTCAGCTGATCCAGTTTCACGTTTATGATGAAATAGGGGACCTTCTTTTCAGTGGTGTCGCAGCTGAAAACAAGAGGCGCAACGATCAAAAGAAACGCCGCTGCTATAATCATTCTGATTCTCTTCACTGCATGCTCCTCTATTGCCAAAAAATATTAATATACTGTGCCCACATCCAGCGTTATCGTTATCTCCCGCCATTCAAGCGGGTAAAGGCTCAATGCCGTCAGGGGATCGCCGGCGAAATGATCCGCGCCGTCATACCCGGTGCAGGGCTCGCCGGGATCAAGACGCGAGTTCCCATCAAAACCAGGAACACCCCCATCCCAGAAGGCCGCGACATAGATCTTGAACGTGCCTACCATCGGATTGATGATTATATCCTTGTTTGAACCATGCTGCAGCCATGGGTTCGTCCAGTCGCTTTCAGTATAATAAATGAGATAAACCTTATTGGTATCGTCTATGGTAATGCCGGCGCCAGGTACGATATGAACAATCAGGGCCGGAAACTGATCATCCAGGTCGTCATATTTTGCACAGGCATGGAATGCTGATAGTACCAATAATAAGCCCATTAACAATGCTGTTGTATGTCGCTTCATACGAATATCCCTGACCTTATAATGCTATATACATTATCTTACGCTTTATATATCAATTTAATACTAAAAGTGCCGCCAGTCAAAAAAAATAGATTCTGGGGCGTCGCGCTTGCGAAACAGTATGGCGCGGAGCGCGATCCCTCAGGTAACCTTCGACTCGGCTCCATTACATAACACTGCCACATACATAACAACAAAAATATATATAAAAATTAATCAAGTTATATGACATAAAACCGATACTATTATGGGGCATGCATAATTAAGCCAACAGGCGCAGAGTTTCATAGTCATACGTTAAATTCTTCATGTGAGGATTACATGGCACACAAAAAGGGCAAAAGAAAAAGTTTCAAACAGTTACTGGCGAAGTATCTGGATATCAAGGGGCTGGATATCATCATAGTCCTGGAAGATGGTAAAGAAATCGAACTCTTTAAAAACAGATCAATAATCGGCGATATGATCGTCACGTTTGACGTCAACAATGGAGAAAGGAAAATTCCGCTGAAACGCATCAAACACGTGGATATGTATGCCGCGTGAGGATTCGAATTATACCCGGAAAGAAGTGTCCTACGACCACATCAATCCCCCGGCCGGGGGATTTTTTGTTTATATGCTGCGTGCATATGAAATTATCTGCAAAATGCAAGTATTTTTCTTGCATGTCAATGAAACATTAAATTATTGACAAGGGATATAAAAGGATACATAAAAATGAAAAAGAATAAAAAACAAAAACCAGAGGTTATCATCGACACGATCGGCTGGTAGAACCATGACACTCCTCGGCAGATTAAAAGACATCTTCAATAGTACGGCTGATCCTGAAAAGCGCTCGATACTATCCAGAAGATTTATCATCATCATTTCGATAATATACTCGGCTCTCATCCTCGGCATATCAGCGTCTTTTCAGATTATCATGTACACAAACGCCGGCATATTGCGGGACGCGCTGGTATCGCACAATCAGGATGTGCTGATAGAAAAGATCGGATCGATCGTCGACCGGCTCCGGCTGAACAACGCCGCCTCCGTTCAGGAGATAAAAAGAAACGTGAGGGCCTTAGGCTCTCCCTCCGGCGATATCCTCGCGGTCATCATCCTGGCCAAAACCGCGGACGAAAATTTCTATCGGGTAGCAGAGACCGTGTCCTTCCATAGCGATTTCAATCTTGGCCTGAAGCCTTCAGCGGTGGTCCGCGAACGGAAGGAGATCAACTATTTGAAACGGGGCCTCCTTCAGTGCGCCGTTGACCCGACCATATATTCCCAGAACGGATATTACTGGCAGAGCGTGTATCATCCCTACGAGGTGAACAGGAAAAGGGCGATTCTCCAGTTCCTCGTATCCGTGTCCCGAACCCAGGAAATCCTGGAGGGTTACGCTGAAGACACCGGGGGTATGCGGGTCTTCATCATCGTTCTGACCGTTGTTCTCGTCATCGCCGTTGTGGCCCTCTCCGTCATTTTTATTCATAATTATTCACTCCTCCTCAGGAACCTGTCCAGCTCTCTGAAAAAAGCCGCCGGTGGCGATCTCGGCGTGTCCCTGAATCCCACCGGGGATGACGAGTTGAACCAGCTTGCCCGCTCCTTCAATACGCTGATTGAGGAACTGAAGGATAAAACCGGAAGGTCCGCCCCGGAACCTGAACCGGCTCCCGAAGCGGAGGGGATCGGCTCCATATTCGGCACCGGCGTATCATTGCTGAAAAAAAACCGGCTGGACGAGGCCATTGCCATATTTACGGCCCTCACCGTTCTCAAGCCCCAGGGATTCGGCAGCTGGTTCAACCTCGGCGTCGCCCACGCTAAAAAACGGGAATACGATACAGCCCTCCGGATGTTCGAGGAGGCCCGGCGGATCAATCCTGCCTTTGCGGTGACCGGAGCGTATATTGAAAAAATACGAAAGCTGCGGAATCCCGATGCCTGACGCCGAGCCGGTAAAAAAAATCATCTCCGGCCTACCCGACGAGCCGGGAGTATACCTCATGAAGGACGGGGCCGGCTCCATCGTGTACATCGGCAAGGCCGCCTCCATCAGGAAGAGAGTGTCCTCGTATTTCCGGGAACGCGGCCTCGACATCAAGACGCGGGTGCTCGTAACGGCGATACGCGACATCGAATATATCATCACCGATTCGGAGGTAGAGGCCCTCATCCTTGAGAGCAGCCTCATAAAAAAACACAGGCCGAAATTCAACATACAGAAGAAGGATGACAAGCGGTACCCCTACATCGCCGTAACTCTTGAGGAGGACTATCCCCGCGTCATCTATACCCGCGCCGTTAAGAACGACGGCACCCGCTACTTCGGCCCGTACACGGACGCGAAGGCGGCGAAGAACACGGTTTCGCTGATCAATTCGATCTTCAAGCTGAAGCTGTGCGTGCGCGATCTTCCCCTAAAAAAAAACGAGCGGCCCTGCGTGAACTTCCAGATCAACCGGTGCAGCGGCGTGTGCCGGGGCGCCATGTCCAGCGAGGAATACCGCTCCATCATCGAGAACGCGGTCGCATTTCTCGAAGGAAGGGTGGAACCCGTGGTGAAGAATCTACAGAACATGATGAAACGGTTCGCGTCACGACGGGAATACGAAAAGGCCTCGGAGATCAGGGACATGATTTTCGACATCCAGAAAATATCGGAAACGCAGAAAGTTCACGTGCCCATTGGCGCGGACCAGGACTATATCGGCGTCTCGAAGTTCGGCAACGAGGGGATCATCATCCTGTTCGAATTCCGCGGCGGGGTCCTCCTGGGCAGGAAAATCTCTATCTTCGACAACGCCGAATACGCTGATCCGGAAGAGATCATCAGCGCGTTTATCCTGAACTATTACGCGACGGACGACATTCCGCAGCGGATCGTGGCGGAGCGGCTCATCCCGGACCGGGCCGTTCTTCAGACGTATCTTACGGAAAAATCTAAACGAAAGGTCGTCATATCAGCGGCCGAGACGCCTGACGACCGGGGAATCATACGGCTCATCCACAAAAACATCGATGTCATAGCGGCAGAACGGTACGCGGAGCGAGAAACCCGGAACACCGCGCTCGGGCTGGAAGAGCTGCGGAGCGTCCTGGGCCTGAACGATGTTCCCCGAAGCATGGAATGCTTCGATATATCGAACCTCCAGGGAAGCGACGCCGTGGCCTCGATGGTATCCTTCCGCGACGGCAGGCCCGATAAAAAAGGCTACCGGCGATACCGGATCCGGGGATACGATTCGGCCGACGACCCCGGCATGATCCACGAAGCGGTGGCGCGGCGCATCCAGCACCTGGTCAACGATAGCCTGGACCTGCCCGATCTCATTATCATTGACGGCGGCAAAGGGCAGCTCTCCCGCGCGCTGGAAGCCGCGCGGAATTTCACCGGCGACGTGCGCGTCATATCCATCGCAAAGCGCCTTGAGGAGATATATTACGATCCCGAAAGGGACCCTCTCGCGCTCCCGAAATCGTCGCCGGCGCTGAAAATAATACAAAATATGCGGGACGAGGCGCACCGATTCGCGATCGCCTATCACCGGAAACTGCGCGAAAGGAAAACGACCGGTTCGGCCCTGGACGGTATTTCGATCAGCGCCGGCACTAAAAAGCTGCTGCTCGAGCGCTTCAGATCGATCGGCCGCATACGGGAAGCCGGCCTTGAGGATCTGAGAAGCATACCGGGGATCGGTGAAAAAACCGCCCGCACAATTTACAAGTTCTTTCACTGAGCGCCCGTTGCGGAAAAATTGAATTATTATTTCTTCGGCTTTGATCCCAGCTTCTGCAGAAGAATGTTAAACGCGGGCGTATTTCTGATCTTTTCAAGGGCCGACTCCCGCTTCATGCGCTCAACATCGGCGAATCCTTCTTTGACCGCCATTTCCAGATTTGCGATGGCTTCTGGAAATTTTCTCATCTGGGAATACAGACATGCCCTGTTGTAATAGGCGGCGTAATAGTGAGGGTTACGTTCAAGCGTCCTGCCGTACATGCCGAGTGCCTCATCCTCAAGGCCCAGCCTGACGTATGTCTGGGCCAGGTTAAAATAAAATTCAGCCTGGCCGTCGTCCAGGTAAACGGCCCTGGTAAATTCCTTGAGCGCCCTGTTGAAATCGCCCATCTTATAGTAGGCGCAGCCGCGGTTAAAATATGATATCGCGTATTTCTCGTTCAGCATGATGGCCCGAGAGGCGTCCGAAACGGCATCTTCGAACCATCCCTTCCTGAGGTATTCGGCGGCGCGGCCGTTGTAGGCGGCCGCGCTGGGGTCGATTTCGATTGATTTTGTAAAGGATTCGATCGCTCTGTCGGCCTCCCTCTCGCGGGCGTATTGAACGCCCCTGCCATAATTACGTTTTGCCTCGATGTTAAGGCTGTGGATCCGCGCGTTATCAAATCCGAGGGAGCAGCCAACGAATAGAATTATAAAAACCCATAAAGCTTGCACAATCTGATATGTTTTCCCAACTAATGAATTTTCTTCCATACTGTTTTGCACAGTAGTCGTCCGGATATACTATTACGTCAATAATTATTCAAATGAACAATTGCCGCTTAATACGTTATTTACGTTAATTTTTCCACAAATCAGAAATTTACTTTACACCGATACCACAATCTGTAAATTTTGATTTGAAAAAACATTACGGGGCGTGGCGCAGTCCGGTTAGCGCACTTGACTGGGGGTCAAGGGGTCGCTGGTTCAAATCCAGTCGCCCCGACATTTTATCATATCATTTTGTGCACTATAATTATTATTCCGCATGGTGAACGTCAATGGATTTAGAAGGTTTTTTCGACCGGAAGCAGATAATCAAGTTAAAATCAGCGGAAAAGCAGCTCGTCATCAAGGAACTCGTTGATAAGCTTCAAGACCTCGAATATATCAACAACAAAGAACGATATTACGCCCAGATCATACACCGGGAATCTCTTGAAAATACCGGCATTGGCAACGGTTTCGCAATTCCCCACGCACGGACTGAGTCGGTAACCGATCTCATATCGATTTTCGGCATACTCGAAAAACCGATCGATTACCAGTCCATCGACGACCGGCCGGTACGCTACATCCTCCTGAGCATATTCCCGACCGAGATGAGCACCAAATACCTGTACCTGATCGGCATGATGGCCCGCCTCTTCTCGAACAAGGAAAAACGCCGGTTGATCGACGGCGGACCGACGCCGGCAAAGATATACACCCTCCTGAAAAAGGAGGCCAGGTCTTACTACGAATCCATGTCGGAAAAAGAAAAACCGAAATCCCGCAAGCAGGAAAACCTGTCAGGGGTACCGTCATCGGATCTTGATCTGCTGATCCGTCTCGACAGCCTTTACAAGCTTCTGGACGAGGGGAACAAGAGCGAGTCGCTGGGCAAAAAGATCGAGTCCATGAAAAAGCTCATCGATAACCGGTCGCTCACCTATTATGAACGGATGAGAAAAAAACGGGACAACCCCTTCTCCATCGTTGAAAAGAACAGCTGTTCCGGATGCCACATGGAAATTCCGCCTTATTTTATCGAACAGATCAAAGAACGAAAGGGAATATCGCTGTGCACGCACTGCGGCAGGTTTTTGATTCTGCTCTGACCCGCAGGGATTCAGCTTATCTTCGTAATCGAACCCGGATGAATTCCTCCAATTTGTCATATAGTTCAATCGGTATCGGCCTGTCCTTCTGGTAATTCCCAATTATCTCATCTTTGTCACCGTGGAAGTCGCTCCCGCCGGTGACAAGAAGATCGTACTTGAGCGCCAGGGCGAGATACTGATCGGCCATCTCTGCGGTGTGCATGGCGGCGTAGACCTCCATCCCCTCCACCCCTCTTTTGATGAATCCCCTGAGCAGATCCTCAAACGCGAGCAGATCCCTGCACTCAAGCGATACCGGATGAGCCAGGACCGGTATGCCGCCGGAGTCCTTGATCAGCGCAACCGCATCCTGAAACGCGATCCGCACCTTTTTCACATATCCCGGTTTTCCTTTCACCAGGTAATTCTGGAAAATCTCCTTGATGGTGCCGGCATAGCCATAATTGACCATGACCCGCGCCACGTGGGGGCGTCCGATCGCGCCGCCTACGGCCAGGGCGATCACCTCTTCAACGGGTATGTCGATGCCATGCTTCTTTAGATCCTCGATGATCCGGTACGCCCGCCGGTCCCGGTGCCCGGCAAGGCTCCGTACGGTGGATCGCAGCCCTTCATGACGGTAATCGATGTCAAGGCCGATGAGGTGGAACGAGCCGGCGTCGTATTCGATGCTGAATTCCACGCCGGGCAAGAGCCGGAAACCCACGGAGCGGGCGTAGGCCACCGCTTCAGGAAGGCCGTCGACCGTGTCGTGGTCGGTGATTGCCATGGCGACGAGTCCGTTCCTTCTTGCGATATCGATCAGTTCGCGGGGGGGGTATATCCCGTCCGACGCGGTGGTGTGCGTGTGCAGATCAATCTTTCTCATGGGAGTCAGTAAAGACGCACGCAGGTTTTAAAATCAAGCAATTAAATCCGGGGAGGATCACTCCGATCGCGTCAGGACCATATCTACGATTTCACCCGGCTTTTATTCTGAATAGTTACTTGATTTTTAATCGGGTATCATAAAACATATCCAAATCGCCGTACATCCGATGTACAGAAACCCTATGTACATCCCTGCAGATATCAGTCAACTCTGAAAATCCGGGCGCGAGCCGGCGAATGAACGCCGAACGCGACTGAACAGAACGTCGTTTATGAATGATAAACCGCAAGGAGGAAGGTCCCGTACTATGTCAGCTTTCGAAAAACTCAAAGATCAGTGGGCCCGTATAAGCAGACTCGAGCAGACCATCGGCATTTTAAGCTGGGATATGGAAACCTATATGCCCGATGACGGTGTTAAAGCCCGTTCGGAACAGCTGGCGCTTCTCTCCGAGCTGGCCCACCAGTGGCTTATATCCGACGAGATGGGGGCGCTGCTGGATGTAGCGGAGCAGGATGCCAGCGGCAGGGAGTATTTCTCCGACGAAGTGAGCATGATCCGTGTTGCCCGAAGGGCCTACAACCACAAAGTCAAAATCCCTAAAAAGCTGGTGGCACGGCTCGCACGCACGACCACGAGGGCGAATTCCATCTGGATCAAAGCCCGCAAAAAGTCGGATTTCAACCTGTTCGCGCCGATACTCGGAGAAATCGTCGAGCTGAGCCGGGAGATGGCCGACCACCTCGGGTATGCCGAACACCGGTATGACGCCCTGCTTGACGTGTATGAGCCGGATCTGACGTCGTCCCAGGTCGAGAAACTCTTCACCGAAACCAAGCGTGAGCTGATCCCCCTGGTCAGGGAAATCACCGGATCGAGCGCTTTGATTGACACCGGTTTTCTGAACCAGACATACGACACTGCCAGGCAGGAATCATTCGGCCTGCAGGTGTTGCGGGACATGAAGTACGACTTCAGGAGGGGACGGCAGGACCGGTCGGCGCATCCCTTCACCACGTCCTTCACGCCGTATGATGTCAGGATAACAACGCGCTTCGCGGAAGACGACCTTCTTTCAGCCCTGTTCAGCACGATTCATGAGGGAGGTCACGCCCTGTACGACCAGGGACTTCCCCTGGACAAGGTCGACACGCCCCTGTGTCAGCCCATTTCGCTGGGCGTTCACGAGTCGCAGTCCCGGCTGTGGGAGAACATCGTGGGCAGAAGCCGGGTATTCTGGAAGCATTACCTGCCGATACTCAAGCTGCATTTCCCCGGTCAGCTGGACCATGTTGACGGCGAGCGTTTTTACCGCGCCGTCAACCGCGTGCATCCCGGCTTTATCCGCGTCGAGTCCGACGAACTGACCTATAACCTCCACATTTTCATCCGGTTCGAGATCGAGAAAGATCTCGTGGCGGGAGCAATCAGAGTCGCAGACATCCCCCCGCTCTGGAATGAAAAATACCGTGAGTATCTCGGGATCACCCCGCCCGACGACGCCCTCGGTTGCCTTCAGGACATTCACTGGGCTCATGGTTTAATCGGATATTTCCCCACCTACACCATCGGCAATCTCCTCTCGGCGCAGCTCTACCAGAAGGCCTTACAGGAGCACCCATCCCTGCCTGCCGAGCTAGCGGAAGGCGATTTCACCGGCCTGCTCGCCTGGCTGCGGGACAACGTCCACGGCCATGGTTCGCGGTATACGTCAGCCGAGCTGGTTCGGGCCATTACCGGCGGCGATGTCCAGGTAGGGCCGTTCATGAATTATGTAAGAGATAAATTCCGCGATATCTACGCATAAATCCGTCTCGCGACGTCACGGATACCATTCATGAATTGCAACCCGTCTCACGCCGCTGTCGGAGCAAAAATATTGCTTCTTCGGTAAAAATTACTTTACTAATGACGGATTTACCGTTAAATACTGTTACGATACGCTGTGAAACAACTGCTCCGGTATGATTAATCTTGTGTGGAGAATGACTCTATGTTCGTCGGGATCGACATCGGCGGGACGAAAATCAAAGCGATCCTTACCGACCCTGCCGGCAAGGAGCTGAGCTTCAGGGAAACCGAAACGAAAAAAACGACTAAGGAGATCGAGGAGAGCATATGCGCGATCATCGAGGCCCTCGCGACGTCCACATCGGTGTCAAAAATTGATATTAAAGCGGTCGGCATCGGAATTCCGGGGCCCATCGACAAGGAGAAAGGACTGGTAGTGAAGGCGTCGAATATCCCGGCCTTCAACAATCATCCCATTGTCAAGAATATCGAAAAGATTACCGGCATGAAGGTCCTCCTGGAAAACGACGCGACCGTGGCCCTTGTCGGTGCCTGGTGGAAAGAGAACGTCAGCAGGTTCAGAAACTGGATCATGATCACCCTCGGGACCGGGATCGGGGGCGGGCTCATCATCGATAACAAGATCTACAACGGGCAGTCCGGGAACGCTATGGAAGTGGGCCACATGACCATCGACTTTAACGGCCGCGATTGTCCGTGCGGGAACCGGGGGTGCTGGGAGCGATACGCGTCGGGCCCGGCGATGGTTGAGCTGGCCCAGGCGTATCTGAAAAAACAGAAAGGCTCCTCGGTCAGCGCCAGGATCAAGGCGGAGAGCCTCTCGCCCCGCCTTATTTACGAAGAAGCGATAAACCGAGACGACGCGGCACTCTCCATTCTTGAAGAATATGCCACCTATGTCGGCATCGGTATCGCCAACCTGGTGAACATCTTCAATCCAGAGGCGATCCTCATCGGCGGAGGAGTCTCAAAAGCGCATAGATTCATATTGCCGGCAATCAAGCAGGTCGTGAACGATCGGACCCTCAAGGGCTTCAGGGAAAATTTCGAGCTGTTACCGGTGCAGGACCCGGACAAGATGCCCTCATTTGGAGCGGCAAAGATCGCCATCAATTCCACTGCTCCCTGACCGACATTTTTCTTGACTTTTAGCCGTCATTCAACGTATTGGTGTGCTCAGAATAGAAGAGCGAATAATTTAGATTTCAATATTATCATGAAAAACAAACTGATCAATATACGGACCGAAGCCCTTGCCGACGTCCGCGTCGCCGGTACAATCGACGCGCTTGAGGATATACGAATCAAGTACCTCGGCAGAAAAGGCGCCCTCACCCTCATTCTCCGCTCGCTCGGGAACGTCCCTCCGGAAGAGAGGGCTTCAATCGGAAAACTCTCCAACCAGTACAAGAGCGATATTGAAACAGCCCTGGATGATAAAAAGAATGAACTGACGCATACCAGCTCCGGCGGAATGATCCAGAAACAGTGGATTGACGTGACTCTCGACAGGGAGACTGCAACCGCGCGGGAATCGCTGGGACGGCTCCATCCGATCACCCAGATTCAGTACGAAATTGAAGACATCGTGACCTCCATGGGTTTCGAAATCCATGACGGCCCGGAAGTCGAAACCGATTATTACAATTTCGAGGCACTGAATATTCCAAGGCACCATCCCGCGCGGGACATGCAGGATACCTTCTGGACCGAGGACGGGAATCTGCTCCGGACGCATACCTCTGCCATCCAGGTGAGGGCCATGGAAAAACGGAAACCGCCATTCCGCATCGTCGGGCCCGGCAGGGTCTTTCGATATGAAAGCACGGACGCTTCCCATGAGAACACCTTCTACCAGGTCGAAGGGATGATGGTCGACCGCGATATCACCGTGGCCCATCTCATCTATGTCATGAAAGAACTTTTAAAGGAGATTTTTCAGCGCCAGGTGACCGTACGGCTCAGGCCTGGATACTTCCCCTTTGTCGAGCCGGGATTCGAGCTTGACATCCATTGCCTTATCTGCGACGGCGCGGGATGCAGCGTGTGCAAGCAATCCGGCTGGGTTGAGCTTCTCCCCTGCGGCCTGGTTCATCCCAATGTCCTGCGCATGGGCGGCATTGATCCCGAAGTATGGTCCGGATTCGCATTCGGCCTGGGCCTGAACCGGCTGGTCATGATGAAATACGGCATCAACGATATACGCCATTTCCTGAGCGGCGATATCCGCTTTCTGATGCAGTTTTGACGGAGCGACCGCATGTGGCTTTCTTTGAACATACTGAACCAGATGGTCGACACCAACGGCATTGCCCCGGAGGAGCTGGCCCAGCGTCTGACCATGTCAACGGCGGAAATCGACTCAATCGAGCGTGTAAACGATCACTTTACAACGATATACGCGGCAAAAATACTCAACATTGCGCCGCATCCCCGTGCGGACAAGCTCACGCTGGTCAACGTCAACGCCGGACACGGTAAATACCGCGTCGTGTGCGGCGCTCCGAACCACAAAAAGGGCGATGTCGTCCCGTTCGCCGCGGTGGGGACCCGTTTGGGCAAAGACATGGTCATCGCCAAAACTAATATCCGCGGCGAAGATTCGGAAGGCATGCTCTGCTCAGAGCGGGAGCTGGGGCTCTCCGATGACCACTCCGGCATCATGATTCTGCCGCCCGACACCGCGGTCGGGACCCCTTTCAGCCAGCTCTACCGGTACCGGGTAGACGTGCGTTTCGAGATCGACAACAAGTCCATAACCCATCGGCCCGACCTCTGGAGCCATGAAGGCTTCGCCCGGGAGATAGCCGCGCTCTTCAACAGACCCTTCGCCAGTATCGTCGATTTCGGTCTCCTGGACAAGCTTAAGGACAGAGAGAAGCTGTCGGTGCGAATCCTGAATCCTGAAGCCGCGCCCCGGTACAGCGGCCTTGTCATGACGGGAATACGGATACAGGAGTCGCCGGACTGGCTCAAGGCCATGGTGGAATCAGTCGGCATGAGGCCGATCAACAATATCGTCGACGTCACCAACTATGTCATGGTCGAGCTGGGCGAGCCGATGCACGCCTTCGACCGGAGGAAGCTGAACGGCACTGAAATTCTGGTCCGGCTCGCGGGCAGGAACGAAACCCTCATGACCCTGGACGGCTCGACGTTCGAGCTCGGCACCGAGGATGTCGTTATTGCCGATTCAAAAGGCGCCATCGCGCTGGCGGGAGTCATGGGCGGGGGTAACAGCGAAATCGACGATTCCACGACTGAAATAGTTCTGGAAGCGGCGAACTTCAATCCCGTCAATATTCGAAAGACGGCCAACCGGTACAACCACCGCACGGAAGCCGCCATACGCTTCGAGAAATCTCTCTCACCGGAGCTCACGGTTCCCGCCCTCTTACGATGCTGCGGCCTGATTCAGCGTATACTTCCCGGCGCCGAGTCGTCGTCCAGGATCATCGACGCCTATCCGGTCAAACAAAAAAAAATCACGATAGCGACCAGCGCCGACTTCATTCGGAAGCGCCTCGGCCAGAACATCGACGACAACCGCATCACCGGCATACTGCGCTCCCTCGGCTTCAAGCTCAGGGCCGCCAAATCAAAATTGATTATCGAAGTTCCCGACCACCGGGCCACGAAGGATATCTCCATCCCCGAGGATATCGTCGAAGAAGTGGGGCGCATTTACGGATATGACAATATAGCGCCCGCGCCGCCACTGGGGTCCTGCGAACCGCCGGAAAAAAACCGCTTCCGGCTTTTTGAGCGCCTCGTCAAAAACATCATTTCCGGCCACCATAACATGATTGAAGTGAGTGGTTATTCCTTCACCGGCGAGGACATCCTGAACAGACTCAACATAAATCACGACAGCGAGCTGCGGCTCAGCAACCCTCTTTCGACAGAGCAGGACCGGCTCCGGAGGAGCCTGGTGCCCGATATCGTCAGCGCCGTTAAGCTTAACAGCCGCTATTTCGACCAGTTCGCCATCTATGAGCTGGGCCGCGTCTTCCTGAAAGAAAGCAGGCGGGCCGCAGGCCTGGCGGATGAAAAAACCATGGTCGCCGGCGCGGAGTATCGTAAAAAATCAGTGGCGCCGCTCTTCTATGATGCGAAGGCCGTTGTCGCTGGTCTCATGCAGAAACTACGGATCGCTGATTACGAGCTCGTGCCAGAAAGCGCCGCCATTCCGCCGTACGCGCATCCGGGCCGCTCCATGGCGCTGATCATTGAAAAGCAACCGGCCGGGCTCATTTTCGAACTTCATCCCGATACGATGCGTGCGTTCGATATCGCGGGAACGGTCGGCATGTTCGATATTGACGTTACCGCCCTGTATCGGGCGAAAAAAACCGACCATGCCTTTTATGAACTGCAGAAATATCCGGAAGTTCCCTTTGAAGTCAGCGTGCTTGCCGATCGGAAGGTTTACGCGAGGGATATCTGCGCGCTTATCGAACTGAGCTCCGCTGATCTGGTACGGAGCGTCGACGTTATTTCGGTCTACGAGGGGAACCCGATCCCGGAAGGGAAAAAATCTGTTTCAATTAAAGTCATCTTCGCCTCACGGGAACGGACCCTGTCACCGCAAGAGATCGTGCATCTGCAGAATAACACCATCGGCGTCCTCAACCGGGCGGGCTACCAGCTCCGGTAGTCATCCGCTAATGACGAGCTGTATCCATGATCGCCGGATCATAAAAGGACACCCGGTTCCTGCCGTTATTTTTTGAATAGTACAGGGCCATATCCGCCATTTCGATAAACTCTCTAGGGTCTTTCGCATCCACAGCGGGAATGGTTGCGACACCGCCCGAAATGCCGACCCGTATCATGCTGTCCCCATATTCCAGGCGCAGGCCTTGAACTATGTCCCGGATGCGATCGCCGAACGTCAGGGCCTCTTCCCGCTCCGTTTCCGGCAGTATCACGGCGTACTCCTCGCCGCCGTATCGGCACGGGATGTCGATTGACCGGCAGTTATTCAACAAAACTATGGCCACCTCCTTGATGACACGATCGCCGGCCTGGTGCCCGTAGGTATCGTTGATCCCCTTGAAATAATCTATGTCGAAAAGCGCCACCGATAGTTGATGATTCCTTCTTCTGGACCGGTTCCATTCCTCCTGAAGCCGTTCGCGGAAGTATTTGCTGATATACAGCTTGGTCATGCCGTCACGGATGGCGTTATTATAGAGATCGGCGTTGTTTATTGCGATGGCCGACTGCGTGGAGATAAACTGGAGCATCTGAAGGTCGAATGATGAAAAGCCTGCGGCGAGCTTGTTGATCGCCTCAATAACGCCGATGATTTCACCGTTGACGGTAAGAGGCACGGCGATGATCGAGTGTGTTGTTGTTTTCGCCTTTTTATCAGCGCGATCTGAAAAGCGCGGGTCGTTCTGAGCGTCGTTGATGAGGATAGGGATGCCGTTCTGCCACACCGTCCCCGCTATCCCCTCGCCCATCCTGAAGCTCGTGTCCTTTAACATGTCGCCTTCCTCGTCTTTGCTCAGCACTGCGAAGTTGAGGTTTTTCAGCCCGCGGTCGACGAGCAGGATGCTGCTCGATTCACAGTTGAGAAGGATCTTCGTCTGGTACAGAATCCTCTTGAGAACCTCCTCCTTTTCGAGGGAATTGGCGATATAGGTGTTGATTTCGATGAGCGTTCGCAGCTGTTTGTTCTTGTGGTCCAGATCAGCCAGCTGCAGGCGCCGTTTCTCCATTTCTTTGATTTCCTTTCGGTGAAACATTGCGGTCCTCTTATGTATACGATTGTGGACGGTCCGGAAACGAACAGGTTCCGGGTTCACTCTTTCGGCAGGTCGTTCCCGTATTTCATCTCGAGATACGATTTTCGCTCCAGACGGTTGAGTCCCAGTTGCCCGGCCAGAGTCAGGAGCTCCTGCTCGAGCCGTTCCCTATCAGTGCCCTTCGTCTCAAGTTCCACAAAATTACCAAGCCCCTCAACGTTGTCAATGCATATTGCAATATCGCCCAGAACAAAGGTCTCCCGTTCCTTGACGACCATACCCGACTCTGAAAAACCGAGCAGTCTCAATATGCTCAGAATCGCATCGATATCCCCCACCGTCACTTCTTCCTCGATCCGTGTTTTTGAAACCGTGCCGATCTTGGGACCCTTGTAGGTAAGGACAATCCGTTCATCCACCTGTCGCACACGCAGCGCCTCATCGGAGTTCTTGAAATCGCGGGCCGGGTGGTTCAGGTACCGGTCGTATTCCTTCTTTTTACCCGTGCGGCGGGCACCCAGCGACGCGAGCTTCTCGATGACCGCCGCATAATCATCGCAGGGAGACTTAATTTCGATCTCAAGCATTTGAGCTACTCGCCCCGGTGAAGCGGTCCGCCGATCGACAGCCCGTCGGTTCCCAGGGTCTGCCTCGTCCTGCCGTTTATTTTTATTATGACGCTCTTCACATTGTTGAACTGTGTCGCGGTATACACGATCTGATCGATCCGGTTTATCAGCACGCTCCCTGCCGCCCCCTGCTCGATGGCGCCGTTGAAATCTATCTCGGCCGACCCGTTTTTTATCCTGATGCCGTTAATCCTGAGCCGTGCGGGAACTGCGGAGAGCAATCCCTTCTTTTTCTCGACCGGCGTCGGCCCCTTGATCAGCTCCTTCATGGCGTTTTCAAGGACTGAGCCTTTACCGACTTTTCTCGAAACCGTCGTCAGGTAAATCTTCTCGGTTTTCTCATTGAGCTTTACGAAATATACCTTAACGTCCTGTACGGCGGGCTTCTCCTCGGCTTTCTTCTGCCCCTTTTCATTTCGACTCTTTTCGTCTGATTCAACGGAATTCTTCTGTTCCGATTTTTTCTCACGCAACTCTTCCCGTTCCTTGGTATCCCCATCGATACGAGCCGACTCCCTGCGCGGTTTTTCACCCGGCGGTTCGCGATGTTCACCGAATCTGTTAACCAGCAATGCTATCGCCGTTACCAGACCCAGGATGATCAGTATATATGCCGGATTTCTACCACGTCCGCTCCCGCGCGGCGCACCGCCGGATTGCTTCGCCGTTTTTTGGACAACTTTTGCCGGAGATCGTTTCTTCTTGTGGGATGAGCCTTTGACTCCTTTCTGTGCCACCATCGTGCTCCATGTGAGAAAGATTGATATGCAGGAATTATTTTCTTGAAATATATACCTGTCTTTAATACATTTTATTCTAGTCATATGACCGTAAAAGCAACAATTAAAAATGTTTCATTGATAATTTTTTGTGATCATAAAGAACCGACCTGTTCATAATTCCGGATTGGTTTTTTAATATCCAGCGAAACTATTTGAAATGTTAACGCTGACGATGAGCCGAATCATTATATATTACATCATTGCAAGCATGCTGATCCCGGCCGCCTGCCGGGGTGAAGGAGACACATCCATGGAAAAACTTCGCGAGCTCATGGTCAAAAATCAGATTGAGGCCCGCGGTGTGAGCGACGAGCGGGTGCTGAGCGCCATGAGAAAAGTCGAGCGCCACCGGTTTGTCCCCGGACAACATATAGCGAGTACCTACGAGGACCACCCGCTCCCGATCGGGCACGGACAGACCATCTCCCAGCCCTATATCGTGGCGCTTATGACTGAACTGTGCGAACTATCCGGAAATGAAAAAGTTCTGGAAATCGGCACCGGATCCGGCTATCAGGCTGCGGTCCTTTCGCTTCTGGCGAAAGAGATTTACAGCATAGAAATTGTTGAACCTCTCGGAAAAAGCGCGCGTCAGAAGCTCACCGAGCTTGGATACAACAATGTCGAGGTGCGGATCGGCGACGGTTACCAGGGCTGGCCTGAAAAGGCTCCCTTCAACGTCATCATACTCACCGCATCCCCGCCGAAAATACCGCAGAGCCTCATCGATCAGCTTGCCGACGGCGGCATACTGGTAGCACCGGAAGGCGATTATGCGCAGGAGCTGGTGAAAATAACGAAAAAAAACGGAAAAATAACGAAACGGACCATAACGTACGTCAGGTTTGTTCCCATGATTCGCGGCTCCTAGCAGGCGTAAAAGTATTGACAAATTCACTTCCTGCTTTACACCTATAGGAACAATGCTCTTCTTCGATCAGCAGAGAATGCAATGGCGAAAGATAAAATCAAGGACAAACGGTTTCCCTTCCTCCATTCCCATATAGCGCGTGAACCGTACATCTATGATGTGCTTAATGAGATCATGGCATTTCAGATTAACGTCCTTAAAAACGGCATCGGCCGTCTGGCGACCATTGACGATCTGAAAACTTCCCGGAACATAAAAATTCCTTTCACCATCGCACGAAACAAGATTATTACCGGTCTGGTCGATATTTTGACGAAAAACTATCCGAATCATGTGAAGTCCATCATCACCTTCAATTTCTCCGTTGAACCGGATTCAAAAAAGTTGTCGATTATCGAGACACGTGAGTATTCGGTGCTGCTCGGCAATGAAGACCACAACCGGCTTCAGGCGGAGCGGAACCTCTATTCCGCCGACAGATTCCTGGATCTCATCAGCCAGTTCAGGCTCTTCAACCTGACCAAGCTTCTGAAAAAAACGAAAGAGCGGTCTCTCCTATCGGAGGTCATCAAGCTTGAATTGGGGAAAACCGTATTCACCTATAAAAACTTATCAATAGACAGAAAAAACAATGAGATCGCTGAAGATTTCTGCTTTCACAGGGACAACTATGAGTCCGTTAAAAAAACCCTTTCACTGGAAAAAGTCAACAAAGTCATCGCCAATCATACAAATCCCATAATGAGGAGACTGAAAAATTTCGGCATCCTGAATACCGAGTTCGGCGATTACCGCGACACCAAGCTCGACTACCTCCTGAACATACTTCTTCAAGATATTTACCTTTCCCTCTCGGACGCCGAGCTGACGGAAGTAAAAAACTTTAACTCACTCCGTTCATGCCTCCTGAAAGTCGAAGCGCTGATCGATCCGCTTATCACGGCGAGCAACGATATCACCGCCTATATCAGGGAATGCCGGATATGCTCCGTATCGTCGCTCTCATCGGTATTCAACCAGATCCCGGAAGATAAAATTATAGCATGGGCTGAAGAAAACGGGTCGCGCTATAAAATAATCCTTTTTACAGACGAGGACAATATCACCTACCTCATCGACGGGAGTCATTTTCTGCCGCGGTTGTCGGAACTCCACGATATTATCATATACCGGCAGGAAAGCGTCGCCACGCTGGGCCATTTTGAAAAGGAGAAAATCTTCGATGAAATAAACCTTCTGTGCAACGCGGGGAAAAACCTCCTGCATTCGGAAGAGAAGCTAAAAATTATCCTGGAAAAGGACGACGCCATCAAGAAATTGCAGCAAATTATTCAGGAATACGATGATTATCAGAACAGCCTCTACCTGGAATCCGCCATGGCGCTCGAAGAGCGGGCCGCCCATACAAGGAGATCGATCCTAGAGGCAATTTCGGACTTTTTTAGATCTCTCTTCTCCCCCAAGAGAGAGGAACCCGAAGCCGGTCCGGTCAAAAACCAGGAATATGATACCGAGACCTATCGATCATATGCCACCGGCCAGGCCAGAAGCATAATTTATAAGATTAAAAACAGCACCGGCAAATTAATTCCGCTCTCGAATTACATTGATCTCCTGCCCGCCAACGAACCGGACATTGAAACCATCATCAACGATATCAGGAAGCTCAATCTGAAAATCATCATGCCCATTTACAATGCCCGGAAGGCTCTCTACCCCATCCGGAGCCAGCAGTACCTCATACCCGACATGGAATATCTGCTCATTAATCCGGAAATAACGCTGTCGCCCGAGCTGATAAGGGATTTCACCGACTCCCTCGCCGGGGAGAAAATGAAGGATGAAAAACTATCGGCTCAGGCTATCTACAACATCGAAAAATACCTTATGACCATCTACAATCAGAAAAAAGCCCAGATGCTTAAAAAAAGCAAGGCCCGCAAATAATTCGATAGCACATTATGGCGCTCCTCCCTGAGGAGCGCCATAATGTGCTATAAGCTTAGGAAGATCTTGATAATTGCCCCGTGGCACGGGGGAGCACGTTACTCGGATGCCCCTCCGCCGCAGTCGGGTGATGGGCAGGTGCCGGCGGCCGGGCAGGAGGATTTCTTTTCAGAAATGCCGTTCGCGTTATCGGAAGCACGGTTCTCTTCTGTGCCGCCCTTCCGGTAATCGTTCACGTAAAAGCCCGATCCCTTGAAGATGATGCCGGCCGTTCCGAAAAGTTTCCGTACCCTTCCGTGGCATTTGACGCAAGTTTCAATCGGATCATCGTTGATTGACTGGAACACGTCGAACCTGTTTTTACATTCTAAACATTCATATTCGTACGTCGGCATTCGGTGTACTCCCGCCATGAGATTGATATGCGCTCATTCCAATTTGTTGTGGCATTAAAAATACACACACCATTATGTCAAGCAATTTTTAAATCAGCAGCCGTCCGCCGGGACTGTCGCTGCAACGCATTAATGATATCAGTGACGGAGCATTAAAAAAATCCTTGAAAATATATTGAACTGGATCGCTGGATACCATGTGACAGTCGATGCAAGGCAATTATCTTTCTGACTGTACGGAACATTCATGGCAAAACGACAGGTTACCATTCCGGTATTCATTCCACACCAAGGCTGCCCTCACCGATGCATTTTCTGCGACCAGTGGGCCGCAACAGCCGCGCGCGCCGTTCTGGAACCCGGGCAGATCGATGACCTCATGCAGCAATACGCGCCGTATATTAAAAAGAGCGTCACCCGCGTCGAGATGGCTTTTTTCGGCGGCAGTTTTACCGGCATGAGGAAGGAAACGCAGGAAGCCTATCTGTCCGTGGCGAACCGCTTCCTTGAAAAAAAAGCGATACACGCCATACGCCTTTCAACCAGGCCCGATTACATTTCCAATGATGTCCTGGATATGCTCATGAATTTCAGGGTATCAACGATCGAAGTGGGAGTGCAGTCGTTCGACGATGCGGTGCTTGAGGCCTCACGCAGAGGCCATAACAGCCGGGTCGTATTTGAAGCAATTCGTCTCATCAAAAATTGCGGGATGGATGTTGTCATACAGCTTATGCCCGGACTGCCGAGCGAAACCAGGGAGTCCGCCATCCGTACCGCATTCACTGCAGCGGAGTTGAAACCTTCTGCCGTGAGGATATATCCGGCCGTGGTGA
>MIBH01000077.1:46021-66761 GCA_001829455.1 Spirochaetes bacterium RBG_13_51_14
ATCTGGTTAAATCACGGGTCCGGAGACGCGAGATGACCGCCTGCATCAGACGCTGCGTAACCGGCAGGGAGAATACTGCAACAGCGGTGCGAATTGTCATCCCGGAAAAAAATAAGGAAGAATACATCGGCACCGGGAGGGAGAATATAGCATATATACAAAAGCTGTTCGGCTTCAGAAGCGTCGATTGCGCGTTTGAAGACAGATTCGATGTCCATATCGCTCCCCTGCGCCGATCGTTTCGTTATTAAGCTCAAACGGAGGCCTCCATGTCGCGAAGAACGATCATGCTCATTTTAATTTTTATGGCGCTCAATCTCACAACCGGGATCGCCTATTTTCATGCCGCCGCCGCTCAGAAAAAAAATGCGACGGCAAAAGCAAAACCGGTTCGTCGGGCGGATATCGTGCCGCGTCAGCGGGTCATGATCGATTTCACGGCGGCCTATACATCTCCGCAAGACGCAAAAACCATGAAGACATACTACAGCGGTAGAATACGGAATACCACAGAAAAAAAAGGCGCCGCAAACACTCCCGTTCAGATCCATCAGGTGACCGCGGAGACGCGCCTGAAGGAGTGCGGATTACCCATGCGCAATACCTGGGAGGCCCGGTACTATAAGCTCGAAACAGCATGGATTTTCGAGGGCATAACGCCCATCAGCTCAAAGCCGGCGGGAAAACCCACAGCGAAGCTTCCGGGCCTTGCCGATACCGAAGCGGGCAGGCTGGTTTCAGAGGGTATCGGGCTAACTCACGATGTAACAGTACAGGATGTCGCCCTTCTCGGGAAAAAAGGTTCCTGGAATCTATGCACTCCGCAATACCTGGTATCATCAAAATTGACGGTCGTAATGAAAAATGAGATATACAATACCGGGACCACATACGAATGTCTCTTTTCCTCAACTATCATCCGGAAAAACGGTGTCTGGGAATTCGCCGGTGCAAGCTGCGTATACCGCGGGAAGGAGATGCGGGACTGCAATATTGGGACGATGTGCCGTGAGCTTGCTGCGGGAAGCGACATCCCGGTTATTTCCGATACTGATGCGCTGGATCTCATGCGTGACGCACTGGAACGGGAATACGGTTTGAAAAAAAACAATATCGCGATGGAGAACTTAACATTACTCACACGGCTCCCTCCGGAAAATTTCGGTACCAAAATCCCGTGCACGATGCAGGCCATGTTCGTCATCGATGAGAACAGGGAAATATCCGGCGAGACAAGCATACCGGGAAGGACATACGTAACCGTGCGTGCGGTGTATGAATGCATCGTGAACGGCTTTCTTCAGTATTCGCGGGAGGAAAAAACATGGCACGGAATCCCTGCATCATGCTGTTCAGCCGGTAATCAGGCCTGCGGTTTCTCCTGTTCCGAGCCCGCGAAAGGATGCAGGAGACTGGGCGAAAAATAGATAGAGGTGCTGCGGCCCGCATTACAGGCTTTTCAGCTTTTCCACCTGAAGGGCGTTCCGCTTGATGCCGAGCATCCGCTCTGAAAGGCCCATGCTGAGTCCGAGAAGCTGGGTGTACAGGAGAGAGGGGACCCGCTTAGAAGACACGTCATCGGGAGTTACGCTCCCCTGCACGGCGTCAAACTGCATCTGGCAGTAGGTGCACGCGGTGCATATGCAGTCAGCCTCCGATTCAGCGGCATCGGCTATCTTGGTCCGCATCATCGCGAGCGAAATGACATCGTTTTTACCCAGGAGCGGATTGCCGCAGCAGTCGAGACGGCGGGGCCAGTCAACCGGCTTGGCCCCGGTCGCGGCTATGAGGTCCTCGAATATGGACGGAGCCAGCGGGTCGTCGAAATGAACAACGGCGCTGGGCCGCAGCGCGTGGCACCCGTAATGAGGGGCGACCTTCAGACCCGTCAGAGGCTTCACAATGCTGGCGTAGATCGCCGGAAGGCCGATATCGTCACAGAGCACCGTCAGAAGATGTTTGACCTTGGTTTTCCCTTCATATGAAAGACCTTCTTTTGCCAGCTCGTTATTCATATCCCGGCGCAGTATCTTATTCTCGTGCAAAAAATGCTCGGCGTGTTTCAGGGTGCCGTAACAGCATTGGCACGGCGTCAGGATCTCAAGTCTCCTCTTCTCAGCAAGAGCCATGTTCCGCGCCGCGGACAGGACGAACGATTCAAAATTGAGGTCACGGTTGGGATAGCCGCAACAGTTAAAATTCAACTCGACCAGACGGACACCGAAGGTCTTAAGCACCGCCCGGGTCGAGGTGTCGTATTGTTCAAGATAGTATGGTATCTTGCACCCTTTGAAAAATGCGAATTTCATGGTTCCCGCATCCTGCTATAAAGACGTCCTGGCGCTCGCCGGTGAATCAGCAGGGATCCTCCGTATCATTATTTCTCGCCGTGCGATCAATCGTTCTGAATCGTACGTATGCCCTGTTTTTTAACTCGTAAATGATTTCGGTTACTTTTATGCCCTGAGGACAGTTCTCCTGGCACTGGTAACAGGTCGCGCAGTCCCAGACCATCCTCGATCCCATGGCGAGATCGTTAAGACCGAGCCTGAGAAGATTCATTATTTTTTGCGGCGTGATATCTACCGCATTTTTTGAATCAGTTCGGGCTGCGACGACCGGGCACACGTTGGTGCAGGTCTGGCACTGAATGCACGGAGCGAACACATCGGAGTCACCGGTAAGATTATAATACCGACCTTTTACAGCAGCAACCCCGTTCCGTGATGATTCATAATTCCGGATGCGGTCCGACCATTCTGAGGCATTAAATTTCTTGACCCACACGTGTGGAATCGGGTACCCTATTTCCGAGAGCGCCTCCCGGGAGGACAGCCACTGATCCTGAAGATTGATGCCGGCGGGACACACCTCGGTGCATTTGAAACAGGTCGTGCAAATAAAAGCGCCCTCGGAAATCGTCTGCAGCTCTGCGCCGCTCATGTTCTTCCCGGCTATTAATTGTACGGTCCGAATCTTATTCATCGGCTGTATCTCCCTATTGCGCATCATCCGGTAGACGGGCTCGACCGAACAGTATCTGCTGCAGGTGCCGCAAGCAGTGCACGCATCGAGCTCCATCGCCCTCCGCGGTGCCGCCGCGGCCTGATTGACATGTTTTTTATCCGACAGGCCATTCACGATGATGCTGATCGGATCGGCGATGAGGTGGAAAAACTTGCTGAATGGGAAATACGCCAGTCCGACGAAACAGGATAGAACATGTATATAGTAGAGCCATATATCGGCCCTCGCGGAATCCAGAGAAACAGCGCCCGGCCGGATCGCTCGAGCGATCCGGAATGAAACAAATGCTGTTCTGGAGCCGGAATGACAGGATGCACACTTCCGCTTGTTCACCTCTTTTCCCCTGAGGATTATTTCCGGAGTAATATCTACGTTGAGGCTATTAAATACCGTTCCGTATTCCTCTGACCAGAACGCCTTCAAAGCGACATCATCCCCGGGCCGTCCCTGCTGATAAAAATCGCCCGTCATCCGGTCGAATACGCGCTCGGAGGCGATTTTCGCGCCTTCAACCATGAAGCCGGTGGTGATGATGATTGCCAGAATGATCAAGGCGTATCGATCGGCGAACCCGGTGCGCAGCATCGGACCCCGATATCGTATACGTCGGTACACGGCGATGCCCGCTCCGATGACGACCATCACGCCAAAAAGATTCCTTAAAAATTGGAAGGGATCGAGGGTTGAGAAATATCCGGGAAACACTTTTCCAGTCACCAGTTCATCCAGTGCATGCATGAACAGCAGCATCGTAAAGCCGAAGAACATGAGGAAGTGCATGAACCAGCGTAAAAGGTCAGTTTTAAGTATCCTGGTCTGCAGAAGAATATCAAAAATTAATAGTTTAAAAATTTTTAAAAGCGCCGTGCTGAAAACGGTTTTCATTATCCCTCTGGCCGCGGCACTGATCCTTTTTGCATGCGAGACGCGAGTCGCGCGGGGACCGATATCCATGGCAAACCATCGCCCTATTCGAAAGAGGATGCCGAACATGCACACCGCGAGGGACATATACAGGCACGCGGTAAGAAACGATGAGCCGAGGAGCGGTTGTACCATTACGCAGTATCCCTGTCCGATTTATTGATAAAACTGTCCATGCAGGCGTTCACCGCGGCGTAGGCGGTGGCAATTGCCAGGCCCGAACCGCATTTCATCCTCATCCAGTCCTGGTGCGCCAGAATGATTCCCGCCGCGAACAGATTATCGTGAATCACCCTTCCGGTACGGTCAACGGGACGAAACAGATCATCCACCTCTACGCCGGCGCAGTTAATAGGGTGACCGGCTGGATGGAGAAATTGCACATGGTGCCATGACACCCTGCCGGCGGGTTGATGGAGCGGGAGATTAAAGAGTGGTTCGTATATTCCTTCCCTGGTGGAAAGCAGACCTTTACCCATGAACCTTCCGGTGGCCAGGATAACTCCCCGCGCCTGAATTAATTGTTCGCTGTCAGGTCCGCCGATCCGTAAAAGGAAATTACCGCTCGCCGAACGGGCTACGGATTCAACCCGCTTGTCGATGAGCCTGAGGAGACCTCTCTTCGGCAGTTCAGAATCAAATACCTCTTTCAGTCTGAAACCGGGCACTGAAGCCGGCATCGTGGGTATTTCAAAAACAGGAACGCCCATAAGTTTTTCAAGATGTGCGAGGATAGCCCCGGTTCTTTTTATGCCAAGAACAGCCGGAAACCCCACAGAACGGGCCTCCCGTATCTCCGGTTTGACGAGCCCGGCAAGCGCCACCCTGGTTTCTGACAGCTCAAGAGCCTGCGCAAGATGAACCGCATGCACTTCATCCCGGCCCGCCATTCCCGGGAATATGACGCGTGCCGGTCTGGCCGACGGCCATTCTCTCTTCAGCGAAGCGACAATCTGACGGGCGCTGAATTCTTTCAGTCCCCTGAAGTCCGCGATAAGGCATGGCTCCTTTTTCTCAAAGGCCTCCACGGCGTGCCACATCGATCCGGGCACGCAATAGGTGCACTTTTGGGTGCCCATGGAGGTTATGACCTGAACGTTGCGGTTTTTCTCGCATCGGAAGTTCATGCCGACGGCATTCAGGAACGCAACGATTTCCTCGAACGCCTTCTCAATATCCTCATTGCTGATACGAGTGTACGGATGCCGTGAGCCGTCCCTGCGCAGCGCCTCAATTCCTTCCCACGGATCGATCCAGAGCCTCTTTTCCGTCAACGGATATACCGCCATTAGATCAAGCAGCCCGCTGGTGAAGAGCGTGCCTCCCGCGCTCCCGGCCTGTACCGTGGAAAGACCGCGGTTCACGGCATAGAGCGAAGCCGCCATGCCGGCTATGCCGGATCCGATGACCATAATGTCAAAGATATGCTTCGGATCATAATTATGTGATTTCGGCAGTGTCATGAACCCTCACCGCTTTCCTCATTTCTATGGCGTGTGCAACTCTTCATCGAAGAGGCCGCAGTGGATCGATTCCATCAGCTCAGCCTGTATCAGTTGGTCCCCCCAGAGAATGGAGTGTATTCCCCTCCACCGCTCCTGGAAAAACCTTCCGATGTCGGCAAGCCCTTCCTCGGCTCCGAACTCACCCCGCTCATACAGATAGGCCACCGCCCTCGAGCCGCAGAAAGCGCCCTGGCAGGCGCCCCTCCCGAGACGGGTCCTCATGCAGATGTCCACCAGGCTCGGTTTTTCATCGCTCTGTCTGAGCGACGCTATTATTTCATCGATCGCGGTTCTGGTAACCATCTCGCATTCGCAGATAACAATATCATCGGCGGCGTGTTGCCGCATCCATTTTTTGGGAGACAACCCCGGCTCGGTCCAGCCGCATTCATCCGTCGTGGGAAGCTCCTCCGATCTGGTTCTGCACGGCGCCGTTATCCCCATTTTTACACATACCAGATCGGATGTCTTCTCGGCCATGAGCCTGAAGGTGGTCAGTTTTCCGCCGGTAATGGTCGTGAAATTTTCAACCTCTTCCGAGTGGTCGAGCAGCGCGAAACCCCGGCTCATCGAACGGCCATCGGCGCCCCTACCCGTGCCGAACAGCGGCCGCACGCCGCAGTAGGCGCGGACGAAGCGGCTCCGCTCCAGCACCGGCACCATGACTGCTCCTTCCCGAACGATCAGATCCGTCTCTTCCACAGTCGGATGGATGCCATCGGGGTTTTCGACCGGCGTCGATGTCGTGCCGATTATTGAAACCGTGCCGCCGGGCACGAGGATATCGGCGTCCGATGGCGGTCTGAGTCGATTGATGACCCGATAATTAATTCTGTCATTGGTGACGAGAAGAGTTCCCTTTGAATAACTGATCGGTATGTCAATGCCGGCGAGTCTGCCGACCTGATTCGCCCAGGCACCGGCGCAGTTGACCACCTGCTCAACTTCTATATGGAATGCTTCTCCGGAATCTGCATTCTCGACGATGACCCGCCGTATCTTTTTATCATGAATGTCAAAACCGATCACCTTCGTCCGGCGTATAAGACGGGATCCGAGGGAGACCGCATGGCTCATATTGAGAAGCGTAAGCTTAAAGGGATCAATGGACGCATCCTCAACCCGGTATGCCGCGATGACGTCGCTGGACAGGGTCGGCTCCAGGTACCGCGCCTCCTCCGGAGTGATCTGTTCGCAGGGCACCCCGCACTGGGCGCAGTATGACGGATAATCCGCAATAAACCGCTCGTCATCGCCCTTCACCGCCACAAAAAGGCCCCCGGTGTCTTCAACGCATTGCGGCATCAATTTTTTTATGATATCCCCTTCCTGCTTGCATTCCCGCGCGGCATCCCTGTCATTTGAAACATAGCGGCCGCCGCTGTGGAGCAGCCCGTGATTCCCGCCCGAAGCGCCGGCGTTCAGGTCCGCTTTTTCGACCAAAATGCACCGGACGCCGCGCAGCGCCAGATCACGGACGACGGCCGTGCCCGTCGCGCCGCCGCCGATTATCAAAACCTGGGTCTGCAAATGATTCTCGCCTCCATCATGGTGTAACCATGATGAAACTATCAGATGATAATTCAATTAAAATTATTCATGCGAATGTATTTTTTTAACTCCGTAAACCGGGGCATGGCCCACAGGTGCGGCCGCCAGCGGACAACTCGGCATCCGGGGTGCCAATTGTGCCACAGCAAAAATTATCATACCTGATGCGATATTCTTTTTGACATCCAGGGTATAACATACTATGACTTACCTCTCGCCTCTTATATGAAATCACCGCTTCAGAAGGAGCCGTGCAATGAAATCATTGACCGAATACCTTGTTTTTACGACAAAAAGAAGGAGGGAGTATATAAACATAACCGATGCAGTTGAAAAACTCGTTAAACAGAGCGGTGTGAGGGAGGGGCTCTGCCTGGTGAACGCCATGCATATTACCGCATCGGTTTACATCAATGACGCTGAGAGCGGCCTGATACAGGACTTCGATGACTTCCTCGAGCGGCTGGCTCCCCATGAGCCGATTTCTCGCTACCGGCACAACCGCACGGGAGAGGACAACGGCGACGCGCATTTAAAGCGCACCCTGATGGGACGGGAGGTTGTTGTCGCGATCACCGCAGGCTCGCTCGACCTCGGGCCATGGGAGCAGATATACTACGGCGAATTCGACGGCATGCGATCCAAGCGGGTGCTCGTTAAAATCATCGGTGAATGACCAATGAAGCTGGTCGACGTGCACTGCCACCTGGAAAGCGTTCATTTCATTCATGACCTCGACCGGGTCATCGCCGATGCGCGGGACGCCGGCATCGCGAAGCTTATCACCGCAACCATCACGCCGAATCAGTGGGACCGCTCGCGGAAGATAGCCGGGAGTTACCCCGAGGTTGAATATTCCATGGGGATCCATCCATGGTACATCCGCGAGTCCTCGCTCGATGATATACCCGCTCTCTCGCACGCGCGGGAGCTCGGCGCCGTGGCCATCGGCGAAATCGGCATCGACAAAAAAACCGAAAGCGGCGACTTTGACCGTCAGCTCGCCTTCTTTGAAAAACAGCTGGCCGTTGCCCGGGATATCGACCTGCCGGTCATTATTCACTGCCGGGGCGCTTTCAACGAGCTCGTCAGGTCGTTGCAAAAAATCGGAGCGCCGAAAGCGGGGGGCATCATCCATTCCTTCTCGGGCAGTCCCGAGCTGGCGGAGGAGATCATCCGCTTCGGCCTCAGCTTCTCCATGGGCGGCACGCTCACATACCGGAACAGCCGTAAGAGGGCGGCCGTGCTGAAAAAAATATATCCCCGTCACTTCCTGCTGGAAACCGACAGTCCCGATATTCCGCCGGTACAGAAACACGGGGAGATCAATTATCCCCACTATATCCTGTATAACCTGCAGGCCGCTGCGGAGATAACAGGGGATACGATGGAGAAAATCGCCGAGAACACGACCATGAACGCAGCGAGAATTTTCAATTTAAACATATAATTAAGCCACCCTCGCCCGCCCTGAGGGGAACCGGCGGGAGCCATGGTGATGGAGAACAACCTCGTATGGACACATCGCGAACTGAACTATTAGTCGGCGCTGACGGAATCAGAAAGATGGCAGACTCATGCATCGCCATCTATGGGCTGGGCGGCGTGGGCGGTTACGCTGCCGAGGCGATTGCCCGCGCCGGCGTACGAAACATGGTAATTGTCGATCATGACCGCGTGGCCCCCTCTGACATGAACCGCCAGATACTGGCGCTTCATTCAACGATCGACGCGCCCAAGGTAGAAGCCGCTGAACGGCGGATAAAAGACATAAACCCGGCGGTGCTGGTCCGTGCCTATCGTCTGCGTATTGATCCTGACGACATCGCGGCCGCCATCCCAGCAGGGATCACCCATGCCATCGACGCCATTGACGACATCAACGCCAAGGTGAGCCTCATCGCCGCGCTCCTGGAGCGCGGGATCCGCTTCGTGTCGAGCATGGGCGCCGGCAGCAAGCTCGATCCCGCCGGCGTCATGGTTTCCGACATCAGCACGACGCGGCACTGCCCCCTCGCACGGACCGTCCGCCGGAGGTTGAAGAAACTCGGCATCGTCACCGGGGTGTGGTGCGTCTATTCAGAGGAAAACCTGAAGCTCTTCTCAAAAATCGACGGGATGGATACCGGCAGGCACATCATCCAGGGAACGGTCTCCTATATGCCCGGAATCTTCGGGCTCACGGCCGCGGGAGTGATAATCAGGGATATTCTCGGTATGGATTAGCATGTCCAGTTTCCGGCGGGCGCATCCGCCGCGCCCCGGCTTATACATCGCTTTTTCTGCCGATGCAGAAATACGTAAATCCGAATTCTTTCATCTTCTCGGGCTCGTACTGGTTCCTGCCGTCAAAGATCACGGGATGTTTCATCATTCCCTTCATCTTGTCGAAATCGGGTTTCCGGAAATGGTGCCATTCGGTCAGGAGGAGAAGGGCGTCCGCGCCCACAAGCGCATCGTAGTTATTGTTGACATATTCTATATTCTTGTCGCCGATTATTTTCCGCGCGTTTTCCGCTGCAATCGGGTCATACGCCTTAAACGAAGCGCCACGCTCTCTCAGTCCGCTGATGATGTCGATAGAAGGGGCTTCACGCATATCATCCGTCAGCGGCTTGAAAGCTAGGCCCCATACCGCGAATGTCTTCCTCTTCAGGTTTTCACCCATGTGCGCCGTTACCCTGTTGATGAATAGGGCGCGCTGGAGGCGGTTCACCTCTTCAACCGCCGATAAAATTCGGGCCTCCGATCTGTGTTTCTTCAGCGTGTAGATAAGCGCCCTGACGTCTTTGGGAAAACAGGAGCCGCCGTAGCCGATCCCCGCATACAGGAAGTCATTCCCGATCCTGCTGTCCGACCCGATCCCCCTGCGAACACTCTCGATGTCTGCGCCGCTCGCCTCGCACAGGCCGGCCAGTTCGTTCATGAAGCTGATGCGTGTCGCCAGCATGGCGTTCGCGGCGTATTTCGTCAGCTCCGCCGAGGGTACATCCATAATCATTACCCGGTCGCCCTTGCGGACGAACGTGGAATAGAGCTCTCGCATCGATTCCGCGGCGCGCTTGTTGTCGGCGCCGATTATGATCCGGTCGGGCTTGATAAAATCCTCGACCGCGTTCCCCTCTTTCAGGAATTCCGGATTTGAAACAACATCAAATTCCATATCGGCGCGTCCGCGCTTCGCCAGCTCTTCCCGGACGACCCTGCGCACTTTTTCCGCGGTCCCCACCGGCACCGTCGATTTATCAATTACAATTGTGTATTTCTGGATGCAGCCGCCGATCGCGCGCGCAACGTCCAGAACGTGCTGCAGATCCGCCGATCCATCCTCGTCGGAAGGCGTGCCCACGGCAATGAACGCGAACAGCGCATCCCCGATCCCCTCTGAAAGATTCGTCGTAAAGCGGAGCCTCCCCTCGGCGTAATTCCTCTTTACCATCTCCTCAAGTCCGGGTTCGAATATCGGCAGCACGCCCTTCCTGAGATTCTGAATTTTCTTCTCATCTAAATCGATGCACCAGACATCGTTGCCCATGTCGGCGAAACAGGTCCCCGTCACCAGGCCAACGTATCCGGTACCAATTACAGCCAGTTTCATTACATTCTCCGAAATGATAATAATAGTTCGTCCGCTGTAACCGCCGCACGCCGCGGATACGGCGGGTTTTGTCAGGCCTTTGGTTCACGCGACCGCGCCCGCACCGAAAACATCGCAATTCATATCCGACGGTGTCAACACTTTTATCAGGACTCGTCTGAATATAATAAAAAAGGCTCCCCCTCAGGGCAGCCTCTCCGCACCGTGCCTATCATACTTATTAATATTAATAATTTTTTGATTTTTTCAGAAAATCATTCATGCTTGCCTCAGCATCTTTCAAACCTTTGTAATATGCTTCGGCGATAAAAAGAAGCGAATTCATGAAATAGGAAAGATGCGGTATTAGGAATTCGCGTTTAATATCATTGCGTATGGGAAACGCAGTTGTGTTTTTGATATCGCCCAGCCTCTTGTTTTCAACGAATTCTTTCCCATTCATGATATGAGTGAAAGTGACATCATCGGTTCCTTCTGTCATGGGGGACGGATCAACGATCCGGACGATATTCCATATCGAGGACCAGTAATTACGCTCATAAATCTCTGATTCGATTCTGGTTACATTCTGTCCGTTGGCATATATCTTTATCTTCCTGGTCTCTAACCCGGTTATATCTCTTTCATAGATTTCTTCTTTGATGAAACTATGCTTTTCTATCTCTATATAATCTGGTCCCAGAATATAATTTGTCTGATAGGGTAAGACCCTGACCCCGCTCGCCTTAAGCATGTCGTATTTTTTTATTATATCACCCATTTTTTTTGACAATGCCGCGATCTGGACGTCTAGATCCTTCCCCTGCTGGTCTAGTTTTTCCGACGTCAATTTATACTCAAGTTCCTTCTCCTTCTTTTCCTGTGCTCCGGAGACAGAGAACATGAATGCCAAACAAACCGCAATAAGAATCGCCTTTTTCATTATATCCTCCTATACGAGTGTTACCGGGACTGCGCAGGGAGCAAACGGCGGCCTCCATAGTCCTGATAACATAACCATATAGCATTTCAATACTATTTTCGGATAATTTTCGGGATTTTCTGAATTTTTTTCACAGCCTGACCCGAAAATATGAATGAGACGGCGCACGATTATTAGACTTGTTGCAAAACTCAATAATCAATGATTTTTACCCCCGCCGCCGAAGGCGGCGGGGGTAAAAATGAATAATTATGAGTAGTAATGCAACAAGTCTATTTTATTCTTTCATTATTATTCTCGTTTTCAGCCAATCTACTGGCTTATCTCATTAACGGATGCCGACTATGTTCAAAGTACTGATTGTTGATTTCTCAATGCTCAAGGACTCAATCGTTAAAATGTTCAAAGACAGCGGCTATGCAGTCGAGCTGTGCGAATCAGCCTATGATGCGATACATAAACTGAACGCCGCCGACTTCGATCTCATCGTGTCCGATGTTGAGCTGCCGGGTGATAACGCCTTTGACCTGTACAACTACATCACCCGGACGTATCCGTACATACCCACCATCATGACGACGGAAAAAAATATCGACACCTTTTTCGACATCATATTCCGGGAGGAAATAGGGAATGTCCTGTGCAAGCCCTTCAAGAAAGACGAGATAATCAATCTTGCGGAAAAACTGATAACCAAAAAGAATATATTCGGCCTCGATAATTATATCGGCGATATAATCGAAATGAAAAAGATCCGGATTACCAGTTCGATGCAGATAAAAAAAGCGATAGCGCTTATAATCAACGAGATTCAAGGCTGGGGGTTCACTATTAAAAACCTGATCACCCTGCGCCTCATCCTGAACGAGATGGCGATCAATGCGGTGTATCACTCGCACGGTTTCTCCAAAGAGAAAAAAAATCGGAAAGCCGTCCAGCTCGGAGATGGGGAATACGTGGACATATTCTTCGGCCATTCAAATGATAAGTACGGAATCGCCATTGACGACTACAAGGGCAAGCTCTCGAAGAGAATCATCCTCGACAGCATCAAAAAGGTAGTTGAACAGAACCTGTTGCTGGACAAGGCGTCGGAATCCGAGGAGGATGTTACGGAGTACATTTCCGAGACCGGGCGTGGACTCGATCTTGTCAGAAAACTGGCCGGCGAGTACTACTTCATAATTAAAGAAAACGTACGGACCGAGATAATAATCATTTTCGATACGATATTCGACAATGACAAGACCGCCACTCACTCATCCCTTAAGATAATCGAAGATTAGTGCAGCGACCGCGTAAATTTTACTTAATGCCGGAGTCATGACCGGTTCCCGCTCACCTGCTTTTTTGTCATCACGCGGTTTAACACCGTCCCGACGATGAACGATACGGCGAAACCGATAGGAACAAACCAGGGCCAGAAAACGTCAAACGCGAGCGATACGGCCAGCGTCGTCAGAATGCTCGCCACAACACCGGTTAGTGCCGCCGCATCGCTGAATGTTTCAAAAACGATCCCCTGGATGAAAATTCCCAGCATGCCGCCGTAGGTGATTGATGCGATCCCCAGCCCCAGTTCCACGAGCGGGTCCTTCGTGTCCCTGAACACCATCGCGATCCCGATCATCACGCAGGTCCAGATGAAAGATACGGCGCGGGAAATTCTGATCTTACTGCGCTCAGGGATATCCCTCCGGGATATCATGAGGATATCAAGGACCGTTGAAGAGGATATTGAGTTTATTGAGGAGCTGATTGTCGACATGGCTGCGGCGAAAATCCCGGCAAGCATGAGCCCTTTGAAGCCGGCCGGAACCCTGTTGACAATAAATGAAGGCATAACCGCATCCGGCAGGTCGAAATTTTTTCCGTTCAGGAGAACATAGATAAAAAGGCCCCAGACAAGGAAAAGGGCGAACTGGATGAACACGATTATCCCGCTCAGAATCATGGCCTTCCGCGCCTCCCTCAAACCGCGGCAGGACAGGACGCGCTGGACAATGAGATGATCGGTTCCGTGCGACGCGAATGAGAGAAGCGCACCGCCGATGACCCCCGAGAAGAGATTGTACGACGTGAATACTTCCCGCCAGCCACCGCCCAGCCCGGTGGAGAAGATCATCAGACGGTCCGGCGGTATCTTCCCGAAGATCGACAGCACCGGCGCATCCATTAAATGAGAAATGATGACGATGCCCGCGACGGCGCTCAGCAGATACACCCCCATCTGTATGGCGTCGACAACGGCCACCGACCTGATGCCGCCGTAGAGCGTGTAAACAAACGTGGTAACACCGATGATGATTATCGACTGCCAGTAGCCGTCGAATCCCATGAGCATCGACAGCGGAATCGCGGTGGCGAAAAGCCGTATCCCGTCTGCCAGGAGGCGGGTAATGTGAAAGAGTACGGCAATGAAACGCCGCGTCGACAGGCTGAACCGGTTCTGCAGAAACTGATATGCCGTTTCAAGGTTACCGGCAAAATACCGGGGAAGCAGGATATATGCCACCAGTATTCTCCCTAGAATATAACCGAGGGCCACCTGCAAAAATCCCATATTGCTTATATAGGCAAGTCCTGGTATGGAGATGAAGGTCAGCGAGCTGGTCTCCGTTGCTACGATAGAAAAACAGGCTACCGGCCAGGGCAGTGTTCGATCCCCCAGAAAATAATCGTTAACCGATCTTACCCGGGAGCACGCAATGCCGACGGCGTTTATGGCCACCATGTAGAAAGCGATAACAGCGATGTCCAGCGACATTAATGATCCTGATAGAGATGATATTCTTCTGTTATGCCGGAAAAAACTTTCTCTTCCTTTTCCCACAGAGCGGCAATCAGGTCAAGGGGTTTTCCGTCGATAATCATTTCGCGTATCGCCGGACTTCCCGTCAGCAGGTCAAAGGCGTGATGCGCGCTATTGAATTCATACACCCCGTGTGTGAATTCAAAACCGGGCGCCATTTCATGGAGAGTTGATGTCACGGCGACACCGGTCAGGAATGGCCGGAACTGGTTGCGATCGGTCACATGGATATACGCTCCGCCGATGCTGACCCCATGGTACTTGTTGAATGTGGGCCTGAAGAACAGCGGGCGGAAATGGACGCCGGGCAGATGGAGGCTGTTCAGCTTCTCCGTCAGATCATAGGGATGTATGTCCGGAGCGCCGAACACCTCGAAGGGCGTGGTGGTGCCCCTTCCCTCGGATGCGTTTGTCCCTTCGAGGAGGCACATGCCGGGATACACCAATGCGGTGTTCAGGGTCGGCATATTCGGAGACGGCGGCACCCACGGCAGGCCGGTGGCTTCATACGTCATGCTGCGCTTCCAGCCCGTCATCTCCAGCACCCTTACATTGATGTCGAGCTTGAAATAATCAACGGCAAGGCGCGCCAGCTCGCCGGTTGTAAGCCCATGCCGCACCGGCACCGGGAGAATACCTACGAATGACTCGTACCCTTTCTTTAAAACCGGGCCCTCAACGGTCAGTCCGCCCAGGGGATTGGGTCGGTCCAGAACGATGAACTCAATATCCTTCCCGTGAAGCGCCTTCATGAACAGGAACATGGTGTTCACATAGGTGTAATAGCGGGTTCCGATATCCTGGATGTCGAACAAAACACAGCTGACGTCGGCACAATATCGTTCCGTGGGCGACAGGGAATCGTACGTATCCCCGTAGAGGCTTATCACCTCAACCGGGAAATCGGCCCGGGAAAGGACCGGCGCCTGGTCCTGCTCGGCGCCGAAGAGGCCGTGCTCGGGGGTGAAGATTGTACGCACGCGTATGCCCCGCTCACGCAACGCGTCCCAGCCGTACCTGAGATCGCGGGTAACTGATGTATGATTGGCAATGAGCGCAACATCCCTGTTCCTGAGGAAATCAATATGCCTCATCAGTCGATCGAGACCGGTCTCCACCATGAAGAATCCCGCTCTTAATAACATTAATACCATTATACTGAATGGCCGCAATGGAGAAAACCGTGCCCAAGGCCATTTTATTCATCATGGCGAAGCATGTTAAGAAGCCGGCCTGTGCGCGCGCCGGCTTACAATATCGATTGTACACATTTCCTCATGAGCTCTAATCGACGAACTTGAAGGATAATCTCAATTTAACCCGATAGGTGAGCTTACCGTCCTCTACACTTATATCCATATCTTTCACTTCGGCAACCCGTATCTCTTTCAGAGATTTTGATGCGGTTTCAATCGCATTCTTCGCCGCGTCTTCCCATGATTTATCGCTGGTGCCTATTATTTCGATGACCTTATAAACACTGTTCATACTCAACCTCCTTTGATTGATTTCTCCTGGGCCGTATTTCTCATCTGTTTCTTATCACCAGCTTTTTAAATACTTCTCTCTTTACTTTATTTCAAGTACTTTTTTAACCATTGTCAAAAATACGTCATATTTACACAGCTCTTCCCCCCAGCAGGAAATGACTGCCAAGTGCGTAAAATTATTGATGGAGCACTATGGCCTAACCAAATATACAACATCATGCTCGCGGACGCGATCTTTGACTTTAATCCCGATGGACGCGCCCTTATCCGCCGTTTGGATCACGGTGTGCTCGATCTGCATTGAATCAACCCGCTGCTGGAAATCCGTGCTGTGTCCATGGATATGAATCGTATCTCCAACTTTCAACAATCCATCGGTCAATTCAATTGCAGCCACGCTTGGCTTGGTGAAAAACTTTACAACCACACCGATCTTTTGTTCTTCCATAATCGGCCTCCTCTCGATGAGTGTTTATATCCATATAACGTTGTATGATTAAAAGTCAAGAAAATAACACGAGTGCATCCACGCTGCTTATTGATGAATTCTTTATAAAAAGGCATCAAATGAAATAATCTCATGCGCCCATCAGATAGCTACGTGCGGGAAAATATAGTATTGACGGTAACCATTCAATCAGATAATCTTCTGATATATATGAGAAAATTCGTTCCGGCAGATTGGTGATGATCGATTCTCGGTCGGGAAACATCATAGCGCTTCTTTCCGTATGCGTGGTCGTCTTACTCGCGGTGGAATGCACGAGCGGAAGGATACGGAGGCTTCTGGAGAGCAAGAAGCTGGTAGGCATAAACCTCTCCGGATTTGATTTATACAACCTCAATCTCGAACGGATCAATCTGACCCGGGCGCGTCTCATCAGGACCAATTTCTGTTTCTGCAACCTCCGCAGCGCCCAGCTGGTAAACGCCGATCTCAGGGAGGCGGACCTGTGCGCGGCCGACCTGACCCAGGCCGATCTCAGGGGCGCGAACTTCCGGGGCGCCAGTCTCCATAACGCCGTGCTGAAAAAAGCCATACTCGTCGATGCGTATTTCTATGATGCCGACCTGAGCGACGCGGATCTGAGAGAAGCGATCATGGTATCGGGCGTCGACGGTGTCACCGGCAATGATATCCAGAAAAAAATAGATCGCGGGGAAATCGTCCAGTTCGTGCATCTCAGGAATGCAGACTGTGCGGGAACGGCGATCGACGTCAAATGGAAGGACTTTATTCAAAACCAGAGGGTGAAAAATTTCGAAAAGATTATATGGGTGGATTGAGGCGGCTTCTTCAAAAGGGAAACGCATACCCCGTGATGCACAAATCATCCCGCAGGGCGATGATGTCCTCCTGGAGGCTCCTGTTCACGGGCACCCCACGGTCCTTCCTCTCGAGCCAGGCACAGTGCTCCTTTTCGCCCGCCGTGTAGATCCGGTCGTGGCCCGGCATTTTTTTCGATGACCGTATCTCGCGCAGAATCCGGCCCGCTGTTCTTTTAAAATCATTAATGTCGATAAAATGCGAGATATCGATCGCGATGAAGAAATGTCCCAGCCGGTACGGGACCTTTTCCCCGTTATTGAAGCCGGTTAGCATCTTGAGGTAGCCGCCGGCCTGCAGCGCGGCGCAGAGTATTTCAACCACCGTGGCGTAGCCGTAACCCTTGTATCCGCCGCCATCCTCGCCGATGCCGCCCAGCGGCGTGAGGGCTGCGGTCCCGTCAATGAGCTGCCTGAGGGCCTCACCGGCATCGGTGGTCGATCTCCCCTCCTGGTCGACGACCCACCCAAACGGCAGATCCCTGCCCTGACGCGCGTAAACCTCTATCTTACCGCGCTGTGTGATCGAAGTGGCGCAGTCGATTACAAAGGGGAAGTCTTCATCCGTTGGTATGCCGAAGACCAGCGGATTGGTGCCCAGCATGTTCTCAACGCCGAATGTCGGCGCGATACTCGGGCGCGCGTTAGAGCCCGTCATTCCGATCATGTCCGCGTCGGCCGCCATGAGCGCGTAATAGCCCGCGATGCCGTAATGGGACGAATTCCGAACGGCCACCATGCCCATGCCGTATGTGCGTGCCTTCTCCAATGCCATGGCCATGGATTTCCTGCCGATTACATGGCCCATGCCATTGTTGCCGTCCACCACCGCCGTCGTTGCTCCTTCCTTCACTACTTCAATTTTCGTAATAGGTGAAAGAATGCCGTCCTTGATCCGGTCGATATATATCGGTTTCAGTCTGTTTATCCCGTGAGAATCGATGCCCCGCTTATCCGAGGTTATGAGTACGTCGGCGCAGATCCTCGCGTCTTCTTCGGGAACGCCGACGGCCTTGAACACGTCGACCATGAACCGCTCCATGGTGTAAAAATCAATCCATATGACGCTGTCATCCATAGTGATCTCCAATGGCAAGTGTTAAACGCGAGCACAAATATAAATATAAAAGGGCTGTCGCATCATAGCCCTTGTTACCTGTCACCGCAATCGAAGCGAAGCAATCCCTTTTTCGTGATATTAATAGAAGCCATCTCAAAAATGCCTTACTTGCAGATTTTTCTATTGAATCATTATCGAGCAGATTCCTATACAAATTTTAGCATTTATTAATTTTATTATATCTTGTAAATTCAAAAATATATGATTCCCGATTTTAATAATTTATTACAAATTATTAAAGGACTTATTATCATTCAAGATAAAGACTGATTACCTAACCCAATAGTATGGGTCATGAGGGTTTAAAAATTATGAAAAAAAATAATACACTCCAGTTTTTGAAAAAAAACAACAATATATTCTGTGTTTTAAAAAAAATCTTGAATATTTTCCAGCTTATACAAATTTTTGTTTGACCATTTATTATACCCTTGAGCCTTTGTGTTGTAACATGCATTCTCGTAATATTCTGATGGTCTTATGGAGTAATTATGCTGGAGATCATAATACACGGAAGAGGCGGACAGGGCGCGGTTACCACCGCGGAGCTCATCGCGATTGCAGCCATCAACCAGGGTAAATACGCCCAGGCGTTCCCGAGTTTCGGCCCGGAGCGCCGCGGAGCACCGGTTGTGGCATTTTCGCGCATCGACGAAAGGAAAATCAACCTGCGTTCAAAAATCTATGATCCCGATGTGGTGATTGTTCTCGATCCGAGCCTTCTGTCGATTATTGAGCCGTCCAAGGGGTTGAAGGACGGGGGTATAGTGCTTATCAATACAGCCAAAACTCCAGTGGAAATCAAAAAACTTTTCAACCTGAAAGTGAAAGTAGCAACCGTCGACGCAAATCATATCGCCATGTCGGAATTCGGCCGTCCTATTGTGAATACGACCATGCTCGGGGCCCTTTTAAAAGTGACCGGCGTGTTGTCCTTTGATGACATTAAGGGGCCCGTTATCGACCGGTTCGGCTCCAAACTGGGCGCTAAAAACATGAACGCTCTCCAGAAGGCGTTTAACGACGTTACGGTAATGGAGTAATAACGTGACAAAACCAATCGATCAGATAAAATGGAATGAATTATCATGCGGCGCGATTGTGACCGAAAAGGGCAATGCGCGTTCCTATAAAACCGGTTCATGGCGCTCGTCGCGCCCCGTCGTAGACAAGGGACTGTGCATAAAATGCGCCGTATGCTGGATATTCTGCCCCGAAGGCTGTATTTATCAAACTGAAGAGGGGTATTATACGGCGAACCTCGACTATTGCAAGGGATGCGGTATATGTCCGAGAGAATGTCCGGTCGGCTGCATAGCGATGATCGACGAGGAGGAATGATATGACCGCGTTACGGAAGGGGATTGAAGTATCGATTGCGGTTGCGGAGGCGGTCGGGCAGGCAAACGCGGATGTGATTGCCGCGTATCCGATCACACCGCAGACTCATATTGTTGAACACCTTGCGGAAATGGTGGCGAACGGCCACCTCGACGCGGAATTTGTCCCGGTTGAAAGCGAGCATTCCGCGATGAGCGTTTGCTGCGGTTCTGCTGCAGTGGGTGCGCGCACCTTCACCAGCACGAGCTCGCAGGGCCTGGCGCTCATGGCGGAGATATTCTTCATAGCCTCAGCAATGAGGCTGCCGATAGTTATGGCGCTTGCCAACCGCTCGCTCTCCGGCCCGCTATCCATATGGAATGACCACACTGACACCATGATGGTCCGCGACGCAGGATGGATACAGGTGTTCGTCGAGAACGGTCAGGAAGCCTATGACCATGTGTTCTGGTCATTCCGCGTTGCCGAGAACCCGGATGTGCTCTATCCGGTTGCCATCAATCTCGACGGATTCATTCTCACGCACATGATCGAACCCGTTGTAATGGAGGACAACGAAACCATACGAAAGTATCTCCCTGATTTTAAATTGAAAAATGCCCTGCATCTCGACAACCCCGTTTCCATGGGTTGTTTCGCCATGCCGGAAATATACACTGAGGCCCAAATGGCGCGGGAGCACGGGCTCATCAATTCATATTCTCAGATACTGAAGGCATGGGAAGAGTGGCACGCGCTGACGGGGCGGCGCTATCACCCGATTGAAACATACCGCGCCGATGATGCCGAGTACTGCATCGTGACCATGGGCTCATATGGAGAGGCCGCGATGGGGGTCGTTGACACCCTGCGCCAGAAGGGCGAAAAGGTCGGCGTTGTGAAGATACGGCTGTGGCGCCCCTTTCCTTTTGAAGATCTTTTCAAGGCCGTCGATGGCAAAAAATATTTAATTGTATTAGACCGGGCAATATCATTCGGTGGCCCGGGCGGGCCTGTGGCGCTGGAGCTGCGTTCTGCCCTTTATAATCGGAAAAATCCGCCGGCGATTGTCGATTACGTGGTCGGTCTTGCTGGTCGCGACGTTACGCCGGAAAGTTTCATGAAGATATTGATGGAAGGCAAGC
>MIBH01000078.1:0-484 GCA_001829455.1 Spirochaetes bacterium RBG_13_51_14
AATCGTCATTACGACACTTCAAAAATTTCCTTTCGTGCTGCGCGGTCTTCTGCATATAGCCGGTGCGGCAGATCCGGATGATCCCGATTCCGCTTCAATTGAGAAAGCAAAGGAATGGGAAGATAAAATATCGCTTCGTAAATATGCCGTCATCGTAGATGAAGCCCATTCCAGCCAGACAGGTGAAACGGCGCGTGAGTTAAAAAAAATCCTGGGCGCCGGTGCCGAACAGGGCACGGAAGAATCAGAACTTGATTGGGAAGACGGCTTAAATCGTATAATGGAGTCCCGAGGCCGACAAAAGAATTTAAGTTTCTTCGCATTTACAGCAACTCCCAAGGGTAAAACCCTTGAGCTTTTCGGACGAAAAGGAAGTTCCGGCAAGCCGGAAGCTTTTCATACATATTCGATGCGACAGGCAATTCAAGAGGGATTTATTCTCGATGTTCTTCAAAGATATACGACCTATAAAACATATTTTAAA
>MIBH01000078.1:498-2782 GCA_001829455.1 Spirochaetes bacterium RBG_13_51_14
CGATGACGACCCAAAGATGCCCAAAAAGAAGGCAACGAAGAAACTCGCCAAGTTTATGAACCTTCACCCGCATAATATTGAGCAAAAAACGGAAATAATTGTTGAGCATTTTCGAGATCACGTCAAATCAAAAATTGGAAACAGGGCAAAGGCTATGGTCGTCTCCGGCTCGCGTCTGCATGCCATTCGCTATATGCTTTCATTTCAAAAATATATTGCTGAACATAAGTATACCGATATTCGGCCGCTTGTGGCCTTTAGCGGTACAGTAAAGGATCCTGATAGTGGAGCTGAATATACTGAACCGGGTATGAACATAGATGTGGTTACTGGAAAAAATATTTCTGAATCACAATTACCCGATAAATTTGACAGTTCGGATTATCAAATATTACTCGTTGCCAATAAGTATCAGACTGGTTTTGATCAGCCATTGCTGTGCGCCATGTATGTTGATAAACGGCTTGATGGTGTTCAGGCAGTACAAACTTTGTCCCGTCTTAATCGTACTTATCCCGGGAAAGAAGCCCCCTTTGTGCTCGATTTTGTTAATGAATCTAATGATATTTATTTAGCTTTTAAACCATACTTTGATGCGACTATAATTCAAGAACCATCTAATCCAAATCATTTGGAAGTATTAAAACATGAATTGGATTCTTTACAAATTTATCATTGGTCTGAAGTAGAAGCTTTTTCAAAAATATTTTATCTCCCGCTGTATAAACAGAATCCCTCAGATCACGCGCGCATGTATAAACATATTCAACCAGCAGTTGACCGTTTTAAGTCCCTTGATTATAAACAAAAAGAGTTATTCTATGATAAAATAACCGCATATTCAAGTTTCTATTCATTCATAAGTCAAATAATTCCTTTCTCTGATGCTGAACTCGAAATGCTTTATGGTTTTAGTCGTTTTCTTATACCTCATCTTGATTTTGTGGATGCCTCTATAAACCCGCACCCTGAAAAGGAAGTTTCACTAGAATACTATAGGATTGAACAGGTATCTTCAGGCTCCATAGTAATGGAAGAGGGTGAACCATTTGGAGTAAAAAGTCCTACGGCTGTCGGTACAGGTAAGTCAAAAGATGATGAAAAACCGTTATCTGAAATAATCAGTACTCTCAATGAAAGATTTGGAACTGATTTTACCGAGGAAGACAGGTTGTTTTTTGAGCAAATTAAAGAGAAGGCTTGTAAAGATGAACGCATTATTCAGACAGCGAAAGCCAATAAGTTTGACAAATTTGAATTAGGGATTTTTAAAATAATTGAATCACTCATGATGCAACGAATGTCTGAAAATGATAAAATTGTAACCCGCTATATGGATGATATTGATTTTCAAAAAACAATTTTCCCAATCCTTGCAAAGGAAATTTATAATGGAATTATTGAAAAAAAAGACGAAACTGAATAGCATCCGTTTCCGCCGTCCTGGCTCCGGCGGCCTTTCTGTAGGGGGCTGGCAACGGCACATAACACGGCGTCATGCGCTGCGCTCACTGCGTTCGCTTGGGCTTCGCCACATTGTCACCTTCGCTATCGCTACGGTGAAAACGTCGCATACGCCGGAGACGTTGTGCGAAAGCGGCGCGCCTGACTTTTCGCAGAGGACGGGCGTCCGTGCCCGCCTTTATTGATCTAGGAATTTTCTGTGCAGAGAGGGTTTCGGTAATACAGAAAATTGTTAAAGCGGTCAAAATACATTGATTCCGTTGGTCCGGCCCTACTAAAGACAAAAGAATTTCCCAGGCATTTGTTAGAGTCCGATAGAACCCCGTTAGCTGAGATTCTCATAAAGAATGGATTTCTCATAAAAAATAATGATCTGACCGCTCAAGATTATAAATTAGCAAAACAAAGAAAGGAATTCCTTGAGAAACATAAAGAAGAATTCGAACGTGAAGGAATAGGTTTTATTTATGAAAACAGAATTGGTGATTCAGTAGATTTTAAGATTTAAAATCCTGTATTTTTATGGAAGGTTCATGATATTTACTCCACCAGTGCGTGCCTGAAGTGTAGGAAAAAAATTTATTAATAAATGGTATCTTGATTAAATAATAAAGTACATAGTAGCATATAAAAATAGTGAGTAAATAAAACAGGTAATTGAGTAAAAATAATATATATTTATTTCTTAGAAATGAAGTGATCGCCGATGATTCAAGAAAATAATCAATAAAATAAAAAGAAGAGCTGAGCGATAAAACGTACCAAATCAATATTCCCATTGAATGTCCTGTTTCTATGGCATTTTGCGGACAATAACTGA
>MIBH01000078.1:2812-17268 GCA_001829455.1 Spirochaetes bacterium RBG_13_51_14
TCCAGTACGGTTTTTTAAACCTGCCTTTTCCTTTCATTAAAATTGCGTTATGGGAACAATTTTCAGCGCAGATCCCGCATGAATTGCACTTTAGATTTGCAAACTGTAGTTTGGCAAAAAAAAGCCTGGCATAAATTATATACCCAAATGAAATCGGAATTAATAATATGCCAAAGATGAATTCGAAAACATTCCGGCAGTTGATAATATATTTTTCCCCGGATAAGATAATTTTTAAAAATGTCTCTGTTTTTCTTTTTGCTTTTTTTAAAAATTCATTGATATGTGTTTTATTTAATCCCGGGAAAAAAGCTGGCCAACTTCCAGGCATGTCAATATCAATAAATCCCCTAATTCTGTAGCCTTTTAGGAGCAATATAAATGAAATGACAAAATTTGCGGATGCAGAAAATCCAGGTAAATAAAATCCAGGGTAGCTGCCGCCGCCATTGGCAATTGTTACAGCATCAGTTCTTTTCCCCATTGGAAGACGGACACAAAATTTAATTACCTGCCATGGCGCGGTAAATCCATGAGTAGGCATTGCTATCAGTAAAAGCGAATCTTGTCCCTTGATCTGGGTGCCGGGATTCGCATTCATTATTGATGAAATAGATAAATTGTTTACTTTTTTTTTAAGAAAATAATAAACCCACCTGGAAATTCTTAAAGTATTGCCTGTCCCGCTCCAGTAATATATTATTGCTTTTTTATATGACATAGTATTGTTCTTATTTATTTGGTTTTAAATTTGCAAAAAACTCCCCTCTATGAGACATATACATCGATTATAAGTAGGTGAAAAGTTCCGTTAATCAACATATATTTTTATTGTGCAACCGTTACTTAAAATTTTCAGAGTCATGTCCTGTTAAAATCAAATCGAGGCTGCCGTCTACGTCAAAATCGCTCTAAAAAACAATTGAAAACTGGACCATCGAAAAAACTGAATGCAGGCGTGCGAATGTCCCGTTTCAATTTTTTACATAGATGCAGTATCGCTTTCCTGTAAGTACAAGATCAGCAAGTTTATTTATTCAATTTTTCTTATTTTGTTATTCACATAATCAGTAATATATAGATTTGTCCCTTCTGTAGTGATATCACTAGGGTCATTGAACCGTGCGGCATTTCCTGTTGCGTCTGTATCGCCGCTTGTCGTTGTTCCCTGCGCCGGACCAGCCAGGGTAGTTACCGCACCTGTGGAAATAACTATTTTACGTATTTTATGATTATTAAAATCAGCAACAAATAGATTTTTCCCATCTGTTGTTATGCCTCTTGGTATAGAAAATCTTGCAGCATTTCCTGTTGCGTCTGTATCGCCGCTCGTTGTTGTTCCCTGTGCCGGACCAGCCAGGGTAGTTACCGCACCTGTGGAAATAACTATTTTACGTATTTTATTGTTTAAAGATTCAGTAACGTATAGATTTGTTCCATCTGTAGTTATTCCTTCTGGTGCATTGAACCGTGCGGCATTTCCTGTTGCGTCTGTATCGCCGCTTGTCGTTGTTCCCTGTGCCGGACCAGCCAGGGTAGTTACCGCACCTGTGGAAATAACTATTTTACGTATTTTATTGTTACCAACATCAGCAACATATAGATTTGCCCCATCTGTAGTAATACCAGTAGGTGCATAGAACCGTGCGGCATTTCCCATTGCGTCTGTGTCACCGCTTGTTGTTGAACCCTGTGCCGGACCTGCAAGAGTTGTTACTACTTGTGTAGAAATATTAATTTTACGTATTTTATTGTTATACCTATCAGCAACATATAGATTTGTCCCATCTGTGGTAATGCCTTGTGGTATATAAAACCGTGCGGCATTTCCTGTTGCATCTGTATCGCCACTTGTTGTTGAACCCTGTGCCGGACCTGCAAGAGTAGTTACTACTTGTGTAGAAATATTAATTTTACGTATTTTATTGTTATACATATCAGCAACATATAGATTGGTCCCATCTGTAGTAATATTACATGGTTGTTGGAAGCGTACGGAATTTCCTGTCGCGTCTGTATCACCGCTTGTTGTTGTTCCCTGCGACGGCCCTGCAAATGTCGTAACGACCGCATCCAGTGATAATGTGCAGCCTTGTACTGATCCGCCCATCAAAGATTGAGTACACCTTGACAAGAGCATTAGAATAGATAAATATTGTTTAGACTTATCCTTTTCCTCTTTATCGCATGAAGTGGAGAAAATAAACGGAAAGAGAAATAGTGGAAGAAGAGTTACAGAAATTTTTTTTATATTCATTGATATTCTCCAATTTTTTTGATCTAGGAATTTTCTGTGCAGAGAGGGTTCCGGTAATACAGAAAATTGCTAAAGCAGTCAAAATATATTGAACAAAAATAACATTTATGAGACATATAGATCAGTTATTGGTTGCTAATAAATTCACCAATATTTTTATACCTCTCTGTTTGCAATAAATAATTTATTTAGTCAATATTAATTTGACATTTTTTCTTGAGTATCATCAAAATCTTTATTTCATAATAATCAAACAAGAAGAAATTTATATTTTATTGCTTATAAATAAAATTTCCCGGAGAACGCTTAAATACATCCATGTATTTAAGCGACTCACTGTGGCTGGACGCGCCGCTTTCATATAACACTGCGTAATACGCTTCGTCGCCGGCGCTCCTCGGCCTCCGCGCCAACATATGAAGACGGCGCTGCGGCAAAACGCCATGTGGGCAGCTTCACTTACCCCGGAGGCGTTATATGAAACGGCCTGCCACACTTTTGGGGCGCCGGCCTTCCTGGCCGGCGTGATAAGATAAGACAGAATCGGCCTTATCGGCTGCTGATTCTCACCGCAGAAGGTTCATTCTTGACAGAAAATCCCCTCTGTGTCCCGACTAGTCGGGATTGCTTAACATTTTATGCAATTTTTTTACGGTCTTCCATTCGTATTTCCATTACGACATGCCCCCAGCCGCCGCACCGCACTCCGACATCCGGGCAGCCAAATCTCCTGAATCTCATTTGATTGGGGTCGATGCCGGCATAAAAAAGTTCGGCGATTGCCGGCATTGCCAGGGAGATCGAATGCAGCGCGAAAATGCATATTCTGCTCGGACCCAGCTTGGTCAGGAGGCTGATCCCCCTGCCGTCAAAATAGAACTTGTCCCCCGCTTTATGCCCGCTGTCGCAGCCGCGTGATTCGATGACTTCAGCAACGATTGTTTTATTCAGCATGGGTACTGTTTTGGATATTGCATCCTCATTCCTTGGGTCAGCCCTGAAAATCTTCATCTCCTCTTCGGAGTAGCCGAGATGGTTTTGAATCATCTTCCACATTTCTTCATTTGGTTTCATACATACCTCGTTATCAGTTATTTGAAGTTTATTGGTATGGCGCTTGGCTGTTTCTGCTACTGAAGCTTTCCGCATGATGGACATTTGCGTGCGCCCCTGAAAAAATGATCACCGCATTTATTACAAGAAAACAGTTTCTCCTCTTCCTTTATCCATTGCTCAGTACCGAGCTTTCGCCATTCAGGAACTGCGCGGAGAATATGCTTTTTCCCTTCAGGAACGGGAAATGATTCGATTTTGTCACAGGGAAATTCCTGGCACTGATAACATCCTTCAAATCCCTTTTCAAGAGCACATGTTTTGATCTGACATATGGTGCAATACCAGTAGACCATATCAGAACGGCATCCCTTGCAGGCGATTTTATCAGGTGTTTCATTATATACTTTCGCAATTTTCTCCTTTAACTTCTGGTTGTTATTTGAATAAGCATAATAGATACTGCATACTCCACAGTAAAGACCGCATGGTGAAACGAGTTCATGGTTACTCATATATTCCTCCTTTCCTTAAATTATTGTTTGATAAACAGGCCTTTAAAATCACTCCTGTTAAATAGATCGCGCAACCATTGTATCATATCAGGCCCTTTAAGAAAGGGCTGTTCCCTGAACAGCGCGACAAACTCAAAATATGAATCTTCAAGCTCATTGATTACCTCACCTAGCATATCCTGTATCGAACCATGCGCGTCCTGCTTTACCAGAAGATTGTTAAGATTAATCATTCCTGCTTTTATAAGAAGCTCGGTCTGTTGATCGCAGGTACAGGAATTGTTTTCATTCATAAGGCTGCAATTTTTATTGAAAAAATTATACAGTTTCGCGCGTGACCGTGAGAGAATTTTACGAAAATTTTCCTTTGACGTACCGCATATTTCTGCCCCGATTCTATCAGAGGTGTTGAATATTGTTCCAAGAGTAAAAATTATACGCTCTTTTCTCGATAAGCATAAGAGAGCGCATGTGACGCACGCGATTTTTACCTCTTCATGGATGAGCGAATAGCCAGGCTGCATCGATTTTCTGTTGTCCGGGTGTTGTGTGATAGAAAAGTCTAATCCAGACTGTATTTCAATTTTCGAAAAAAACTTTTCCTTCTGGTTCTCCCTCATGTTAAGGATATGGTTCACTACAATCCGGTACAGCCATGTTCTAAAAGAGGCCTTGTGCGAATCATAACTCGAGAGCTTGGTAATGATCTTTATCAGCACTTCCTGAGTAATATCTTCGGCAATGTGTATGTCACCTGTCATGGCTACGGCGATATTGTATATCCAGGCCTGATGGCGCAGGACAATGGCTTCAAGGGCTTTCATGTCGCCCTTGATTGATCTCTCAATGTAGTCACTATCTTTTGTTTCTTCTTCATATTTTTCTTGAAATGGGTTATACATATCCATGTATCCCTTCTAATATTTTATCTTTTCTATATGCTGATACCAAGAATAACAGAAATTGTGACACGGTTATATAAAATATTTCCATCATAATTTTGTGTGAAAAAAAGTAAAATTCTATTCCCGTAAAGGATGATAACCAAAGGATTCTCTTTTTTATGAAACTGCTTTTAAATGGATACATGCTTTTTATTAAACTACCAGTTTCTTCATAAGATATAATGGTCCATAGTAGCAAAATAATTACAAAATAATTATTTAAAACATAAAGCATATAACATCAACTATTTTTCATCGGGCTCATACGTCACTTCGACTTCGCTCAGTACGGCGCCTGTATTTGCCCGCATGGTTGCTATTAGGGCACGCCGTTTCATATAACACGGGGTAAAACATTGCGCTCCCTGGCGGTCGCTCGGCCTCCGCGCCAAAATATGATGTTGGCGCTCCGGCAAACCGCCTCCGGCGGCGGATTCCATGCTATCGTTTGGTTCATAATTTTAAGCCCCTTTTTATAAATAATAATCTTGTCACTATTAATAATTATTACTTGACAACTTGACAACTTATCTCTACATTATAATTATGAAAAATTTACAAGTTGGTGAATTTAAATCTAAGTTTTCCAAAGTCCTTGAAGATATTAAAAAAGGACAGGAAATAACTATTTCTTTTGGAAAAAAGAAAGAAAAAATAGCCGTAATAATCCCTTATGCAAAATATAAAAAAAATATTCATAGGAAACTTGGGATTTTAGAAAAAAAAGCATCCGTTCAAATCAAAGAAAATTTTTCTATTACTGATGAAGAATTATTGAATTCATGAATTACCTTCTTGATACTCATGCATTTTTATGGGCACTCTTTGATCATAAACAATTATCAAACAATGCCTCTTCTGTAATTTTAAATCCGGAAAATAGTATATATGTAAGTCTTATTACATTTTGGGAAATAGCATTAAAATTTAATATCGGGAAATTATCTTTAAGAAATGTTTTACCTGAAGAATTACCACTATATGCTGAAAAAGCTGGATTTGAAATTTTAGGAATAACACCCGCTGAAGTAGCTTCTTTTTATAAATTACCCAAAATTAAGCACAAAAATCCTTTTGATCGATTAATAATTTGGCAATGTATCCAGAATAATCTGTTTATTATCTCTAAAGATAATAAGATTAGAGAATATAAAAAGTATGGATTGAATCTAATCTGGTAAAATGCCGGGTCTCAAGATTCTTCGCCTAACAAGCGCCTGACGAATAATGAGTTGGTTGCACAAAATGCATCCCGTGGAAGTATTTAAGCCATCAGGGATGACAAGCAACGGGTGAAGGTTGGCTATGCTTGTAAACACTACATGAGTCTCTCTAACAGTTTAATATAAAGCCCTCATCCGACACAAGTCATTATATTTAATCAAAAAAATCTAAATATTTCTAAAAATTTTTTGAAAAATAAGTTGACTAAAATTTTTTAAATGTTAGTTATTTCTAATAATATTTTATTAGACTATTTTGAGGAGGTTGCTCATGGGTTTATTCAAGCTATCATTCGAATCTGAAGTAATAGCATCTCCAACAAAAGCTTGGGAGTGGATCACATCATGGAAAGGCATATCGTCAGAAATGCGGCCCTACTTCCGTATGACCGCACCCGAAGGCATTTATAGTATTGAAAATCTTAATATTATACTGGGGCAACCGCTCTTTAGAAGTCAGGTATTCTTGTTTGGCTTTCTTCCGATAGATCACTCGGAGCTCACGCTCATTGAGTTTGAAAAAGGTTCCGGTTTCATTGAAGAATCTCCGATGGGTTCGATGAAGCTTTGGCGCCATGAAAGACGAATAATTCCAACCGCCGGCGGCTGCAAGATTATTGACCATCTGACATTTCAACCGAAAATGGCTTCTTCATTTGTTGGATGGTTTATTCGCACTGTGTTTCGGCATAGACATAACGTGTTGCGTAAAAACCTGGGCGGAACCGTTTCCCGCTCAGGTAGCGGGGCAGCGCGTGGATAAGGAGCGGTATGTGGAATGTCGAGAATTTTTTCCTTGCGATAATTTGATTCTTTTTTTTAAATGACAACAATTGTTTAATCTACGTTAAGGCATTTATTCATGTGAAACATAATGGAAATGGCATAAAAAGCAAGATTTGACACAACAAAAGCAATGATGGTCAAGTCATTAAATTATAAAAAATATATATTACAAATAAAAGTAGCTGGTCTAAATTGGTTTTTCAGGAAACTGTTAAACGATACTATTGTCTAATCGGCAGGTGCTCATATGGACATCATTGAAATGAAGAACATTAAAAAGGATTACCCCCTGGGAGAAACGATCGTTCATGCCCTGCGGGGGGTGGATCTTTCCGTGGAGGAAGGCGGATTCATATCCATTATCGGCCCGTCGGGCAGCGGGAAAACGACGCTCCTGAACATCATCGGATGCATAGACACGGCCACGGAAGGGAGCGTGAAAATAGCGGATGAGGATATAACCGCCCTTGACGATAAAAAGCTCACCAATATCAGGCTGTTTAAGGTGGGGTTCATCTTTCAGACCTTCAATCTCATACCTGTGCTGAATCTTCTCGAGAACGTGGAATTTCCTCTTCTTCTCATGAAGGATAAGAGCTGGTCCAGAACGGACATCCGCGCCAGGGCGGAAAAGTGCATCGATGATGTCGGGCTGAAAGACTTCATGGAGCACCGGCCCGCCGAGCTGTCCGGCGGCCAGAGACAGCGCGTGGCCATTGCACGGGCCCTCGTCACCAAGCCCCAAATCGTCCTTGCTGACGAGCCGACCGCGAACCTTGACTCCGAGACCGGTGCGAACATACTGAAGCTCATGAAGCACCTCAACGAAACCGAGAATGTCACGTTCGTGTTTTCGACCCATGACCCGGACGTTTTGCAGTACGCGAGCCAGGTCATAAAAATCAAAGACGGCGCTATCGTTGAAAAGGCCGGGTCCGAGCGGCAGTCCCGGTCACGGCAGGCGAAGGGAAAATCTGCAGGCAGGGGCGTGAAGGGCGGGTCCCGCCCTAAGGGGAGAATATAAATGGGGATCATACCTAAAATCGCCTGGCGCAACATACAGCGGCACAGGGGAAAGAGCCTGGTGATCGGTATCATACTCTTCCTGGGCGCGCTCATCATGACGATCGGCAACGGCGTCATTTCGGGAATGGAGAAGGGGCTCAGGGAGAACATCATGAACCGGTTCACGGGCCAGATCGTGATTGTATCGAGCAACCAGGTGGAGGACAACGTGATCTTCACTCCCATGGGCAAGGACGTCGAGGTCATCACGGGGTATGATAAAATCAAGAAAGTACTCGAGGGCCGTGATTATATCGACCGGTTCATGCCGGCGGCAAAGGGCCTGACCCTGATCCTGAACGAAAACGGCGATCTCGGGTATTCCCTGGTCCTGGGCGTCAGATTTGAAGACTACCAGAAGATGTTTTTGCATAATGTGCAGCTCGTCGAGGGGGCATACCTGAAAAACGACGACCGCGGCATCCTCATCTCGTCGGGGAACAGGACCCGGATATTCGACGAACAGGGTTTCTGGCTGGTGCCCCGGGGCCGCGGGGTGAATGAAAAGAACCTGCCGCCGGAGGAGCTGAAGCGCAGGGACAGCCTTGACGTGCGCGAGAGCCTCGTACTGATGGGCGGCAGCATGGAGAACACGTCGCGGGACCTCAAAGTGGACGTGAAGGGCATTGTCAGATACGAATACCTCGATGAATTCTGGAAGAATTTCAGCATCATGGACATAGAGTCCTTCCGCGAGGCGTTCCAGTACGTGACCGCGTCGGACTCGCTTGTGAAAATTTCCAGTGAAAAGCAGAAGATCCTTGAAAGCGACAACCTCGACAATTTATTCGGCGACACGCTGGTGGAAAAGGCGGTAACAACGGGAAAGAGATACGATATTACCGGCCTCATCGGTAAAAAGGTCGTGCAGAAGAGGCTGGATGTGGATTCAGGCGCCTATAGCCTGGTCTTTGTCAAGCTGAAGGATGCCGGCCGCATCGGGAAGTCACTGGAGGATCTGAACGCGAAATTAAAGGCCGCCGGCGCGGAGGCGCGCGCGGTATCTTGGAAGGCGGCGGTGGGACAGCTTGCCGATATGGCGATGATCATGCGCGGCGTCGCGACGGGGTTTGTGCTGCTGATATTCTTCGTGGCGATCATCATTATCATGAATACCCTGAGTATGGCCGCGCTCGAGCGTGTCAGCGAGATCGGCATGATGCGGGCCGTGGGCGCCCAGAAATCATTCATCGCGAAAATGTTCTTCGCGGAAACGGCGATGATTTCCTTCATTTTCGGCGGCGCCGGCATTCTGGCCGGCATAGGTGCGGTGCACCTGCTGGATCTGCTGAATATCACGACGGATAACCACGTCCTGGTGCTGCTGTTCGGCGGCAATGTTTTCAGGCCGGGGCTTGACTTTATCGACATACTTATCGGTATTGTCGAGCTCGTTACCGTGACAGCCATCGCCACCGTGTATCCTCTGAAGGTGGCGCGGGGGATCACGCCGCTCGATGCGATTATGCGAGATTAGGGGCTGTCTTAAAAGTCCGAAAATTCGCCAATTATCCCTCCCCCTTGATGGGGGAGGTGAGGTGGGGGTGACCAACTGCTGAATGCATCAAGTGATAGAATCACCCTCCCCTGTCCCCTCCCATCAAGGGAGGGGGATGTTACATCATGACTGACTTTTTGACGAGCCCTGATCGACACCGGAACGTAACGCCGTGTTCAGGAGACTATTAGGAGTACAGCATGAAACTGATACTGTCACTCAGCCTGCGGAACCTGCTACGGCAGAAGAGGAGGAATTTTTTCCTCGGCATTGCCATCTCGTTTGGCATGATGATACTGGTCATGGCGAACTCGTTCTCGCACGGGATAACCGATAATTTATTGAACAGGATGATAGTGTACATGACGGGCCATATGAGCGTCACGATGATGGAGGACAGCAGTCAGAACAGGCGCATTATACGCGACAAGAACAGAATCATGGCCATAATCAGGAAAAACGTCAGAGACATCAAGGGCGTGAACGAGGCGGTCGTTACGTTCGCTCGTTTGATCGGGAACGCCCGTGGCGACAATACTGTCGTGGTGGGCGTTGAGATCGACCGGGAGTTCGAAGAATATCTCCGCCAGAACCTGGTCAAGGGCAATCTGAAGGACTTCACGGCCGGCGCGATGGAGAATCCGGTGATCATCTATTCGGACAAGGCGAAGGTCCTGGGCGTGACCTACCGGGATACGATAAACATGCGGACGCGCACGGTGACCGGGCAGGCGCAGACTGCCCGTCTGACCGTCACCGCCATTTTACGCCCGAACAATATATTCGAAGGAATGGCCATATACCTTCCTTTGAAAACGCTCAAATCATTGATCGGGCTCAGGCCCCACGAAACCGGCGAGCTGCAGATCAATTTCAACAGGATCAACGATGACTCCCACGCGAAACGGGAAGCGGACAGGCTCTACGCGAAGCTTGAGCCGGGAATTGCCGTAATCGGCGGGGAGGCGTCGCGTAAAAAGGCGGTTGCCGCCGCCACGGCCCTCGGGTTCTCCGGCGATACGGAAGCCCGCGCCCTGATGAAAAAGCGCCTGTCGGTCGTGTCGGGCGTCGTGCCCGACGAGAAATCCGAGGACGGAGCCCTGGTAAGCCGGAAGCTCGCGGCCGCCCTCGGTATCAGGCCGGGGGATTCGTTTACTTTCGCGTATGACACCAAATACGGGAACATGCGGACGGAGAACGCCTACACGGCCGCCGGGATTTTCACGTCCGATGCGGTCCCCGATGCCAAACTCATACTGCTGAATGAGAAGACCTTTTACAAGACGTATCTTGAAAACCTCCCAAAAGACCCGGTCGCGGGCGTGTACCGGCTCGGTAAAACGTCGCCGCTGTATGCGCTCTTAGCGCCTGAATGGAAACTGCTCCCGCGGACTCATACCAACGATGACTTAAAAATCAAGCTTGCGAACATGACCAGGTCCCGGTGGAAGGGGCCATGGATGGACGTGCGCACCATGTACGAGAGCGCGGATTTTATCCTCACGTTTGAATTCGCCCTGAAAGTCGTGGCGCTGGTGGCCGTTCTGATACTTTTTTTCATCATACTCATCGGCGTAATCAACACGCTGCGGATGACCATACGAGAGAGGACCAGGGAAATCGGAACCATACGGGCCATCGGCATGCAGAAGTCGGACGTCAAGTATCTGTTCATAACGGAGACAGTGCTTCTCACAGCCATAGCCTGCCTGACGGGGATCGCGGCCGCCTTCATCCTGATGTGGGTGCTTGGGCTGTTCACCATAGAGACCGAGAGCCTGCTTTCCATCCTGCTCGTTGACCGGCACCTCTATTTTCTCCCGACAGCGTCAACCATACTCGGTTATTTTTTTCTTATACTGGTCATGGCGGCCGTGACGGCGTATTTCCCCGCGAAGCGGGCGTCAAACCTTTCAGCGGTCGAAGCCCTGCGGCATTTTGAGTAAAGGCCTCCTCCGGTGAGCCCCCCTAAATCCCCCGGAGGGGGACTTTTTAAACCGATACCTGGCAATAAAGCCCCCCTTCGGGGGATTTAGGGGGGTGGGGATTTAGGGGGCTTCGGGTATAAGAAATGGCATATTCAATTGAAGTGAGGATGAAACAATGAGATCGATCACAATAATTATAATTGCAGTATTAGTGCTTGCATGCGCCTCGGCACACGCCGCGCCGAAAGCCAGCGACATTATAAAAAAAATCGACTTCATGATGGAACAGATCGGGGATCTTTCGGTCAAGGCGTCCCTGGTGCAGAACAGGGCGCGCCAGGGGGTGAAGACCTACGAGTCGCTCTATTTCAGGCGCGACAAGACCGACGAGTTCCTGATCGTGATACTGGCCCCCGACACGGAAAAGGGGAACGGGTACCTGCGCGTCGGCGAGAACTTCTGGATGTACCGGCAGAACACCCGCACCTTCCAGCACATCAGCCGCGACGAGAGCATCATGGGCACGGACGCGAAGGGGGGCGATTTCGAAAAGAAAAAGCTGGTCGACCTGTACCGACCGCTGCCGGGCGCCGGGGGCGCCGAGCTCGTCGCCGAGGAGATGCTCGGGAAAAAGCCGGTGTATAAGTTCACGCTCATAGCCAAGGTCAACGACGTGACCTATCCGAAGCAGGTCTACTGGGTCCAGAGGGACAATTTCCTTCCCCTGAAAATCGAGTCGTATTCACTCTCCGGAACCCTGATGCAGACCGCGTATTACCCGAAGTGGACCGTTATCGACGGCAAGTACATTCCGATACAGCACATCTACATCGACGAGTTCGAAAAGGGGAACAAGACAATCGTGGAGCTTTCGGGAATATCGACCGAACGGCTTGATCCGAAGATATTCACAAAAGCATATCTCGAAAATTTGAGCAAGTGACAAATACCATGACCTCAATAACACGGAGAATCGGCATCGTTTCAATCATGCTGCTGATTGTAACCGGATTCGCGGCAATCGCGCTCCGGCCGGACCGCGGCGTCCTGTTTGCGGATGACGCGTCATTGGCCGCCGATACCGGGGGTAATAAAAACAAACCTGACGATTCGAAAAACGACCCTTCCGGCGGGCAAAAATCCGAAGAAGAGATGTTCGGCGATGAAGAGACCGTCACGCCGGAAGAAAAAATAAAGGACGATTCCCTTCCCGAGGAGATGGAGAAGAAGTCTCTTACCTTCAGCGGGTTTCTCAACAGCAGATCCAGCGGCAGTTACAAAAGAGGCAGTATTCTCCGGCAGATCGGGATACTTGACGGCACCGATTTTTTATCGTATTTCCAGAGCAATTTCGGACTCGACGCGAGGCTGCCGAAGGGGATCCGGGGATATTTCAACATTTCAGCCGATTACTATCCGGCGGGCATGCCGGTGTCGCGAACCTATCAGGTGCCCCTGCAGTATCTCGGGATACCCGCCTATTTCACGAAAGTTGACCTGATGGCGGCTGAAAAAATCAATGCCGTGTTTTCCATCAACGAAGTGTTTCTCGACATAAACTTCGATAAACGGGTCTATTTCCGCATCGGTAAACAGGTGTTGAAGTGGGGCGTCGGATACCTGTGGACCCCGACCGATCTGATAAGCATTGAGAAAAAGAACATCCAGGACTCCTCCCAGGTCATGCAGGGAACCTACGGTCTCAAGATCCATGTCCCGTTCGGGACCAGGGCCAACATCTACTCATTCATTGATTTAAACAGCGCGAGACACCTGAGCGACATCAGCATGGCCAACAAGGTAGAGGTGCTTTTAAAAAATACCGAAATGGCGCTCTCAATACTGGTCAAAAAGAACAATGTGCCCGTATACGGGTTTGATTTTACCTCGCGAATTGCGGGGATCGATGTTCACGGCGAGGCAAGCCTCTCATACGGCGACAACAGGAGGAGGCTCCGGGGCTACCCGTGGTATCTGGCCGCCGGTACTTCACCGGTCCCGATAGAGTTCCTGTACCTGGCGCCGTCCGACACCTCGATCATGGACCGCCGGGTGCGCGGCGAATGGGTCCCGAAGGCAAGCTTCGGCTTCGGCAGGGGCTTCGAAGTGAAAGACGTTAAAGACCGCATACGGTTCGACGTGGAGGTTTTTTACAATCACGCCGGATACGATTCGTATGTTTTCGAGAAGGATTTTTACAACATCGGATATTTTCTCTCCGCCGGCCTATACACCCCGAATTATTACGGGAAATACTATGCCGGCGCCTTCATTACCATCCGGCAGATGTTCGTGGAAGAGCTCTCTGCCATGATCAACTGCATCGTCAACATAGGGGACCAGTCGTCCATAGTATCGGGCATTATATCCTACGCGCCCTATTACGATTTAACGCTGAACCTGATGGTGAACGGATTTATCGGCAAGGAGAACCGCGAGTACACCGTGTACGGCAATTATGTCGTGGCGGAGCTGTCGGCGAAGCTCGTGTTTTGAATCGAGAGTTAGCGGCCATACCGGAAATGCCGTCACATCGCCTTCTTGAAATCCTTCGCGTGTCTACTTCTCGGATATTTCAGATAGGGGATCACGTCTTCATTCTTCGATCCGCCCGTGCCGTCGTACTCGATGGTGACGATGGGGATCCCGGTGATGCGCTCGATCTTGCTCGCCATGGCCTCGGTGACCAGTGAGGGACAGCAGTATGCAGGGTTCGTCTGCACGAACAGCGAAAGGTTGGGATGCCGCTCGATCAGGTGAAAGATTTTCAGAATGTTTTCCATGGATTCGCCCGTATGATAGATGCTCAGGTCGAAGCGCGACAGCACCTCCTCGGCATTGTGCCGGATCCTGCATTCAGTGCCCGGGAGGATACGCTGAAACATCTTATAGTATTTCCCGTTGAGCACCGCGATGACCTTGGTGAGGACTTTCGCGAGCGCGGCGTCGCCGTACAGGCCCTGCCGGAGCCACTTCTTGATGTAGCGGTCCGCGATGATGCTTATCAATTCGCTGTACGGCGTGGTGACGACCTCACCCCCGTTAGCCTCGATCGTCGCGATGAGGTTCTGGTTCATGACGTCGTTATCGCGCACGTACAGGTCGCCGAAGATGGCGACCTCGGGCCGATCGGTTCTGGTTACTCCGATATTCTCGAAGAGGCCGATCGCCTCCACCAGGGCGCCAT
>MIBH01000078.1:17309-20418 GCA_001829455.1 Spirochaetes bacterium RBG_13_51_14
ATACTTGGTGTAATAGGGAAACATCCCGATGTTGCAGGCGATCTTCGAGTTCGGGCTCCATACAACGGTCCGCTCGGGGTCCAGGCCGTGCCGCTCGACATAATCGATTGAATTCTGAATGATGATGTTGAGGGGAATGCACTGGCCGGAGTTGAGGCGCATGCTCCGCAGAATCGAATCGCTGGTGTCGCCGACAACGCGTGCGTCGATGCCCTCCCTCCGCAGCACTGACTCGATCAACCGGCACGAGAAGCGGTCCCAGTTCGGCAGAAGCAGCGTCTTCCCGGCGAATATTTCCTTCCCTTTCGTGAGCCCCGCGTCGTCAATAACCCGGCATGCCGCCGGCGCGGGTACCGCCGAACGGAAATGGTTCCGGAAGGCCCGGATGCCGGCCTCGATCCGCGTCTCATAACCCACGCTCGAGTCGTGCTCGTCAAGCTGGAGAATCAGGTACGGCTTCTTTCGATTGTCGAGGATCTTCTTGAAGAACTCGATCACATAGGAATCCGGCGTGCACTTGAATGACGTCACGAAAACCGGATAGAGCCCGTCGCTCCTTCCTATAACCTGCGCCGCATTCAGTATCTGGGAAGCGTACTTCCAGTGAACCACTCGTAGCAGACCGTCGATCCCGTCCGACTCTCCGGAGGCGGGAAGCATGTCCTGGAAAAAAGTTTTGATGCCGTGCCGGGCGAAGATATCCGGTATGCCGTTGTTCATTGACCGCGAAAGTATCGTATAGGGCCGCCCGAGGAACACCACGCCGATATCGTTCAGATCCCGCGTTTCCCGCATGAATATCTCACGCAGCTCTTCCTGGATCTTCGCATAATACGCGCATGCCTGATCATAGGCCGCGGATACCTGCATGAATCCGACCCCTTCCCCTTTGATTGTTCTCATCATCCGGTGGAGCTGCGCCTTCAGGGAGAGGGTTCCCGGGTTCGAACGTATCAGTGGCGTGAGGATTCTTCCCTTGTTTTTTATCTCAGTGGCGGACAGCACCACCGGCGGAGCGTACTGCGTGTAGTAGCAGTAGTTTCGCTTGATGTCCCGGTCCTCCTGCCTATTTTCCATGTAGTGCGGAAGGAATACGAAATCGGCCCGCTCCGACAGATAATTCACGTGCCCATGGAGGGCGGCCAGGGGCGCGCAGAATTCCGCTCCGCTGAGATTCTTCCCCTCTGAAATGCCTTCGCGGTAATCCTCGCTGGTGACGGTCACAATCCCGAGCAGGTGAAAGAATCGCCGCCAGAGGGGCAGCTCGTCATACAGATGCAGTGCAGCCGGTATGCCGATGGTCGGACCGTTTTCCGGATCGCCCGCCGCCAGGCTCTGGCCGGCTGACAGGTGGCGATAGAGCACCCTGTTCCGCTCTTTCAACAGGTCAAAGCCCCGGACCCGTTTCGCGTACTGTCCGTCATTGTAGTCCCGGCCGCATAAAAAGCCGAACGCTGCGGTTTCCTCCCTCACCCGCGCCAGGGTGATCTTGCAGTGATTGGTGCAGAGCTCGCACACTTCGGTGCTCACCGGTATGGCATCCCTCCAGAGATCAATGCCGCGGAAGGACGACTCGCGCAGCTTCTGATCGAGGAGGTGAAGCGCCACGCCCATGGCTCCGGTGAGGTGGCAGTATTTCGAAACCATGATGGGCCTGCCCAGCCGCTGCTCGAAGGCCGCTACCAGGGCCTTGTTCTTGGCCGTCGCCCCCTGGAAAAATACCCTCCGCCCGATGTTCTTTTCTATGGCGACCTTGGCGAGATAATTGTCCCGCACCGAATGGAGCACCGAAGCCAGAACCTCGCTCACGCCGTACCCCTCCGACAGGTAATAGTTCAGGTCCCGCTCCATAAAGACTGTGCACCGGTCGCTGGACAGCGGAGCGCGCGCGCCCTCCGCCCGCCCGGAGTATTCATCGAGGGGACAGCCGAGCTTCTTCGCCTGCTCTTCTATGAAGCTTCCCGTGCCGGCGGCGCACACCTGGTTCATGATTGAAAAGGTCACCATGCCGTCGCGGAGGGTGGTGAATTTGGAGTCCTGGCCCCCGATCTCGATGACCGTGTCCACGGAGGGGTCCAGCTCGTACGCGGCGCGGGCGTGCGCGGTGATTTCATCCAGCGCGATATCAGCGCCGATAATCTCCCCGATGAATTTTCGTCCCGATCCGGTTGTGCCGACGCCGAGGAACCGCAGGGTCGTTTTGTTCCGAGCGGCGATGTCGTCCAGGGACTCGAACACCGCCTGAAGGGCGGACACGGGCCTTCCGGAAGTCCTGGTGTACAGGCCCGCAATGAGCTTTTTGTTTTCATCCAGAAGCGCGACCTTGGTACTCGTGGAGCCGATATCGACGCCCAGGTACGCGGGACAGTCGCCGGCCCGCATCATCTCATAAATATCCACCTCTACGGGGAGCGAGAAACCCGGTTGCCGCGGCTCATATTCATACCGCTCCACGCCGGCAAATGACGGATATTCCGACATCCGCAGCACCAGCGGCTCGTAGTAATAATTCTTCATTCTGTTCCGTACTGCGATCATGTCGCCGGGATGCTTGATATCAATCCTTCGGTGCTCCGTTCCATCGGCGACCAAACTCAACGCGGCACCGATGGCGCCATACAGACTGGAATATTCGTCTGTAATGATATCGCAGTCAAGAAGCTGCGACAGGTGCTTCGCCACGGCCCTGTTTTTCGATACACCGCCGCAGAAGATCATGGGGCCACCCGGCTTGACGTTACTGAACAGGGCGTCAGCGATATTCTTGACCAGGCCGTATGAAAGGCCGTCGCAGATCTCCTCCAGGGAATAGCCTTCCTGCTGCGCATGAATCAAATCGGTCTTGGCGAACACGGCGCACCGGGAGGCTATCTTCGGTATTTTCCCGCAATTCCGGAACGCCAGCTCGCTGAACTCATGGATCCCTGAAAGGTTCAGCCGCGACGCCTGTTGATCCAGAAAGCTGCCGGTGCCGGCCGCGCAGGAGGTGTTGGAGCGGTAATTCAGGAACTCGCCCCGCTCGTCGAACTGGAACAGGCCGAATTTCTCGCCGCCCACCGCCAGAATGGATCCGATTTTTTCATGAAGATGTTTCGCCGCTGTAATGACG
>MIBH01000078.1:20487-20940 GCA_001829455.1 Spirochaetes bacterium RBG_13_51_14
CGCACGGCCGATAGATCAAAATCGGCCAGGAGCGGCGGCAGGGTCTCGGGTATGGTGCCGTGGTGAAATGAATACGCGGTCCTGACAATGATCCCATTCCGGTCAAGTTCAGCCGCGGAAATAGACAGGGAACCTATGTCGATGCCGAGGACATGATCTCTGCTGTTCATAATGCTGTGCCTCTTGCTATGCGTGTGTTGCGATAATGCCGTCCCCATTGATGCGGCGATGGCGCGATAAGTCGTGACCTTCCGGAATCCCCGACAGCGTTGTTTGATTATGGTGGCATAGGGAAATTGAGCATCTTTGTCAATGATAATATAGGAAAATTGCATGACCGGCCGGATGGATTGTTACATCCGCGGTGTTTATCGAATCAGAAGCGGTTTTATACGCACTTCACGCCGTTCTCTTGAGGACGACCAGGGTGATGTCATCATTGAACTGATAATT
>MIBH01000078.1:20950-23762 GCA_001829455.1 Spirochaetes bacterium RBG_13_51_14
GGCTTCATCGATTCAGAGATGCCGAGCCATACCCCTTCCGTTTCCACCAATTCAACCATATCGGACGCATGCCGGTAAATCATGATGTGCTGGTGCTGGCCGGAGAAATGGAACTTACCGTTCGCAAGGCAGGCTATCACCGTGATGGTCATGTACCGGTCTTCATTCAATTTGCGGATATTCTGCGTAATAACCCTGTTGACGCGGCTCAAGAGCACCTCCGGTTTCAGGTTCGACTTTCCGGCGAGAACTGTGTGCAGGGCGGTCTGGGCCATCATCATGATGAGCCCGGCGGGCACGCCGTGCCCTGATACGTCGCCGATGACGAGCCAATCGACCTCCTCGGTATTGATGACGTCATAGTAGTCCCCGCCCACTTCGTCGGCCGGCTGCATGTACACTGCGATCTCGCATCCCCGCATCGACGGGGAACGCGGGAGCAGGATCGTCTGGATTTTCTTGGCAAGCTGCATCTCGCCCCACAGCGCGTCCATGGCTTTTTTGAGCTCCGCGGTCCGGCTTCCCACCATCTGTTCAAGGTGTGCTTTCATCAAGGTAAGGTTGCCGTACATGATGGAGTTTTGCAACGCAATGGCAGCCGCGGCCCTTATGCTGTTTATAAATATCATCTCGTACGCGGTGAGGGGCCGCAGGTTCTGCTTCTCCGGAAGGATCAGCAGGGCCATCAGCTCGCCCTGTTGAACGAAGGGGACCATATACGTTGCATCAAACCGGTTGAATAAATTGACGAGCCCTTTGCGGACCTCGGCGTATCTGACGTTCGACTCGACCATGGCGCGGTCAACCAGGTGGTTCGAACGGACAAACCAATCTTCAATCTCCTGTTCCACGACGCACCGGGGCATCCTGGATTCATATGCCGCGGCTGCATCGGGGTGGCACATGACCATATCCGCCGTTTTAAATGAAAGCGATCTCCTGACCAGCCCGGTGAAAACCGCTATGAGATCGTCCAGCGTTTTCAGCGAGGATATATTCTCGATAAAAGAAGATTCCACCCGCGCCAGGTCGTATTTTCGCCTGTTGAAGAGCTGATCGATCCGCGGCTGGACCTTCCTGAAATACAGGTAATTGACGATGAACCAGATCACCGTCAGAATGAAGAGCGTGAAACCGCTGATCCTGTCCAGGTACGGGTACAGGTATATGAAGAGGAGGATGTTCGGTATCAGGATGAGGGACGACACTACCATCCATATAACAGTGACATGAAGCACGCTCCGGATGTCCATCAGCCGGTTGCTGAGAACGCCGTACCCCAGAAAGGCGAGCGGGATAAACATGAAATTCCCCAGGGGGTAAAAATCAATCCCGTTCATTGCCGGCATGTTCGACATGGTAAGAAGCCCGATGATATTAAATGAGAGGAGTATGTATATGAGCTTGAGGCGGATGATCTTATTTTTCTCGATCCTGATCTTCCGGATGAAGAGGATAATGAAATATATGACGATGGCTGACCCATACAGGCCGTAGAGCTGAAAGGCGATGCCGCCTTTCGCCATGTACCCCCACGGGTATACCCAGAGTCCGTAAATGTAATAGTCGGTCAGCGTTGTGAGGGAAAAGAGAAAGCTGAGGACGAAGACCACCGGAATGATGTACCTGCTCTTCAGCTCCGTTATCTCGTACTTGTAATAATAAAGGATGTTCACCACCGGGAGATACACATAGAAGAAGTGGACGCCCCGCTCTATCTTCATGATCAAATCTACGTTTCCCCGGAGAAGATGATGGCAGATGAAAATCGGGCTCACCAGAGACCAGAATATGCACACGAACGCGAAAAGGATGTTCTCGGAGGTAAGTTTGCCTTTAACAATCGCTATCAACGCGAGCGTGAGCCCCATGATCAGCGACAGGAGCGGTGGAATGATGTAAACATTCAGCTTGGGTATTAATTGATCCATCGCTACTCGGAGTTATGAAATCTTTTCGTTTTGAATGGTAATGGAGATAATTATAAAATAATCCTGGATTCTGTCAACCGTAAAGATATATCCGGCGGTATCGCCGCATGATAAAAGCGGGGCCGGCTGCGCGGATAAACGATGCAACCCTGAAAGAGGCCGTTACGCACTGAAGTCCTTTACGTTCAGCATCGGAAAGACAATTTTACGCAGATCCTTCTTCGAAAACTTGCCCACGCTGGTCTTGGGGATCTGTTCGAGGAAAATCACTTCGTCGGGAAGCCACCATTTGGCGACTTTGTCTTTAAGGAAATCGACTATATCCTCTTTTTTAATGGATTCCTTGTGCTCGGGACGCGGCACCACGCAGGCGCAGGGCCGCTCCTGCCACTTCTCGTGCGGTATGCCGATGACGGCGGCTTCCATGACCTTCGGGTGTTGCATGATGGTGTTCTCCAGGTCGATGGACGATATCCACTCGCCGGCGCTCTTGATCATGTCCTTCACCCGGTCGACCAGGGTGATGTACCCCTCGTCGTTCATGGTGCCGATGTCGCCGGTGTGAAACCAGCCGTCCTTGAAGATGCGGCCGCTGGTTTCGGGATCCCGGTAGTACTCGCCGGCGATCCAGGGCCCGCGCACGCAGATCTCGCCCATATCCTGGCCATTCATCCGGGCCTCCGTGCCTTCGGGCGTGACGATCTTCACCTGCACTCCGGGAACTGGCATGCCGGCCGTGGCCTTGATCTTGATCTTTTCGTCCAACGGGAGATCCTCCATGTAGCTTTTGATCGTCGTCAGGGTGACCAGCGGCGACGTCTCGGTCGCTCCGTAGCCCTGCCCCATCTCAACGCCGTATTTTTTTTCGAACGTCTCGATCA
>MIBH01000078.1:23796-45944 GCA_001829455.1 Spirochaetes bacterium RBG_13_51_14
TGGCGTGAAACATGGGGACAATGTGCATGGCGCAATCGCTCTCCAGTGCGCCCAGCGTGATGCCGACGGCGTAGGAATGCAGGACCAGGCCGCGGTGGCTGTACACGACGCCTTTTGGATCCCCGGTCGTCGCCGAGGTGTAACAGATCAGGCAGGGATCGTTTTCATCCCTGTCAAGGGGAAAATCGTAGCTCTCCGGGAACGACTTGATGAAGTCGTCATACAGTACGACCGGCGACAGCTTGGTCTGCGGCATCGCGCCGCTCTGCGACATGATGACGAACAGCTCCACGGCTTTCAGCTTGTCGGCGACCGGCTCCAGAAGGAAGAACACATCCTCATCGACGAAGAGGATCCGGTCTCCCGCGTGGTTGATGATGTAGATGAGATTATCATGGGAGAGCCGCACATTGAGCGTATGGAGAACCGCGCCCATGCCGGGGACCCCAAAGTAAAGCTCCAGGTGACGGTGGTTGTTGAGCGCGAAGGAGGCGACCCGGTCGCCCTTCCTGATTCCACGCGACTCAAGGGCGTGGGCCAGCCGGCATACGCGCTTGAACCAGTCGCCGTATGTATACCTGAATGTTTCGCTCGGATAGACCGACACGATCTCCTTCCGGGGAAAATACCGGGCGGCGCGTAGCATGAAATCCGTAAGCAGCAAAGGATAATTCATCATGGCGGGACCTCCATACGATTTATACCGGGAGCGGGTTTTTCTGCCCGGGCAAGAATGAAATTCTTCGGAGTCGGCTATGCTGGCTGCGATAGTACCGTTCATACTCCATACCGCGCCCCCGGTTTCTACAATAGAGTACGGCTTTATCGATTACCATGATTCACGATACATCGACTGCATACATTATGACAGAAATCGAATTATTCGATTGAGAGGAGTGTCTTATTTATCGTACGATTCAAACCGGTTTATGTCAACCAGAATAGCACTTGAAAAGTTATCACGTGTGTCGTGTCTTTAAATGATGTTTAAAGTATTATGGTAACAAAACTTGCATGTAAATCCATCAGAAATTTTTCACCTGGTCATGCCGGTATTACTGTCAAGTGTTAAAAAAATATTGACAAAATGCAATAATATGCATATTTTATGCTCAAATCCACAATAAATTAATAAATGCTCAGACATTCTATAAGCTTTAAGCGCCATGAGTGATTCATGAGGCGGTGGTATGAAAATTCAGCTTGTAGGGGTATGCTATGAAATCATATAAGGTATTTATATTCAGTCTGTCGCTGCTGTCTATTCTGCTGCTGATAACCAAATGCGATTTTATTGATTCAGAAAGCAAAAATAGCAGAGATGATCTGCTCAAGCTCTGTTCCGGAATACCGGAAAAACTGCTAACGGCATGCTCCGCGGACAGTGACTGCATCATAACGAAGAAGGATTGCTGCGGCTGTCAGATGGGTGGCGAATCCTTCAGCATAAATAAAATATATGAAGGTTGCTGGACGGCGCGTCTGTATCTCTTGTGCAACGGTATAGCATGCGCGGCCGTTTATCTGTGCGATGATCCTATGGCCGGCCGCTGTATATCAAACGCCTGCACCCTGGTCAGCGAATAGTCTCCGGCCAAACGGCACCGATAACTATCGGAGATAGGGGATTACGTGAACGATCAGAACTTGTAGCTCACGAAGAACATAACGCCGTAGAAGTGATCCCACTTGCCGCTTATCCAGCCGTCATCGTAACCCAGGTCCAGAACCGAACCGTCGTCGCCGGCCGAGGCGCACACAACGCCGACCCAGCGGAAGCTCGCCCCGACGGTAAGGTGCGCCGGCGCGATATAGTAGGCCATGCCGATATCGGTGTCGAAGCCGAACCCGAGAAAATTCGTGTCGTACTTGAAGGGAACGAGGTACGACCACGGGAAAAAGATAATAAGCTGTTTCCGCTCGAGGTAGTTGTTGCCGAAATTAACAATACCGTTGACGTCGGCGAAGATGGAGAAGCCCTTGATCTCGTAAATAAAGCCGACGCCGATCACCGGGCCCAACTGCCAGAGGTGGTATTCGTCATCCACCAAATCGACAGGGGGAGTGCCCGGCAGATAGAGGCGGAATTGCGATCCTTCCCCGTCTCCGTAGTTGAAGCGTGCGCCGATATTGAAGTTGAAAAATCGGTGGATCCTTTTGGCGAACTTCAGGTCCACGTCGTAGCGGCGTGCGGACGAATCGCCGACTGCCAGGTAAGTCCCCGGTAACAGCCCGCTGATGATATCCCATAGGGTCAGGTCCATGACAAACGACGAATAGGAAAAATCGTTCTTGACCACGCCGAACAGAGGCAAGAGAATCATCTTCCACGACCCGAACGCCACCTCCAGGCTCGGCCCCAACATGAAGGAGCCGTCTTCGTCGAACTTGCCTCCGGTGGCCAGCAGGCCGCTCGTTTCGCCGTTATGGAGCTTTTTAAAAGGGGGCTTCCACATGTCGTACATGCCGGTGACGCCCAGCTTCACTTCTGCTGCCAGCGCCGGCTTGCCGATGGCGGCAACGGCTGCAACAATCAGTATAATAATGACGCTATTTTTCAAAATAACCCTCCTTGCACTCTTGTTCATCGTTACAATACGGATCGGAGGATATTCCCCTTGAACGATACTGTCCAGTTCTTTTTTTCCCCTGTCTCTATTGCCTCCCACGCAAACAGGCATAGTAATTAAATTAATTCTTGCCTGCCCCGCCCACCGGTGAACAATTGCCTTTTATGAGAGGATCATCAGACAGACGCCCTGAAATCGTGGCGCCGGCCGGTAACCTGGAAAAACTGAAGTTCGCCGTCATCTACGGAGCGGACGCGGTATATTTCGGCGGCGGTCGGCACAATTTGCGCATTCAATCGGACAACTTAGCCATGGACGACATTGCAGAAGCCCTGCGGTTCTGCCGTGAGCGGGGCGTCAGGACCATCTTTCTCCTGAATTCGTTCCTTCATGAAAAGGATATCGCAGAGGCCGAACGCTCCATTGCGGAGATAAAGCACTTCGCGTTCGACGCCGTCATGGTATCCGACCCTGGCATGTTGATGCTGGTCAGAGAAGCGGGAATGGAATCGGAGATCCATCTCTCGACGCAGATGTCGACCCTGAACCACCGGGCGGCCCGATTCTGGACCGACGCCTTCAAAATCGAAGGCAGGATGAAGTCAATCTATTACGTCGCGAACACGACCCGGATATACCGGCACGCTGCCGATCATGCCGCCTCGGGCGGATTCGACGAACACCTCCCCTTCTACCGGGATGAGCAGGAGCTCGTGAGCCACCGCCCCTATACCGGCGATCTCTTCAATGAATTCGAGGGCGGTGGGGTCATCTCCATTCCGTATATCAAAAAGGCGCTGTTCCTGGGATACAAAACGGGCGCCGCGCCTGACGGAGCGGCGCTCATCAAGACCTTCAACCCGATACGCCGGCATGAAACGGTCGAGGCCATATTCCCGATTTCCGATGGAATACAGGACGGCCGCTTTACCGTTTGTGAGATTATCGACCGGGACGGCTCCGCCGTCGACATGGCGCGGCCGAACGCGGTCTACCGGATCATGTTCGACAGGGAGATGGGGGACGACGCGGTCCTGAGACGGCGGTTATGAGATTAAAATTATGCGTTGCAAAAGATTGTGCTCTTGACAAAAAAATATATTTTTTATAGCTTTCGTTATCAGCCGCGAACGGCGGATAGCGCAGGCCGCAAAGGAACAACAGATGTTATCGAAACCACCAGGCATTGAAGACATATTCCCCGACCGGATCGGAATACGGAACCTCATCACCGACACGGCACGCGACGTGTTCAGGCTGTACAACTACCGTGAAATCATCATACCGGTCATGGAGTTCACCGAGGTCTTCGTTCGGGGTCTCGGCACCGATACCGATATCGTAACCAAGGAGATGTTCACCTTCGAAGACCGCGGCGGCCGAAGCCTCACCCTGCGGCCCGAGGGCACCGCGTCAGTGGTGCGGGCCTACGTGGAGAACGGCGAGTACAACCGCCTCGCGACGTGCAAGCTCTTTTACGCGGGACCCATGTTCAGGGCGGAACGGCCGCAGAAGGGCCGCCTGCGGCAGTTCAACCAGTTCGGCGCCGAGCTCTTCGGCGGCGGCGATCCCTATTTCGATTTCGAGATCATCGCCATGATGGACGATATCGCGAAACGGACCGGCATCGACGATTACACCCTGCTCATAAATTCAATCGGCTGCCCCGCATGCCGCCCCGATTTCGTGAAGGCGCTCACCGAGTATTACACGGGCATGAAACACCTGCTCTGCAGGGACTGCGCCTCCCGGCTCGAACGGAACCCCCTGCGGCTTCTGGACTGCAAGCAGGATTCCTGCCAGCCCCTCAAAAAGGATTCCCCGAAGATAACGTCGTTCCTCTGCGACGGGTGCCGGAATCACCACGAATCCGTGAAGGCATATCTTTCAAAAAGCGCAGCCGCCTTTACCGAGGACCACCTCCTCGTCCGCGGACTCGATTACTATACCAGGACCACGTTCGAATTCGTCGCCACCAGGCTGGGGGGGCAGAACGCCTTCGCCGCCGGCGGCCGGTACGACAACCTGGTAGAGACATTCGGCGGAAAACCGACGCCGGCCGTCGGCTTCGCCGCTGGTATCGAGCGCATGGAGATACTTCTCGAAGAGAGACCGGTCCCGGCCGCCGGCATCGACCTGTTCCTGGTGCATACGGGAGGAAAAACGCTCGAACGGGCCGTATCCCTCTGCAGCATGCTGCGCCGCGAGGGATACTCGACGGACCTTGATCCCGGAACTAAGGGATTCAAATCGCAATTTAAAAAAGCGGACCGGGAAGGCGCCCTGCTGGCCATCGTCATCGGAGAAGACGAACTGTCCGCGGGCACCTGCACCGTCAAGGACCTGAAAAGCGGCGAGCAGACGACCGTCCGCACCGACGTCATTGTCGGTCATATCTATAATAAGCTGGGAAGGTAAATCGCCCGACGCCCCGGCGATCGGCGCCCCATCAGAGGGACATGACGGATAAAAAACATGACATGCAGAAAATGTTCCGCCGGTGCGGCTTTGACCTGTCGCCGCGCCAGCTCGAGCAATTCGACATCCTGCATGGCCTGCTGGAAAAGCATACCGAATCCCTGGACCTCACCCGGCTCACGTCCTTCCCGGATATCGTCATCAAACATTTCATCGATTCCATCTATATAACGAAATATGTGGCGCTTCCATCGCCGCTCCTGGACATCGGCACCGGCGCCGGGTTCCCGGGAATCCCCCTCAAGATACTCGATCCGGGGCTCACGCTCGTCCTGTCCGAGCCGAGAAAAAAGCGCGCCCGGTTCCTCGAACTGGCGGTGAGAGAGCTCGGGCTGTCCGATGTCGAGGTGTACCCGCACATGGTGACCGGGCGATCATTTTTCTCGGTGAAAGGAGTGATAACGCGCGCCCTTGAATCCATTGACAAAACCCTGTCGCGGGTCAATCATTTCCTCCCGCGGGGCGGCATTATCATTTTCATGAAGGGTCCCGGGGCCGGCGATGACTCCCGCGAGCTATCCCCTGAAAACAGGCTGGCCTACTCCCTCGAAACAACCGAGCGGTACACGCTGCCCGATACCGACTTCCGGCGGCACATCATCGTGTACGCAAAGGAGACATCATCAACAAGAAAAACATATTCCATCCTGAAAGATCTGTCCGCAACGGCCGGAACCGCCATTACTTCAAAGGAGAACAGGACGTATAAGGATCTGAAAAAACTGACGGAGGTCGACGGCGTCCGGAAATCCGGTACCGCGCTGGTTTCAGGGAAAAAAATCATCGCTGAAATCATGAACAGGGGCCGGGTGCCGGGCAGAGTGCTTATTCTGCATGACGGGTATTCGGAGGACGATGACGAGATGAACCGCCGCATCGGGGAATTCGAGGATTCCGGCTCGCTCCTGATCCTGAAAAAGTCGCTCTACAATGAAATCGACCTGTTCAATACACGGAGCCCGCTTCTCGTCGCAGAAATCCCGGAATTGAAAGAGTGGGACATGGATGTCGGTCCCGGGTGTACCCTGCTGATACCCTTCCAGGACCCGGTGAACGTCGGCTCGGCGATACGCTCCGCCGCGGGGTTTTCCGTGAAGAAGATAATCATCCTCAAGGAGGCCGCAAACCCCTATCACCCGAAGTCGGTCAGGGCCTCGGCGGGCTCAGTGTTCGGCGCCGGCATCATGACGGGCCCGTCGCTGTACGAGCTGCCGGATATGTTGGGGAGTGCAATGAAAGCGGTTGTAGCCCTGGACACAAGCGGAGAGCCGCTTGCCGGCTTCCGTTTCCCCGAGCGGTTCCTGCTCCTGCCGGGCATCGAGGGCCCGGGACTTCCCCCGGCGCTGAAAAACCGGTCGGTGTCAATTCCCCTCAACGCCGCGGTTGAATCGCTCAACGCGCCCGTGGCGCTCTCCATCGCCCTGTATGAATGGAGCCGTCAATCCCCTTCAAATTGAACCAGGGAAAACATGGAATACCCGGCTTCCTCGATTTTCTTCCTGCCGCCCACATCAGGCAGATCGACGATAAACCCGATCTCCACCACGACGCCGCCGAGCTTTTCAATCAGTTTGGCACACGCCAGGGCTGTTCCGCCGGTGGCCAGCAGGTCGTCAATGATAAGAACCCGGTCGCCTTTTGCAACGGCGTCGATGTGCATTTCTATGGTGTCGGTGCCGTATTCGAGTTCATATTCATGGGACACGGTTTTAAAAGGAAGCTTGCCCTTCTTCCGGATGGGAACCAGCCCTTTCCGGAGCTCATAGGCGATGGCTCCTCCGATCAGGAACCCGCGGGCTTCAACGCCGGCGATATAGTCTATGTCCATCCGGGAGTACCGCCGGATGAACGCGTCAATGGTCATCCTGAATCCCTCCCGGTCGCTCAGAAGCGTCGTGATATCCCTGAATATGATTCCCTTTTTAGGAAAATCCGGAATGCTCCTGATTTTCGATCTCAGGATTTCATCAACTTTCATAAATCCCCCACATGTATCAGGTGTTACAATCACCCTCCCCTATCCCCTCCCATCGAGGGAGGGGGATGCTGCATCCGAATTGACTTATTGGACACACCCCCCCATATAGGGGGCTATAGGACAGCCCCTTCAGGAACGGCCGCGCCCCGGCTCTACTTTTAATATTTCACTTCTGCCTTAATATACACATTGTTGTTGGGCGTCGGATCCCTTTTCAGTTTATCATGCAGTATGGTCCCCAGCCGGTACATGGTATTCTCATAGTAGAGAACCATTCGGAAATACTTGCTGAACTGATATCCCGCGCCGCCGGCCAGCACGATCGTCTCCCGCGACTGCCTGTCGTTGCCGAGCAGGCTCTTCATCTCCTTGCCGTAGGCGCATCGCCCCACGATGATGATGCCCGCCGGCGTGATCGCTCCAAGATTAACATTGAGCCACGAATCGATCAGGTAGAATTTTTCCTTATGCCGTGAGCGATACCCGTAAAATTCCGCGGGATCGATACTGGAAAAAATAGTTTGTGAATTATGCATTACCGGGGTAAAAAAGTTCAAGCCAAATTTTATAATATCGCTGTACCATGCCGCCCCGAAGCCTATGTAATACCTCTGGTCGACGCCGCGGTATTTTATCGGCGGGTCAACGCCGATGTCAATCTTGTTCTTATTGGTGTCCTCCCACCTGCCGTAGAAGTTGACGTACACTTCTTTAAGATATTCGACCGGGTTAACCGAAACCAATAGCGTATGCGCCTTGCCGCCGTAGGTCTCGTTGTTATCGGCCTTATAGCCCTCTCCGTTGGTGAAAGAGTATTCCATTTTCAGCATCTTGAACAGGGTCAGCGAGACAGCCCCCCCCAGGTCCGCTGAGTCGTCGAAACTCTTTCCGTTCAGGACCTGCTTTGAATTATTGAGGTAATTCGGCCCCAGCCACCGCAGATCATTCAGGTAGTCGGTCATCCCGATGACCGGCGTGGCGATCTTCCCCAGCTGGGCCTTGAGCTCCACGTCCCCGACCGGGGTGCCGAAATTCTTCAAAAACTGCACGAATCCGTATTTAAGATAGATAAAGTCCTGCCCGGTGGGCTCTATGTCCGTTGTCACCTTGACGCTGAACATCTCCCCGATCTGTTTCTTGAGCGTCAAATACACCCGCCGCATCCTGAATGTATTGTTATTCTTCCTCGAGTAATTCGTCGACTCTGCGCCGAGAAGATCCGTCAGCACGCCAGAGGCATAATAATTGTCCGCATTAATGCCCCACCGGTATACCTTGCCCCATTCGCTGCCGCCGGTATATTGAAAGCCGCTGAAATAGGCCCACTCCAGGTACATCACCCCGGAAAGGTCGACGTAGAGTTTGCTTGGATCTTTTTCATCTTTCTTTTCCGCTTCCGCGGGCGCTTTCTCTTTTTCCTGTGAAAAAGCCGGAAGGGAGCACGCGATCACGGCCGCGGTTAAGAATACCAAAATCAATTTGTTTCTCATTGCAGTCCTCCGTTAAGGTTTGATAGTTAAGAATTGGAGATACATCAACAGCTCTGGAAAAAAAGCCGCATGATTAAACTTGTTGCATAGCTAAATAAGAATTGTCGTTTTCCATCACCGTCTGCGGCGGCGGGGGATAACAATTCAATTATTATATCAGGTTAGCAACAATTCAATAATATACATTGTCGAATTGATTATTTCATCATACCCGCGAAAAAATAGTGCCGGTGAGCGAGCGTAACGCAGAACGCCGGCCCAGTGCCTATAAATTATACTCCCTATAAATTTTCAAGCAGTAAAACGGTCGATCCCGTAATATCATTTCATCAATCAAGGATGAGCATCATCCGCGGGCTATTTATATACTTTATCTATCAAATTAGTAATGAATACACAAACTACATCGACCCGCGTATAAGTCAATAATTATTTCAGGCAACCGGTCGCGACAGCATCGAAATCCATGGAAATTCGGCACACGGAAATAATTGCGGCGGCATGTCGCACCGCATGCATGACATCCGGAATGCTTTACCATACTTTCCGATTATTTATACTGAGAATAAAATGGTTTTGGACATTTCATTCCGGCATTTCGCGGGAATGACTGTATATGGAAATCCATTTTATTCATATTATATATCTTATGATACATAAAAATGCTTGTAACTTTTCCTGGATATCCGCTTCTGAACACTGGAATCAGGGGAATTTCGCCGGCAATCCGCGAAAAAATTTCTGATGGAGCTCTTCCAGGGGAGATTGTGCATGAAAATTAAAACGATATTGTACGCGGTATGCATAACCGCGATTTTCTCGGTAACTGCAGCGAAAGCGGAGCCCTTCCTGAACGAAACCGGCAGGGACTCTCCGCTTAAAAATGACAACCGGAATTCTCCGGTCTATGAGCTGCAGAAAACCTTTCAAAAGATTTACGAGCTGTACAAGAACAGCGTCGTTTTCATCAGCACGGAAAAAACCATCTCGGCCAGGTATTACGACCCCTTCAGGGACGATCCCATCTTCAGGGAGTTCTTCGGCAGGAGGCCGAACATGCCGGATACGCAGAAGAAGAAGGGCCTCGGCACCGGGTTTATCATCTCCAGCGACGGGTATATCTGCACCAACCACCACGTTGTGGCCAACATGGACGCCGTCACCGTCAGGGTGAACAACAAAGACTATGCGGCGTCACTGGTCAGCTCCGACCAGTTCACCGATATCGCCCTTCTTAAAATCACGGACAGCGGTAAATTCACGCCGGTCTATTTCGGGAATTCCGACACGGTCAAAATCGGCGACATGGCCGTCGCCATCGGCAACCCCTTCGGCCTTGATAAAACAATCACCACGGGTGTCATCAGCGCGACGGGGCGGCACGTGATGAACGATACGGGTGTTTCGCACATCCAGACGGACGCCTCCATAAACATGGGCAACAGCGGCGGACCGCTCATCAATCTCGACGGGGAGGTTATCGGCGTCAACCGGATGATATATTCAAGCACCGGCGGCAACCTGGGAATCGGGTTCGCCATACCGATAAACACGGTCCGGGACACGCTCATCCAGCTGAAGAAATACGGAAAGGTCAGACGGGGCTACATCGGGGTGCAGATATCTCCCCTCACGCTGGAATTCGCGAAGGAACGGGGCCTGCTGAAGCCGGAGGGGGCTCTCATCGGTTCGGTCGAAAAGGACGGGCCGGCGGACAGGGCGGGCCTGCGTATGAGTGACGTCATCATTCGAATCGATGGTACCACTATCGTCGATTATACCGATCTGGTCAGCATCGTCGGGAGGTCTGATATCGGGAAGTCAGTCCAGATTACCGCTTGGCGCGACCGGCGCGAGATCACCGTTTCCGTTATCGTGAAAGAACGACCGTAAACGTCCCGGTCAGAGCTCTCCCACGTTCTCATATTCCACTTCTTCGTACTGCCGGGCTCCGGAGTCGCCGGTCATCGCCCTGGCGTCCGTATCCCTATCGGAAGACATTGCCCGGTCGTCGCTGTCGCTCTTGTTCCCGGACTCGCCGCCCTCCTCCTGATCGGTCTCAGGGATCTTTGAATTCTGTATCCGATAAAGCATTTCCTGGGTACTCATGCTTTTCCACTTCCGGGCCGTCTCGCTGTAGCGTCCGTTCGGATATCCATTCAGGTATACCTGGAATTCCCGCGCGGCCAGGTCGAATTTCTTCATGAGAAAATAGGAATATCCCTTCTTGATCCTGGCGTCCTCGTCTTTATGGCCGTGGTCGTTCATCAGCACCCGGTCGTAATAATTGATTGCCGACGAATACTTATGCATGGTGTAGTAGCTCTGGCCGATCCAGTAGAGGCTGTTCTCCGCTGCGGCATCTTCAGGGAACTGATGTAATATTCTCTTGAAATAGGCAATGGCTTCGTTATAGCTCCCCTTTCGGTAGCGATCGAGGCCGCTCTGGTAGACCTGATGAATATACGCTCTTTTCACGTCATCGGTGTATGGGCTGAAATTGGTGTAATACTTAAAGAAATACTCGTACAAATTGTAAGCCGCGTCGTCCTGCCCGAGCCTCTTGTACGCCCGCGCCTTCCCCAGGATGGCTTCCTCGTTGTCCCCGCTTTCCGTCAGGGCTATATCGAACATCCGCTTCGACTTCCCGTATTCCTTCATCTGGAGATAGGTATGCCCCAGCTCGGTGTACACCCTGCTTCTGAAGTCGCGGCTGTCGGAGTAATTGAGCAGGTCCAGAAGCTGATGGATCCCCTCATCCGTGAAGCGCTTCATGACCTTGAGCCGGGCGACGCGGGCCCTGATCTCCCGGGCCAGCGACTGGTCCGCGTTCCCGTTGTTCTTGAGGATATAGATGTATTTCAAATAGGCGAGCCGGTTGAGTTTCAGCTTTTCATAGCTCTGGGCTATATAGAAGTACGCTTCCAATTCCGCCCGCGTGCCGGGATACCGGGCGATGATCTTGGAAAAGACATTAATTGAATCATTGATAGCGTCGCGGGATCCCCGTTCGTAAATAAGCTTGCCCTCGGTGAGGAGTTCACGGGCTTCCCGCTCGTACCGGATAAAGCGGTCATAGTAAGCAAACAGGCCTATGCCGACCAGAATGAGAACCGCGCCCAGTATTATGCCTTGTTTCATGATCTCTCCTTAAACGTGCCGCCGGATTCAACGATTCCTGATGCGCGTCAAGGCGAATTCTTCCCAGAAATCCGCCTGTTTCGGGAAAAATTTCCTGACATCAGTTAAAATGAGAAAATCCAGCGCCTTCCGGTACTGTCCCAGCTCGATATGGGACCTGCCGATAAACAGCCGGGCCTTGGCCACTTCCTCCTCATTATCGGAACGTCCAATCAGATTCTGCAATTCTTTTACGGCCTCGCGGTACTTGTTCTTGAAGAAGGTCCTTTTCAAAATCCGGTCTATGTCGCCGGGTTCGACCCCTATTTTTTCCTCTTCCCCTCTGTATAGTACCGGCTTGCGGGTGATATTCACGCCGGGAATCAGCCGGTAGACCTCCTTCTCGCCTATCGCGTTCGGTATAAGTCCGTAATAGTATGATGCGGGGAAGGGATTCATGTCCTTGTACTTTTTCTTCGCGAGATCAACCACGGAAATAATATCCCTGCTGGAGACCTCGCTGGCGTTTGTTAGCTGCTTCTCCGACCTGAACAGGCGATAATTGGTATCGCCCTGCGCGCCCGAATAGCTCCAGGTGACCGCCACGCCGTCCTTTTCCGCGCGGGCGTTTATCGAACCGATCCTTATCTTGCCGGCGATATTGATGGTCACACCAACGGATGTATAATTTTCATCGGGAATGAGGAGCGTGTCCTCCCTTCCGTCCAGGACCTTGGCGGTGACCGCATAGTAGTATACCCCGGATGCGGTGATCCCGTCGTCGACATATTCGCCGGCATCAGGGACGACCTTTAACTGTTCGGCCGAGCGGAGCCTGTTTGGCGAATTGATCACGCTTCGCGAACGGTATGCGGTATAGAGGATCCCGGTCTTATCGACGGGTTTCCAGGTCAGGCGGACCTTGTAGTCTTCGATCTCCACCGCCTTGATATCGGTGACCCGGTACAGGGCTTCTCCTGAATGGATCTGCACCGGTATGGAGGTATAGTTCATATCGCGGTATAACTCGATCGTATTATCAAGGATGCTCTTCTTGGATACGGCCACATAATAGTAGATGCCGGGGGTGCAATCCTTGTCGATGACGGTGTTGCTGGATGTCGCGTTTATGGTCTGGATAACGCGCGACGCGTGCACCTTCTCCCTTGTGTCTATCATCTGGCTTGAACGAGCCACGACATATTCGCCCGCGTATTCGGGATTCAGATCAAAGCTCACCTTGATCGCGCAGGTGATGTCCGATACGCCGGAAATTCGCGCCGCTTTTATATTATAGGCTATGGTGCGGGGGATCGCGTCCTTTTTCTCTTCGACAGGCTCGTGCTTCTTCTCCTGCTCCTTCTTGATTTCCTCATCGTCGAGCAGGTATTGAGAGTAAAGACGCGCCGCGCCGGCAAGTCCGGTTATTATAACCAGAAAAGCCAGACATCGGACGACGTTGGTATTTTTTAAAAGCATTGATTGATCCCTCTTGCCCGTTATTTTATGTACGTCATTCAAGCCTCGCAGAGAAAAATGGATTGATAGAATTCATAATATCATCAAATTACATACTTTTTTATCATTTTCGGAAAAAAAAATACATTTCTTGATGTTTTATTTATATTTTAAGTACCGATTCATCCGGAGCAATTAAGTATTGACGCTCACGCTTTATTTATTATATTTTGCTGAAACCTGACGGTATTCCTTGAAATCAGATATAATATAAAACTGGTACGTCCAGGCCATGATAGGTCTCAAGGTAGCGGCCGTGAATAACCGTATGTATGATAGATTTCGAACTAAAAATCCGCAGCAGGGATATCGGCACACTGCTCAGCACCCTCAAGAAGAATAATCCCGGCACCGACCTGTCGGCGATACAGAAGGCGTATCTTTTCGCCAATGCCGCCCACGAAGGACAGCTGCGCCTGTCCGGCGAGCCCTATATCGTCCATCCCCTCGAAGTGGCCATCATTCTCGCCGGCCTCAAGCTCGACACCATCACCATAGCCGCGGCGCTCCTGCACGACACCGTTGAAGACACCGGGACCTCAATGGACATGATCGAGAAAGCCTTCGGCGATGAGATCGCCCAGCTGGTGGACGGAGTGACAAAGATATCCGCCATCAAAAGCATGACCAAGGCGACCGCGCAGGCGGCCACGCTCCGGAAAATGCTCATCGCCACGATCAAGGACATCCGCGTCATCATCATCAAACTGGCCGACAAGCTCCACAACATGCGCACCATCATGTTCCAGCCTCCGGAAAACCAGGTCCGCGTTGCCAGGGAGACCATGGAAATCTATGCCCCGCTGGCGCGGCGGCTGGGAATGTCGAAAATCTCGAGCGAACTCGAAGACCTGTCCTTCCACGTGCTCGATCCGGAGGACTATAATGAAATAAAAAGCGCAATTGCCCAGCGGGACACCGAGCTTGAAGCGTACCTTGAAAACGTCAGGAAACTGCTGGACAAGCAACTCAGGGAGCTCGGCATCAGCGCGGAAATCACCGGCAGGGCAAAACATTACTATTCGATCTACAAAAAAACCAAGGAACAGAAAAAAACAATTGATGAGATTTACGACATCAGAGCCATCCGGATCATCACCCATGATATCACGGACTGCTACGGCATACTGGGCGTGGTCCACACCCTCTGGTCGCCGATCGCTTCGCGCTTCAAGGATTACATAGCCGTTCCGAAATCGAACATGTACCAGTCGCTGCACACCACCGTGATAGGACCGGAGGGGCACCGGCTCGAGGTTCAGATCCGCACCGAGAAGATGCACGCCACCGCCGAGATGGGCATCGCGGCCCACTGGCTGTACAAGGAGGACCACGGAGCCACCAGGCGCGATTATAAGAACCTTACCTTTCTCAAGGACATCACCGAGTGGCAGAGCGACCTCAAGGACACCCGCGAGTTCATGAAGACCCTGAAAATGGACCTCTACGAGAACGAGATCTTCGTGTTCACGCCGAAGGGAAAAATCATCAAACTTCCCATTAACGCGACGCCGCTTGATTTCGCCTACGCCATCCATACGGAAATCGGCAACACGACCGTGGGCGCGAAAGTGAACTCACAGATGGTCCCGCTGAAGACGAGGCTCAAGAGCGGCGATATCGTGGAGGTCATGACGAGCAAAAAGGGACACCCGTCCGAAGCGTGGCTCAAGTTCGTAACCTCGCCCAGCGCCCGGTATAAGATCCGCACTTGGCTGCGCAAACAGATTGAAAGCGCGACAAGGGCCGACAGCGATGAGCGTCAGAACAGTGATAAAACCGCGGCGGTATCCATCCCGAAGGATGAGCAGATCAAGCTGAAAGGCCTGTCGAAACAGAGAAAGATCGGCATCACCATCGAAGGCGCCTCCGACGTGCTCATCAGGCTCTCCCAGTGCTGCCAGCCCATCCCCGGCGACGACGTAGTCGGCTTCATCACCCGCGGCCGGGGCATAACTGTCCACCGGAGAAACTGCCCCTCGCTCAAGCGGCTGAACAACGAGAAGGAACGCTTCATCAACATCATGTGGGAAGCCTCATCCGACACCTTCTACCCGGTCAAGGTCGCGGTGGAGGCCATCGACCGGCCCAATCTCCTCAAAGACATCGCCGACGAGATATCCCTCGCCAAGACGAACATAATCAAGGTCGAGGCCCATTTGGAGAACAGCGACATCGCCATGTTCAAGTTCATCCTCGAGGTCAGGGGAAACGACCACCTGAAGGAAATCATCGCCCGGCTGAAAAAAATCAAGAGCATCACCAGGGTGTACAAGCTGAACGAAAAAGTCGTGTTGAAATGACCTATGAACGTAATTCTCGGCTCAACATCACCGCGCAGAAAATCAATCGTGAGCGGCCTGGTCGAAAGCTTCTGCGTGGTTCCGCCGTCGGTCGATGAGACGCACCGGCCGCCGGAGAGCCCGACGGAGTTCGCCACGCGGATAGCCGGGGAAAAATGCGCCTCCATCCTCGAATCCGGCGCGGTCGAGAGCACTCCGGCCCTCGTAATCACCGCCGATACCGTCGTCACTGTGGACGGGGCGATCATCGGCAAGCCTGCCGACTTCGACGACGCGGTCCGGATCATCACCCTCCTCAGCGGACGCACCCATCGTGTCATCACCGGCCTTACGCTCCATGCCGTCTCATCCGGTGGGCGGGTGAATCATACCCGTACCGGCCACGAAACGACCGAGGTGCGGTTCAAGAAGCTCGTTCCCGAGGAGATCACGCGCTACCTCGCCGCAAACGACTATCGCGACAAGGCCGGGGCGTACGCCTTCCAGGAACAGGGCCATTTGATCATCGCGGGATACCGCGGCTCGGTCACCAATATTATAGGCTTCCCGCTGCGTCTCTTTTTTTCCATGGCGGCTGAAATGGCATTGATCGGCGAGATATTTGCAGTGTAACAAAAGACGAAAATATATTGACTTTAATGATATACCCTGCATCTGTAGAGTGCCGGTGGGCGCAGACGGCCCGCCGTCCACCCCGTATGGCATCTGAGGTGTCTCATGAAGAAACGAACGCACTATGTCATAGACAAAAAATACCAGCTTCGGACCGCATTCTCAATCATCGGCACCGTGATCCTTATCACCGCCGTCATCCTCGGCGCCATTACCGCCAGCGTGGTATACAACAATATCAGGCTGAATTGGAACAACGAGAGAATCGACAACATCTATAAGATAGAAAACAGCATATTCTCCCTCCTCTCGTCCACGCCGTCACCGTCGGATCAGGCACTGAAAAAAGCCATAGAGGAAAGTTCGGAAAAACATGACGCCAATATGGCGACCCTGGATACAATCATCGCCTACAACAACCGGATCATCGCGTACAACAAGTTCCTCCTGATCGCGATCCTCTTCATTGTCATGGCCGAGTGCGCGCTCCTGTTCATCTTCCTCATCAGGAGGACGCACCGGGTTTCCGGGCCCATCCACGTCATGTCCAATTTCATGAAGGACATCATCGAAGGAAGGGAGCCCGCGCTGCGCCCGCTGCGGAAGAAGGACGAGCTCAAGGATTTCTACGAGCTCTTCAAACAGATGCTCTCTGCCCTGGAGTATAGGGAAAAAAAGAAGCCGTGACCTCCGGCTGCACCTGAACCAGACCCTATGAAAGACGAAATCAACGCCATAATCGAAAAAGCGAAAGAGCTTTCCTCATTAATCAGAAATCATGACACGGCCCAGCAATACCGCGACTGTCGGGAACTGATGCGGAATGACCGGAAGGCCCAGGAGCTGTACGCCAAGCTCGTTGAGCTTGGCAAGGAATTGAACGCCGTCGCGGACGCCGGCGGTACGTTCGAAACGCAACCGTCATCGGAGCATGACTTACTGCAGCGGGAGCTCGACCGGAACCCGCTGGTCAAGGATTATATACGGTGCCAGAAGGAATACCTGGAGCTCCTGAAAAAGGTGATCGATAAGATCAAAAATCCCTCATTATGAAAACTAATCGGATTTTTTCATTTTGAGCGTGATAATTGCCGCACCCCAGTTGGTCCCGTCGTTGCGGAATTCCCGCACGTCAGGATGATTCATGAGTATGTCGTACGCCTGACGCTTTTTGGCCGACCTCCCCTTTCCGTGGACCAGCCGTATCGTTTTCATCCCTTTCGCGACCGCCTGCCGGATGAATTCGTTGATCACATCCCCGGTTTCGCGCGGCTCGAAAAAATGCAGGTCGCATTCATACCCGAAGTCGATGTGGTGATATTCGATGAGTTCGGGTCCGGTTTTCTTTCGTTCATGCATCCCCATTCCCGTCGTGTTGTCATTATCCATGCTGTTTTTTTTATATCAACCAGAATTTTTTTTAAGCGTCAGCGCCCCCGTTCGTATATGGTATATCACAACATAAGGAGCTATGGTATGCAAAACTACGTAACAGCGACGATCGAGGGGAACGCGACCCGCGATTCGGTCTTCAAGAAAACCAAAACCGGCAAAAGCCTGTGCTCGTTTTCCCTGGCGGTCCACCACTACTCAAAAGACGACGTCGAGCCCAAGGTATCGTACATCGACGTGGACACCTGGGACAAGCTCGCCGATATCTGTTCAGACGGCGTCTCCAAGGGGAGAAGGGTTATGGTGATAGGTACGCTCAGACAGGAACGCTGGGAAGAGAGCGACGGGAAAAAGCGGTCCCGCATCAAAGTCGTGGGGAGAGAGGTGCGCTTTCTTGAATCGCTGAAAAAACTCGAACCGGAAGCAGAAAAGAAGGCAGTGTGATATCGTTCGCCCGGGGTGCTGTCTCGCGCGGTATCCCGGGCGTCTGTCTTCATCAAAGCCGGTGCGAGCCTCATCGGAGCTACGGCATCGCTTTTTCAATCCCCGAAACCAGCTTTTTCGCAAATCGGCCGATATCATCGATCCGGTCGCGGGAGATCCTGAACCCGATGGCGCCCTCGTGGCCGCCGCCTTCCTCTATGGAAAAAATATCAAGAACCGTGCGCAGGTCGAACGACTTGTACCCCTGCCCGCGCCGCAGCCGGAACTGGACCAGGTTGGAATTGTTCGAATCGTCGTACGCCACGAGCCCCAGGCGGTTGCTCTCCTCGGCGAGATGATCGGCGATGGAGCGAGTTACGGATACGATGGTATCGTTGTCGAACACCCCGGACAGGTAATCCATGTCCTTCTTGTTGAGCACCACGTAGCCGATCGACCGTGAGAATTTTTTCTTCGAGTCGATGTACCGGAAGCACCGCTCCTCGCTCGCCGACAGACGCTGGATCTCGTGGAAGACCTCGTCCTTGTTCATGAAGTTGGTCTCCTTCGTCGTCTCCCGGACCAGCAAGGCGTTGTAGAGATTGCTGAAAATATCGTAATACCGCTTCTGCCGCTTCGATTTGATGTACTGCCCCATGCTGGTGTCGCCCACGATGCCCGTCAGCACGGACAGCACCACGTTCCTCGATAGGGGATTCTGGATGTTGTACTGCTTGAGGATATCCTTCCGCTTCCCCAGCTTAAGGGCCAGGAGCCCCACCAGCTCGCTGGAGGAGGTTGCCTCGGTCACCAGACGGAATCCCGCGTCGCCGATGTACTGGCTGTCGGCGCCCAGGTGGTGATCGATCTCGATCTTGAGTATGCCCGGGTCGTCCAGCATCGACTCGATCAGTGGGCTGGCGTCGATCATCGACCGCTTCGGTGTATCGCAGACGACGATGGCGTCTATGGCGTCCCTGAACGTATCATGGGGGCCGGAACACCGGACCGAATTATGGATGCAGATGTTGAGCAGGTACTGGAAATGCTCGTGCATGATTTCGCTCAGGTACAGGTGCGGCGTCTTGGCGAACTTTCCGACGAGAAGAGCGAACGCGACCATGGACGCGATGCAGTCCTCGTCCGGGTTCTTGTGTCCCAGAATCAGGAAATGCTGCTTCACGTGCATGGCATTGATAATGTTATCAATGATCGTGTTTTTCTGATGTATGGTTTCGATCGGCTGTTTGTTCATCCCGTCCGGCTCCTTCACGGCACGTTACGAGCCCGCGCACACGACCCGGTTCCGCCCGCACTCTTTGGCGCGGTACATCGCCTGATCGGCCGTCTCCTTGAGAGTCTTCAGGTCATCCGCGTGCTCCGGGAACGCGGCGACGCCGAATGACAGAGTAAAGTTGCGTATCGCGCCCCCGAAGCTTACGAGGATGTCCAGGGATTCCACCTCGCGCCGCACCCGCTCGGCCACGGCCCGCGCCGTCTCGCTCAGGGTCTCCGGCATGAGAACCGTGAACTCGTCGCCGCCAAACCGGGCCAGAAGGTCCGATTCGCGCAGGCAGCGATTGAACACCCGCACGACCTCGATGATGCAGCGGTCTCCGGCATCGTTGCCGTATGCGGTGTTGATGTCACGGAAGTAATCGAGGTCCACCATGATTATCGACAGGGGCCTGCCGCTGTTCTTCGCCAGCTCAAACTGGCTCGCGATCGCGTCGTCCAGGAAGCGCCGGTTATACGCGCCGGTGAGCTCGTCCGTGATGGCCCGCCGGCGCGCCGCCTCGCCCCAGTGTACCATATCTGAGAGGAACTCGCCCGTGTCGCGCAGTCGCTGGGTCGTGATGTTCATCATCCGGTACATGATCTTGGTGGCTATGTCGGGGTCGTTCTCGATCATCCGGTAAAAATCCTTCTCGTGGAGGCTCAGCAGGACGCTCTTCTCCTTGCAGTAGCAGGTGGCCGAGCGCGGGGCGTTCTCGAAGATGGACATCTCGCCGAAGAAATCGCCCTGGCTGAACAGAGCGACCTGCCGTTCACCGCCGTCGGGGAGCTGTATCGAGCTGGCCACGACGCCGCTTCTCACAATAAAAAGCTCATTCCCCACGTCGCCCTCGCGGAACAGAACCTCGCCCTCGTTGATCTCGTTTGTTTTCAAGAGGTCCCGTATCCTGTCTATCTCTTCAGGGGAGAGGAGCGAGAATATTTCAATGGTGCTTAAGAACTTGATCGAATTTTCCATACCGTCCGATGCCTGTTCCATTATAAGTCAACGCTCACGACGCGGTCGCCGCCGCTCTCCCGGGCCGCGAACATCCTGTCAAAGCAGATGCCGACGAGGTCCCCCGCGCTCCGCGCATGACCGGGATACGCGGCGGCGCCGATGCTCGCCGTCACCGTGAAAGCCGCACCGCCCGTTATGTGGTCAAACGAGAGCCGCCTGATCAGGACCCTCATCTGCTCGGCGAAGACGAGAGCCGTATCGAGGTCCGTCCCGGGGAATACGACCGCGAATTCGTCACCCCGGTACCTGACCGCGATATCCTGCTGTCTGAGCTGCGATCTGATGCTGAAGGCGATGAGCCGCAGAGCCATATCGCCCGCATCGTGGCCGTAGGCGTCATTGATCGCCTTGAAATTATCCGGCTTTATCATTATCATGGCCGTCGTCGGGCCGTAATCGGCCAGCTGAGCCGGGAACTCTTCATTGATAAACGCTCTATTCAGCAGACCGGTCAACTTGTCGTAATAGAGCTGCCGTTTGAGATCCCGCACCCACTGTGACTTCTCTGAAATGAGCCGGTTGGTGTTCCGTATCCTGCCAGCGATAACGGCCAGAAGCTCGTGCAGAATCTGCGCCGATATCCCAGGGTGCCGGCTCAAGACATCCTCAAACCGAGTGCCGCGCGCGGGAAAGACGAGCAGGGTCACGTCCGTCTCCGCCGTGGCGGAAGCGGTCAGGGCCCTGTTCTCGAGCAGGTCCATTTCACCGAAGCTTTCGCCCCGGATGAACTGGGCGAGGTTCACGGTCTCGCCGTCCTCCCGCTTCTTGGTAATGAGGACCTCCCCTTCCCTGATGGTGTAGAGCCGGTCTCCGCAGCCCCCCTCGCTGAAGATGGCCTCTCCCTTACTGAAGGTATAAAATTCGCTGTTCTGCGCCACCACGATGAGCCCCTGCTCCCTCAGGGCGGCGAAGAAGCTGACTCCTCTCAGGAGCTCCAGCTTTGCCGCGAGATTGGTATCGTTACCTGCATCCATGGTTATATTACAATACTCGATGGGCGACCCTTCCGGTCCTCCGGGGGAGGACCGACGCGCCTACCGCAACTGCCTGTTTATCATTTCATTGTAGCCTTTGAGCGCGGAAAGCATAGCGCGGTCGAAATAGAGGGTTACCCGGTTGTTCACCTCCAGCGCCTCCATATAGTCGGTCTTGTCGTCATACATTTTGTCCATGACGAATAGCCATATGTGCCGTCGCTGCAGAATCAATCCCTTGATGACCTGATGAACGGGAATCCCCATCTCGAAGCGGTCCCTGCCGATTTTGGCATACCGTTCCTCGATCTTCTCCTTGGAAAATTCGCGCGATATCCACTTGGAAAGATCCTTGAATATGTATGCGCTGGACTGGTAGATCAGGTCCCGGTCAATCCCGCGGTACGCGGTTGTTTCCGGATGGCGGAGGAGGTCGTTCATGAAAATTTGAGTGAGCGACTCATAATTCTCTTCAATGAGCTTGACGAACCTGTTGAAGAGAATGTTTTTTTTTCTGATGACCGGCTGTTTCACGATCGTGCTCCCTGTAAATTGCTATTCAGCGCATCTTAATTCTCAAGAATAGTTATCTCGACCCGCCGGTTGCGCTTCCTTCCCTCTTCCATGTCGTTGCCGGCGGCCGGCTCCCGGGACCCCTTCCCCCGCGTGACGACGCGCGTTTTCGTACACGCACCGTTTTTAATGAGGAAGTCCCCCACTGCCTGCGCGCGCTGTTCCGACAGCGTCTGAGAGGTCTTTTCGTCACCCACCCGCGCGGTATGGCCTGTAATCAGAAAATCCCGGTCAGGAAATTGTTTCAAAATGGCGGCGATGCGCTTCAGTTTTTGTTTTTCCGCGTCGATCAGTTCCGGTGAATTGGGGGGAAATTGAACGTTTTCCAGCACGATAGTGACGCCGTCTTTATCTTTCTTGACTGACGTATCGGCGATGTTGTCCTTCTTGATTCGCTTATTCAGCTCGTCGGCGACCGCGT
>MIBH01000078.1:46129-62232 GCA_001829455.1 Spirochaetes bacterium RBG_13_51_14
CCCTTTGTTTCTTCGGTGTCCACGGAGATCTTGTTCAGTATGCTGGAAGCGTGTGAGTGATCCCCGTTGATGTAAATGTTCTCGCTGACTTCAGTGACGATCCGGTATTTTTCGCCCGGAGTATACAGGAACCTCAATTGGGGGGCCGTGCTCGCTTCCCTTGCGGCGAGTCGTACCATCGCGAACAGCATGAAGGGTATTATTGTTAATTTTATTTTCATCACCGCTGCTTTCTCAGTTTTATTTCGGCATGATGAGATTAGGCATACCGGTTCCCGGCTCTCAGCTCACGCCGGAATCATCATCCTCGTCCATGGAGTAGGTCGCTTCTCCTTTGGCCAGCGCGGTCCGGTGCATTGTAAGATCGCCACCGCACGAAGGGCATCGTTCGATATCGTCCCGCACAGGGTAATCGTTGCCGCAGTAGGGACATTTTTTAAGCACGAGCTTCACCTGGAAGCTCTCAAAGACATACACCCGCCGGTTGTCCCTGATCCTCTCTTCGGCCACACCCCGCTTCACCAGGTCAGCGAGTTGGAAGTTCACCGCGTCCGATTTCCCGAGCGCGCCGGTGATGACCTCCTCGGTCAGTTCGCCGTTATTCATCTTCGCCTGGCGCAGGAGCTCCTTCCGGATGCCCTCCGGGCTGAAACGCAATCCTTTCCGGAACATGATGACGCCGACAATAATAACAACGAGCCCCCCTCCTCCCATGACCGCGCCCGCTGCGAGGCGGGAACCGATGCCGTGCGACGCGATGATGAACAGAAGCCCCAGCCCGGCCGACAGGACGCCGATGACGGATACTAACGCTCCTAAAATAACCTGTAGTGTCATTTCCACTGCTCCTTGGTCGTTCTGTTCAATTCGTCACCCATGCCGGTAAAAAACTTCTCGATATTCGCGTCGGTGAACACCTTGTCGGTGTATTCGGCAAACGATGTAGAAAACTCCAGCGGGTGAAGGTTGAAAAACTTCACGTCGATCTTCGGATTCAGCTCAGTAATCTTTTCGGCCATCTTCCTGGTGAAATCGGGCACGTTGATCGCTAGCTTCGGCAGCGGGTACCGGTCCTCGGACGACTTGACCGATTCCACGCTCTTGGTGAACTCCGCGACGCCCGTGCTGATGCCCTTGATGAGCGCCAGGATTGAAACGGACCCCGTGATGCCCTTCATCAAGTTCGCGTGGACACTGTTCAGCTCACCGACCTCGCCCAGGCTTCCCAGCACGTCGGGCCGGTCCTGTTTGAAGCGAGCGCCGCAGTAGTAACAGAAAAACCTGTTCGCACTGTTATCCGATTTGCACCGCGGGCAGGATGTCGGCTGCGCGGCCGCGGAGGACTGCGCGATGAAGATTTCGTTCCCTTTGAGCTCGCCCAGCGCGCTCACGAAGGCGGCCCTTTTGATGATATCCGCACGATTCACTTTGAGGTTATCGATCTTCTCCGTGGCGATGGAGAGCTCGGTCTGCGCCCTGTTCCACTTCTCCATTATCTCCCGCTCCTCACCGCGGTATTTCTTCGTGACCTCCTCCCACTGGGTCCGGATGCTGTCTATCTCCATAGCGAGGGTGCTCCGCTTGTCCAGGAGAACCTCTTTTTGCTTTTGTATCTTTCTCATTCTGAAGAGGTTGGTTATGAATCCGAGACCGGTATCGAGCTCGTCTATGGTTTTGTTGTAGGAACCTATCTCCCCCTCAAGGGCGGCAACCCGCGCCTTGAGATTCTCTTCGCGCCTGTCCAGCTCGGTATTCCTGTCCTTGAGACGCTTGAAGTACGTGAGCCGCTCGTTATCGGCCGCGATCAGCTGCTTTTCCAGATCCGCCCGCTTCTGCTCAAGATTGCGGAGGTTTTTTTCAAAGGCTGTTTCTTCTTCTTTCAGCTTTTTTTTATACCGGGCTGGTATCTCGTCGGGAAACTGCCCGGTGTCCTTGAAAAAGGAGTCCTGCAGAAATCCAAGCTCGGCCCGCCTGATCTCGTTCACATTGTTGAAGTTGTCATTAAAGTACGTCTGGATCGTACCGAGCTTTTCCTGTATGGTCGCAAGCTGCGTCTGCGTGTTCCTCAAAAAATCGAGCATGCCCTTCAGATTACCCATTCGGATTACCCCCTGTTCGCAGTTGTTCCCTGAATTCCTTTTGTCTTGACGCGCAGCCGGTTTTCCACGGTCCAAATCAGATTTCGGAGAGTCGGCCTTTTATTCCGCACCCGCTCAATTTCGTCAAAGGACCCCGCGTGCTCCCAGTAGAGCGGGCAGGCGCCCCCGCACATCGGCTCATATTCACAGCCACGGCACACCGGCGGGGTGTAGCGCCGCTCCCGCCAGTACAGCGCCTGATCGGAACTCCACAGGCTCGTGAAGGAGGACGTGAGCAGACTTCCCACGCCGCGGTCGTAGCTGGAGCAGGGCAGCAGCTCGCCGGCCGGGTTGACCGAGAGAAGCCCCGATATGCAGGCGCATGACGTGGACCCCAGGCCGCGGTCCACCGGGTTGAAGATGCAGTAGGGCGTGGGCGAATACCATACCAGCCGCATGCCCAGGACCTCGCAGTAATCGATGATCGGATTGATGATGTCCCCGATGGCCGAATAGCCGATCCTGAGATCCTCGTTGTCCCGGGCGGTGCCGGTCGCTATTATCATATTCATGGAAAGATACGGAAAGCCAAAGACGTCCTTGACGAACCTGGCCAGTACCGCAAGGTGGTCTTTATTCTTTCGGCAGATCGTGGTGTTGGTGTGCGTGTGTATGCCGGCCCTTGTTAAATGTTCGATCCCCTGCAGCGTTTTCCCGTGCGAGCCGGGATTGCCGGTTATGCTGTCATGGATGTCCGCGCGGTGGGATTCCAGGCTCACCTGGGCCGATTTAAGGCCCGCTTTCGCCAGCTCCCTGACGAAAGCGTCATCGGAGCAGCGGATCCCGTTGGTGATCAGATTGGTCCGCATCCCGATATCGGACGCGTGTCGGATCATCGCCGGGAGATCGTCGCGGAGCGTCGGTTCGCCGCCGGTGAATGATATCGTGGGCACCTGCGCTTCGCCGAATATCTTGTCGATAACGATCCGTATCTCCGCCAGGTTCATTTCCTTCACGTCGCCGCCCCGGTACGGGCTCGATGCGTAGCAAAAGTCGCACCGGTTCTGGCAGCGGTAGGTGACCGCGATCTCGGACAGGACCGGGAACGCGATGCTCTTCGGATCGAATTCGATTGTCGAAACAAGCGGAGCCTGCGAATACTCTTCCCGCATGATGGCATTGATGCTTGAAAGCAAGGCGATCATATCATTCCTGACGGTATCGCTTGATGCTCCATACTTCTCCGACAGCCGCAGGACCATTTCTTCAGGCGGCCGGTTCCGGTTATACAGGGCGTCCAGCATCTCGTAGGCGGTGCCGTTCAGGTGCTGGATTTTATTCGGCCTGATGATGAGAATGTGGTCGATTTCACGGAGAAAGACCACGTCCCGTGTGTAATTGATAAAGGATGCTATGTCCTGTATAACTGCCGTCATACCAGCCTCTCTAGAAACTGGACACACAGGCCGAGTGGCACGCGGAGTGGCACGCCGAATGGCACACGCAGGCCGAGTGACATGCAGAGTGGCATGCGGAATGCACGCATGCCGAATGGCACGCGGAGTGGCATGCGGAGTGACAGGCGTCGTAGCTGAAGGTGGATACGTTCTCCGCCGCGTGCGCGACGGCCTGCTCAACCGCTTTCAGGTCGGGCGGCGTGAACAGGTTCTCGATCCTGTCCACGATCTTTCCCGACAATCCCTCGACCTTCTCGACGATTCCGTCTGCAAAATCCTGAACGCTGCTCGCGTAGGTTTCCGCCGTATCGGTGATTTTTTCAAAGAAAGCCATCGTACCGCCCCCGGTGGAATCCCGCATCGCCTTTCCCATAAACGGTGAAGAGCCGCGCTCGAAGCTGTCGTGGAGGATGATCCAGGGATGATAGGTGTCGAAATACCGCCGCTGCTTGGTGTAATCGCCCTCTTTCTCGAAATCGCCCCAGTGCCTGTCGATTTTTCTGGTGTATTCCTGCGCGGTTTTGTCGATATCGGCCTTCCACACCTTGCCCTGGAGCGAGCGGGAAATCGACTTCAGCACGATCGGAACAAGCTGTTTGGGGAGGGTGCCGTCCCGGGCGATGGACTTGAGGAAGAGCATTTCGTAGGGCTTCAGGCCGTCAGCCTTGTCCACGACCTCGGTCTCAAGCTTCACCGCGTCCTTGGCCCTGAAGGTCCCGGAGGTCACGGTACCGGAAATGGCATGGATCTTATCTCTCACTTCATAGGCATCCGCCATGAAGCGGGCCCCCGTCTGCGACGCCAGTTCATACGGCCCTTCCTTCAACATGTCCGCCTCCTCCTCCGGGAGGGGATCGGCCAAGACCATGTATCCCTTCATGCCTTCATTCATTACCGTAACGAGATTATTGGCTTCCAGCGTATTCTTGTATACCGCATTGATTTTATACAATTTTTGCTCCGGCTCCCTGATGACATCCTTTTTGAGAATTTTCACCTGAAGGGGGTTCCGGTTGAGGATGTCGATGTATCCTCTATTGAACAGATCCATCACGAGCAGGTTGACTGCTTTGGACGGCTTGTTGAGAAATACGGCCGTCTCTACCGGATTAAGATTATCGACGGTCTCCGAGGTCTTGAATGTCCCGATCTGGATCTCGGGCGCGATATACTCCGGCTTCCTTTCAAAGAACCTCGTTTTGATCGCCGGATGCAGGGACGCCGCTTTAAGAAGCAGGTACGCAACCCCCGAACAGAGGTAATAAGCCAGCCTGAGGGGAACAATGACGCTGTTGAGGCTGAAAACGTAGCCGGCGGTAAAGCTGAACTTCTTCTTTCCCTTCGGCAGGAATATCTTGCTGAAGAAATCCACGCCGGCCGCCCTGCCGATCAGGTAAATCGGCAGACCCACTACGGCTATCTCCACTCCAAGGTAAAAGAAATTGAAAAAGTACACCATGAGAAGACAGATCAGCAGGAATCCCAGAAGCGACGTTAAAAAGCTCAGGTGCTGCAACGAGAGCGACAGGCGCGCCATGTCGCAGACAAGCGTCTTTAGTTTGAGCCAGTTCGTCAGCTTCATGTTGGAGGAATCGATATCCATAGTCAGTGAAACCGGCGGTATCATCCTTTTTTTGATGTTCTGCGTATTTGACGACAAATACAGATATGGATAGTTTACTTTAACGGCACCCTGGTAATAGTAATTGCCTGCGTTCTCCTGTTTGAGCCGGATGTTCCAATGGGGATAATATTTCTTCGATTCCGCGGCCACCTTCACCGGCAGAGTGCTGGCGTCAACGGCCGACGTGACTGCTATCTTTTCCTGAATCTGCGCTGATACGACGAGGTTCACTTCCCGGGGCGCCTGTGAGAGCAAGAGCGGGGGCCACCGGTATTCGCCCCGGAAACGGCCCTCAGAGAGATGCGGCGTCACGTCGAGCATGATGTGCCTCTTTAGTAACAGGGTAACGCGGACCCTGTCACCCTTCTCGGTTTTTTTCCCGATGATCAGGTCGTAAACGCCCCGGTTGAGTCGCCCATCGCCTGAAACGCTGATGCGTATCTTGGCCGGAACTCCATCGCCACTTATAGCGACCGTGAGCCCCTCGTTCCAGCCGGAATACACCTCTCCCGGCGACTGCCGTAAAAGCTCTCTGAATATATTCCGCTTTCCCTTTTCCTTGATTAGCAAGTCAACCGTTGAGATCTCGTCGATTTCCTGGTTGTTGCCCGGCATGAAGCTGACGGTGATCAGCGCGTTCGCCTCCTCGATGGAATAATCTCCTTCATCGAGCAGGTCCCCGGCCTTGACCGCATCAAGCGTGTAGTCCCCGCCCTGAGCCCCGATATTCAGATATCGCGCCGGAACATACAGGTTGAAGGTGTTCTTCTCGTTGGGAGACAGGTTGTTCTTTTCTGCGTGCAGGGAGAGATAGTTCTTACCCTTCCAGGGAGTGGGATAATATATCCACCGCTGGTATGCCTTCTTTGTATCGCCGTCCTCCAGGAGGCCCGTGGGTCCCAGCACCTGGTTGGTGATCAGCTCGGGCCGGTTGTACCGCGCCGCAATCTCGATGGGGAGGACCATCTCAACGGTCTGTCTGCCGATCGGCAGACTCCATTGTATGGGCGACCACCATAATTTGCCGTACGTGATATTGTTGAATTCCGTCCTGTCCAGGACGGGCCTTTCCACCAGGTACCGCATGCTGACGATGTACTTCTCGTTGGTTTTCGTCGTGATATCAAAAACCGCGGAATAGTACCCGTTTCCGATCGACTGCATGTCTACGCCGAATCGTTTACCCCGGTGCGTTCCGTAGCTTTCAATAAATTTCATCGGTTCGATGAACTGACCGATCGTCCGTATCCGGTCGCGAGATTCAAGCTCGGTAAAGGTTATCTCGTACAGGATCTCGCATTGTCCTTCCCTGAGAATGGTAACGTGGTACTTTGTCTCATCGATGGTTACCGGCGCGGACAGTACCACAGCGGCGTACAGCAGTATCAGCGCGATGATACATGCTATGCGGCGTCCGAGCGTACATTGAGCGTTCATACCATATTCCTATCGGTGTATTCCGGCACAGCAAGCAGGTATCACAGGGATTGTTATAAATCAATACTTTTTTTTGAAGCCAGTATCTCGTGTATTTCCATCACCGCCCATTCAAGGGTCATAGCAGATCACCCCCCAACGCGCTCTATTTGACACGGCCGACCGCTCGCCTGCCCGATCAATGTGCTTTCCGGCTCCTATAGCGCCTTATGATAAATATCAACATTGCCACCAGGAACAGGCCAGCCATTATTATAAGTTCATACCGTCTGATATCATCCAGCACGGCCTCCATGACCTGCCCGAAGAAATAGCCGAGCACGCCGAGCGTTATCGCCCATACTGCTGCGCTGATGATATTCAGTATGATAAATTTTCTTACCGGCACCGTGCTCAGCCCTATCGCGAAGGGGGCGATATTCCGCAGGCCATATAAAAATCTGAAGATAAGTATAAACCAGGTATTGTGGCGATCCATGATCTGCCTGAACTGCGCGACACGGGGCTCCCAGCTTTTATATCTTTTCAGGAGTGAATGGCCTTTATAGCGCCCCAGAAAAAAATAGAGCTGATCCCCGAATAGGCTTCCCAAAAAGGCGGCGATTATTACCTGGGGAAGCTCCAGATATGCCTCGTAAGCGGCAAAACCGGCTACAACGAGAATAGTCTCCCCTTCCAGAAAGGTGCCCACAAATACGGCTAGATAGCCATATTCCCTGATTATTGATTCAAGTGTCATTTGATGGTAATCCTCTGTTCCTTGCAATTGTTCACCCGGCCGATAATGGCCGCATCGGTGATGCCGCTTGCCCGCAGGTCTGATACGAGCCCTCCGGCCGCGTCTTCGGCCAGGGCGATGAGGAGGCCGCCCGAGGTCTGCGGATCGAAAAGAATGTCCAGCAAATCCTGAGAAACGGCTTTATCAGGGCTGCAGAGGCCTCCCACGAAGTCCCGGTTCTTGTACATGCCGCCGGGGACGAACCCGCCGGCAGCCGCGTTTCGGGCGCCCGGGAGGAGCGGTACGCTTTTTGAATCGATGATGATTTCCATGCTGTTCCCGCCCAGCATCTCCCGGAGATGGCCGATACAGCCGAAGCCGGTCACGTCCGTGCAGGCGTGAACGCCGTGGCGAAGCATGCGCTCCGATGCCGTCCGGTTGAGCGTCGACATGGATCGGACAAAGGGCGTCATGACCGCTTCGTCAATGGTCCCGGCCTTCAGCGCAGTGGCGATGACACCGGTGCCCAGCGGCTTGGTAAGAACAATGGCGTCCCCGTGCCGGATAGCGTCGTTGCGCACCGCACGGTCCGGATGCACGACGCCCGTCACTGCAAGACCGTACTTCATCTCCGGATCGTCCACGCTGTGTCCCCCCAGGAGCTGGACTCCGGCCTCAGCCATGGCCGCGAGCCCTCCCTTCAGGACTTCGCTCAGTACGTCAAGGGTGAATTTCCCCATGGGAAAGCATACGATATTCAGGGCCGTGAGCGGAATGCCGCCCATGGCGTACACGTCCGAAAGGCTGTTGCACGCCGCGATCCTTCCATACAGATAGGGATCATCGACGATCGGCGTAATAAAATCAACGGTCTGAACGAGCGCGCTCGATTCAGATATGCGGTACACGCCGGCATCGTCGCTGGCGCCCATGCCCACGATCACGTTCCCGTCGCTGGGAACCGAGATGCTCTGCATAATCTCCCGTAGGTCGCCCGGACCTATCTTGGCAGCTCAACCGGAACTGGCGACTGATTCGGTGAGGCGCAGGACATTCAGTTTGCTGATGTCGCATTTATCGCTCATAATAATCCTTATTTTTTATGGTAGCCAGTGCATATTATCGGCACCGCCGTTCATATAGTAAACCAGCGAAAGAGTATCACTGAATAATCATTCATGCGCCCGCCACGCCCTGCTGATCTCATCAAGGACGCCGATCGCGAAATCAATTTCGTCTTTCGTGTTGAAGATGCCGAAGCTGAACCGCACCGTGCCGCGCGGAAATGTCCCCATGGTCCGGTGAGCCAGAGGCGCGCAATGAAGCCCGGAACGGCACATGACGCCGTGGCTTTCCGCCAGGTGAAACGCGACATCAGACGGCTCCATTCCCGCTATATTGAAGGACACGACGCCGGTCTCAATCAATCCGGGCGGCGCATAGGTCATGAATCCTCTGATGCACTCTTCAGCTCCGCGTATAAAATAATTAACAAGCTCCCGTTTGCGTGATTGGACGCCTCTAATGCCGTCCGGAATGGATGCGATATGTCTTATTCCGGCGCAGAGACCGCTGATGCCCGCGGCATTCACGGTACCGCTCTCAAACCTGTCGGGAAGAAAATCGGGCTGATAGACACTGTCGGAATTGCTCCCGGTGCCGCCGAACGCGAGGGGCCGGATCAGGGAGTGGTCGAATCCGTCGGATATCGCCAGGCCGCCCGTGCCCGTCGGTCCGTACAGCCCCTTGTGTCCGGCAAATGCGAGAAGATCGATATGGTCATCCTTCATGGCAATGGGAATGACGCCCGCGGTCTGAGCGCAGTCCGCCAGCAGGATGACGCCCCTTCTTTTGCATATCGACCCGATTTCGGCAATCGGCTGGAGTATCCCGAAGGCGTTCGAGGCGTGGTTGACGACCGCCAGTTTCGTTTCAGGGCGGATGCTCCGCTCAAATTCATCACGGTCAACGATTCCGGCCGGGCAGGAGACCACGGTTACGGCGACGCCGCGGCGCTCCATCTCCATAAGGGGCCTGATGGTGCTGTTATGCTCAATGGCCGTGGTCACGGCGTGGTCGCCCTCGCGAAGGATGCCCTGGATTGCCAGGTTGAGGGCGGCTGTTGCGTTGGAGCCGAAGATCACCCGCATGGGGTTCGTCACGCCGAACAGGGCGGCCGCCGCCTCGCGCGCGGCGAAGACGGCTTCACCGGCACCGACCGAGCGTGAGTGCCCCGACCGGCCGGGATTCCCCCCGACGCTGGTCATGTATTCAACCACGGCGTCCACGACGGCCCGCGGTTTGGGGAACGAAGTTGCCGCATTGTCAAAATAGACGTGCCTGTCTGCGGATCCAAGTGATGATGTCATACAATCCTGCCAGCATACGGGTAACGCGCCATCGCCGGCCATTCCCGAGCTGCTGGCATTTTTTTAATAGTATTTGATTCTTAGCAATCATTTTTAATATTTTACTTGCGTAATTCTATAATAGATTTTATTTGTCACAAACCAGTCACAGCGCTCGTCCGGAGTCGCCGCAGGCATTTCTGCACGCGCGCCGCATGATATGATTCCATTATCGATGCCCATGTTTAGTTATTTTGAATACATTTCACTCTTCCTGCCCCTTGCGTTTGTCATTTATTTCTTTTTGAACAACAGGGGATTTATCAAAGCGGGAAAAATCTTTCTGGTGTTGGCAAGCCTGGCCTTCTACACGCTGTGGAAACCGGTCTCCCTCCCCCTCCTGCTGCTTTCCATGGTCATTAATGCGGTGCTGGGAAAGGCAATACTCGGCGCGGCCGGTCCTCTCGGTAGAATGCCAAAAAAAATCATTCTCGCATTCGGCCTTTGCTTTAACATCGGAATGCTGGGATACTTCAAGTACACCAATTTTTTCATAGAGAACATCAATGTAATATCCAATTCAAACCTCGGCCTCATGAAAATCATGCTGCCCCTGGGAATCAGTTTTTACACCTTTGTCCAGATTTCTTTTCTTGTTGATTGCTATCGGGGGAACATGAAGGATATTGATCTTTTGAATTATTTGCTCTCTGCCTCCTTCTTTCCAAAAATCCTGCAGGGGCCCATCACCACCTATGAGGAGATGGTCCAGCAGTTCAAGCGTGCAGATAATAAAAAAATCAATTATGAGAACATTGCCCGGGGCATGCTGTTGCTTGCGATCGGACTCATTAAGAAATTGGTGCTTGCTGACAATCTCGCCGTGTGGGTAAACGCCGGTTTCGACACGGCGCCGGTCCTGAATTTCTTCGAGGCCTGGTTCGTCTCCCTCTCCTGGACGTTTCAGGTATATTTCGACTTCAGCGGATACACCGATATCGCCCTGGGAATAGCCCTTATGTTCAACATCGCACTGCCGCAGAATTTCAACTCGCCCTTTCAGGCAACTGACATACAGGAGCTGTGGCGGCGGTGGCACATAACCTTCCAGCGCTTCATGCGGGACTATGTGTATATCCCCCTGGGAGGAAGCAGGGAAGGCGAGGCGCGAATGTATATCAACCTCTTGATCACATTCATCATCGGTGGTTTTTGGCACGGAGCCGGATGGGGATTTGTTCTCTGGGGAGCGTTAAATGGAGTCTGTCTCATAATACACCGTCTGTGGACAAAAACAGGTCTGACGCTGAACAGGTTCCTGGCCTGGTTCATAACCTTTAACTTTTTCAATGTTACCGCCGTTTATTTCAGATCGGCAACCATTAAGGACGCGCTGAAGGTACATCGCGGCATGCTGGGGTTGGACGGCTTCGTGCTGCCGGATAAGCTGAAAGGCCTCGCGTTTCTAAAGCCCCTCGGCATAGAATTCGGCAACTGGCTGGTCCATCTGGGCGAAAAGCAGTCCTATTTCATTTATCTCATCGCGGTGTCGGGAATCATTATATTCCTGGCGAAGAATTCGGCGGAATTGACCGGGCGATTCAGGCCCAGCCTCAGATGGGCCCTGTTCGTCGGACTCCTTCTCGGCGTCGGGATAATACACCTGACGCAGGTATCAGAATTTATCTACGCAAACTTTTGAGCAAGTGATGGAAAAGCAATACAAACAGTGGATCGTCGCAACCTGCCTGCTGGCCCTCATCGTGCCCGGTATAACCGCGGGGATCAACTATTACATGGATCCCCTCTGGTGCTTTTCCCTGTCACACCGGTACAATCAGAAGCAGGATGACTTCAACGAACGGCAGCAGAAAACCAACTTCATCACCTTTCATGACTTCGACTACCAGGGCCTTGTCATGGGGAGCAGCACGAGCACCAACATCAACCAGCACTCCTTCAAGGGAATCAGAGTCTATAACTACGCCATCAACGGACTCCAGCCGGCGGAATATCTTCCGTACATCAGATACGCCCGGAAGCGTAACGGCCGCGATTTTGATTATATTTTCATGGGCGTCGATTTTCTGTTCGCGACGACTCTCGGCCCTTCCCCGTTCGACCCCGAGCAGATATTCTCTGACACGAACGGCTGGCTGTACCGTGTAAAAATACTCGTCAGCCTGGATACCCTAAAATTTTCCAGAAGAAACTTCATGAACTATCTCTACGGCCGCCATATCTATTACGATCGGAACAATACAAAGCTCACCACCATTCTCAGCCGCGACATGCAGGAATATAACATGAAAATGTTGATGGAGCACATTGAAACGTCGCCCAATCAGTACTCATTCAAAAATTTTAAATATAATAAAAATTATCATACGTTCCTCGATGATATTCGGGATAAAAACCCCGCAAGTAAATTTATTGTTTTTACAACACCCGTCATCGAACAGTTTTTAAAGATGATGGTCAAATACAACCTCCTCGACGATTACTTGCACTGGATCAGGGAAATCGTCGAAATTTACGGAGAATGTTATCATTTCATGTATCCAACCGATATATCAAAAAACTACATGAAAAACTTCCATGATCCGAATCACTACTACCCCTTCGTGGCCGATATGATGGTGGATGCCATACACAACAAGAAGATCACCGGGGACACCGATTTCGGCATGTACATAAACCGTTCTAACATTGAAGAAAAATGCGCATTGCTGGAGCGGCTCATGAGGGAAACAGCCGCTCGGTGATAATTCACAGATGGAGCGCCGGCATACATCCGAGCCAGCGTTGCGCCATGACGAAAAAATAAGGCGCTCCTGAGGGCAAACCGCACGGCGCCCGACCGGAGGTCCGAAATAAGAAGAAAAAGAAACTATCCGGCTGCCATGCTGGCGGCTGCTGTCATCTGCGCTGTCGCGGCGTCGCTCCGTTCTCCGGCAGCGCGACATGCGATTGAGCCGCTCTTTATACAGGTGCATATCACCAATCCCCTGTCCGGGATATCGTCCGCGGATCTAGGGCTGATGCTTTCGGGAGCGGCAACCGGCTTCAGGAGTTTCGGCGGGCCGGACGCGCCGGCGCGAATATTCGCCGATGCGCGGATTGCGGACAACCTCCGGAAAACCTATCCCGACTTAAAATGCAAAACCCTGTCATTCGACGACGATCCAATCATATCGGACCGGGGCTTCCTGGGCATCAGCGACGCGCGGGGGCTCAGGCCCTGTTTTAAAATCCTCTCCATTGACGGGACGCTCCCCTGGGGGCGTGTTCATGATGACGGAAATCTTGAGAAGGACGGAGCCCCGTATCCCTTCATCATGGCCGGGGCTGAAAAATGGGATCCGAATGCGCACAGCACCATCGTGCAGACCGGCGTGACGGCCATGACCAGGGCCTTTATCGCGGCGGTGGACAGATCCGGCGACATTCTCTCGCCGGTCAGATACACCATGAAAATTACCACCCCGGCGGATCTGGCGACAACCTCCAACGAAGTCTCCTTTCTTGAGCCCTGCACCTATCCTCTTAAAAACCCAATGGTCTTCTGCTCACCCGTGCGGTTCTTCAAAATCCTGTCCGAATCTGGATTTGACGTCATAGAGCTCACCGGGAATCACAACAACGACTTCAGCAGCAGGTACAACATGGAATCCATCGGGATGCTGGAGCGGGCGGGAATGAGGTATTTCGGCGGCGGCAGGAACAAACAGGACGCGGAACAGGTGCGCTACATCGCAGTCAAGGACGCGACCGTCGCCTTTATCGGTTTTAACGAACCCGGACCCGAGACCGCCTTCGCCGCCGAAAACAGGGCGGGCGCCGCGCGCCTTTCTCTCGAGACCTTTGTCAGATCAATACGCGAGGCCGCCGGCAAAGCCGACATCATCATCGTGACCGTGCAATGGGGCAACGAAGACGGTCCGATCCCCCGGGAGATTCAGACGCGGTACTTCCACTTGGCTGCGGACCTGGGTGCTACCATCATGGTCTCATCATCCGCGCACCGTCCCATGGGGCTTGAGTTTTACCGTGGCAGGTTCATCTCATACGGCCTGGGGAACTTTCTCTTCGATCAGATGCAGAGCCTGAATCACCGGCGGGGCCTCATCGCCCGTCACCACCTCTACCGGGGAAGGCACGTTGCCACCGAGCTCATCCCGTACTGCATCCACGACTGGTCGCAGCCGCGGATCAGTACCGGCAGAGACGCCCGCGCAATCATGGAGGAAGTGTTCCGCCGCAGCATCGGTCCGGTTTTCAGAAGGCCCTGAGGCTATCGCCGCGCGGCCCGCCGTGCGATCATGATGTTCGACCTCTTCGGATCGAAACCGTAACCGAAGCTGAAGGGAATATGACCTTTCGATTTTTCCCTCATCGCCGCGTCAAGCTCCGGTTGAAACCGGCTGGCGAACATCGGTAAAATACGGTAGGCCCCATAGAAGGATATCTTCCATTCATTCTCCGCGAAATATTTCAGCGGTATGCCGCTGTCTTCCTGAACGATGCACCTGCTGCAGGCAAGGAGGTATGATCGTGAAATTTTGAAGTTGTCGTAGCTCAGGAGGTACGAAGCCGATTTGATAAAGGTTATGAACCTGTTCCTTGAGGCCAGGAAGGAGGCGAAACCGCGCCGCAGCGACAGCGATGCGTCCGAGAGATCAATGCTGAAAAACCGCGCCGTCTGAAGAGGAGCTCCGGCGCCCTTTCTGAAGACAAATTCCACGCCCTCCGAATCCCTGTCGCCCTGTCGCGGAATCCATTCCGCGACATCTCCGGCGGTGTCGATATACACCCGCCGTACATCCAGGATTTCGTAGCCGTAGCGGGCGAGAAAAAACATCATGATCCCGGTTACGCTGCCGAACGATTCCGGCCTGAGGTCGACATGCATCTCCTGGGTGCGGAAGAGATTGAGGCGCAGGATCGTCCGCAGGGCCGTCCTGATCCGCCAGAGTTCAGCGTACACGGCCTGTCCCTGAAAGCTGAGGGGGTCGGGAGCGGTGCCGGGAGTTTCAAGCCCGATCATGACGAACTCTTCCGCGTCGGGAAAAAAGGCCAGCGCGTTCAGTATGTCGGGACCGCTGAAGGGATACATGACGGTGGCCGCTTCTCCGTCCCGGAGGTGACTCCGCCTCCACTTTTCAATATCGGCCAGGTTGCCGTTCCGGAACTGATCCCAGAGCGCGCCGATGCTCTCGCGGTACGCCCGGTACTGATCGCTCATCACCAGGGGGCGCAGGGGCGATGCAGTATTGACTTCCGTCCCTGCAAGGAAGGCCGCCGTGTCGTTCAAACTCCGGATGTTCTTGTACCGCTGGCGTATGTTCGACTCGCTCGGATATCTGCCATCCGCGCATGAGACCAGCGCCAGTGACACAGTGGCAAGCGGTATCAGAATCAAATGCGCTGCGGAGATCGTGTTCTTCATACGTATTCCTTTATTTTTATAATGTGCCATGGATATCATTATCCTTTTTTCTTCTTGCCGGGTACTACTATACGCTTCACGAATACCGGTCCAACGACACCGAAGCGGTTCATGATACGCGCCCGAATGATATTTATTCCCGGCGTCAGATCCCAACGAAAGCGGTCGCTTACCACTTTCCAGTCCTCATTATTTATTTTGACCAGATACTCCATAAAATTGGGGGTATAATTGTGATCGCCGAACGCGTTGAGTCTGACCCCTATCGGCCCCGCGTGAAAACCCTTTTTATAATGCGGTATTTTTATATCAATCCGGTTGAGGTCATGAAAAAGGGCTTTAAGGGTAGCCGGTTTACCGGTCCCCAGAAAGGGCCAGGTCCTATCCTTCCGGTTAACACGGTCCCGGATAAGGTACAGTGAGTCCCACAAATTCGACCCGTTGCCGCCGGGACAGGAAAAGAAATCGTTGCGCCCCACCACCGCGATCTCGTACATATATCTCAGCCAGCTTCGGTCGATGGGTATGAGGGACCAGACCCTGCTGTCATCCCGTATCACGGGTAGCTCGCGCGCAGGGTGCCGCCGCATGTTTGATCCCGCCCCGAACACGTACACGAGACTCTTCCCCCTGTTCCTGATCCACTCCCGCCTGATTTCAGGTATTGAAAGCGGGACTCCGGAGCGCTCGATATGAATATTCCAGGTGGGGTCAATGAAAATCCATTTTCGATACTGATTGGACCAGATATCATTACCCGCGTGCTCCTCCCTGGTCGGCTTCCGTAAAAATACGTGCCGTGATGTCCACCCGAGGCTCACGGCACACTCCAGAAAAACCGCTGACAGGTTGGTGCAGATAAAAGAATCTCCCTTCCGGGCCCGTATGATAATCTTCACCGCGTCACGCAGTTCGGTGTCGTTGTAATTCAGCCCATAGGGGATATTGAGATACACCCAGTTTTTAAGAAGGGCCATCTGCTCGAATTCGGT
>MIBH01000078.1:62300-63371 GCA_001829455.1 Spirochaetes bacterium RBG_13_51_14
ATGCAATCGGTGCCATCATTCCTTTAAATCCCGAGCCTTGACCTGTATCGGCCCCATAACCACCTCCGCTTGTCTCCGCTCGTCAATGCTTGACCACCTGAGCGCGCCGTTCCACTCCTTGTCAGTGAAGACATTCTTGTAGTCGACCTCATCAAAATCACCCTCAAAGGTGACGAATAACCGGTTGGGGCGGCAGGCGAAATAGTCGCCGGCGCGGCCGTACTCCCTGCCGATGCCGAAATCGATCCATCCCGCTCCCGGAAGATAGACCTGGTTCCATACGGTCTCGCAATCCTGTTTCTTGAAAGACTCGCCAAGAACAAGAGCGCCGGCGGCGCGTGCGGGAATGCCCAGATTCCGGGCCAGGGCCGCAAAACCAGCGGTCTGTCCGTAGGCGTCACCCCTCCCCCGGAACAGATATTCGCTCGCTTTCCCCCATCGGTCGTCAGCAGCGCTGAACCTGATGGCGCCGTTCACGTAATCCACCACCGCGCGGATCCGGTCGAGCCATGTGCCGTTCATTTCAAGCCGGGACGAGTGCGATTTTATCACGTAGTTCGATATATCGAATACGGACGTTTCACCGAGCGAGGCCGACCGGACTACCGCCGGCATGTCTGCGGCGTTCTGCATGGAATATTCATCAAGCGTGCACGCCACAGCTGCGGTGATGATATCGAATTTCATGACAGCGTTCACTGTTCCAGCAGCGCGGTTCCACCGGATTTGTGCCCACCTGTTCCCGAAGCGATCTGCCGTGATGTCAATCGGCTTCGGTTCAATGTCGATACGGCGCACGTTCTGATAGGGACGGTTGACAGGATACGGGATCCATAGATCGGCGCGATAAGGGTTCGAGTTCAATGCCGTCACCGGATAGGTGACCTCGATACTCTGTATCAGGGGATCGGCGAGCACCCTGTTTCCGTCCATCTGAAAAGCCACGGGATAGACGACGGCGCCGGATTGCCGCTTTTCCATGAGGTAGATCCGCCTTCCATCGCCGGCGAGCGCGACAGGCACCGCGTTCACGAAGCATAGCTTTTTCTTCAACCCCTCGTAAGGATTGAT
>MIBH01000078.1:63519-63664 GCA_001829455.1 Spirochaetes bacterium RBG_13_51_14
GACTCGTCTCCAGCCTGGGCGGCGAATACCAGGCTGTCGCCGATACAGGTCAACCCGCTTACAGGACCTTCAGGAACGGCTGTTACGCCGATGTCACCGCTGCTCCGCCCCGACAGGGTGAGCTTCCGCAAAAAGTATTTTTTCG
>MIBH01000078.1:63829-80531 GCA_001829455.1 Spirochaetes bacterium RBG_13_51_14
TCGATAAGAGGCCATCCTGAAAAAACAGAGAGGAAATGATACAGATAATTATAATCGCTCGCGCCCTGATCATCATCGGATTAAAATATAATTGTCAATTTTATACATAAAACAATCAACCGCTAATAAAGTCAACTTAGTTATGGGCACATTCAAAAACTGCTTTATCATTTTTAATACAAAGAAAAAAAGCAGTTTTTACATTAAAAGTGCCCAATAGAAAACATCCTAAAACGGTTCTTAGAAGTTTCCATTTATCAAAATAAGGATTTCCCTTACGAAATGGAATCTACCAAATCAACGTCACCTCCGGGGGGGGGCTGCATTGTCAGATATTCAGGCAGGGAAATACGGATGCAATAGATTCTGTTTATGACGACTCGAACTTAAGAAATCCCACAGCACCGGCCAGCAGCACAATCAATATATCAACAATAAGGGTACCCTGGATACCGAAAACAGGGAGAAATACCATCACCGTGAGGAGCGAACCGGCGATAGAGCCGAAGTGATCCATTGAATCCAGCACTGACGCCGAAGCCATGTACGACTCGCTGCCGGCGGCGGCGAAAAGAGCTGGAAACACGGCCCCGCAGAGGAAAGAAAACAGGATGATGAGCGCCCAAAACAGGACGTCGATGTTCAATACGGTCTGGACCAGGACGAGGCCGAGTGACAGGGCTAACCCGGCCAGGATCAGCGGAAGTCTGATCCTGGTGCGGTTTGCCGTCAGGCTTCCCACCGTCAACCCCAGCATAAAGAGCGCGTTGATGAGCGATATCCGGTAATAAACAATGCCGTGAGAATTCTGATACAGCAGAATCATGACGAGCACGGCGGAAATGCTGACAAGGCCCGTGCAGTATATCACCGTACCGGCCGCCATATAGCGGGGACCGTACCTCCGCCGGACGTCCCCAAACACGATTACGCTCACCACGAGGATCAGGGCGGGAAGAAACAGAAAACCCCGTATCAGCGCATACAGGAGCGATTGCTCCCGGAAGGCCGTAAGAACGATACTCTTCCAGTAGGCCCCTGGCTTCAGATCGCGGTTACCGTCGACCTTTTTCACGGCTGAAGCCATGGACCGGTCAAAGTATCGGATCTGCGTCAACTCGAAGAACATCCTCAGCTCATCGGGAGAATAATTCTGGGTGATCTCCTTTTCGAGACGACCGGCGCGCAGCGGCAACCCCGCCTTGTACCGGTTGATAAGTTCGTCCACATCGCGCGGCAGCGCGCCCTTCGCCGCCGAGCCGATGAGGTACATGGTCTCGCCGGAGGTCTTCAGGTGCTCCGGGAACTCGGCGGCGAAAGAGCGGTAAATCGAGGCGATGAAATCGCGCAGGTCCTCCGACAGGTAGTTGCTGTAACCATGCAGCGATGTAACAAATATGCCCTGTTCGGAGAGATGCCTCTTGCAGAGGGAATAGAATTCACGGGTATAGAACCGGTTGAGCATGATGTTCTCGGGCGCCGGCGGAATGCTCACGATCATGTCAAAACGCTCACGGCTGCGTGACAGAAAATGCCGGAGGTCCTCTCGATACACCGAGAGGCGTTCGCCTTCAACCCCCGGGTAGAGCCGTGCTCTGAAAGGGTATACCGCGTCCCACAGCTCCGGATCAGGCTCGAAATATCTGATATGCCCGATGCCGGCGCTGATCAGGTTGTGCAGGAGTGATCCGGGACCCGATCCCATGAGAATCATCGTCCCGCGGTCCCGGCGGAGCGCGTTTATCAGATGGAAGAGTCCGCGCGCCTCGAACCGGTCCGGGAGGGTGTACATGAGTATGCCGTCGCCGTACACGCTCACCGTATCTCCGTAAGACTCCACCGCCACGGTCTGATACTTTGTCCGCTGGTAATGCACCAGCTTCCCCGCATGCGTCCGGTTCCACACCCGGGTGAAAATCTGATCTTCGATAGAACCGGAAAAGAAAATAAGCGAGAGCGGGACAAGGGCCAGCGGAATAAGCTTTTTATTCACAAGAGCACCGATGATGACGAAAGATGCGCACAACAGCCCGCAGGCTATGGCACAAGGATTGGCGATCTCGACCAGCACAAACGAAAAGGCGATTCCACCCGCGAAGGAGCCCATCGACTCGACATAAAACACCGTCCCGCCGGAGCGCTCTTTCATCTCGCCTGATACCAGCGCCACCAGGGGCGGGAAAAAGAACCCAACGAAAAAGCTCGCCGGCAGGGTGAGGAACAGGGCGAGGAGCAATTCAACGGAGATGGAATAAAAGGTCCCGACGGTTCGGGGAAAAATTATCTGCACCGCGTGGGCGCCGTACACTGAAACGGCCATCAGCACCGGCAGGAGCGCAGTCGAAAACAACACGCGCCGCTGAAGATCTGCATCAGCCGCGGTGGGGTTGAATCGCGCCCCCATAAAAATACCCAAAAACCAGGAGGAAAAAATCACACCGATGACGAGCTCGTTGCCGCGGCAGAGCGATAAAATCTCCCGGATGAGAAGAACCTGGACGAGGGCGGCCGCCAGCCCCATGAAGAAAGCGATGGCGAGAAGTCCGCGCCTCCTGCCGCCATTCACGCCCACACTCCGGGTATCCTGACGCCGCAGGAGGGGCATGCTCCATTTTTGATGCTGTTCACCACGTGGAAGTAACCGCTCCGCCGGATGATCATCGCACCGCAACCGTGGCAGAAGGTGTTTTCCCACTGGTGGCCGGGCACGTTCCCCACGTATGGATACCTGATCCCTTCATCCTTCGCGATCGTCCGACACCGCTCAAGCGTTGACACCGGTGTGGGCGGCAGGTTCTGGATCCTGTACATGGGGTGGAACCGGGTGAAATGCATGGGCACGTTTCCCGAAAGGTTTGTGCGCACCCAGGCGGTCATTTTCCTGATTTCCGCCTGCGAATCATTGAGCGACGGAATCACCAGCACCACGAGCTCGATCCATTTCCCCAGACCGTGAATGGACACAAGGTTTTCCTGTACCGCGGTGAGTCTGCCGCCGCAGATGTCGCTGTAGAACTTCTCCGTAAAGGCCTTGAGGTCGATCTTGACGGCGTCGAGATTCTGCGCCAGCATCTTCCCCGCCGCAGGCCGGATGTAGCCGTTTGATATGATGATGGATCTGATGCCCTTTGCGCGCGCAACGGCTGATGCGTCTATAATGTATTCGAACTGCACCGTCGGCTCGTTGTAGGTGTAGGCGATGACTCGTGAACCGGACTGCCGCGCCTTCTGCGAGAGATCGGCCGGGGTTATCTGCACGGCGTCCAGGTCTTCCGGGTTCGATTGCGACAGCTGCCAGTTCTGGCAGAACTTGCACGAAAGGTTGCATCCGGCTGTTGCGACAGAAAAAGCAGTGGAGCCGGGAAGAAAATGGAACATCGGCTTCTTCTCGATGGGGTCGACGTGGGATGCGGCTATCCGGGAATAGATGACAGTAAAAAGGCTCCCCCTGATATTCTTCCGCACGCGGCAGATGCCGCGTTCGCCCTCATCGAGCTGACAGCCGTTGGGACAGAGCGTGCATTCCACCGCAGTGCCCGCAAGGCGTCTCCACATCTTCGCCGGCTTCACGTAATAGTCTGTATGTGACTGGCAAAAGGTATCGGAGCAGCTGTCGAGCGGCAGGCTCCCCAGCGCCAGCAGGCAGAGGGAGCGGCCGCCCCGAATCAGGAATTCCCTCCGGTGCAGGGAATCATCGGTCAATCTAGTCATGTCTCATCCTCGCCGAAAATGACGGCCTGGAACCGGAAAATTTTCGTTTCGCCGTCTTTCCAGGCGCCCGGCGGGAGTCCCGCCTTCATGCAGGCGTGACCCAGGAAGGTACTGCGGTCCCATCCCTGCTCCACGGCAACCTGGGGCAGGAGCAGGCCCCGGTTCATTCCCCGCTCAATAATGATACCGTCCCTGCCGGCCTGTATCTCTTCCACGGAACGCATGCGCACGGGTTCCGTGAGGACCGATATTTCGATAGTTATCTGGTTCAGCTCTGCGGCGGTGAGCGGCTCGAATCGCGGGTCCTTGAACGCGGCATTGTACGAATTGTCGAGCACCGCCAGGATGATCGGTTTTATGCCGGTGGGATAGCCGACGCATCCCCGCAAGTCACCGCGACTCTTGATGGTCACGAACACGCCCCTCGTGGCCATGCAGTTTTTCGGGGCATCGGTAGGGAATATGCGGATACCCTTGCCCTTGTCAAGCCACGATCTGATGTTGTCGCGGGCGGCCTTCAGGAGGAATCTCTTGTCTTCCGGCGTCAGGGATGAGGCATCGCTGCCACCTTTAACAGCAACGCGGAGCGCTCCGTAAAAGAGTATGGCGGCGTAGCTCACGGAATTGGTGTAGTCGCCGGTTATACTACCTGACGTGTCGTATGCTGTTTTTTCACCCTTGAAGCCGGTTATCGGAAGAGCGAGTGCTACCCGTATCGGATTTCTTCCGCAGATAGTGATGCCGGTTCTGTCAACGTATCCGGTAAATCCCGGAAGGTCTTTTTTCACGATAAAATGAATGGCCGAATCATCAAGGTCCTTCAATTTTACCGCCGTGCTCTGACTCCCGGTATTTTTGAAGGGTTCATATCCGAAATTCGGCCCGAAGTGGGTAAAGTCGGAACTGATAATAAACAGTGGGCGTGTTCCCGAAACTGCGGATGCGATCTTTTCAGCAACACTTACGGCAGCAGCATCGTCAAGTTCTCCGATCAATATAGGAATTATGGATATATCGCCATTCAATCTGGCGCCGAATATCCGCTGAAGAAAGGGAAGATGTATTTCGATTGAATGCTCCTGATCAAAGGCGGCTGAATTATTTCTGAAATGGCTGTCAGCCATGAGGAGCTTAATCATTGTTGTATTCACTTTTACCTTACCCAGGGGCGTTTCAAAAAATTCCTCCTCAGGGAGATAGCAGCTATTAAAGGCATAGTAATGAGAAGGCCCCATGATAATGATAACATCGGGATTGATAAGACTTTTCCCCGTACTACCGATTAACCGGTAACCAGAGGCAGCAGTTTCCCCAGAATAAGCATATCCTGCATGGGGCAGAATCAGCAATAGCGGATCTCCATACCTATTCTTATTTGTTGAAGTGCCAAGAAGCCCATCAATCTGTCCGGCGAGCTCTTTCGTATCAGATGAATACCATCTTCCAGCAAGAACCGATTTCTTTATTTTCGCAGATGATTCTCTGGGGGAACATGATATAATCAGAGAAGTAATGATTATTATGTAGAATAAATTTTTATCGATCATATTTGCGTTATGTTATTATACATAAATATCAATCTTATTATTATAATTAAAATATACTAAAACAGCTTTAAAAATTAAGTTTGATGTTTAAATGTAATCAGTTTTTTGAGCAATCATTTAAATCAATCTGGATTTCAGTATTTGTACAGATATTTTATTGTGGTATAATGATTATATCAGATTGTTAATAATGTATGATATAAAAAATCAACTTTTTTTATTTTATCTTTAAGAATTATTTCTCTTTATATTAATTTTTAAACATAAATAAAATTTTATATATTTTTAAATAAATAAAAAAAAATAAGTTTTCCTACAATTTTTTTTACCGTTATAAGTATAAAAATGTATATTATTCAGCTACTTTCTAATTTCTAAAATTATATATTTTCATAATAATTATCCATTCAATTTTATGGATATTCTATTGATTTTGGTTATTTGTTATTATAAATAAAAAAAGTGATATTATATTGGACAAAAATTTTTTTTTGATTATATACATGAGTAATAATAAAAATAAACCCACCTGGGTGGGTTTATTTTGTTGACTTTTTTTATACACCATTGTATAATTAATACGGCACGAGGATTGATAATGATTCTATTTAGGGAATTTTATAACCGATACAATGTTATAATTATATTAAATATCAATATAGAGTGGAGGGTTATTATAAAATGAAGAATATCGCAAAATATCTATGCCTGATCACCTTCAGCATCATTTTTCTTCAAATCGGCTCATACGCTGCATCTATTGTACTTACAAACGGCGTGACGATCAAAGGAAAACTCGTTGCCAGAACCAATGAAGAGATAACCATACAGGACCCTGATACAAAGCAATACCGCGTTATAAAGGCTGTTTTCGTCCGCGACCTGATCCTTGATCCGGACGAACAGAACATCCAAGAAAAAAAAGTCAAAGGAAAAGACCTCAAGCTCAGGACAGGAGATACCGGAGAATCAAACCTTCTGTATATCCTGCAGCCAAGCGTCGGGGCGCTGCCCGGTATCGCCTACCCGGTCGGCAAGCTGGGCTCCAAGCTCAATCTGGGATACGGTGCGCATGCATTCTGCGATCTGCAGATGCCCATGAACATAAAGGCGACCTTTTTCAAAATACGGCTCGGTCTCTCCGTCGGTTTCATGTACCACGCAACTAAATCTACCGACGCCTCATCAAGCCTATCTATCATACCGATCATAGCATATACTAAATTTCAGTTTATCACCGATATCGGATTGAGGCCCTACGTGAAACTCGGCGGGGGCATCACTCCTGTTTTCGGCGGCGGATCGTCATTTGACCCGACCCTGGCGGCGGGCCTCGGCCTGGGATACGTGAACAATAAAATTCCGTATCTCGAGTTTTATTTCGAGGCCGGGATGATGATGGCCTTTGAAAGCGTCAGGGGCGATTTCATCACCGCCTCACTGGGAGTCGCTTACCGGTTCGGAGCGCCCACCATTATTACTGCCGAGAAAAAATAATTCAGCGTGATATTCAACCTTGTAAACAACCCTGGAGGATATATGAGTTACCGATCATTCACCATGTCCATAATAAAAGCGAAGAAGCAGAGAGGAGTGTTCCTCCACAAGATTGTTGCCTTCGCATTCGTACCGTTTCTCGCCTTCTCCCAAGCTGGGTGCAACGGTAAGGTGTTTTCGATCCTGTTCGATGACAAAACTTCTCAGTTGTTTCCGGCCGTGATCTCAAGCCTGAGAATCGTATCGCTATCGATAACACCGGCAACCCCAACCGTCCCCAGCGGCGTACCCCAGGACTTCAATGTAACCGCGACCCTGGGGAATGGAAAAATCCGCGCTCTTACGGAGAATGAATTGGAGCGCATTACCTGGTCATGGGATCCTTCCGGATCAACCACCCTGCTTGACATAACCAGCGTGGACATTCAAAATATCGGCATAAACAACCTTCCCCGCGTTACGCCGATAAAATCAGACTACAACGGGGGTGATGAAGAAATAACCCTCACTGCTAACCTAAACGATATTATCGCGACGGCCATTCTCACAATCAATGACGCGAACCTGGTATCCATCAACGTGACTCCGGGCACCGCCAGCATAACGCGCCTTGCAACCCAGCAATTCACCGCCAACGGGACCTATACCGATGGAAGCATCCACGACATCACCGACATCGTGAACTGGGACTCCAGCAATGATACGATTGCCACGGTGGACGCTCTCGGCAAGGCAACGGGCCAATACAACGGAGCCGGCACGGCAACCGCCACAATTACAGCTGACGACGGAGGAAGCATATCCGACTTCGCCACCCTTGACGTCACCGCCCCGACCCTGAGCAGCGTATCGGTATCACCCATAACCAGGACAATCGCCGAGGGGACGTACGTACAGTTCAGTGCAACGGCAATATATTCCAACAATACCACGCAGGACGTGACAGATTCGCCCAGTACCACATGGCAATGCCTCACTGGCGGCATTGCAACCATTGATTACGGCGGAACCAAGGGCTTGGCACGAGGCGATAATGCAGGCACCACCACGGTACGCGCTACCTTTGACGGCATAAACGGCGACGCGACCCTGGAAGTTTCCAGCGCAACCATGCAATACCTCGTCATCAGCGCGGCAGGCAACAAAACATCCATCGCAGACAGCACAAAGCTGCAGTTCACCGCGACCGGTGTTTTCTCCGACAATAGCACCCAGGATCTGACTGACGATCCGTATGTGGCATGGGGATCGACGGATCCGGATACAGCCGCGTTCGAATTCCTGCCCGGCGATCCGGCAGGTCTTATTACCGCTGTTGATCCGGGCGCCACGGTCGTCAGCGCCACCTATGATAACGGCGTAGACCCTGCCATTGATTCACAGGACTACGACCTCGTAGTGACAAGTGCCACTCTCTCGTCTATAACAATATCTCCCCAGGACCCGATTGCATACGTGATAGCCTACGGCACCACGCAGCAGTTCACAGTCACAGGCACCTTCAGCGACCTCACGACACAGGACCTGACAACGCAGGTTGACTGGTTCTCAAGCAATGAAACAATCGCCAGCATAGACGCCAACGGCCTGGCGAGCACGACAATATCGGTCGGCATTACGACCATCAGGGCCGATTATCCGAGGGGCGGCACCATGACACATACCGACGATACAGACCTCCAGGTTATTTCCATGCCGCTGATATCTATTACCATTACGCCATCGAGCAAAACAACGTACGTGGGAGAAACATTCCAGTACGCGGCCATGGGCACCTTTGACGATGGATCGAACACCTACAACATTGACATAACCAATCTTGTTCTCTGGTCATCAGACGATACGAATCTGAATGTCAGCAATTCATCCGGGAACCAAGGCCTTGCCACGCCGCTAAACGTCGGCGACGGCAGCGCCACGGTCACGGCAAGCCGCGGCGCGGTGACGAGCAACTCTTCGGTCGTTACCATCGCGGCTTCCGACACCACTGCGTCCACCATGATGAGCGCGCAGCTCCTCGTTGGAGACCGGGTGAAGGTTACCTTCTCCGAAGCGATGGATTACACTACGGCAATGGTCGCGGCAAACTACAAGGTGTTGACCAGCTCAACGGTCACGGGATCCTGCTCGACTGGGGACAACCTGCTGTTCGAAAACAACACTGGAACTATCAGCATCAGCTCGGTCGCGTTCTACACACAGTCCGTGTACATACTGCAGTTGGGTGCAGGCACGAGCAACACCGAGTACACGGTCATCGGCGACAGGGACGACCTGCGTGACGTGGCAGGAACGCCCAACGCCCTGGCATGCCCCAGCACCGCGACCTTCACCGGCATAGACACGGTCGATCCATACCTAGTGAGCATCGTCAATAGCGAACCGACGAAGATCATCGTCAATTACTCAGAGCCCATGACAACGGGCGGCGGAACATCGGCCGCGGACAATTCGAGCAACTACACCCTTACGGAAGATCCGACCAACGGCATCCCGGAAGATGATGTATCGATCACATCGATCACCACGGTTGATGAATCGACATTCATACTCAACCTTGACAAGTCGGCCCAGAGCATACAGTACAAGCTCACCGTGAACGCGGCGGTTACTGATCTGGCACCTACGCCGAATCCCATGGGCGCGCCGCTAGCGCTGACATTCATGGGCAACGAACAGCTCAAGGTCGTTTCAGCGGAGGCCATTGACCTGACCCATGTCAAGGTGACCTTCAGCAAGCCGGTCCTGTCAGGCAACGACGTCGCCAACAGCGCGGAATGCGACGATGCTACGGAATGCCATACCAAGTACAAGCTCTTCCCGCGCGGCGGCGGTGGAGCGGCGCTTCTGGGAGACATCACCTCAGCCGTGCGTGGTTCCGGTAACAAAACCAACACGGTCGTCCTGACCCACGCAAATGACCAAGAAGGATACGCCTATACGGTGGTGGCAGCCAACGACGAAAACGGTGACGGTTTTGACGACGAACCGGTCAGCATCAAGGCGGAGGCGGGCACGACCGATTACATGCAGGCTTCGCCCAAGGACCGCGCCACCTTCATCGGGCTTGGAGAAGTGATCGATTCCATCGATGACGGTGAGTATTTCACCGACCCATTCGCCGACGGATCTGTGTTTACCTGGTCATTCGTATATGGGAACAGGGTATATCTCGGGACCAACGACCATAACAGCGCGGCCTTCAGGTTCGATCCGACCGGTTTGAACTCCGTGCTGGTAACGTTCGACTTCGTTGACGGCATTATTACGTCGCCATTGTGTCCCGCCTCCACCATGTACGGATACGGGGCAACCCCCGTATGCGGTACCAGCATGGGATACAACGGGGAGCGCGGCGTGGTAGGTTTCACATCTGCCACCGTGACCGTCAGCTTAGTCAATTATGAGATTCTCATGATCGGCCCCATCAAGGACGGCGTTACCCACGGGTATTTCACGCAGGATATCGACACCCAGCTTGACTGGACACCTTTCGGATTCTCAGTTACCGGCGGGAACAATACAAAGAGCATACAGACGCTCTATGCAGTGGACAATCATCTCTATCTCGGATTCTCATCCAACCATAATCAACAGGCCCCGATTGTATCCCATCACACGGTCACTGCTCCGGGCGGGATTGTAAGCATCGCCAGCGGGACCGACATGGGCATTCGCAGTGTGGCGTATCTCGGCAAGCAAGGGTCGCCCTCCAACAGCGCTACGTACGTAGGGATCGACACGATGACTAAATATAATGGTTACCTGTATATGGCCAATAACGGCGGCATACGGTACTCCAGCAATTTCACCACATTTGGCAGCAGTGTAAACGCCATACCGTCGACTCAGACCGGCACGACGCTCTGGCTGGAAGGACTTGAAAAGGTGTCCCCGGGACATAAGGGTGTGCCTATACTCATGACTTACAATGGAAAGCTTTACATGGCTCGCAACGTAACCGACGGTAGCCCCGATAACTATCATCAGGTACGGGGAGAGCTGTGGAAATGCGACCCGGCCACCACAGGAAATGCAAGCGCCTGCGATCCAGGAGATTGGACCAGAATCATAAGCGGGACCGAAAGTGACCTCGGCGGCGTGGCCATAAGCCTGCTCCAGAACAACGGTGCCGGAAGACTGTATGTAGGCTTTGACAATCCGGCAGGAGTTACGGTATGGCGGATAGCATCTACCGACCCGCCTGCCACCTCTGGCAGCATGGCAAGCGCTGGATGGGTTGAGCAGGGTCTGCCGGGACTCAACAACAGCCACATCAAGCTTTATTCTTCGGCGACAATCAACGACGGCACATACGATTATATCTACCTTACAGCCGGCGATGACACAAACTCAATTCGTGTATACCGGCAGAGGGAATAACCGATTCTCAATGTAGATTGAACAAAAGCCGGGGGTAGCTCCCCGGCTTTTGTATTTTATAACTATTTGTGATGTCGATCACCCGGTACAAATTAATCAGGTGGTTCATCTATATTTAAGGTTGTCTTTTAATACTATTTGCGATTTATAAGATTCATTGTTTGTTAAATATTTGTTGACGATTACCGCAATTGTGGACACTATTACCGATACCTATCGACGGGAGGAGCCTTAATGTCCCTGTTCCAGAAACAGCAACAAAAGATGGAAATGAAACTCTCAGCTGAGCTTTCATTCAAGATAATGCAGATTGGTCAACTTATATTTGAGCTGAAAACCGACTACATACAGTACTTGGATGAGGACACTCGCCTTAAGCTCCTTCAAGCAAACGAGATTATCGATGAGCTAGCCCAGCGTATGACCGGGAGTACGGCTGAGCGAATGTACCTGTGGCGAGTCGAAAAAGAAGAGAATAGACGTATTGTAGAGCAGGAAGCAGAACTGGCAAAAGAAGAAGAAAAGCAAAAAAATCAAGGATCATAAAGTTCCGCTATCAATTTTCTTGGCACCCCCCAATACAGCACCCAACATATTACCCCTTCAATTATTATCCTTGATATTGCATAATTTTTAAATCGATAGTTATCGGAACCTTTTCTTATCTTTTGAGTAATTTCATCAAGGTATTTATCAATAGCATAAGCAACCAAACGTGAAACAGACTGTTTAAACACCTTTCTCAAATCAAGAAAAAATTCATACTCGTCAGGTTTGAGCATCACATGCAGTAGCCGCCCTTCATTCTTGGCATTCCTCACCTGGTACTTCAGCTTTATAACTCTAATTTGCCTGCCGGCGCCTCTGGCATTGAAGGCGGAATGGCGGCTGGAGACTTCTCTATTACCCTCATGCTTTTCCACTGGCCGCGTAAAAAGCGATACATGAACACGACTCCCAACACGACTACATATCCGGTGGCAGCGGCCCATCCGGCATAAATCCCAAGCTTGAAGATAAACAGTACCACGTACGTTGGAATAACAAGAACAAAAATCGACAGGATGATGACGGCATACATGACAAACCTGGTATCTCCCGCGCCTTTTATCGCCGATGCAAAAATAAGATTCATTGCATCGAATATGCAGTAGAGCGCCACAAATTTCAGTAAAATCCTTGTAAGCTCGGCTGTGTATTTGAATTCGACCGGATTCGCTCTCGCCGCGTAGGGAGCGATGAATATATCCGGAGCGAACAGGTAAAGAATAGCGATAACGCCCATGTACAGCATGGTGATATGCAGCCCTGAATACACGCTGCGTTCTGCCAGATCAGGCTTATCCATGCCCAGATACTGGCCCACCAGCACCGACACCGCTATGGCAAGACCTATCATGGGCATGAAAGCAATCGTATTAATATTGAACGCAATATTTGTCGCCGCAAGGTTTTCGGTTCCCAGTCTGCCGATAAACAATACAAAAAACGTAAATCCCGCAACATCCAGAAAAAATTGCACGCCGTTGGGAAGTCCAAAACGTATCAGACGCCGGAAAAGCGTCTGATCGAATCGCCACCCTCTCAGGGTGTTGTATTCGGTATTATTCGAGCGACGAAAGATGACCGCGGCGTATATGATGAAAGAAACACAGGCTGATAGCACGGTGGCGATGGCGGCACCCTTTATGCCCATGCGGGGGAATCCCAGTTCACCGAAAATCAAAAGGTAGTCCATGACCAGATTCACCAGCGTAGCCGCGAAGTTTGCGATCATGATTATCCAGGTCTTACCCAGACCGGAAAAAAAACCGGACATGGCAGATGAGGCAACCAGTGGTATCACACCCATGCATAAAATTCTAAAATACACTGATTCGTATTCCCGCACCCTGTCCGCATGGCCTACGAGGATGAATATCTCATCCGAAAATAAAGCGGTTATCATGATAGTGATTCCAGCCAGTACCGATATGTAGAGCCCCTGCCACAGCACCGGACCTATCATTTTTTTCTGTTCAGAACCGTAATACTGCGCAACGAATGTACTCACATAGCTCGCCGTGCCCAAGAAAAGACTCACCAGGGTAAAATTCAGAATACCGGCCGGCATTGCGGCGGCCACAGCCTCCTGGGAATACCAGTTGAGAAACATCCGGTCGATGAAGTGCTGCACAGCCCACGAACCGGTACTGAAGATCAGCGGGATCGCCAGAACCAGTATGTCCCGGTAGCCGGCCTCGCCCCTGATACGGCCTGAAATGGCACGATACATCTTTATAGAATTCATGGCATGAATGTTTAAAAGCGCGATTGAAAGAACCGCGTCTATCCTCGATATCAGATATTGATTTTTGCTTGTGCCAGATTTATCGAAAGGATAAATTATGAAAGCATTTTTTTACGATCGCATATCGTTTATTCTGGGGCCTCTTCTATTTTTTTGAGCAGGGCCTTGCGGTTTTCCAGGTCCCGAGCCAGAAATTCGCTCATACACTCGTACGCCACCTGGTAGGCAAAAGCGTTCATGCGTATATAAACTCCTTCCCAGAGTGAATCCTCTAGCACGCGCTTGCCCGCCAGCTCCTTGGACAGCGCGCTGCCGTCCTCGATCTCCTTGATGACGCAGTCATAAAATGGGATGGGTCGTCCCCATTCGCTTGTATCGTCGAGCAATCGATCCTTGATCGTGTCCCTGACCGGCTCGCTTCCGGCCGTCATGGTTCTGCCGGCGACCCATCGCCGGTGCATCTCATAGACGTCCTGCAATTCCTTACCGATAGCATAGAAGCATTCGCCGATTGACCGCATGAAGCGTTCGACACTCCCGAGCGAGGTCCCTGATCCCTTCATATGCTTCCTCGCCTCGTCCCTGCCCACCGATAGTGTGGGATTATTCGTCCTGAAAAAATGCATTTCATCAAGGATCGAGCTGAACCGTTCCAGATGGCTCTGGAAGTAATTGAATGAAAAGAATGAGCCCTCGTGCTCCTGCCGCGCCGTGTCCCTGAACACGATAGTGGTACCGTCGAGGAGCGGCAGGTACATGTTCTTGAAATACTGCACCAGGGCGTCCAGGAAATGTATATAGTTTTCGTTATAAGTGGTTTTCGGGTCATAATGCTTCCGGTCGATGTAACGCCACTGGTCCTCCACCCCCTTAAGAAGGAGGTTCTGGCCGGCATCGTCATGCCTGAGAAGGGCGGCCATGGTCTCGTACGGCTCCAGCCCCTTTCGCAGGGATTCGCGCTTCTTATTCTGGAGCGATTCCGTATCCTTTCCCACTTTTTTTAGAAAATCCTCGCTGTAATCCCATGCAATGGAACTCACCAGTGGCGCGCATACTCCAAAATAGGTCTCCACATCATCCTGCCGCATGGGACGCTGGAAAACAAGGGCATCTTCAATGGCCATGAGAAGGTCGACGAAACTATCGAGTCCGTACCGCTGTTTCAAACGCTTCGACAGGAGGCACTCCTGTCGGGGGTCCACGGGAAGGAATGAGCGCAGGAGCATTATGTATTCGTACACCTGTTTTTCCTTCTCGAGATTTCGTTTCTCCTTGTCCCGCCGGTATGCGTCCGGTTCACCGTCGATGAAATTATCCTTCCGCAAATCATCCATCATCCTGAGCCGGTTCTCAACTTCAATAAGTATCTTTTCCCGAACCTCACCATCAAGCTTGAGGAAGGAGAAGAACCAGGTGATCCAGTTCCTCATTTCCCGCTCGAACTGAACCCGCTCCATCCACTTGACCGCGTCATATCGCAAATGAACGAGCGGCACCTCGGTCATCCATCTCCGGATCAGCCTGAGATAATTGAATACCGTCGGGTCATCCGCGGCCGGGTCCTTGAGCATATCCATCATGATTATCACGAGCCTGCCGGCAAGGCCGCCCTGGACCTCGGCAATATAATTCATCAGTTTCAGAAATGATTTTGCGGGGATAATGCGCTTCCGTATTCCGATGCCGACCCTGTTATTGCGGTGCACCAGATACCGCTTTCTGAAGAGCTTCAGATTGTAATACTTCTCGTAAATATCGTCGACATAATAGGATGTTTCCGTTGGAGCAAAAAGCTCCTGACCCGGCGGTCGTGTCTTTTTGTCCCTGGAGGTCTTTCTCGTCTTAACCGGTTCGGGCGGAGCGACCTCCTCATGATGGAAAACAACCTTTTTATCCGGACAGTTCTGGATGAGGTCATAGATGGCCCGGTACTTCTCCTCCGATTTGAGCTGCCTGTTGTTCATGAGCGAGCGCACGACTTCCTGCTTATGAGGGGGGATATCCTTGCTTATCAGCATGGCCCGCGCGCGCCGCTCGATCTTCTTTGTATAATCCTGCCTGCTCATGTCCTGATGGAAATGCATCGTTATAGGCTCATGCCGGAGACCGCCACGAGGTTGTCCTTAAAGCCGCCCGCCCTGACAAAGGGATGCTCGGATGTACTGACTACTGACATATCGGGATATGCGGGTAAAACTTCAATCCCCTGATTCCCCCGCCGGGGGAATCAGGGGATTGACAGACAGCCCATAATGATTAACAATACACGGCCGTAGCGGATAGTCAAGAAAAAAGTCTTATTTACCGGTCAGGCGCGGAACCAAGACGATATCCACCCTGCGATTCAGGGCCTTGTTCGCCGGGGTATCATTCGGCACGATCGGGTTGAATTCCCCGTATCCGGCAGCGGAGAACCGGGCCGGGTTTAGCTTTTTATCTCGTAGAATGTAGTTCAGAACCGACAGCGCCCGTTCGGTCGATAATTGCCAGTTGTCCCTGAACCTGCTGGTGCTGATGGGAACGTTGTCGGTATGACCCTCAACGATAATCCTATTTTCAGGATAATTGTTCATGATCGTCATTATCTTCTCAAGTGCCGGCATGACGTCCTTTTTTAAATCCGCTTTTCCAGAATCAAAGCATATCTTATCATCGATATTGATTATGAGCCGGTCATGGAACCGCTTGAGCCGTATCTCGCCCTTCTTGATTTCCTCGGAAAGCTGGTTTTCAAGTTCCTTGGCCTGGTCCTCCATCCGCGTCAGCTCTTCCTTCTGCTTTTCGGTGAGCTTCTTGAGATCCGAAAACTCGTTGTTCAGACTCGCGATCTCCTTGTTCAGGCTGGTTATCTTTCTTTCATAATCGCTTCTTAAATTGGCCAGCTCCTTGAGATGTTTTTCACGCTCCGCGATCAGCTCGTTCCTGAGCTTCGTGAGATCGTCATCGCAGCGTTTCTGGAGCTTCCGGTTCTCCTCGATCAGCTGCTGTTCCCGGTCCCCGCCCTTTTTCTTGAGGAGATCGGTCATGTCTTCCAGCTCTTTAATCCGCTGTGACGCCTGTCCGCGTTCGCTTTCCTGCTGCTTCTTGAGGTTTTCCAGCTCCCTGTTCAGGCCGTCGATGCGGTTGTTGAGGTCCCTGACTGACGCTTCCAGATTTGCCTTGTCGTTGCCATACTGCCGCTTGAGCGACTCCAGCTCCAGTTCGAGGGCCACCTTTTCATTATAGATCTTTTTGTACTGGTTTGCCGTATAGATCAGAGCGCCGTTCAGCCGCG
>MIBH01000078.1:80573-82736 GCA_001829455.1 Spirochaetes bacterium RBG_13_51_14
CAAACGTCCGAGCAACTATTTTTGTCTTCATCGTTTTACATCCTTGTCTTATTTCTTAAGTTTTTCCTCGGCGATTTTCACCTTCATCGCCGCTTCATCACGAGCCTGTTTCTTGGCGACCAGAATCTCACGCTGTCTGTCCAGGTATTTCTGGTACTTATCTTCATATTTCTCCGGGTCAGGCAGGGTTGATCCTTTTTTTTCGTCACTGGCAGTGACTGCGCCCTTTCTTTTCATGAGATATTCTTTTGCTATCGTAGACTTCTGGTAGTTCAACTCCGCAACGAGCACCGAGAGCTCTGCCTCGGCGACTTCGTTCTGCGTTTTGACGTGTTCAAGCACCGCGGAATAGTATTCCACCCGGGCGCTCTGCATCTGGATCTCGCCTTCCTTGTCTGATATCTGCTTGGCGTTCTCGTTGATCCGCTCGCTGTCATTTTCCAGCTGGTACTGCTTCTGCTTTTCTTCAAGGAGCTTTTTCTCTTCTTTCAGGATATCAAGCCTTCCCGTATCCACCTTCAATTTGTAGTCGGCATCTTTGACCTTGTCCTTCAGCTTCCGATTTTCCTGGTTCTTGGCGATAATGGAGTTCTCCTGCTTCTCCAGCGCACTCCCCTGCTCCGCCGTTTTTTCAACGAGGTAGGCATAGGGGACCGGATCGGGCAATGTCACGCATCCGGCAAGAGAGAAAAATACCACAGATATAAATACTATTATCAATGATCTCATGACTTCACTCCAGAATATGTTTTTGTTCCCACGGTCAATTAATTCGGCCGTGGCTTCATGCAAAATCTATTAATATCTAATTTAAAATATGGCAACATGAAAATATCGAAGGTTACAAGAATTTATCCGTACGTCAAGCAAAATACTACGGTCCCGGTGATTCCGCCGTTTCCTGCGAATCCATCCGGGATGCCGGAGCATAATCATCAGTCCTCCATACCTGCCGGGGGCTGCGCTTCGCTGAAGATTGGACCGGGTTTTGCAGGGCCCTGTCCCGTTTTCACCCGCGATGCTGAGAACAGGTTGATAAGCGCGATGAACGCTCCCAGGAGAAATACATATTGAAATCCCAGCTTTTCCCAGAGCACGCCGCTCACGAGAGCGATGGCTATGGAAAAGACGTGGTCGATCGTAACGCCCATGGTAAGGGTCTGCGAAACGTCCTCCGGTTTCAGGGCTATCTTTTTAAGATACGTCGCCCGGGCCATGCCCACCGACATGAGCATCTGGTCGAGAATGAAACAGGAGAATGCCACATAGCGCGCGGCCGTTTCTTCGAATACATTCCTCGAAAAACCGTATCCCAGGCAGACCAGTATGAGGACGACCGCTTCGCTCATCAGAATGAGCCGCTCTCCAAGCCGGTCAATGGCCCTTCCCAGAAACGGATTGAAAAATATCCCGACAACACCGCCGATCGCGAGAAGGGTCGCCACCACTTCGGTCCTCTGGTTGAATATCTTTATCAGCACCCACGGCGCGAAGGTGAGGAACAGCTGTTTCCTCGTGCCGAAGAGTATGTTCAGCCAGTAAAAAAGACGATACTCCTTCCGCAAGGTGAATCTCGTTTTTACGGGATGCGACCGCCCCGGTTTCATCAGAAAGAGAAGGGCCGAAGCGGCCAGGAACCCTGCCGAGGAAATAATGAATGAGATAAGGAAGCTGAAATTAAAGTACCGGAATCCGATAAAGATCATGAAGCTCCCGGCGATCGCCGCGATATTCATGGCGCCCATGAGCTGGCCGAGCCGTTTTCCCGTTTTGCCCTCTCGAGCGAATTCCATCCCCAGGCTCTGATTGAGCGGAAGAAATATATGCTGGCCCATGCTGTAAAAAAAAAGCCATATCAGCATGATGGAATAGGTAGGCGATACCAGCCCGATAAGGGCGATGCCGGCTGAAGCGATAATATTGGCGAAAGCAGCCAGCCTCCTGGTGCTCATGAAGAAAAAGGCGGCGGAAAAGAATACCACCAGGAATCCGGGCAGTTCCCGGGGCACTTCAAGCATTCCCCGCTGGGCGTCGCTTATGGCGAACACCTCGTAAAGATAATTATTGAAAACTGAATTGATTATGCTCTGGGAAAAGCTGATGAGGGTGATGGCCATGATGAAGAAAAGAAAATCTCTCGACAGGGCTGATAACCGCATGATA
>MIBH01000078.1:82884-86057 GCA_001829455.1 Spirochaetes bacterium RBG_13_51_14
AATTATCAGTCTTGTGGAACAATTCCTTAACGGCGCGCGGGGTTTACGGAGACAGCCCGTTCCGGACGCGGCTGACCTCATTCAAAGAATACCCGCCCGCATCAGCTTTTCCCAGAGCAAAATGCTCAGATATATCGTTATGAAGATCGCCAGAAATTTTTTCTTCAAGCTGTTCCTGGTGGCTTTTATCTTACTGTCCATATTCTCGGTAGCCGTATACTACTTCGAAAGCAGGTATCGGGGCTATAAATACAAAGACGGCAAGAAAATCGAAGAAACCGGAAATATCCAGACCCTGCAGGATTCCATATGGTGGGCCTTCGTCACGTCCACTACGGTCGGATACGGCGACTTTTATCCGAAGTCGGCGGCCGGAAGGCTCACGGGCATACTGCTCATGTTTTTCGGTGTCTCGCTGGTCGGCGTCGTTACCGGTAACATCGCATCAGCCCTTGTGGAAAAAACGATGAAGGAGGGGCGCGGATTGAAAGATATAAAGCTCAAAAAACATTTTATCATATGCGGGTGGAAGCGCGACATGCACGATGTCCTCAACCACATAATGGAAAAGAACAAGAACTTCCTGCCGTCCGAGTTCGTGCTGATCAATACCGCCGATCCCGCCGAAATCGATACACTCAGATCCGACAGAAAGTTCGCCCATATAAATTTCATCCATGGCGATTATATCGACGAGCGGGTCCTCAACCGGGCCAACCTGAAGGAAGCGGCGCGGGTCGTGGTGTTCGCCGACCGCCTGGTCCAGGGCTCCGTTCAGGAAGTCGACTCGCGCACCGTCATGACCATCATCACCATCAAGTCAATCTCAAAGAGCATATACACCTGCGCGGAGATCCTGGACGAGAAGTTCGAACGGTACCTTCGCTTTTCCAACTGCGACGAGATCATTCTATCGACCGAGTACAACCGCTCCATCATAGCCAACGCGTCAGCCGGCAGCGGCATCTCGCACGTCATCAGCGAGCTCCTGAGCGTGAACGCCGATGTCTCCATCACGACCCAGGATGTTCCGAAGAAGTTTATCGGCAAAACTTATGGCGAGCTCTTTGACCATTATCTCGAAAGGAGCCGGACCATACTCATCGGCATGCTGGAAAACACGGGCAACTTCTACACCCGCAAAACCGAGGCCATCAGGGAAGCGCAAAAAACCCCCGACATATCCAAGCTCGTGGACAACCTGAAGGACGTCAAGCAGCTGGTGGCCAACATGCCGGTGATAAATCCCGCGCCCGACTACGTGATCGCCCGGTACTCGAGAGCCATTATCATCGAAGGCAGAATGTCAAAACCGAAAAAAACATCAATGAAAGAGACGGACCATGCCGCTGTTTAAACGCACCACCGGCACGCCCGAGGAGGGCAATGTCATACTGGATAAGCTGAAGCAGGTATCGTTCTTCTCCATGTTCGAAAAAGACGACGAGATAATCGCGCGGATCGCCGGCATGTGCGCCCGGAGGTTCTACCGCGCGGGCAGGTATATCATCCGGGAAGGGGACATCGGCGACGAGCTTTTCATCATCCTGAGCGGTGAAATTGACATAATGAAAAGCACGCTGCAGAACGAGCAGTACACGGTGACGACCCTTAACGCGGACCAGGGCGGCATAAACGTCGGTGAAATCGCCCTCATCGATAAAGACCGCCGGTCCGCATCGGTCCTCGCGAAGACCGACTGCGAATGCCTGGTGATCAACCGGGACGATTTCATCAAATTCGGCGACGAGAACCCGCAGGCGGGCCTGGCCATCACCAGGGCCATCGCCAGCCAGCTCTGCGGCAACCTGAGAAAATCGAACACCGATATCATCACCCTGTTCTCGGCGCTGGTCGAGGAAATATCGGCGAGCAAGTAAGGACGCCTGACACCGCCTTCACAGGGGAGAATCATGGAACTGAGACTTACCAAAATCTACCGGCACGGCGATAACAACGCAATGGTCCACCTGTCCGTCGAAGCAAACTACGGATGGCAGGGCGACATGTGCAAAGATATCATCCAGATAAACTACAACGGGAAAAAGCGCGAGGCGTTCATCGCCGTCAAGCTGTCGAACCAGGGCGCGGGAAAGATAGTCGAGCGCATGATAGAGGTGATCACCGGAGTCGATTTTACCGCGAGATCGGTCAAGAACCCGCTGCGTTTGATACTGGAAACCCTCGCTGAAAAAATGAATCTCAGGTACGACCCTTCCGAAGTCGAAGAAGCGCTCTCGGTTATTGTTTGATCCTCCTCAAAATACGATCCACTCTCTGCGGAACCGTATCGGACATCAAAACAGAAACAGAGCAGAAACCGTAATGCCGTAAAAATGGTCAAAGGGGGAATCGAATTTTCCCATATCGGCGTCGGCCCCGGGAAGAAAGGAGTACCGGAGAATCTGATATCTCCCGCCGATTGAAATCGTTCCGTTGATCCGCTGGAAATAATACGCCAGGGAAATATCGCCTTCGCCGCCGTACGACACGAAAGGGTCCCTCGTCCTGACGATGCCGTTGTTTTCGTTTTTTCCCGGCAGGCAGACGGCCGACAGATTGCAGACCAGGGAGAGATTATCCGCAAGCGGAAGATTCATGCCGGCGCCGAAGCCGGCGCCGGCGCTCCAGCAGATCGCGGCGACCGCGGGCTGGAGGGGGAGGAGGACGGCGCCGTACCGAATAAGAATGTTCTCAGCGCCTGAATAATTATGCACCTGGGATTTCGCCCTGATACACACGGAAAAAATTTTATTCAGCGCATACGAGGCCGTTGCGTCAAGGTCATACCGGTCGACCTGGCGCGCGCGGTGGCCGGCGTAGCCGAAATAACCAGGTCCGACTAGCGGGTACTGACCTGAGGCATGGTATCCCCTCTGAATCGAGAATATAAAGCCTCCCGCCACGCTCCACCGGTCCGAGATCGAGTACGATGCGTAAGGGCCGTAATGGAACGCCGAATCCTTCATCGCGAACGAAGACCGGACGCTGTTGCCCGCGTCCAGGTCATGGCCCCGCAGGTAATTCTCAAAGAAGGGCCTCCACCACGAATACCAGACAACCGGCCCCACGCTGAACGAAGCGGCCCGCGATTGAGGAACCGCGTAAATGAGTATGACACCGATAAGGGCGGCTCTCACGAAAAACCATGCGCTGCTCCTCATAGTCCCTCC
>MIBH01000078.1:86085-86439 GCA_001829455.1 Spirochaetes bacterium RBG_13_51_14
CGCTTCCAGGCTATGTGCTCGTCAATGTCCGGGAAATACTTACGCACCGCCTGCCACAGCTCCTCCTTCCGCTGCATCCGGAGGTCGCCGTCCCTCACGTCCTCCATGGATACGGGATAGAGCATGGTCAGGATCTGGCCGTTTTCCGGCGCGAGTCCCGGTACCAGGTTCGAGGTAAGCATCCCGTAGGCCATTGGGCGGTAGGTGTACAGGAGGCCGTCGTAGTCCGCGATCCGCGTCCTGAGCGCAATGTCGAAGAAAATACCCGATGTGGGTACCAGGTTCCTGCACCGTTTCACATACGCCGGATCGAAGCTCTTCTCCGGCAGCACGGAAAAGAGCTCCTGCACCGGC
>MIBH01000078.1:86466-93075 GCA_001829455.1 Spirochaetes bacterium RBG_13_51_14
AATTTTTTCCGCCCTGCCCGCACGCCGGTCGCCGTCCCCTTCCCCAGCAGAACGGATTCGACCGCGGAACCGTACCGGATCGAGCCGCTCTTCTCGATCGCGCCGATCAGGGCTTCGTATACCGGCTTCCATCCCCCCGCCAGGTATTCGGCCGAATGGCCGGTTTTAAAGACTTTATGAAGATTGAGGAACATCTCGCCCGCGGACGTCTTTTCAATAAAGGGGCACACCATGACCGACGCGCTCAGGAGCTCCAGGTACCGGCGCACGCCGCCCGTGACCCTGTTCAGGTTCATCCAGTCCCTGAGGGACACGTCCATCAGTGCCTTGTTGAGTGTCCCTTTTTTTATTTTTATCAAAAGACCGACGAGTGAGAGCTTTTCGGAAAATGAAAACAGGTCGCTCCTGAATATGCCTGCCGGACTGGTTGGGAAAAGCACTTTTTTCCCGTTCCGGTCTATCAGATATGAGGTCCCGAGCTTCCGGAATGAGACGTCCTTCCCTATCTCCCTCATGACTCTGGCCAGCGAGCTTTTCGGGCCGAACCGGGTGAGGTGAACGCCGTAATCCATCACGTAGCCGTCCCGCTCCAGGAGGAAGGCCCTGCCGCCGGGGAAGCTGTTCCTCTCGAAGACCGTAACCCGGTCGCCGTCATGGGAAAGGAGCGCTCCCAGCAGGAGTCCGTTGATTCCAGCGCCAACAATTATGGTTTCGCTCATTGCCCGCCTCGCAGAAAACCTACACGCGCTGTTACAGCGTATAGAGATTGTGTATGCCCGACCGCGTGTCCTTTCGCACCGAGTCCGCTCCCGTCCTCACCCTGCCGCCGATCATGACCAGAAGCGGCGACCGGCAGGCCTCGATGTTTCTGAGTGGATTCTCCTTTAGTATAACCAGATCGGCCAGCTTCCCTTCCTGAACCGAGCCGATCAGGTCGCCCGCGCCGATTATGGCTGCGTTGTTTAGGGTGGCGCACCGCAGTATCTCATCGTTTCTAAAGCCGATCCGCGACATCATTTCCATCTCTCGCCAGAGCGCGCCGTGGTAATGAAAGGGTACCCCGGCGTCGGTGCCGCAGCCGATCAGCACGCCGGCGCCCCGCATCCTGTGCAGATTGGCGATGCCGTATATGAGATAATTGAAGGCTAACTCGGGATCGGCCAGGAATTTCTTCTCCTTCGCCATCATTTCGCACCCCGGGTCCCTGAACCAGTTGATGCACGCCAGGTTCAGCTTGTGCAGATACGGATCGTACGCCCCGTGGTTTCCTTTGAAGAGGTAGTTGTATTTTATCTTGAGCTCGTTTTCGATGAAGGGCGTCGCGAACGCCCTCGGCATTGCGTCGTACCGCTCGCGGAACGACTCGTTGTGGCCGATTATGATGGTTGGCACGATGGCAATCTTTTTACGGGCCATGGTCCGAATGTCCTCGTCCGAGAGCACCGCGTCCGCCGTTATATGCTCCATGCTGTGCATCGGGTACTGCAGGGCCCGCTTCAGGCCGTATCGCATAATGCTGTGCGCCGCGACCGGCATGTTATGCTTTTCCGCGAAATTGAATATCGCCGTCAGATCGTCATCGCTGTAAACGGGGATCCTGCCTTTGCCGCATAACAGCGAACGGTCATCCATGGTAAGCTTGATGAAGGAGGCGCCCTGCTCGATATTTTTTTTCAGCTTGGCCATCAGCTCGTTGCGGTTACGGTAATGAAAATTCATGGCGCCCGTATAGGAAACTGTTAGGGAGCCGAAGGCCGACAGGTCCGACGGCTTGATTTCGGGATGGCCGCCGTCGATATTGGCGAAGGCGTTGCAGTAGATGACCCGCGGCCCCACCAGGGAGCCCCTTTCATAATCCCCGATCAGGTCGTGCAGCGTTACGGGCAAGCTCCCCATGTCCCGAACCGTGGTCACGCCGGCGTCCACCTCCATCAAGCCGTTCATCTTGATCTGGTGGAGATATTTCATCCAATCCGATGCTTTAAACCAGCCGCAGGACTGCAGGGTGAGGTGGCAGTGCGCTTCGATCAGGCCCGGGATGACATGGCTCCCGCCCGCATTGATGGACGCGTGCCTCCTGTTATGCTCCGGCCGGTACGGCTCGATCGACCTGATCTTGTCTTTCTCGATCGTAATGGTCATGGCCGGAAGCACCCTTCCCCGCACGACGTCAACGATGTTGCAGTTGGTGATCTGCAGGGGGCCGCTATAATCGATAGCCGGATATTTCCTCGAGGGAACGGACGCGCACCCGACGAGTTCCGGGAAAGCGGCTGCTGCCGCTGCCGCTGCTGATAGCTTGAGAAAATCGCGTCGGTTACAGTTTTTCATTTCACCCTCTCTTTTTTCACCAGCCGGTAGAGCGCCAGCATCAGCACTCCCAGCGGAAAATCGGAAAAAAGGATGATGATGTTCGCCAGCGTGTTCCATCCCGCTTCCGGACGCGCAAAGCCCGCCAGGAAAAAGCCGAGTCCGAACAGGGACGACGTGAACTTGGCGGTCACCAGCGGAACTGCCATGCGGTAGTTGTTCCTCACGTCTTTATAGATGAAGAGCGAGAGCGCGGTTATGGTCGCCATCATGGACACCGCAAGCGAGACCCAGAACTTCCCGCTATCCGACGCGAGGGGCAGCGACGGGAACAGGGCCCTGGACGCGTCGTTCATCATGCCGAACATCAGGCCGGGAATGCATATAAAAACAAGCGCTGCGCCGATGAAGGCGACGGCGTAGATGAGCGCGGCGTATTTCATGATCTTTTCGTTTCTTGTGAGTTCCATAAGCGTCTCCTTGTTTTTGATTCTGAACCGGATCGGGCCGCCCCGGAGGACGGAAGCTGCTTGTTTTCCGGGCCGTGTTCAGCCACGCACCGACACGCGGACCACGGCGCCGCTGATATGTACATAAACATCTCAGAGGTATTTGTCAACAAACTATTGGCCGGGTACCGCCGGGGTACGCGGACCGCGAGAATCAGGGTATGGCGTTCGGCGATAATCTGCCGGACAGACGGGCGCCCGCCTGTGATACGACTTTGGAAGACACGTAGCTGCCGATCATACCGGCCCGCTCCGGGCTCAGTCCGCCCGCTATGCCGTAGAGCACGCCGGCGGCGTACATGTCGCCGGCGCCGTTGGTGTTCACGACATCGGTCCGGTAGGCGGGGATGGAGTGGATCACGCCGCCGCTCTTGATGAGGCTCCCGGCCTGGCCGAGTTTTACCACGGCGAAATCGCAGTACCGGGAAAGGCGATCAAGGGCCTCCTCCCGTTCCCTGCCGGTGAAGACGCGGGCCTCGTCCTCGTTGACGAAAATGATATCGGCGTACTTGCGCGCGACCTTCTCGAACGTCGGACGGATCCGCTCGATCAGGGAAGGGTCGGATAGGTCGATCGATACCAGCACGCCGCTCTTCTTCGCGAGCTCAAGGGCGCGCATGCACGCGTCCACCAGTCCGGGAGGCTCGAACAGGTATCCTTCTATATGTATGATCTTGCTATTTTTAATAAAGTCTTCCCGCACGTCGTCCCGGTTGAGCTGGAGGGCGGCGCCCAGGTGCGTGGCGAACGTCCTCTCGAAGTCGGGCGTGATGAAGGTGATGGCGTGGCCGGTCATGCGGTCGTGCCTCCCGATCACGGTTGTGACCCCGGACCGCTCGGTGTCACGGATGTACCGGTCGCCGTGAGGATCGTTCCCCACCGCGCCCAGGAATATACCCCTGCCGCCCAGGGCGGATATGCCGGCAAGGGTATTGGCCGAGCTTCCGCCGGGGGCTATCTCCATGGCCCTGCCCTCAAGGCTCGCGAGAATCTCGCGGCTCCGCTTCTCGTCGATGAGAAGCATTCCCCCCTTCCTGAGGCCGAATGCGTCGAGATCGGCGTCGCTCACCGGAACGATGAAATCGAGCAGGGCCGACCCGATGCCGAGAACGTCGTATTCGGCCTTGGTATTGATGATCTCCATTGAGGCGCTCCCCGGAACAGTTGTTGCGGACTAATGCGCTTTGGCGTCGGGCGCCGTTTCAGGCACAGATTCGGTCTCCGCTCCCGGCCTGGCTTTGGCCCTGAGGCCTTTTTTTTCTACGATGTAATGGAGCACCACGTGGTCCTTCATGGTATCGTACTTCTCCACTTTTCCCTCCATATCAGGGGCCACGGCGTTGCCAAACACGTCTTTTATATAGTAATACGCGCTGAGAAGCGCTGCCCGCTTCGATGCCTCCACCATCTGCACTCCCGTCATCCCCTCCTTGGGGAACCCCCGGCAGATGACCTTGTAGGTATTATCATCAACAAAACCCTTGCTAATAAGGACCTCGGGCGGCGTCGCTGCTTCGTCCGCCTTTTGATCGCAGCCAGCAGACGCCATCATTATCACCACGATAAAACATATCGCTTTGTATTTCATATCCTGTTCTCCTGTTTCATTAACCGATTTATCCTCATATCTATTAGACAACAATTGTTACGAATCAGGTCTTCTTGAAATAAAAAAACGACCGGTACGCGAATATATCCGGAATTATCAATCACACATCATCGTATCAGACCGCTCCGATTGAGTCAAGTAAATGGAAGATACGGGCTGCCATATTATTTTAATTTTCATCAATTCAATTATAAAAAAGCTTGACGGCCGGGAAACGGGATAGTAAGTGTCGCTCCTTCCCGGAGTACTATCATAACTAATCGAGATTCTTTCAAGGAGGGTGTATGAAATCATTCTATCTGCTGGCCGTTATTGCGACTTCTTTCCTCACCGTTGGCGCTATCCTGTACGTCTATTCGCAGGAAAGTGCTGATTCGCTTTACAAAACCAGATGTATTGCCTGCCACGGCGCCGACGGCACTGCCGACACCGTTATGGGTAAAAAACTGGGCGCGGCAAGCTTCCGCTCTCCGGACGTCGTCTCAATGACGGATGCCGGCCTCTTTACTATCATCAAAAAGGGCAAGGGCAAGATGCCATCCTTTGAAAACAAGATCTCGGACGATCAGATCCGGGAACTGATCAAGTATATCCGCCAGCTCAAGTAGTCGTCATCCCCTTGCAATGGGAAATCCCCCATTGCAAGGGAGAATGGCGAGCATCGTCACGTTTGTGCCGCTACCAGCGGCAGGGCCCTACGACTTCTCCTCTTCGGGCTGTTTCCGAGTACGGGAATCATCGAACCGGCAGAGCACACTAACGTCGACAAACCTGTCGAAGCCGTGGCTGTAAACGAGGTAATTATCCCTGAACAGACCTCCCTCTCTGAACGCCGTACCGCCGACCGAGGCGCCGTATTTCAGCCCGAGGCTTACTGATATCGTGACATACTGTCTGATATCGAAATCGAACCCGATCACGAGCCCTGCATCAGCACCGGCCATGTTATACTTCGCGGTCCGGAAATAATAGAGGAACTGCGGGACCGCGGCAAAAACGAACAGCGTGCGCGGATTGTGATCGTACATGTCATACCCGGTCGAGCCGAAGAGGTAATGGAGTCCCGCCTGCGGGCCGAGCCAAAATTTGAAAAAATCCTTCTGGGCGATTATAAAGCAAAATGTCGTCGAGAAATTGAACCGTGCAATATTCTGCGTATACCCGGTCTTCATCGCGTATCTGTCGAGACCGATATTGAACCGGCTGAAATAGCCACTCCCGGGCTTCCCGGCATCGATCACCAGCCCTCCGCCGATATTCGTCGTATATTCATAATCACTGCTGAAATCATCAATGCGAGTGGCGTCTTTACGGAACCATCTGGATTCACCGCTCCCCGCACTAAAATTTCCGCCCACGCCGAGCGCCAGCACCGGAGCGGCCCATAACGAAGCCAGCAAACCAGCACATACTGCAACGCATAGTTTTTTAAGCATACGTATCCCCCTCTGATTTTTTGATAAATCTCGTTTAAGGACCGCTCCAATTTCTTTATTTTCTATGCAGCGTGGATAAACCGTTTACCCTTACTTCTCACTTTTCAGAGTAAAAAAAAGATCCAATGTTACCGGAGTGAATGTTTTTTATTATCAAGGTGCAGCGTCGCGAGGATAAATAAGGAAAGTCCAAAGTTAAAAGTAAAAATCCTGTTCCAAGGGCTCCTTGTTCATCGTGGGCTGTAGGGAGTCCGGTGCTGGTGCTGATAAAGCTATTGTGTTCCCCATGCTGGTGCTAAAGAGGACACAAATTCCTGAATGGTAATTGTCAAGCGCCGATCGGTGTCCGCCAGGGTATTCGCACAACCTGCCAATCAAACATCTTGACTAAAATTAACTGATAGTATAGAATAGCGAACAATACAGAAAACATTCAGGTATGAACTGACGGGGGGAGCAGATAACATCATGGACAAGCTTTTAAAGCCTCTTCATAAAAAAAAGGTGCTGGCGCCCGGGACCATCGTCCGCCGCATCGGCGGCGGCAAGGACCAGCAGGGCTGTTTCCTCGAATACGACAGAGAGCGCAACATGATCCTCATCAACATCCTCGACATGGCGTCCGGTTCGCTCTTCGCGAGCAAGGGGGTCTTGAAACCGAAAGAGGGGGACAGGCTCTATTTTTACGCGTCTTCCTTTGGCAAAAGCCCGGCCGCGGATAAGGCGCTGGCAGTGGTTAAAAACT
>MIBH01000079.1:0-7715 GCA_001829455.1 Spirochaetes bacterium RBG_13_51_14
TCAGAACGTCGTGAGACAGTTCGGTCCCTATCCTCTGCAGGCGTTGGAAATTTGAGGAGATCTGTCCCTAGTACGAGAGGACCGGGATGGACGAACCTCTGGTGTACCAGCTGTCGTGCCAACGGCACCGCTGGGTAGCTATGTTCGGAATGGATAACCGCTGAAAGCATCTAAGCGGGAAGCCAACTCCAAGATGAGATTTCCCATGGCCTTCGGGCCACTGAAGACTCCTCGAAGACTACGAGGTTGATAGGCTGGAGGTGTAAGCGCAGTAATGTGTTCAGCCGACCAGTACTAATCAGTCGTGAGGCTTGACCATATTATAATAAACCCGAGTGATAATGTCACTCGGGTTTATTTTTTTGTAATCGTCGAGCGGCAGGGGTAATCGGCTAACGCGATACGGTGCATGGCTTCTTTTTATTTAAAAATGCTTGTTTTTTTTCTCATTATTTTATTATATTAGATATATTCTGCTCAAATCCGCAATTATTAATAATCCGTGGAATGATACATGAATATACAGTATAGAGAAATGGGAATGCACAAAATCCTTGGACTCCACGGCGATGTCGATTATTTCAGCATGAGCGAGTTAAAAAATGTCATATTCAAGCTGATAAACGAAAAGATACCCAGCATTATACTTGACATGAGAGATGTTGAATACATGGATTCATCGGGCATCGGCCTGATTGTGACCGCCCACAAGGCGATGCATGCGTATAACGGAACCATAGGGTTGATAAACGTTCATGAAGATATTATGCTGCTGCTCAAACTGGCCACGGTGGATTCATTTTTAAAGATTTATAATAATGAAGATGACATTAAATAGAATAAACGGAGCGAGAGGCGACTGCGGTCTCACTCCGTCTGGAAAATAACTATATCGTAACCGAATTAGATGAAGATAAAATATAAACTAATACTGATGTTTATATTGATCATTCTTTTTGCCTCCATGCCCGTATCGTTGTTTATTCTCCACAAACAGGAACAGGAAAAAATAATTACAGCGACCAACCAGGGCTCTATTTTCTCGACCATTCTCGCCCAGTCAGTGTTGAATATCATTCTGGCCAATGGCGGTGATATCAAAACAACGCAGGTCGACACAAAAGAGATGATGGCGGTCTTAAAGACGCTGACCGATGAAGGCCTGATCTATGCGGAAACGATTCTCATTTCATCCAAAAAAGAATACAACGGGATAGTTCTCGCTCATTTCCACGCGGATAGCGTGCACCCGGGGATGTGGCGCCGGAGCGACAGGATTGGGAATGAGGAGATGAACAAGCTTGCCCGGCAGAAGAATTTCAGGGAGCTATACCTTCCCGGGATCAGCGATGTCTGTTACGAGTTTACCGCCGTCGGCGTGCCGACGGGTAAACCGCCGCTCTGCATCGGGAGATTGATATTTTCGAAATCAATAATCGTCGCTCCTATCAAAAAGCTGCATCGTCTGATCTACGGCGCAGGAGCTACTGCCATTCTGTTGGTCAGTTTGATAGGCCTTTTTTTCAGCCGGTTTATCTCAAAGCCCATAGATGATCTTACCAAGGCGACGCAACGCATAGAGGAAGGTGATCTGCAGTATCGTTTATCCATACGTTCGCGGGATGAGATCGGCAGGCTTTCGAACACATTCAACCACATGTTGGGCATTATCAACCAGAAGATAGTGGAACTGGAGCGGACCAACCGGCAGCTGACGCAGCTGGATATTCTGAAGGATGAATTTCTGGCGAACATATCGCATGAACTGCGGACGCCCCTTTCCGGTATTATCGGGATTTCGGAATCGCTCATGCGGGGCGCTGCGGGTAAATTGAACAAAGCGACGCTCCATGACCTTTCGCTCATCATGGCAAGCGGGAGGAGACTCGCCGGACTCATCAATGATATTCTGGATTTTTCGAAATTAAAACATGATGACATAAGTCTGAACATGAAACCGGTTAATCTGCATGATGTTGTCCAGCTCATCATATCGATCACCCGGCCTTCAATTGAGAAGAAGTCTCTCGTAATCGACAATGTGATTGATCCCGGCCAGGCTATCGTCAACGCGGATGAGAACCGTCTTCAGCAGATAATACTCAATCTTGTCAGCAACGCCATTAAATTCACGGAACAGGGGCGTATCGTCATATCAGCCGGCAGTTACGGACGGGATGACAAGCAGATTGCGGTGACGGTCTCGGATACCGGCATCGGGATAGAACCGGATCGGTTAAACTGCTTATTCGAATCATTCGAGCAGGCTGACGGATCCATAAACCGGGTTCACGGTGGTACCGGCCTTGGTCTTGCCATTACGAAAAAACTCGTCGAGCTGCACGGCGGGATCATCTGGGCGGAGTCGGAGCCGGGCAGAGGATCGAGATTTACGTTCACTATTGACAAAAGCCATGAGCTGCACCGGCCTCCGACCCGGGGCCGGATGGTTGATGCGCACCAGCACGGGGAGCCCTATTCGGTTCTGGGAACGCGTCTCATGATGAGGGGAAAAGACGGCGTTAACAGGAAAACGATATTGGTGGTTGACGACGAACCGGTGAATCTCCAGGTGATCATCAATCACCTCTCCCTGGAGGGGTATGAAGTAATGACCGCGGGAAGCGGCCCCGAGCTGTTTTCAATTCTTGAAACGGTGGCGGTTCCGGACCTCATCCTGCTTGATGTCATGCTCCCCGGAATTTCCGGGTATGATATATGCCGCAGCATCAGGGAACGTTACTCGCTGCACGAGCTTCCGGTTATCATGTTGACCGCTAAAACTACAACGAGCGATATCGTTACCGGCCTTTCAGCGGGCGCAAATGATTACATAGCAAAACCGGTAAACCGGGACGAGCTCGTGGCACGGGTCCAGAGCTTGATTTCCATGAAAGATTCAGTGCTCATGCAGAATCAGTTCAACATTATAAAAAATGAACTCACGATAGCTACCGATATCCAGCAGTCCATCATCCCCCACGAACTCCCGAAATTGAACAATATTCAATTCGCCGTCCGTTATGAACCATCCACCCAGGTGGGAGGGGATTTTTATGATTACCACCTTGTCAGGGATCGCAAGATAGGGTTTCTGGTTGCCGATGTGGCGGGACACGGCGTCCCGGCAGCCATCGTCGCTGCCATGCTTCAGGTGGCATATACGTTTTACAAGAATGAATTCGACGATCCTTCGCTCCTGTTCAATAAAATCAATACCGTCATGGAGAAATATCATCACGGGATGTTTCTCACCGCCTATTGCGTGTATATCGATCTTGACATGAAAAAGCTGTATCATTCAAACGCCGGTCACTGGCCGCTCCTGATCTGGCGCGAGAGTGAACAGAGGCTCATTTCAGACAAGATATATGACCGCCCCATCGGGATTTTTCCCGATTCCAGTTATTCGGTAAATGAGATTGATCTTATGAACGGGGACCGGATCATTATGTACACCGATGGCATCATTGAGGCGCGGAATGCGGCGAAGCAGATTTTCGGCCAAGATCGGTTTCACGCCCTTATACGAGACCGGCATGATCTGGGCGTCGATGAATTTCTCGATTGCTTGATTGAGACGGTCAAGCAGTGGTCAAACGTTTCGGCCGGGGAAAGCCTCGCAGATGATATAACGCTCATCGTCATGGATATCACTTTTGAGGCCGGCCGATCGTAACGCTGCCGACACGCTACGCTTTCGTCTCCTTTTCCTCGGGAAAATGTATTGAAAACTGGGTTCCATTACCATCGGACTGAATGTCGACCTCCGCGCCATGGTCTTTCAGAATTTTGTTGCATATTGAGAGACCGACGCCGGTGCCGTGGTCCCTCTTTTTGGTGGTAAAGAAGGGCGACCATATCTTTTGCATGATATTCTCGGAAATGCCGCACCCGTTGTCCTGGATGATCATCGTCACTGTGATGTCGGATGCGAATGTGGTTATTTGTATCGCGCCGCTCTCGTCAGGAGATTCGAATCCCTTTTCCAGAATGGCGTCTTTCGAGTTCAGGACAATGTTGACGATCAGCTGCTCAAGAGATAACCGGTCCCCGATAATTTTCGGGATCGTGTCATCAAGCACGAATATAAGATCGATGTTGTTTTTTTTGAGCTGGAGATGTATCAGGTCGATAGCGTCAAGTATTGCCTTGTTGAGGTCAATCGGCTTCATCATGAGAGAGCTTTTCTTGGAAAAGTTTCGGATGTGATCGATGATGGATGAAGATTTGTCCACGAGCGTACTGATCTTCAGGAGATCGGAAACGGCCTGGAGATTCTCAAATTCTTCAACGTTAATGTCGTCGATCATGTTCTGGGCTATGCCCTTTATTCCGGTCAGGGGCTGAGAAAGCTCGTGGGCGATACCGGTGGTTAGTTCAGCCAGACTGGCATGGCGCGCCATCTGGTGCAGCTCGAGATCTTTTTCTATGATTATTTTGCGGCACTGATCGTTGCTCTGCTTAAGCCGGGCGATGCGGTGGTTAAGCTTTTTATTCAATTCAGTTATGAGGCTGAACCGTTTCATCAGTCCGGAGATTCTGTTCCTGAGCTCGTGCCCCATGATCATCGATACAAAAATGCTCATGAGTCCGGCTGAAAGTATGAAGTGAATTTCGTTAAGGGTATAGACGGTGACGGATAGGTAAATAAAGTTGAGGAGGATGGCAGCCAGGAGAAAAATCGAGGTGAGAGCGTGTCTTCCCGGGAATATTATATATAAGATATTGAGATATAGCAGCAGGTTCAGAATGTATATGATCAGGCTGCCGTACTCGGGAAGAACCATGAGCATGAAAAATGTTGACGAGGATATGATATATATGGGTATGATGGACGTCCGGCTATATTGATTGTACAGATGTCTGATCATAATGGACAGGGTAACGGGATATACGCAGAGCCCGATTATGGTCGCGAATGAAAGAGTGACAACATCCAGGATTCTGTTGTACCGCAAAAAGAGCGGCGTGATAATAAGGAGCATGGTAAAACAATTCAACAGGATACGTCTGGATAACCCGATGAAAGAAAACAGCAGGTTGAGGAATAACTCAATGACTATGGTGTAGAATATGGAATTAATCGCGATCGAATAAAAAAGTTCCATGAATATAACTGCTTCGTCATGCAATAATGTTAGGCATGGATCAATACTTCATTTGACATCTCGTTTTAAAATTTATAACATGTCAATGTTTAATTGGACAAATTGCGAGAAAGTTGAAAGCGCGAAAAACCGGATTCGCGCTGGATCTGTCGGCAGTTGTATTCATCGGTTTCAACAGGAGCGTATATGGGCTTCAGGTGCGGAATAATCGGTCTGCCGAACGTGGGGAAATCGACGATTTTCAACGCACTCTCCGGAGCCGGCGCTGCGATGGCGAATTATCCCTTCTGCACCATCGAGTCGAACAAGGGAATCGTTCCCGTTCCGGACGATCGACTGGTAACAATTGCCGAACTTTTGCACAAGGATAATCCCATTCCGACGCGGATCGAATTCATCGACGTGGCCGGCCTCGTCGCGGGAGCCTCGAAAGGAGAAGGGCTGGGCAATAAATTTCTGGGGCACATCCGAAACGTGGACGCGCTGGTCCACGTGGTGCGCTGTTTTTCCAATGATGACGTGGCTCATATAACGGGCGCTGTGGACCCGATTCGGGACATCGAAATCATCAATACGGAACTCTTGCTCGCGGACATAGAAATCCTTGAGCGCGCCCTTGAAAAGGAACAGAAGCTTACCCGAAGCGGCGATAAAAAGGCCGCGGCAAAGGCCGAGGCGATCATGCGGTGGATTGACCACCTGAACGGAGGGGGCACGCTGAGATCGCTCGCCATGGCTGATGAGGAGCGGGTGCCGATCTCTGAATTCGGCGTCATAACCGGAAAGCCGGCCATCTACCTGGCGAATATCGATGAGGATGAATCGTCACGATCATACTCCGATATAATCAGTGATTACGCTGCGGCGCAGGGGTCGTCGTCTCTGTACATCATCGGAAAGCTTGAAGAAGAAATATCAGAGCTGCCCGCCAGCGAGAAGCGGGAGTATCTCGCGGGAATGGGCCTTGCGGAATCGGGGCTGGACCGTCTCATCAGAACCGCCTACCGGCTGCTCGATCTGATAACCTATTATACGGCGGCAACGGAACTGCAGGCGTGGACGCTTCACGCGGGAACCGGCGCGGCAAAAGCGGCGGGGAACATACACTCGGATTTTGAGCGGGGATTTATCCGCGCCGAGGTGTATCGGTATGATGATCTGGCGGCGATGGGCTCGGAAAAGGCCGTCAAGGAGCACGGACTGCTCCGCTCGGAAGGGAAGGACTATATCGTTCAGGATGGTGACATTATCAAGTATCTGTTTAATGTATGAAATGATCGTGCTGTTATATAACGTTGATCCGATAATTAATGTTTAAGTTTTGGGCGGTTTTAAAGCCATCTCCCCCTCCCTCGATGGGAGGGGAAAGGGGAGGGTGATCAATGACCGCGAAAAGATCGACGTGTTATTTGACCCCCACCTAACCTCCCCCATCAAGGGGGAGGGAGTTCTTTTATTCTGGAACGATTTTATAAATTAATTGTTTAGACATGTCTGAATATATGGAGATTAATAATGAATGAATATCAGATATACCGTATCGTACTCTATTCGTTTTTCGGCGTTGCAGTCATTACGTTCATTGTATTGTTTTTCATAACCGCGCCGTACGGAAGGCACGCCAAAAAGGGGTGGGGACCGCTTATACCCAACAAAATCGCGTGGATTGTCATGGAGGCGCCCGCATCTCTGATGTTCCTGCTCTACTTTTTGATTGCCGACAGGAGCATAACAGCCACGCTGATCGTGCTCCAGATTATCTGGCAGATTCATTATTTTCACCGATCGTTTATCTTCCCGTTCATGCTCAGGAGCGACGAAAAGGTATCGATTTCAATTATTATCTTTGGCATGATTTTCAATTCGATCAATACCTACATTCAGGGGAGGTGGGTCTACAGCTTTTCTCCGGAGAGCGCCTACACCGCAGCGTGGCTCGCCGACCCGAGGTTCATCATCGGCGTTGTAATTTTTGCAATCGGTTTTGTCATCAACAAGCAGTCCGACGCAATAACGCGCCGACTGTGGGACCCGCAGAATCCCGGTTATAAGATACCCTACGGAGGCATGTATCGGTTCATATCGTGCCCCAACTATTTCGGCGAGATCGTCACCTGGATCGGATGGGCGGTGATGACCTGGTCCGTGGCCGGTCTCTTTTTCGTGGCGTGGACCGCCGCCAATCTGGTTCCCCGGGCGCGGGCGAACCACACCTGGTATCGCGACAAGTTCCCCGATTATCCCAAGGAGCGGAAAGCGATCGTGCCGTTCCTGTTTTGATCGGATATGAGCGCCCTCCTCTTCTGCCGGTGATTTCAGCATTAAAGAGCCGAGTTTTTTCCTGCTCGATCTCGGCGATTCAGCCGGGTATCCCAGGGCGATAACGGCCATGAGCTCGCATCGGTCATCAATGCCCAGCAGATCGTTCACCTCGGTCTTGCGGTTGAGGATTTCTCCCAGCCACACGGCCCCGACATCGAGGGAGACGGACGCCAAAAGCATGTTCTGTGCACAGGCCCCGATGCTCATGATATCCTTGTCGCGGTTGTATTCTTCGGGGATGTCGTAAAACAGGAGAATGCAGGTGCTGCATTCGCGTATGAT
>MIBH01000079.1:7727-35583 GCA_001829455.1 Spirochaetes bacterium RBG_13_51_14
TGTCAGGGCTGAGAGGCGTTTTTTCAGCTCTCTATCTTTTATTATCAAAAATTTCCATGGCTGATTGTTAAGGCCCGACGGCGCCCACCGCCCTGACTCAATAATCGCGTCTATATCTTCCTGCTGAATGTCATCCGCGGTGAACCTGCGTATGGATCTCCTGTTTTTTATTGCTGATAGCACCTCATTGGTTTTCATAATCCACTCCCTGCTCAATAAGGATATGAGGAACTCGAGCGATCGATTCGCATTGTTTCTCTTCGGACTTTAATGATGTCATACCGCCGTCGCCCAATAAATCAAGTCTTATTCGAAATGCAGTTATGTAATAAACGCAACTCGGGCATGGCATCGCCAGCCCGGAACTATTATGTGTGGGGAAAAAGGACTTTGAACGGGTCCCGGCATTGCGGGATTTTATCTCTACTTCTTCTGGTATGTCGACATGAGATCGGCGAGCTTCTGCTTTTTTGTGATCAATCCGCTTTTATACCCGGTTATTATTTTGCCGAAGTCGATATCGCCGGTTAATATGTTTTTACGTTCGGTTTCGATGAATCCCAGATCGGTTGTTATTTTTATCTTGCTGGCCTTTTCCGCGTATTCTTTTGCCGTGGCCCAATACGGAACCGCCTCGCTGTAATAGCGCTCGGCGATATCGAGGCTTTCGCTTATTTCTTTGGCGTAATCCCAGTTGAAGAAATAGACGTTCCGCTTGTCGTAGCGGGAAGCGATCGTGAGGTAGTTTCTCATTATGAGCATGTTAATGTGCATGAACATGAGGTTGCGGTATTTGAGATATTCCTGTTCTGTCTCGACTTTCACGAGTGCGACCGAGGGGTGCCGGAATTTGCACCGCAGGGCCATCTTAAGCCGCGCGATATTTTTGCGGAGCGAGTTCTCATTGTAGTACTGTTTCATGCCGTAGAGCAGATAGTAATCCTCAAGATAATGGGGAACGGTTTGATAGTGGAGCCGGATCTGCGGTATGTAGTCTGAAAAAGGCACATACTTGTCCTTTTCACCTTTTTTGCTGAAATACTGATACTGATAGTCCTCGGCATGGAGGTTGACCACCAGGCAGAGGAGAAGGGCTGTAATGATGTTTTTGCGGTTCATTATATATTATTATCGGAATTAATGCTTCATTGGTTGAAACAATGGTGCATATCAGGGGGAATCTTCAGTGAAAAACAGCTCCAGATATTCTCTCAGGGACTGAGCGTACTCAAGCTTGATTCCCGTTTCGACGGCCCAGGTGGAGTCCGGAAAAATTTGAAGATTTGCGCGTAAGATTTTTTCCGCCTGGATGATGAGCGAAATAGCAGTGTCTTTTTTAAAATAGCCGCGATTGTGTCGGTCATAAAAGATTTCCCGGTGCGCCTGATGGAGCTGCTCGTCCCCCTCCCGGTATACCCGGTATGCTTCAACGTCGTACTGGTTGGCATAAGAATCGATGATGTTCAAACATTCCGATGCCCGGTAGAAGCTGAATAACATCGATGAGAAAACAGAAAAGTGTTCCAGAAGTTCCTGGTCGTCTGTCTGGTTTTTCATGTTCAGTATTGCGTGGTATACCCTGCGCAGGGTAAATACTGTTTTATTGAAGATCGCCTGGTTGGCCACCTTTTCACGGTTCGGAAGGCTATACAGACTGTATTGAAAATACCGGTACAATGCATCTTTTACCGATTCTCTGAGATTGATGAATTTTTTTGTGAGTATTTCAGGATCAATAGCGTTGACGGTGGAATGCGTCGATTCTCCTTTTTTTTGTTTCGCTTTCTTCTGTCTGACATCCACCGTGGCGGCTGTTGATTCATCCTTGAACCGGTAACTCATGATTGCTGCGTAGGCCAGGTTCAGTTTTGTCATGGCCTCTGTGGCCCATGCCGCGCGGGTCGGGTTTTTATCGGGATGATACTTGAAAGCCAGCTTTTTATACGCCGCGGCTATTTCTTGATCGGTCGCCGCGTGATTGATATTGAGAATTTTGTAATACTGATCTACATCCATTGTATTATTTTCCTTTAATAAGCATCAGTTCGGCATTTGAATAGAAAAATAATTGCGAATTAATTTTTTATCAATTTATATTAATTTCTTGATTAAATACATATTTATATATCAGACTTGTTTCCAAACTCAATAATCAGTGATTTTTACCCCCGCCGCCACTGGCGGCGGGGGTAAAAATGAATAGTTATGAGTAGTTATTCAACAAGTCTAATATTTGATTACTTGCTCGTGCTTTAACAAGCTCTATGAAAATACCTGATAAAGCTAAAGGGGATACGTTATCCCTTCTCACACGCTATTACAAAAACAAAATTTTTAGCATGTTTTCTTTATAGGACCAGCCGCAACTGAGATAAAACTGATTATTCAGTTTTTTGCTAAAATGAACAGCTATCATACTATGCCCATAGTAGTACAATGGAGCGAATAGAGCAAGAGCAGTGTGCTTTTTCCGATTCATCATTATTAATTATTTAAAATAGCAAGAAAAAAAGATTTTTTCCTTGACATGCAAACTAATGTATGCTAGCTTTATGTTTAGATATCATCCTGGTGCCGGAGAACCTTTATGGAAAAAAAAGAAAATCCTAAGCAGCTCACTTTAAAACAGGAAAAAATACTGGATTTCATTAAGAATAAAATAAAGGTATCGGGATTTCCGCCCACCGTTCGCGAGATCGGCGATAAATTCAGCATCACGGTGAAGGGAGCCTACGATCATGTAAAAGCTATTGAAAAAAAAGGATATATACGCACTGAACAGTATAAATCGCGCGCCATCGTCGTTCTGAGATCTGATGACGAGACGCCCATCGACGCCATAAATATCCCTCTGCTGGGAAGAATCGCCGCAGGTTCCCCCATTCTCGCTAATGAAAACATCGAAGAATACCTGAGTTTTCCTAAATCGATGTTCCGCAGCGGCGAATACTTTGCCCTCAACGTGAAGGGAGACTCCATGATTGAAGGCGGCATCTATGACGGGGATGTCGCAATAATAAAAAAGCAGAATACTGCAAATAATGGCGATATTGTCGCAGCGCTCTTAACCGACGAGGCGACATTAAAGCGGCTAAAAATTATGGCTAACAAAATACAGTTGATTCCTGAAAATCCGGCTTACGAGCCCATCGTAACGGATAATGCCACGATTTTAGGAAAGCTGGTAGCCCTCTTTCGGAAATATTAAAAAAAACCGCAGAAGATAAACTTATCTTTACTTTCACTGCCGTATCCTCAATATATGATATTGCGTGCTTGTAGACCGCCTTCGGGCGGTTCATAACATGATGCCGCATGCATCATTGAACATTAACCATGAGCAAGTGGAACACCGTATGCTGTTGAGGACGCTTTTTTCAATCATCATCGCGCTAATCTGCGCTCTAGCCCACGCAAATCAGTGGCACGATGAAGCTGACCGGTGTTGGAACAAAGCACAGAAGCTTAAATCAGAACGAAATTATAAAGAAGCGATTGAGTATCTGAAACGGGCGGTAACCGCCGAGAAAAAAAACGAGAAGCCACGCGTTGACGAGCTGATCGCACAGCTCAATGAGCTGGGTCGCCTGTATGACATTACCGGCGCTTATGATAAATCGCTTCATTACTATGCCTTAATGCGGGAAACATCGAACAAATACCGTCAACCTGAACAGGTAGCTTTGGCTTTGAACAGTATCGGCCAGGTTTATTTCAATCTGAACCGTTTTGACGATTCTCTTGCATCATATCAGCAGGCGCTTGACATTTCAAAGAAACGGGGACACCGCGATATAACCGCCCTGGTGCTCAATAATATGGGCACTACGTACCGGGTCATGAAAGATTTCACCAGGGCGCTTGAACAGTATAACGACGCCTTATCCACGGCGAAGGAATCAGGGATATCTTCTAACGTAGCGGTCATCACGAGCAATATCGGAACCATGTATTTTTTTATGGGTGATTACGACAGGGCGCTGAAACATTATGCGGAAGCCCTGGATATCGATCAACGGCAGGGCGGAGAAAAAAATATCTCAATCGACCTGAGTAACATCGGCGGCGTGTATTTTTCAAAGGGCAGACTCGGCGATGCGCTGGGCCATTTTGAAAAAGCGCTGGAGATAGATACCAGGATGAAAAACGAAAATAACATGGCGTCGCGGCTTAACCGCATCGGCGATATCTATTACCGTCTGGGGGACAACACCATCGCCATAGAGAATTATAACCGGTCTCTTGAAATTAATCTAAGGCTGAACAATAGTGTCAATGCCGCCCTGGTTCAGAGCAGTATCGGCCAAGTATACGAGTCCATGGGTAGATTTGAGGAGGCGCTCGATTATTATATCAAGGCGCTTTCCCTGAACCGGGAGATGGAGTTAAAGGAGAATATTGCGCTACGGCTTTCCGACATCGGCATGCTCTATGAAACCCGCGAGCGGCACGGCGAAGCAATGGATTGCCTGGGCAAGGCCCTTTTCCAGAATATGATGGCGGAAAAGAGGAATAAAATAGCGGACAGCCTGAGCAATATCGGTCGGATCATGATATCGCTGAAAAGATATGACAGGGCGGTTGAATATTTCAATCAGTCCCTGGAGATATACCGGGAGCTGGGGGACGCCCTTTCGACCGGGGATGACCTAAAGAATATCGGTATTGTCTATTATTACCGGGGCGAGTATGCTGCGGCCGTGGAGTATTTGCAGAAAGCCATAGGGACGTTGGCGCCGGTGAAACGGCGTATCGACATGAACCTGATGAACGTCACGGGCGACGCATATCGCTGGCTCGCGGCTGCCTTTGTCAAAGCGAATAGACCTGACAGGGCTTATGAAACCTGTGAAATGTTTTCAGCGTATAAGATAAATTCTTTCATATCGGATGACCGTCCGGGTAACAGGAAACAGTCGGCGGATTTTGGGATCCTCAGAAACAGGATAGGCGCGAACAGCGCGATCGTGTTGTTTTCAAACATCATCTGGGATAACCCGCTGATGATCTATATCGATTCAGAGCGGGCGGAGGGATATGAGATAGACAAGGCGGCAATGGTAAATGCGGTGTACAATGTCATGGGCAAGGTCATTGAACAATTCATGGGCCGGAAAAAGACCGATATCATTTTCGCCATAAATCAGAAATCGCGCCGTGATTATTACTATGTTGAATTCGAAAAGATCATAAGCTACTACCGCCATATACTGTCGAAAAAATATATTACAAAAGAAGAATTCGACGCCATTTCCTACCTCGGCACGATGCTGTACCGGTTTCTTTTCAAGAACATTGAACAGCGTATTGAAGGTAAAGACGAACTGATCATCCAACCTGAAGGCGTCCTCACCACCATACCTTTTGAGACATTAACAATGCCTGATGGCAGGTTTCTGGTTGAGAAGTACAGCATACGATACTCGTATTCGCAAACAGCGGCAGCTCAAATGCCGAACCGGGGCTCTCCGGCGGGGAAAAAGTCGGTGCTCGCATTTACCGGAATTACCACGCCGCTCCTTCCGCAGCGAAAGGCGGTTGAATCGGCACTGCAGTTTGAGATTATCACCGAGGACGTTATCGGGAAAATCCGCGACAACAAAGACATCGGAGAAATGTATGGATATTTCGGCATTGATAATCTCAGATCGATTCTTCCGGTCGTTACAAAAGCAAGCGAAATCAGTATGATTCGGAGTGATGCTGAAACGGTTTCCGGTGACAGGGCCTCCGAATCGGAGCTTAAGAAGATGTCACGGATGAACATTCTCGGCGATTACCGGATTATTCATTTTTCCTCGGGCGGCATTGTTGTCCCCGAGGTCCCGCAGATGAGCGTCATAGCGCTGTCGTGCCGGAAAAATGAGGGAGATGGAAACGAGGGACTGTTAAATGCAAAGGAGATAGCCGGTCTTGCGATTCGGGCGGATTTGGTGCATATCGCCGATCTACATATACCCCCGGTCGGATATACCCGCGGCGAGGGATTATGGTATCTCTGCAGTTCATTCATCGATGCCGGTGCCCGCGGCGTGTCAGTCTCGCTCTGGCCGGTTGATGAAGCGACAAACACGTCGTTCATGAAACGGGTATATCAGCTGGCGCTCGATGAGGGGATATCGTTCGACAGGGCCTTCACGAAGACGAAAAGATCCTTCATCAAGGGGGAGTTTGACGCCGGTACTGCCGGGTCGGGTGTTTCGGAAAAGGGAAAGCATACGAATCCGTATTTTTGGGGATCTTGTGTTTACTATGGCAACCAGTGATAATACCGGGCTTCGGAAGCGGGCGCTGAGCGATTCATCATCCGCAATAATTCTTTTTAAATCCTGTGTATCCATTGGAACCGGATAAAGAAGTCATTTCACTTCACGGATGATATCGGCTGAAATATCCTTGATGCTGGCGCATCCGGTCAGGATCATCGCCTTTTCAAGGTCTTTTTTGAGTTGATTCAGATAGAAGGTGACGCCTTCAGCTCCCATACCGACCGCCGCTATTGCTATAGGCCGTCCGATGAGCACGGCGCTGGCTCCCAGCGCAAGCGCCTTCAGTATATCAACGCCTTCGCGAAATCCGCCGTCGATCAAAATCACGAGGCGGTCCTTTACCTCCCGAACGATTTCATCGAGCACGTCCATCGACCCCATCATCTCGTCGAGAACGCGCCCGCCATGATTGGATACGATGATGCCGTATGCGCCGACCTCCACGGCTGTCACTGCGTCCCTGACGTTCATGATCCCTTTCAGGATAAAGGGGAGCTTCGTGGAAGATATGAGCTCTTTCAGCTCCGAAAAGCTCTTGGGCCCCACGGACTGGTTTTTCATGGCCATCGTTTTGAAAACAACCGCGTCAATGTCCATACCGACGGCCATTGAGCCCGCCTTCTCGGCCGCTTTAATCCGCTTGATGATGTCGCTGTTGTCGCTGCGGGGCTTGTAGATGGGAATCCCCTTTCCGTCAAATTCGGTTATGGCCTGAAGCCCTATCTTGTACTTTTCCGGTGAGGCGCCGTCGCCCACAAAGGAGAGCGTACCCGCCTTGAGACAGCCGCTGATGACGGCGCGGTTATAGTCAAGTTCGTCTATGGCGCCGCCCATGTTGGTCACCGTCCCGGTTATGGGCGCGGCCATGACCGGCAGGGAGAGCTTCATGCCCATGAAGGAGGAAGATGTGTCCGGCTGGGTCACGTCGTGTATCAGCCGGGTGTTGATTTTGTATCTCTTGAGCGACAAGATGTTTCTACGGAAGGACTCACCGGTACCGATTCCACCCATGCCGGGTACGCCCGTGGGGCAGTCCCTGCCGTCGCAGTTTTTGCACACGTAGCAGATTTTCTTGAATTTTTCCTTCGCGGACAGGTAAATCGTCTCCATGGATATCTCGGATCCCTCGATCATCTCGAAGGTGAGAATCTTCCGGCACTGATCGACACTGGCGACGGTTTCATCGAGGCTATTGCCGACCGCTATAATATGGCCCGCCTTCTCGACATTGGATCGCGGCTGGATCACCTTGTCGCCCGGTTTGACATTCAGGAAAATCTCCTTGATGCCGGGTATCTTCAGCGCCTCCTCGAGGCCGGTTATCTTTTTCACGATGCCCGGTTTTGTTATAATGGCGCGCTCGATCGCCACCTGGTTCATGACCGGCTCGAGGTTTCCCGGTTCCTGGCCCAGGGCGACTTCAATGACCGCTTTCATCAAGTCGACACCGGTCGAAAGCGGATAGGTGTAGGCGGACATAAATCCGCCCGAAAGGCGGGCCGCCAGCTCGCCGATCATCGGGCCGTCTTTGGTAATTTTAATATCCCCTTTTGCCGCTCCGATGGTGATTCCCAGCGCGCGGATTCCCTGCTTCATTACCTCGGCGGCGGCGTTCTGCACATCCCGGAGGAGACTGGAGGGCATGTTGTGCCCGGTCTCGATGAAATAGGGAGGATATTCGATTATGCGATCGGCTATGCCGGTAATGTAAATCTCCTCATTGTAAATGATGGCGTCGATGGAGAGCTCGGGCCCGTCCATGAATTCCTCCATGATGAGCTCGCCGCTGGGAGAGGCGTTCTTGGAGAACTTGAATGCGTCGGAAAGCTGGTTAAGGTTGTCGACGCGCATGACGCCGCGCGCTCCCATGTTGTCGGACGGCTTAATCACGACCGGGAACTTCAATATTTTTCCCGCTTTCTTGGCATCAGACAGCGACCAGACCGGCAGAAAATTCGGCGATGGGACACCATGCTCTTTAAACCGCATCCTCATTTTAATTTTGTTGGTAGCAGCTTCGGCGTCCTCGAATTTTATGCCCGGAATATTGAGCGCGTTGGCGACGGCGGCGACGGCCATGGACGCATCGGTGCCCACGGTGAGGACCGCGCTGATTGGTGTCAGCTCGTTCTGGGCCTTGGCAACCCGGACCGAACCCTCGATGTCACGGGTGCTCATGACAATCGGAATGTCCGCATCCTTCATGCCGTGAGCGTTCTGGTTATAGTCGGTTACAACGACCTGCAATCCCATTTTCCGCGCGGTGTGAATCACCGGAAGCTGGAGAAGGCTGCCGCCGATTATCATAATTGTCTTTTTCAAAGCGTGCTCCTTGAAGTGAAGTTTCGGCGCGCCGTGATTCCGTGCGTTGTACCGGGGTCTGTAATTATCCGATTGATCCCGGGAGATGCGATCGGACTGCATCGGATCCGGCATTATTATAGCCGGACTGTTTATGTCGCATTATACACCGTATCATTTTATCCAGTCAATAATTTAATTTATTTATCGTACGGGAGAGGTATGAAAATGTGTTGAAAATAAAAATTTACTTACTTACAGTGTCAACTGCCGTACGGAACGATACCACTCACGCTGTTCGCCAGGGAGGAATCATGGATCGATATTTGACCATAGAGGCGGTACGCCTGACTGAAGCAGCCGCGCTTTACGCCAGCAGGTATATGGGCAAGGGCGACGAAGATATCTCGTATTTTTCCGCAGCTGAAGCTATGTACAAGGTGCTGTGCACCATGGATATCGATGGCGAGATAATCATCGGCGCCGACAGCTCTGAAAGCGCGCTCTTTGACGGGGCGCAGGTCGGCGGAAAAACCGGGGATGCGGTCGATCTGGCCGTCAAGCCCCTGGACGGGAAAATGACATGCGCCCGGGGCGGACATAACGCCGTATCAGCAGCGGCGGTGGGAAGCAAGGGGACGTTTTTCAAGACGCCCTCGCTGTACATGGATAAAATCGCAGTGGGCAGGGAAGCGAAAAATGTCATTGATATCGTCCAGCCCGTCGACATAAATATAAAGCGTGTTGCCCGCGCCAAGGGTAAATACATTGAAGATCTCACCGTGTGCGTGCTTGACCGCAAAAGAAACGAAAAGCTGGTGGAGGAAATCCGGATGACAGGCGCAAAAATCAAGCTGATTCGCGACGGGGATATAACCGGCGCCATATCAGCCGCGTTTCCTGAAAGCTCCATCGATATCCTGATGGGGATCGGCGGTTCAAAGGAAGCGATCATCGCCGCGGCCGCGCTGAAGTGCGTTGACGGAGATATGCAGGCCCGGTTCGTGGATATCGGTGGCAAAGAGAAGGATCAACTGCGGGATATGGGCGTTGACGATCCCGATAAGATTTTCTCCATCACCGATATGATCCACGGCGAAGAAGTCATCGTTTCGCTTACCGGAGTGACTGACGGCGTGCTCCTGCCTGGCGTCCAGTATATCGCCGGCGGCGCAAAAACCAGTTCAATACTTTTCCGGCAGAAGACGCACACCCTCCGCTATATTACGGCTGTCCACCAGTTTGACTACAAGCCGCTTTTTTGAGGCGGATTGATCTCAGGCTGCGATAAAATTTTAGGCGTGTAGATTTAGTATACCATGAAGGATTTAGAAGAGCTCCTGAATACAATTTATATCGATATCAGGAAACGAAATACCGAGCGGAGCCCGCACTCAGTTCCCCTGTCCGAGGATTTCTACGATGAGATTGAGAAGAGATACTCGTTGATACCGTACGCCATCCCGACGCTCTTCAAGATACTGGCGGATTCACATAAAATCTTTTCATTCACCGTTGTCGAGGCTGATCGAAAGGAGAGGATCCGCCGCGTAGACGGCTTTGTCGTTACCGAAGGGAATATCATCAAAAGTCTGCTTGAATACTACGGCGATGAATTGATACGGGCCTATTCGCATGAATTCTCGATGAAATATTCGATCGAGAGAATTATAAAGGAGTTTTTCCCGAAATTGAATGAATACAACAACACACACCTGGGGAAAACGGCGAATATCGTGATCCACCTGATGAGCTTTCAGTCCACCCTTGAGCGCAATATTATGCAGTACGGACAGAAATGGCAGGAAAATCAGCTTAGAATCGAGATTGAGAAGAGAGATCCCATTGAATTTTTTATCGGCGATGGGATCGGCAAGACCGAAACCGGCCGGGACGACGAAGACGAAGTGACCCCGGAAAAAAGCCGGCGCGCCATCGACGCCGCCAAGTATGAAGAATTTAAAAAGTATATGAGCAAAAATTCAATCGAAAAGGCGGTCATTGTTTACGGAGTGGAATTTTACACGCGGGTATGCTTCCGCGAGTACCAGTTCACGTTGATGAAAAAGCTTATCGAGGACGGGCTGATACAGGAAAGAGAAGATCTGATGATCATAAAAAAATTACTGCAGAAGACCCGCGCTCATTCAGACCAGGACCTGAATCTTCAGAAATACGCCCATGATATCAACGATCTTGAGAAACTCATAAACGGCAAATTAAAGCAGGACGGGAAGCAGTGAAGCGGATCGCGATAATCGGCGGCGGCGCTTCCGGTCTCATGGCGGCCTGTTTTGCGGCGGGGGGCGATACTTCGGTCGCGGTTTTTGAAAAGCAGAAAAAAATCGGAAGGAAAATACTGGTCAGCGGCAACGGCAGATGCAACATCAGCAATCAATATATTAACAGTGGCAAGTATCACGGCGGAAATCCACTGGTCGTCAATAATATTTTCGCCCGCTTCGGATTGGAAGAAACCGTCGACTTTTTCGGTTCCATCGGGCTTCCCGTCGTGGAAGAAAAAGGGGGGAAGCTGTTCCCCGCCTCCCTTCAGTCTTCCACGGTGGTGCGGCTGCTGGAATACGAGCTCGCCCGAAAGGGCGTGGAGATCCTGCTCCACCGGAAAGTCGAGCGCATCTCGAAGAGCGGCCGCCGATTCAGGCTCGTTACAGTTGGGCGGGAGGAGCATGAATTCGATTCGGTGATCTGCGCCGCGGGGAGCTGCGCGTATCCTCCCGCCGGCGGATCACGGGATGGATACGGGCTGGTCCGGCACATGCAGCACACGGTGCACGAACCGTTCCCGTCGATCGTGCCCGTCAACATCCCGTTGAAAATTCTTCATCGGCTCCAGGGGATACGGTGGGAATGCGCCGCGAGCGCGGTGCAGGGGGGGACGGTGCTCGCCTCGTCGGACGGCGAGATTCTGTTCACGGCGTACGGCATATCCGGCCCGGCATGCCTCGATATATCCCGCGCGGTGAACGAAAAGATCCTCCAGAACGCCGCCCCGGCGATCGTCATTGATCTTTTTCCGTCATATTCAGAGAAGGATCTCATGAACCTGCTGGACTCTCTCTGGTCCGACGGATCGAAGACGGCCGCATTAAGCCTCATCGGCATCATGAAGAACCCGATGCCGGACGTCCTCCTGGGCATTGCGGGAATTAATCCCGGGAAACCGGTCCGCGACCTGACGCGGGAAGAAAAAAGAAAAATTGTCAGGATCGCCAAGGCTGTTACGCTCGAACCGGGGAAGCCCCGCGGCTTTCACGAGGCGGTGGTCGCGGCGGGAGGGGTTGATGTTGATGAAATCGATCCCGCCACCATGGAATCGCGGCTGGTGAGCGATTTTTACATTACGGGCGAACTGCTTGACATAGACGGCGACAGCGGCGGATATAACCTTCAGTTCGCTTGGAGCACCGGAGCCATTGCCGGGATGGCGCAGCACAGAAAAAGCAAGATCAGATCATCATGAGGAAACCCTTGATCTCCGAGATCAGGCAGCACACTTCGCTTACATGAGACGCTGAATTAAATTCAGCGGTGATGGTGTATGATATGAACTTGCTGTTCCTGCTCGGCCGGTGGGTTATCTCCCCGGCTATGCCGTGATCCGCCAGGACGGAAACGATGATTTCATGCAGATCAGGCCGGTGAACGAAAACGGATTTAAACGTGATTTCCGCCGGATAGGTGACAACTTTCTTCATGCCTTCATTTCGGAATTTTTTTGTAATCCTCGAGGAATTTAGCCAGCCCGATGTCCGTCAGCGGGTGTTTGATGATTTTCTGGAACACGTCAAAGGGTATGGTGGCGATATCCGCGCCGATAAGGGCGGCATGCTTGATATGCAGTGGATTGCGTATCGACGCAACGATGATTTCTGTCTCGAAGCCGTAGTTGGCGTATATCGCCGCGATTTCTTCTACGACCTCCATGCCCTCGGCGCCGATGTCGTCAATCCTGCCGATGAACGGAGATATATACGTGGCGCCGGATTTTGCCGCCATCAGGGCCTGGATTGAATTAAAGCAGAGGGTCACGTTGGTACTGATACCTTCGGATTTAAGTGTCCTGACCGCGCGAAGGCCGTCCTCGATGAGGGGTATTTTTACGTTAATATTGTCCCTGATTTTCGCCAGCTCGCGGGCCTCCCGCACCATCCCCTCGTAATCGATTGATATAACTTCCGCCGATACAGGACCGTCCACTTCCTTGGCGACCTCGGAGAGTACTTCACGGTACGGCCTGCCGATTTTGCGCACCAGGGTCGGGTTTGTGGTGACGCCGTCCAGGATTCCCAGGTCTTTAGCGCGGCGGATCTCGGCGATGTCGGCGGTGTCAATGAATAACTTCATGCGCGTACCCCTTCTGCAGATTTGTTAGAGGGACAGTCCACCAATGCCCGGATAATGTCAAACAGTTTTATGCGGCGCGGATCCGGCGCGGCGGGCAGGGCGGCGCCGTCAGCGGATGATCCGCAAATGGTATTGACACCGGCGTTAATTTTTTTCATTATGCGCCTGCAATGAGAGCATTTTTTGTTAATCTGAACAGGGAATTGCGAGTCCTGTTCTTCTCCCGGGCCGGATACGCATATCTACTGATACAGGGCCTGTTGTTCGGATTCAGCTTCTATGCGGCCGCCGGCGGTAACGGCGGCGGGGGCATGGCGGACAAAATCGCGGCGTTGCCGCCGTCGGCCATCCCGACACGAGAGATTGCGGATCTTTTCGGCGCGGCTTTTCGAAACTGCTACTTGTATGCGGCACTGTTTCTTCCTTTCGTTTTTACAAAACTGATCGAACGGCCGAAAGAACAGCCCACGGCAAATTTTATATCTCTGTATTTCGGCTTCGGCAGGTTTTTCAGCGCCGCGGTCATCGCCGGGTTCCTGTATCTGACCGGGTGCTTTCTTCTTTCCCTGCCCGCTGTTTTTTACTGGCGGATGCTGGGAGGGTATATCAATTCAATCGAACTGCTGTTGCTGTACGGCGGGTACTTGCTCTATGGCATGTTCATTCTGGCGCTGTCGCTTTTTTTCGCATCCTGTTTAACAAGCCGCGCCGCCGCTATCCTCTCCACGATGCTGCTGCTGGCGGCACATGCCGTTGATCATTTTAGAAATGTTCCCGGCTTCGAAAGCTTAAAAGGATCAGCGACCCCGGAATCAATGCTTATGTTTTTTGAATCGGGGATTCTATCTCCGCATGCTCTTCTGTATTTTATCATTCCTGCGTTATTCCTTCTGTTCATTTCATTCATTACGTATGGGGGAGGGAACCGAAATAAAATCAGACATTTTCTATTCATTCTGATTGTCTCTTCAATCATAGGGCTGGGATTGACTGCGGCAGAAACCCGGGGGATGCTGGATCTCGATATCGCGATGACCGGGCATACGGAAACAGTTGTTTCTCAGCGGCTCAACCTGGCGCAGGAGCGGATGTTCAATGCCGCGGTTTCCCGGATCGCCGACATGATGGGCGTTTCCGCATGGTTCGCGGAATCTTCCGCTGAAACAGACATAAAGCCGGTTTTAAATGAGGGGGACAGGAGGGATATTCTCATTCTCTACGGTCTTGTATTTCCCCTTATCGTGGGTTTTATGGCTGCAGCGAGGCTCATACGGTCCAGCAGAATCCCCGAGGGGAGGAAGCGGGTCATCATCGCGACCGTGACCTGGGCGGTTGTCATGGCGTCTCTCGCACTGGCGCAGGATCATTATATCAAGAACCGGAGCTGGAGGATCTTTCCGTCAGTCAGGGAGATCCTGCCGGGATGGGTCCGGAATCCTGAATTATGGTTCGACTATGGCGCGCCGGTGCGAAACGAATACGAGAGCAGAGATTCTATCGGTACCGGCGGCACGGTAGACCATGAAAACCATGACGCATGTTTCATTTATGCGGGTAAGGAGAACCGCTTCCTGCGTCGTTTTTTTGAAAAGCTGTCGCACCTGCAGGCAAAGAGGCGGGAGACGATGCGCATAGTCCATTACGGCGATTCGCTTATATGGGGCGACTGCTTCGCACGGACGGTCAAGCGGCTCTTCCAGAGAGAATTCGGCGACGGGGGGAGGGGCCTCGTTCCTCCGGTTGAGACCCTGTCAACGGTCCTCCAGGATCACGTTAATAAGACCCAGCCCGGTGACTTCACGCTCCACTCTATCCGCCACGAATTCATGGCGCGGGGCGTATTTTCACCCCTGCCGGAAATGAATCCCCTGGTGGGCTTTACTGGCGAGGGATCGTATATCAAGGGCAATCGATCGGAGATACGGCTGGAATCGCCGGGAGATGCCGGGAGATGGAAACGGGTACAGGTATTTCTGCGCTCACCGGGCTATGGCGCTCCCGTTGCCTCAGAGTACCGCGTGGATCTCGACTATGGAACCGGAACGGCGGTTAATATATTGAAACTGAATCCGGACGAAACGGGCGTCGCTGCTTTTAACATACCGCCGTCAGGAAAAATCAGCATACATATTGAGGGAACAGAAGGCTGTCTCCCGTCGGTGGACGCCGTGAATATCGAGTCCGGGAGCGGCGTTGTCTACAGCACCATCGTCAGGATGGGGATCCACATGTCGTGGATGAGCGCCGTTCCCGTGCGTCATCTGGCACCGCTGAGGAGCATCAACCCGGACCTGCTCCTGTTCCAGTTCGGGATCAATGAGGCGGCGTCGCTGGGCGCGTTCACCGCGTTCACGGAGGCGCTCCTCCGCGGGCAGATGCGGGATTGGTTCGCGCGAATAAAACGGCTTCTCCCCGAAACCGACATGCTTCTCATCGGCCCGCCGGAGCGGCTCCAGACGCGACAGGGGGTCCTCGTCCCGATGAAGGAGGCCCTGGACGTGCGGCGGATCCAGCGGGAGGAGGCGGCCCGCGCCGGAATCGCCTTTTTCGATACCTACGCGTGCCTGGGCGGGGCGGGGCACATGCTGAAGATGGCTCAGTCCGGCCTTGCCATGGCCGACTACACGCATTTTACCATACGGGGAGGCGACCTCGCCGCCGAAGGGTTCTACGACGCGCTCATGAGCGCATATCACAACAGGAGCAGGCGGTCGATGCTGAATCTTGACCGCGCTGAAAACAGCGGCATCATATTCAATACCGCTTCATACGCGTATTTTTTATTGCTGGTCATCGTCATCGTCAAGCTGGTGGGGAAAAAACCGGCGCTCAGGTTCGGATTCCTTATCATCGCGTCCGGTTATTTCTACGCCACCTGGAAGGTCTGGCCCCTGGCATGCCTCGCCGTCACCGCGGCTACGGATTTCTCCATGGCGCGGCTCATCGCCCGTGCGCGCGGGCGGATGGGCAAGGGTACGGCATTTCTGGTGATATCCCTGATCGTCGACCTCGGGATTCTGTTCGCGCTGAAATATTTTGATTTCTTCTCCGACATCGCCGGCGCTACCGTTCACGCCCTCGGCTTCCGCGCATCGATGCCGGTCCTGAAGATCCTCATGCCGGTAGGCATATCATTTTACACGCTCCAGTCGCTCTCATACACGATTGACGTATGGCGCGGAAAAATCGAGCCGGAAAAAAGTTTTGTCAAATATGCCCATTACGTCTCCCTGTTCACGCAGCTCTTGGCCGGGCCCATCGTAAAGGCCCGCGAATTTCTGCCGGCGCTTAAAGACAGAGCGAGCCACTTTTTCGTGACGCGCGGGCATTTCAACACCGCGATCTTTCTCATCCTCTCGGGACTGATCAAAAAGGCCGGCGCCGACTGGCTTGCTGGCGCGATCGTGGACCGGGTTTACGCCAGCCCGCAGATGTTTCTACCGCTTGAGACGCTTACTGCGGTGTATGCCTACGGCCTGCAGATCTATGGCGATTTCTCAGGCTACAGCGATATCGCCATTGGGAGTGCTATGCTTCTGGGATACAACCTTGCAGAAAACTTCAGGCGTCCCTACGCCTCGGTCTCGGTTTCAGAGTTCTGGCAGCGGTGGCACATATCGCTGGGGAGCTGGCTCAGGGACTATCTGTACATCAGCCTGGGCGGCAACCGGAAACGGGTGCTTTTTAATATCGGGATAACCATGTTCCTGTGCGGCCTCTGGCACGGCGCCGCCGTACCCTTCGTACTCTGGGGATTGTACCACGGTTTCTTTCTCATCATCGAGCGCATTTTCAAACTGAACAGGCGGGAGACCGCTCAGTTCTTCCTGCGCGGAATCCGGGTCTTCATCACCCTCCACATCGTGCTGTTCGGATGGATCATATTCCGGAGCGGTTCATGGGATACGTTTACGGGCGTCCTCCATTCGCTGTTCCAGCTCAAGGCTGGCGCTCCCAATGTGGGGGCAGCGGTGGTGGCGGTGATGGCGGCTTTCTACGCGCTCCATTATTCGCCGATCAGCTGGAAGGAGCGCCTGCGAATGAGGTGGGCGGCGCTTTCGCCCGCAGCGCAGGGCATTATGGCCGCGTGTCTGACGGTGTTCCTGTATAACATCGCGACAACGGAAGTGATGCCGTTCATTTATTTTCAATTTTGAGATTTGATAGAATGAATATCCGCGGCCGTCAGTCGGTATTTCCCGGGTGCGGGGGCGCGTCTTTCTTCCCGATTTGAATATTATGCCGGTAGAGGTCGATTATTCCATAATTGCCGGTTATTTCAAATTCCGTGTTCAGCTTTTTTGAGAGGAATTGAATCAGCTGGAGGTTCGCGGAGGCTTCGGCTCCATCGAGCATGTACGGCTGGAACTGAATCTTCCTGTTCTGTCCGGCCACCGTTATGATTTTCATCCTCTCCAGGGTGCTTCCCGCGTAGTAGAGCCCCACCGCGATGTTGTCCCTCTCGATGGCATTGACGTAGCCGTTGATGAAATTACCCAGCGAGTACACAACCGGTTTGTTCCGGTACATTTCGATGCCTTGCGGCCAGTGGGGGTGGTGGCCGATGATGGCGTCCGCGCCGGCGTCGATTATATCATGAGCCATCATGACCTGGTATACCTGGGGCTCGTGCGTCTGTTCAATTCCCCAGTGGAGGGACACGATAACGATAGTGCCCGGGGTTTTGTAGGATGCGATATCGTCCTTTATGATCGCGAGATTCAAGGGCGCGATTCCGTGCTTGCCGTCAGCGGCGAAATATTCCACCGGCGGACGGTTGCAGTAGGCAAGGATGCAGATGGTGGAATCGCCGCATTTTAACAGCGCCGGCCGGCGGGCCTCGAGGAGATTTTTGCCTCCTCCGACGTGCTTGATGTTGAGGCCGTCCAGATAGGCGATGGTGTCCGACATGCCTTCAATGCCGTAATCCATGAGGTGGTTGTTCGCTATGGAAACGGCGTCGAGTTTAAGATCCGTCAGACAGCGGGCGCTGACGGGGTGGACGCGGAAGGAATAGGCCTTGTTCGCAAAGGGCTCCCCTCTCGTGGTTACCGGCGCCTCCAGGTTGCCGAAGACGTAGTCGTATTTGAGAAGCTCGTTTTTGATTTTTTTAAAGGGATAATCGATTCCCCGCGTCTGTATATATATCTCCGCCTCGTTCGCCAGAAGAATATCGCCGATGAAGAGGATTGAAAAGCGCTGCAACATTTCTTCCGAAGACGGTCTGATGAAGAACAGGAGCATGGCAACCATGGCCGGAAGGCAGAGGAGGATGTTCATTTTGTTTCGCGACATACCTATATAGATATATACGGCAGGGGCCTGATGTCAATGCTAAAGTAGTTTTTTTTATTAACCCCATACGCGGACCCGTCAATACACTGCATTATCCAGTCGGTAATTCTAACGAAGTAAGGAACGAAATCACCGGGCCTTGGAAAATATCCACTTAAAGTATTTACGAATGTCCTGGATGGCCATGCCGTAACCAAGATAATTGCCGTCGATCCATATCTCGAAATGGAGATGGATGCCGTATCGCTTTCCCTCGGCTTCGCCTGACAGGCCCGAATTGCCGGCCACGCCGATTCGTTCACCCTTGGATACGCGACGGCCCTTTCGAACGCACCGGTCGATGCCGGAGAGGTGATTATAGGTGGTGACCACGCCGTTGCCATGATCGATCCAGACCTCCCGTCCTCCGAATGAGTGCCGCATGAACGTGCTCGGGTGTGTTTGGTAATAGGCGGATCGCTCTTTCCATTCGCCGATGTTTGTGGGAACGTAGTCATGGTCCGCGCGGATGATGACCCCCCCGCCGACTGCGTAGACGGGCGTTGTATCCGACACCGGCACCGGATCGTAAGAATCATCGGTGTGGTAGCTGTAGATGTCTATGCCGGAGTGACGACCACCCCGGTATGCCCGCAACGCGTTGGGGTAGCAGTAGTCCTCGGCCGGAAGGTAAGCATTGCGTATGGGGAGACAGAGGTCCTTTAGGCGGTCGTCGAAGAATGTTATCTTTGAAGGGCCTATGAACGTCTCGATTTCGGCGATAGAAGCGTATCTGTCAATCATGGCGTCGGCGGGAATGTATATGCGGAAGGTGCTTGCGTCAACGCCGGCCAGGTCTATTTCGATTCTGTCCCGGTACGAGTAGCTGAAAAAACTCTTTTTTCTGATCTGGATCGTAGCGTAGTCAAACCAATCTCCCTTTAAGAATTGGAGCTTGAAATATTTCAGCGTCCGGTAGTTGTCCTTCCTTCCGGGGTAGACAGCGATCGAGGTTATGAGCCGCTTTGAGCCGAAATCAATCGACACCCATTGGGGCGCGGCGGCTCCATCTGATATCCAGCAGCTGTCGCGGTCGACATCCATTACCTTGATCACGCGGTGGTTGACGCTGTAAACGGAGCTTGACCGGAGGTAGATTTTCCGTGCGGTGTTGTGGCCGGTCATGATGTAATCCTCGTCAAGGGCGGGACTGTCAGAACCGTAGACACAACATGCGAAAATAAAAAAGACTGTTCGGATGGTTCGTGTGTGCATTATAGTAACAGGTATTCTCGGAAAGGTAAAAAAAATGACGGCTGAACCGCCATGGATAAAAAAGTTAATAGACAGATATCATGCGAGCACAAGCCGGCTGGTATCGCCGGCTGTATGCGTGATGCTTCATTTGTTTTTCATATATCTCAATCGGGTACGATGACGAAGGTAACTCTTCGCTGTTGGGCTCCTCTCGCGTCTGCGCCGGGCATCGTCTCAGAAGAACCGAGACCGCGGTACTTAATTTTTGACGACTTTATCCCCGCTGTCGCCAGTGCGTTATAGACGGCTTTTGCCCTGTCAGTGGAAATTTTTATGTTTCCTGGTTTGTTGCCTTCAGGATCTTCCGGGCCCCGCGCGTCAGCATGCCCGCGTATTTCAAGAGCGTAGCCATCGGGAATCTTGCCGACTATTTCCTTGACTACGGGAGAGGCAATTCTGGCCCACTGCGTCCATTGCTGTGCGGGAAGCTGTGAGCTCTTATAGGCAAAGCCATCCATGGGATATTTTGCAAGCTGGTTGTTGGATGCTTTTATGAAAGCGCCGCCGGCATCGCCGACATCCGGTTGCTTTACCTGTTCCTTGCTGCATGAAATGATGAATAAGGTTGCACCCACAATCATTACTATCGCGATGATTTTTCTCATTTAATACCTCCTATAAAATATTTAATAGACTTGTTGCTAAACTCAATAATCAGTGATTTTTGCCACCGCCGCCTCCGGCGGCGGTGGCAAAAATGAATAATTATAAGTATTTATGCAACAGGTCTATTAAATGTGATTGCATTGAGTCAAATTTGTCAAATAAAAATTTACATGCGGACGCATTTATTAAGAAACGATATTTTTTATGTGATGAGCCTCCTCGTTGTTTTTGATTGTTGTCGTGCAATATAATAAAATATTTGACATCTGTCATTAAAATTTTTTAATATTGCGTAAAATTAAAATCAATATGAAGATGTCCTTCGAAACCGACGGTGATTTTATCGCATTCAAGGAAGAGCTGCGAATCCGGCTCGCCGCTCATGAGGCCCGCGAACTCTCGCACACCGGTCTGCGGCACGCCTCGGTGATGATGCTCATTATGAATAAGAAAGGCGCGCCGCACGTGCTCCTGACCCGCAGAACTGACACGGTGTCCACCCACAAGGGGCAGGTATCCTTCCCCGGCGGCGGCGCGGACGAAGCCGACGACGGCAGGCTCTCAACGGCGTACCGCGAAACCTTCGAGGAGGTCGGCATCAGCAGAGAGCGCATCGAATACCTCGGGCGTTTCGACGACTACATATCCATATCCGGCTTCCTCGTCACCTGTTTCATCGGAGCCATTGACTATCCCTACGCCTGCACGGTCAACCGGCACGAGATTGAAAGCTGCTTTGATGCTCCCCTCTCCAAGTTCGTCAACCAGGAATATGACCGGTATGAGCTGTACAATTACGGCGGTTCCGATTACCGGGTATTTTTCTACTACCATGAGGGATACGAGATATGGGGCCTCACCGCGCGGATACTGACCGATTTCGGCGAGAAGATATGCCGGGATTAGAAATTATATTTGAACCCGATATCCGCGCTGATGAACATGCCGATGTTGCTCTTTTCGAAAAACGCCGTATATCCGGCGGCTGCCACGATCGCCCAGCCGGCGTCGATGCGGTAGCCCGCCTCGCAAACGGCCGTGCAGTGCGGATCATAATAGCGCTGGGGGGAAAAGCGGTAGAGGCCCGGGATCCGTATCAGTCCGGCGTCCTCTGAAAGAAGATGCATGACATACCCGCCGCCTACGAGCGGCGTCAGGCTGAACCCCTTCGGGAGGGTGAAGGTGTATCCGAGCTGCAGCGATAACGGTACCGCGTGATACGATTCGATCTTGTTTTTCCCGGTGAAGACGTAATAATATCCGGCCAGGACCCTCATCTCGCTGTTGTTCAGGGCAAGGTTCGATACGCCCGCACCCGCGATAATGCCGGCGCCACCCAGCGCCATGGATCTGAAGGAGCCCAGGGGCATGAATCCAGATGGATGCAGGCATGCGTAAAAAACAGCGGGCTCCCTGCCGGCCGCCTGCGCCGTACCCTCTTTCAGCGGCTTCAGGGGGGCGAAAAAAAGCTGCAACCTGGCAACAATACGGCCGATGTCCCGGTCTAGGGTCGCGTCTTCCGCGTTATCCGTGACCGCGGCGATCACCGTGTTTTTGTCCGCGTCGAGCAGGGTGAGGGCGATGACATATTTCCGCACTTCCTTTTCCCGGAGCAGGTACTTGCCGGCGCCATCTTTTCCCATCCGCTGGTCGAAAGTAACGGTGGTAATGCCAACCGTGCCGTACACAGCGCGCTCGGACTTGAGGATCCGGGCGATCGCGACGGAGCACTGTCGGTCAGTGCACGGCGATTTGATCCCTCCCGTACGCATGGCCCGCTCCGACTTTTTTTCTGTAATCAGATCGCAGTATGTGAGCCGGTCCAGCCTGCCCCGGATTTTATCGCCTATGTCGCGGGCTGTTGTTTCCGGGCAGTTTACCGGCCGGAGGCCGAGAAAAATGGTTGAGCGGGCGTCCTTTGCCGTTAACGCGCCCGTGATGGATACCGAAAGGAGGAGAGCAGGCAAAACGTATCGTGCAGTCATGGCGCCATCTTTTGATAGGATCGCATATTCGGATAACATGCGCGGCGCTGAATCGCGCCATTAATTGATTGACGTTTATGGATATTCGTGCTCATTTATTCTGTCAATTATTTATTTTATGACGTCGGCCAGATCCCCCGTGATGTTATCACGCGCGTGATGCGAGGTACGAAGAATGAAATCGAGAAAGAAAAACATTATTGACCGGAAGTTCCAGTTGAGGACCGTATTTTCAGTGACCGCCATCGCCATGATTTTTTTCGCCGCCGTGATCGCTGTGATCATCTTTTTTTCAATTATGAGCAGAAACAACATATCGACGGAGATACGGAGCCTGGAAAAAGCGGCGGAGACCGAGGACAACATCGTCACAGCCTTCGCCGCCTACGCCCGCGCGGTGACCGGTCTCCCGGTCAAGCTTTCCATCGACGTGATACAGAAAGACCACGCGGAGAGCATGGGGGCCATACAAGACCACATAGTGATGCTGAAGCGATACGCGGATTATTACTTCTACCTCCTTTTCATCACCATCGCGATCATGATCGCCCTCGCCGCGGTCTATTATTTTTACCTGATCCGTATCACGCACCGGATGTCGGGACCCGTGTTCGTGATGTCGCGGTGCATACAGGACCTGATCGACGGGAGGGAGCCCCGTTTCCGCAGCCTGCGGGAAAAGGACGAGTTTAAGGAGATGTACCGGAAACTGATCGAGCTGGGAGAGAAGATAACGAAGGGCAGATCCCCGCAGCAGCGGTTTTAATCTGGCTTATTGCGTCCCCGGGCGTCCGGTCCGCCGCCGGCCCGGGAATGCTTACGACGTTTGCGAAGCGCTGCCATGCCGGCCGGCGCTCCGCGTCAGAAATTTACGTATGAAGAGACCCGCCACGAAGAGCGACCCGAACACGATAATGACCGGCACGGAGAGGTGCCACGCTGCCGTGAAGCTCAGGTGTTTTGCGAAGCTCCGCACCGTCAGGTTTTCGATTATTTCAGGATAGCAGTCGAAGAGGTACCGGGACGCCCAGAGGAGGGACCCGCACGCCGCCAGAATGAGAAGGGACGGGTATATGAAAAGCCGCTTGAGCGCCGAGAGTTTTCGCCGCCGCTCAACCGCTGAAAAGAAGAGGTACGCGATGTAGAGAAGGAGGAGCCCCGCCGCCCCGAAAACCGCGTACTTACCTACGGTGAGGATCTGCATCGCGAGCGCGGCGTATTCCCCGGCGGGACCCTCGAGAACCTCGGCCGGGCGCGTGATGAAGCCGCCGTCGATGGAAAACCCGAACTTGGAAAGATACCTGCCGCCGAAATATTCGCCCAGGCTCGAGTCGGAGAGCCTGAACATGGTCTTGAGCAGGGCCTTGTTACGAAGATTGTACAGTCGGTCGATTCCCTCCACGAGGAGCTGGCTCAGGACGTGTTTTTGCCGCCCGTCGTCGTCGACCCAGAGGCTTACCCTGACCGCGGGGAGCCGCACGCTGAGCGAGGGGCTGCCGATGGCGCGCTCGCTCACGGGGCGCTCGTAAAACACGGCGCCCCGCTCAGCCTGGGTGTTGTAGCTCGTGAAGAATTTCAGCATTTTTTCGATCTCGTCCCTGACCGCGCCGTCGATGAGCTTCTCGTTGAAAAGGTTCGTCAACGGCTTTTCGATTATCTCCAGGTCGCCGTAGATGCTGTTCGACGCCGTGTCCGCGTGCTTTTCGACGATTTTTTCCGCATCGGCTTTTTTGTCCTCAAGAACCGATCGCGCGTCTTCATACTCGCCGCGGGCCTTTTTTATTTCCTTTCTGGCGGTCTTTATTTCATCACCGTGCGCGTCCCGGTACGCCTTGATGCCGGTTATCTGCCCGCCAAGTCTCGCGAGCTCCGCCTCGCGGTACGACTCAAGCTCGTCTTTGGTGGGAAAGATGTTTGCGACCTGCTTCCATTCGATGTCTTTGACATCGGCGCGCTGTTTTTTCAGGGACTCGAGTTCGGCGTCCCTGCTGATCTTGGTGTATGCCTGTTCGGCCTGTTCGTAGCGGGCCTTTATTTCCTTGAATTCGGCTGTGAATTGCGTGAGATTGAGATCGCGCTCGATTTCATCGTTGATGGCCTGGTCGGTCTGCCAGTTTTTCGCCTCCACGAACGCGGTGATGAACCCGCCGTTTTTCAGGATACCGGCGTAGAACTCCGGCCGGAGGAGCACCATGAGCACGAGGGCTCCCACCGCCACGGCCGGTATCAGTATCAGGGCGAAGGCGTTCACGATCGTAAAAACGACCCCTTTCACCTGTTTCGGTTTTTTCTCGGCCTTTTCGAGGTCGGGCTGTACGGTAGCCTGTTCATCTGCCATGTAGCGCTCCTTTTGAGTTTAGTATGATACTGCGCCGGCCTGTCCGGCGGCCCGGTGTCCGCTCAGCGAGGTCGATGTCTCCCGGCGCCGGCGTGCCGTAACCGGCGGGCGTTTGATGAAAACGATTGATGCGCAATGATATGCGGTTGAGGCATTCTTGTAAAGAAAAAATCATTATGTCGCTGCGCTTGACAGCGGATAATTAATTAACAATTAATAGTTGCATTTGTAATGTATTTTGTTATTATTACATAGGGAAATATAAACATATGAGTTCCCCGGTGCGCCACTAATTAATTATTCGGAGGTTCCCATGCCGACGAGATACCATGACTGGTTTTCGCAGTCAAAAAGGGATATTGAGCAGGCGCTGGATTCGCAGAAAGCCGGCCGACATGAATGGTCATGCTTCGCGGCGCATCAGGCTGCCGAGAAGGCGGTGAAAGCGCTCCACCAGTATCACAATCAGGAAGCGTGGGGCCACGTGGTGAGGAAGCTGCTTGAGGAACTTCCAGCGTCGGTTTCCACGCCCGATGGTCTTCTCGATAAAGCGCGGGTTCTGGACTCGTATTATATACCGACACGGTACGCGAACGGACATCCCGAAGGCGCTCCTTTTGAACACTATGGGAAATTGCAAAGCGAAGAGGCTATAAAATATGCCCGTGAAATCATTGAATTCTGCGGTTCTCAAATGGCCTGAGCGAGAGGCCACCCTGGAAAAGGCGAGATACTGGGCCGAAACAGTCGGGAGCAGGGATGCCTCCGTCGTCAGCATTCGCTGCTATGGCTCCATAGCGGATGGACGCTGGGGAACCGGGAGCGACCTTGACGTATTGATAGAAGTGGACCGGTCGGATAAACCTTTTGATAAACGAAGCCTGGACTTCACGCTGCCGGATTGCGGCGTTCCCGTTGATATGGTTGTGTACACTTCATCGGAATTATGCCGCTTTCGAAGGGAAGGACGCCGGTTCATACGCGAATTTGACGGCAAGTCGATTGTTTTGTATTCCGCACGCGCGGGGGACTCGAGAGCGCTTCATACATCTCCAAAAGGAGACGATCAGTGAAAAAGGTGCCCGGCTTCGCCGGTCTCCTCATCGTCCTTGCATGTTCGGCCTGCTCGGACATGATGGAGTCCTACAAAGACAAAGACTTATATTTTTTTGGAAGGATGAAGGCGGTTGTGCCGAAAAACGCGGTCGGCGCCACCACGTCAACGACGCTGCGGACGCTGGATTTTACGCCTTCCAATGACAATGCCGTGTTCGTGGCCAAAACCGGGAATGATGCTACCGGGCTCGGGAGCACGGAGCATCCCTTTCTCACCATAAACAAGGCCATAACGGCCTGTGATGCCGGCCGGCAGGCTGTGGTGATAGCGGACTCCGGCACGTATGCGGAGAAGGGGTTTGAGATGACCGGTAATATAAAGAAGCTTTTCGCTGCCATTGGATGCAACCCGGTTTTGAATTTGCAAAAGAATAATAGTTATTTCAGGCTGTCGGAGATACAGCACGAGACGCCCTTTACGGGAAACCAGAGATCGAATATATCGGCGACGACCCTTAACAATGGGAATGTGTTCGTCGCGTACCGTGACGATATGGATTCGTATAATGCGAAATATCAGATCTTGGACCCCAATGGATGGGTCCCTGTCACGGGTGAAACAGCTCTCCCGACAGGCGATATTCTCTGCATAGCTGCGGCAACCCTTCCGAATGGCAACGTGTTTATCGTATATAACAAATTTTTTGTCAGCTACGCGAGGTTCATGGTCATCGACCCGTCAGAGTCGACCTTAACCTGCAAACGCTCTTTATGCGCTACCCGGCCGATTCCCCCGCCCTGGGCCTCGCCGACGACGGCAGGAATGCGGGATCGCTGGACGTGGAGTACCGGGGCGAGTAGAGCCGCGTAATTCACAGATTCATGATGATATCAACGAGCTGGTCAGCGCCGTTGACGTCGAAGCGGAAGGTTTTATTCGCCTCGATGCGCGCTGACTGATCGCTGAAGGCCATCGGTATTGGCTCGAATATGGCGTTTTTGTTAAAGTAATTTACTTCCCACACGTTATTGTAACCTCCTGCGCATACGATCAGATCAAAGGCATTGTAATAATCCACGGCGGGAAAAACGTCATAGGGGAGACGAACGATCTCGTATTCCTTTTCAAGATACGAATATTTTTTCAAAAGCCGGTCGATATGTTCGGGCTGGTAACCGAAGCCATAGAAGGCCAGCGGCTTTGAGGCGTCGAGGCCGAGGCGCGTCAGAGCCTTTTCCCGTGACAGGATTTCGTCCCTGTTGCGGATGACCAAGGGGTTGATCCTCTCCATGGGTATCGAGCTTTCGAACGGCTCGATGGCGATCACGCGGTGATACTGCTCTCGTCTGAAAACGAGCGGCTTTTCCGGCAGGGGCACGGTGAAGTGGCTGTCATAGGTGTAATCGGCAAGGTATATTTTTTTGCATGACAACTCGTCAATGAAGTGGTACGGCGAGAACCAGTTGTGGTTCACTATGAGAAGCTCCGGCTTCAGCGTGCGGATAGTTTTGTATAAAACCGAACGCCGGCAGCGCTCCGGCGAAAGCTCATGCTCGTTTTCGAAAGGTATCTTGATGTGTTTGAAGTCATCGGCGATGTGAGACACGGACGAGTGGTGCACCATGGTGTATGTGCACGAAACGCCCCTGCGCTCAAGGGCGTTCCCTATTGACATGCCGAAGACGAGGCGACCTGATCCGAGGATGCCGCCGGTGTAATAGACGATGTTCACTTTAACAATAGTTGTATATCTTAAACTGCCCGTTGCCGGTACCGTATTCGCCATACGTCGCCCATCCAAGGCCGCTCATGTTTGTAAATGATACCAGCTTAGAAAGTCGGGGTTCTGAAGAGTCGTGGGAATCGGCTATAATCAGAGAATCGTTTCTTATTGCGATAAAGCGATGGGCGCCGTAGAACATGCCGGGATTAGTATCCGTACTCCCTGTCTGAGTGCCGTATGAAGCGACAATATTGAAAGTGCCGCTGGAATAATCATGGGTGAGCTGCAAGACCTGCTGTCCGCTTGCATTCTGTGAATTAGCTACATATATATACGGCGGACGAACCTGTACATCAAAGGCTGTATCTAAACCGGTCAAGGGGCTGATCTCTGTCGTGTTGTTATCCCAGTCATAGTGGTATAGGCTATTAGCAGTAGTAATAAAGATGTTTTCGCTGTCCTGGACCTCACAGCTGGTTATACCTGTGATTGACGTAAGCGCTCTTGTTACGCCACTGCTAAAGTCGAGATTGGATTGCCTGATCTGGTTTCCGCCGACGCAATAAAGCTTATTGTTTTTTCTGTCCACGCATACGGAGGTAATATCAACAATTCCTGGAG
>MIBH01000079.1:35652-35785 GCA_001829455.1 Spirochaetes bacterium RBG_13_51_14
AAGTAGTAAAATAAATCCTGCCTCGTGAATCAAAATCAACGTCATATACTGAGTATGACCCCGGCAATACTTTCCAACCGGATCCGCTCATGTTATTGAGCATAACAATCCGGTTGTTTTTATAATCCGGCAC
>MIBH01000080.1:0-6089 GCA_001829455.1 Spirochaetes bacterium RBG_13_51_14
TTAAAAACGGCCTCATTGTTGACGGCACCGGTAAAAAGGGATGGACCGGGAACCTCCTGATAAAGGGTGAGCGTATCGAGCTGGTAACCGAAAAAAATGTCCGCGTTACGGCGAAAATAATCGATTGCACCGGCAAGGTAATCGCTCCCGGATTCATAGACATGCACTCGCACAATGATTGGTTCCTTACCTCTAAAAACAGGCCGGAACTGACAACGCCCTTCACCGCTCAGGGGATCACCACATCTGTGTGCGGAAACTGCGGCTTTTCAACGGTGGGCATCAAAAAGGGGAGCAGTTTCATAAACATGTTGGAGGAGGAAAACCTCTTTAAAGAGGGATTTGACAGGATCCGATGGAACACCATGGATGATTACCGTCATCTTCTCGAAAAAAACGGCATCACCCACAACCTTGTCATGCTGGCGGGCCACGGGACATCGCGGGCATCCATACGGGGCAAGGATCCGAAACCGATGACGGAAGCGGAGATGAAGGAGATGCTCTATCTTCTCGAAGAGTCCATGGACCAGGGGGCGCGGGGCGTATCGCTCGGCCTCCAGTATGAGCCGGGGATTTTTGCCACCTTCGATGAGCTCGAGCGGGTGGCCAGGCTGGTTAAAAAAAAGGATAAGATTCTGACGGTCCACGCCAAAGCTTACTCCAATTTATCCGGCGCCTATCCCCTCATCCCCTTCGGTACGCCTCACAATCTCCTGGCAATTGACGATCTTGTAGGCCTGGCGGAAAAGGTCGGGATGAAGCTGCAGATCTCTCACCTCATTTTCGTCGGCTCAAAAACATGGAATACCTTCGATAATGCGATGAAGCGCATAGACCGGGCCGTTTCCCGGGGCATCGATGTGAAGTTCGACACCTATGCGTACCACTGCGGTGCTTCCATCATAAATGTTCTCATGCCTCCCTGGTTTCTCGCCCGCGTCCCCGGCAGTTACACGAGCAGGGCAGCCCTGGCGCGGCTCAGGCTTGAGTTCAAGTTTATCGAGCGGCTCCTGGGGTTCGGCTTCGATGACATTCAGATTGCCCATGCAAATCATCCGGACCTGAACCGCTTTAACGGCATGTTCCTCAGGGATATCGCCCGTGAGCGGGGAATCCCCGATTTCGAAAACTACCTCGATTTTGCAAAGATGAGCAGCGGCGTCGCGCGGGTGTTGATGCACCGGTACAGCAATCCTGAAATCGTATCTGAATTGATGAGACACCCGGCTTCGCATTTCATGACCGATGCCTGGATCGAGGTCTCCGGCGTGCAGAACCCGTCCTCGTTCGGCTGCTTTCCCCGATTTTTACAGAACGCGAGAGAGACAGGCATACTAACCCTGGAGGACGCGGTGCGCAAAATGACCGGCGTTAATGCCGAGAGGTTTTCCATACCTGCCCGCGGGTTCCTTGGTAAAAAGCTCGCAGCGGATATCACTGTTTTTGACTGGAACAAAGTACGGGACAACACTTCCCCTTCGTGCACCGACGCATCTCCAGACGGTATTGAGCATGTTTTTATCAACGGCGTTCAGGTCGTCAACAAGGGGCAGGTCAAATCATCCCTTCGGCCCGGTAAGGTTCTGGTATAGGAGATGCATTTCTCAGAATAATGAGAACTATCGAGCCTGGACATCCTTCCGCTGCCGGCGGCGGCATGGCGTTCCGCTCATCAGGAATCCAGGAGGAGCTAGTCCTTTTCCATCTCCACCGTGCTCTCCCGAAGGTCAAAGAGACGCCACCGCTTATTGACGACGTTATTTTTTTCAGACCCGAGCAATTTTATGAAGTGCGATACGCCGATCGGCGATCAGCCATTGAAGATCGTCCCGGTGGGCGTTCATCCACAACCCGGTCACCGAAATGCCCAGCGGGACGGGAGACTCAACCGCTCCAAGTTCATCAATAAGCCGGGTGAATATGATGCGATCGAGCTGCAGTTTTGAGGGGCACAAATCAACCGTCAAATCGATCCCCGGCTCGTTCGGCAGGAAGTGAACAATTCCGGCATTTTTGAGCATGCGGGAAGCACCCCCAGAACGGCAAGTTCAAGGAATGCTGATACGCTTACTGTTATTAGGATAATTCCAAGCCTGCTGCCGGGTTTTTTGTTTATCATTGTGCGGAGGGTTCATTCAACGCGCTGGCCAGAGACAAATCCGTTCCATTGACGCTGCTGCGTGCGTATGAGGGAGCTGCTCAATTTATTCAATTTCCCCATAATATAGTTTCCCGTCTTATCAGTATCAATTGTCTTGCCGTCCTGGTAATAGAATATCCAGTTACCGTTACGCTGGTCGTTCACGTACTCGCCGGACGCCTTTATGTTTCCATTACTGTAATATTCTTTAAACGTGCCGCTCTTCTTTCCCATGGTATACGCGCCTTCATATTCGACGCGTCCGTTTGTGAAATACGCTTTCCAGTTTCCATTTATGACCGGGTCATGAGTCTGCCCCTGCATGACGCCCTCCCCGGCCAGCTTGCCATTGGTGTAGATCCAGCATGCTCCCTCTATCATGCCGTCTTTCAGCGTCAGTTTCTTATCGATCCTTCTATCCCTGTCGTAATAGATCCACAGGCCGGCCTGCGAGCCGTTTTTATATTCACCTTCTGAATCAAGCCATCCTTCCGGGGAATAGGAGCGCCATAATCCCTCCATCACGCCGTCCACGTAATTCCCTTCCATGTACTTTTTGCCGTTTTGGTGAAACAGGGTCCACTTCCCGTTCTTTTTACCGCCCGCGCACTGGCCGACCATCATCTTCTGGCTGTTGGGATATTGCGTGTAACACTCTCCGTTCAGCACGTCATTGCTGTAGGTCTCGAAATTCTTCAGCACTCCGTCCTCGTAATATTCAATGGACGCGCCTTCCCGCTTTCCGTCGACATACTTTTCTTCTTTCTGAAGATTCCCGTTCTCATAAAAAAGCTTTTTCTTCCCGCTCATTTTTCCTTTTTGGTAGGGGGTCTCGGATTTTATCGCTCCGGTGCCGTAATACTCCCTCACAACATCTGTTTCCACGGGCGGGTTACCCTGAGAGTCAGAAGTCTCCTCGGAGCCGGCAGTGTCGTTTATCAATTTACTGTATCCGTCATTTGGGCCAGCAATACAGATAACCGCAACCAGCACGATGCCCTCAATAAAACCGACTCGTCTATTCATCGCTCATTCCTCCAGATTGGCAAAACCAATCCTGTAAAGCAATATATAATAATACCCCAGATAAATCAAAACAAGTACAGGGAAAATATAAGAAATTAGTAAATAAAAAAATACATCCAAGCGGATTATTATCTCCGTCATCCATTTTTTCTATCTTGAAAAAATAGCTAAATATCAATAATTGTGCATTTCAAAAAGATGTTTGAAGCTGTCAACGAGAAAATGCACCCTTATTGGTAAAACCAATGCAAAGAAAAAATAATTTGACACATTGCCTTTAATGCAAAAAATAAACATTCTATATTTCTATTGCCGCCCTTCGCGGCACGAGGAATACATAAGCACGTTGTTAATTACCGGGACAGCAGGTGGCGCAATGGAAGAAGACAGCAGTTTAATAACAATACGCAAGGAAAAGCTCAGGGAAATCAGGGAAGAACTTCAGATAAATCCGTTCCCCTACCGATACGACGTGACGCACTACTCGGCGGAGATTTTCGCCAATTTTGACGAATATTCGGCTTCTCAACAGACGGTCAGCGTGGCCGGCCGTATCATGACCGTTCGGATCATGGGCAAGGCCAGTTTCTGCACCATCCAGGACCGCGACGGTAAAATCCAGCTCTATGTCGCGGAAAAGAATATCGGCGAAACAGGGTACCGTCTCTTCAAAAAGCTCGATATCGGCGACATCATCGGCGCGCGGGGAACGGTGCGGAAGACCCAGATGGGCGAAATGACGGTCTTTATCACGGAGCTCACGCTCCTTTCGAAAAACATCAGGCCCCTGCCCGTGGTCAAGGAAAAGGACGGCGAATTGTTCGACGCCTTCGCGGACAAGGAGCTCAGGTACCGGAACCGCCATGTGGACCTGATCGTCACCCCGGGCGTGAAGGAAACCTTCATCAAACGCATCAGTATCATCAGGCACATCAGGAAGATTCTGGACGACAAAAATTTCTACGATGTTGAAACGCCCATACTGCAGCCGGTGTACGGAGGGGCCGCAGCGTTTCCATTCACATCGCACCACCGGAGCCTCGACATCAGGCTCTATCTCCGCATTTCCCTTGAGCCCTACCTCAAGCGTCTCATCGTGGGCGGTTTCGACCGCGTCTATGAAATCGGCAAATGCTTCCGCAACGAGGGAATCGATCGGACGCACAACCCGGAGTTCACCATGCTCGAGCTGTATCAGGCCTACGCCGATTTCACCGACATGATGACCCTGACTGAAGAGATCATCGAGAAAACAGCCGCGGCAATAACCGGGAGCGCGCGGATTACCTATAACGAAATGGAAATCGACCTGACCCCTCCCTGGCGGCGCCTTAAAGTCACGGATGCACTGATTGAATACGCCGGGCTGGACGTCATGCGCACGAGCGACCGCGACCTTGAAGCGGAATTGAAAAAACGGGGCGTTCACATCAAAGGGGACTTCATCCGCGGTCTCGCCATCGACGAGCTCTTCAAGCTCATGGTGGAAGACAAGCTCATCCAGCCGATATTCATCACGCACCACCCGGCGGAGACCACGCCGCTGTGCAAACCGGACTACGACGACGAGCGGTTCCTCCAGCGCTTCGAGCTCTTCATCAACGGCACCGAAATCGCCAACGCCTACAGCGAATCGAACGATCCGGTCTTACAGCGGAAGACCCTGTACGAACAGTCCCTCCGCCGCCCGGTAGACGAGGATGCGCCGCCGATGGACGAGAATTTCGTGCAGGCCATCGAGGCGGGCATGCCGCCCGCCGGCGGACTCGGCATCGGCATCGACCGGCTGGTCATGCTCCTCACCGGCGAGACATCGATCCGCGACGTCCTCCTCTTTCCCACCATGCGGCCGCAGGACTGACGCTTCACTGGCGCTTGTACCTGCCTATCAGCTGTCCCTGACCTACGATATGCCCCTCCATGGCCTTCAGCAGCTCGGCCTTGGACGCGCCCTCCCTGATGTTGAGCATGGTGTCGAGCGCGTATACCTTGAAAAAATACCGGTGCGTCCCTCCCGGCGGGCAGGGCCCTCCGTAATCCAGCTTGCGGAAGTCATTGATCCCCTGCTTGGCGCCGGCCGGAAGCGACTTGGCGCCTTCCGCGAGCTCCCTCACCGAGGCGGGGATGTCGTACATGACCCAGTGGACCCATGTGCCCACGGGCGCATCCGGATCATCACAGATCAGGGCGATACTTTTCGCTCCCGCCGGTACAGCGGTCCACCCCAGCTGGGGGGACACGTCCCGGTCATCGCAGGTGTGCTTCCGGGGGATCATATCCCCTTCCTTGAACGCCGTGCTCGTCACTGTAATCGTGCCCATTGCCGCACCTCCCGGATCTTTAGAATTGCCGTCCTTGCTGCACTGAAAAAACAGAATCATCATGAATGAAACCAGAAAACAAAAAAACTTCCGTGACATAAACACCTCCCGGTAACTGATATGCCGCGCGGCAGCGGACGATACGCTCCGCACATTTCCGACGTGCCGCTGTGCGAAGTGCCCGCAACGCCGTTCGCAGCGTATTATTTTTTTATCGTGAATTGAACAGTTCCCCTGCTTCCTCCTCGGCAGAATTATCTATCGTACATACTTCATCGGGATTTGCCTCAAAAGTACACCGGGATTGGAAAAATATCAAGCAAAAATAGGCGCGCATGAGGCGGTGGCGAACGCGACGACCACTCGGTCCCATTATTTAATCCTGATCACGTGATCCTTCCGAATGGGACGTGAATTCAGGCGCGTACATGCACTGGATGGACGTTATTATCAATCATTGTAAATATAGAATCCTCTTCCCGATTTCTTGCCCAGATACCCGGCAGCAACGTATTTTTTGAGAAGGGGACAGGGGCGGTATTTTGCGTCGGAGTATCCACGATGCATTTCCTCTATGACGGCGAGGAGAACATCGAGGC
>MIBH01000080.1:6098-7589 GCA_001829455.1 Spirochaetes bacterium RBG_13_51_14
CCGCCAGGGCGAGGGGGCCCATGGGGAAGTTGAGCCCGGCTTTCATCACACGGTCGATCGATTCGGCGGTGCCGGCGCCTTCATACAGGAGATAAATGGCCTCGTTGATCATGGGCACCAGCATCCGGTTCAGAAGAAAGCCGGGATAATCTTTCGATTCCACATACGTTTTGCCCAGCTTCTTCACGAATGTCTTGGCCATTTCCACGGTTTCGCGGGTCGTGGCTATGCCGGGGATAATCTCCACGAGCTTCATCACGTGGGCCGGATTCAGGAAATGCATGCCGATGACCGATTCAGGCCTCCTGGTAGCAGACGCGATTTCAGTGATGGATATCGAAGATGTATTGGAACCGAGTATCGCGTCGGCGCGGCACACCCTGTCCAATTCGCGGAACACTTTATGTTTTACGCCGATATCCTCGAACACGCACTCAAGCACCATTATCGCACTCTTTACCTCATCCAGCGATCTGCAGGGTACTATATGCTTTTGCAGCTCATCGATACTCCTTTTTTCTATTCTGCCGGCGTCGGCATATCGCCTGACGCGATCACGGATGCGTTCCAGGGAAGCCGTCGTCTTCCCTTCGTCTATATCATACAGCAAAACTTCAAATCCCGCGCTGGCTGAGGCAAAAGCGATATCAGTGCCCATGAGTCCCGCGCCGATGATAGCGACTGTTTTCATAGCAACCTCACTGTTCGAAACACCCAGAGGCCGTCCTTATTTACGCGCCTCAATATCCCTCAACATAACGATATCATGCGTATCCCCGAAATGGGGCAGGTGACAGCCGCGGGTGCTGCATTGAATGGTTCTGTATTAATAGAAAATACTTGAATAATGCAAGAAAAAAATAATTAATATACTTGTTGCATAACTATTCATAATTATTCATTTTTGTCGGGGTTGTCTAATAGGTCAGTTAAATACAACATCCCCCTCCCTCGATGGGAGGGGACAGGGGAGGGTGATTCTAACACCTGAAGCATTCAGCAGTTAGTCACCCCCACCCCAGCCCTCACCTGCCGTACAGGATGTACCAATGCCGCGGAGGCCATGGATGGCCGAGAGCGGCCATCAAGGGGGAGGAATAATTGATGAATGTTCGAACTTTTTAGAAAACCCCGGCAAAAATCACTGATTATTGGGTTTGGCAACAAATTCGTGAATGACATATCGTATCAACTTCTCTCTGATCTGTCGGTGGTGTCTGATGCGGATACCCCGGAGCTCAGGTCCATCTATCGCGCCGCGGCGGAACGCCTCGATCTGCTGATCATCGATTACCAGACGGTCCGCGACATGGTAAAAATCACCGGCACGAGCGATGTTAGGATCCACCTCCTCCTGATATCCCTTTTCATGGCCCTGCGTGAGGGAAGCGTGTGTCTCAGATTGAGCCCTGAATCCCTGAGGAAAATACTGAAGCCGATCGCCGGCGATAATACCGACGCGTATATCAGGTCCATTCTGGGCGACCTCCA
>MIBH01000080.1:7595-10100 GCA_001829455.1 Spirochaetes bacterium RBG_13_51_14
TTCAGATTTGATTTATAAGGTGGAATCAACAGCGCCGTCTCTTTTCAATTCCACACGCGAAGCATTCAAGCCGCTCATTTGTGTCGAGGCGAGAGATGAGCGCTTCCTCTATTTCCAGAAATACCACGCAGCAGAAGAGTCGCTCAAGCGGGCCCTGTCAACGATCCTGACCCGGGAGCAGCATTTTCCACAGGCCGCAGATGAGCTGGCGTCAATCTTGCGCACCGTGCTGCATGAAAAACCGGTCATCGTCAACGGCGCACCGGCAATCCTGAACAGCGAGCAAAAACTCGGTATTCTTCTGCCGGTCCTGAACAATTTCGTTCTCATCTCCGGCGGTCCCGGAACGGGAAAGACCTTTATCGTTCTTACACTCCTGAGGGTCATCGTCCGGCTGGGTATCGCGGCGGATCGGATCAGAATCGCCGCCCCCACCGGCCGGGCCGCGCAGAAGCTGACCGATTCGATTCATCAGGGCATCGCGTCGATACAGGACCGCGACGCCCGTGATGATTCGCTCTCATCCGTGCAGGGCGCAACAATCCACCGGCTTCTCCAGTACAGCCCGTCCCGGAACGATTTCCTCAACAACCGGTACAATAGAATCAGAGCTGACCTGATCATCGTCGATGAGGCATCCATGATAGATATCACCCTGCTCGGAAAGCTCATTGAGGCGCTGGACGACCATGCAACAATCGTCATGCTGGGAGACCGCAACCAGCTCCCCTCGGTTGAAGCGGGAGCGGTTTTGGCGGACCTTATTTCCGACGACCGGAGACCCTGCTTCAGTGTAACCGCGGCTGCGAAAATTAAAGAGATCCTTCCTGATATCGAAGACGCAGCTCTGCCTGCCGTGCCGCGTGAAACAGGGTCGCCCCCCGGCGGCGGCAACCCGCTTGCGGACCGGGTTGTGCTCCTGCATCAGAACTTCCGATTCGATGCGAGCTTCAATACCATAGCCGGAAAAATCAACGCGCGGGATCAATCGGTGCTCGATGACATTCCCGAACTGGACATTCGCCGGGAATTCCCCGAACGCGGCATCTGGCGCATTGAACCGGGAACGAGCGGGGAACCGTATTACCGGGAACTCCACCGAATCCTCGATGCGTGGGCCGGGCTTCATTATTCGGTGAACAGCGCGGATGAAAAATCATTCGCATCCCTGATCTCCCGTGCACCGGATAGGTTTCCCGCGGGGGACCGTGACGGCTCTGACCGGTTGAAAAAAATCTTCGTTCACCTCGACGCTGCACGGATACTCACCCCGATCAGATCAGGCATTTCCGGGACCGCCGGTATTAACGGCTTCCTTCAAGAACGTCTGGGCGGATCGCTTGACCCGGCGGGCCGCAGCGGCATTTTCTCCGGTGCTCCCATCGTAATCGCGAAAAACGACTATGAGCGGTCCCTGTTCAACGGCGACGTTGGCGTCATCCTCAGGGGAAGCGGCGGTCAGTATCGCGGCGTGTTCAGCCGGTTCGGCGGATTCGCATCATTTCCGGTGGAGACCCTCCCCCCCTACGAGCTTGCCTTCGCCATAACCGTGCATAAGAGCCAGGGTTCCGAATACGGCCGCGTGCTTTTGATCCTGCCCGAGGGAATTACCGAATCGCTCCTGACCACGGAAATCGTATACACGGGGCTCACCAGGGCGAAAAATCTTGTTATCATGTATGCAAAACGCTCCATTCTGTCCCGGGCGATAGAGAACCGGACGGAACGGGAATCGGGAATCCGCTTCTTATAAAAACCAGAGGAGGAATTATGCGGTATAAAAAGTTAGCGATGATAGCGGCGGTTGCGGTCCTATTCTCATGTAATGCCGCGGACGTAACGAGGCTGTTTAAGAACGTCAATCTTGAGAAAATGGGGATCCGTGTCAATCTCTCCAACGTACCGCCAGGGCTCTATGATAAGCCTTTCATAATCAAGTTCGACAAGTTGCTCCGTGACATCTCCAACGGCGCGGTACGGGTAAAGGCGTATAACGTGTATACGGTCGGTAATTACGATAAAATCCCGCCGCAATCAATTAAGACAATATCGAACTTCCTTGATCCGACGTGCAAATTCAAGGATACCTGGTTCGGCGTATATATTATTCTCGATGACGAAGCCGGTTCCGGCAGGCGATTCATGATGAGCGATCCAGCGGGAAGCCCTGGCGATTCCGAAAACCTCAGCGAAAAATCTGTACTCATGCTGCCGGCACTGGATCAGAAGATCATATCATGGTCGTCGCACCAGAATCAAAGCGGTTATACCTGGCCGGCTTTTAACAGGGAATTTTATTTTACCCGGCGAAACGGTTCCGAACTGAAAAAAGAGAGAATCTCCGATAAAAAGGGCAGGTCATGGCTTAAAATTACCGGTGAATTCGATACCACCGCAGCCTTGACCGATGTTGAAAAAACAAGCATGATGCTATTCTCCTCGATACGAAACTACGTTGGACAGCCGAATGCAGAGGTCTATAATCTGGTCGATCCCTGGCATCCA
>MIBH01000080.1:10239-10532 GCA_001829455.1 Spirochaetes bacterium RBG_13_51_14
GCTCCGTACTCGAAAGAATGGCCAATGACCTCGAGATAGACTGCGCGCACCGATGACCGGCGGTACGGTCTCGAGTTCGCAAAACATCGCTTTCATGAAGATGTTTATCTAAGAAAGTGCATCGAATTCTGTATGGGCCCATGAGATTGAATGGGCTTTATCGGCATCGGCTATGGGTCTCTTGAAGTACCCTTCAACACAAAAAGTACTGGACAGGGGCCTTAAAATTTATCAGATTATTCGCCATAAATTAAATTCCTAATCTAAATTATTTCCAGTTTTATCATCAGGAT
>MIBH01000080.1:10663-10915 GCA_001829455.1 Spirochaetes bacterium RBG_13_51_14
AATCCAGTATCAGATTCTTTAGTTACACGAACGATTTTCTTTTTCATAATTTGATACACTCCAATTTTAGGATCATCCATTATATGGAGTAACTATACATATGTTAAGTACTTTATTATGTCGCTAAAATCATCTCCTCGGCGGATGTTGTGAATCCTCAATATAGTTCAATATCAATATAAAAGTTGACTTTCCAGCCATATCTTTATTATTATGTATATAGCCTGCTATGCATGAACGCCGACTCCATGT
>MIBH01000080.1:10929-11759 GCA_001829455.1 Spirochaetes bacterium RBG_13_51_14
CTTCTTAGTGCAATGGCGGGCTTATTTTATTTGCAGCCGTCAATGGATTTTTAGGATTGTAGTAATTTCTCCACTCGCCATATCTTTCGCTATCATATAGATCAATAATAACCGGTATTTTATCCGCAAGATAATTATAATATCGAGTCTCCCCTTTCTCAAAAACCCTTTGTACGGACCAGCAGAAATAATCGGCGATATTCAACAACGGCTCAGTGATATTGTTCTGTACATTAAAAACGATTTCTGCCTTAACTTCTTTTCCAGCTTTGGTCTCAAGAAACCTTCGTTCTGCTTTTTTCAAGGCAAGTTCAAGATTCGCGTTCTTTGTACTTTTCCCCCTCTCCGCAACATTAATAACTAGCCGGTGCTCCTTTTGGAATTTATTCTTAAGAAGATGACCCAATAAATCCGCATAAAATTCGTTTTCTTTTCCATTGTGTTTTTTTTCATAAAGGGCATGGATTTTTCTTCCCACTGCCGCTTCGAAAGAACAATCTATCGTTTTGATATACTCAAAAAACAACTTTCGAACTTCGGGGAGGTCATCCGTGGCATGAAAATAGAATCCGCTTTGCGACAACTTTTTTTGTATGCTCGGAATATCACGGAAATATTGATCGTTGATTACCTGGTTCTGTAATTCTTTGATTTTCTCTCGTATAGGTTCGAATGGTTCTTTAAAATGGACCAGGCCGAGAATAAAGCAATTTGATACACCCTGCTGGCCTATTATATTGATTTTTCCTTTTCCATAAAAGGTGGTGTCACCCGCCTCATCCAGAAAACGGTGGTCATTTTTTATGGCTTTACTCATCGATAAAGTTTCC
>MIBH01000080.1:11828-12048 GCA_001829455.1 Spirochaetes bacterium RBG_13_51_14
TGCAAGAAGAATTTAGAGCACTGTAACAAATTCAGGAATGTTCTATCTTTTTTGTTTATCTAAGAAAGTCCATCGCATTCTGTATGTGCCCATGAGATTGAATGGGCTTTATCGGTATCGGCTATGGGTCTCTTGAAGCACCCTTCAACACAAAAAGTACTGAACAGGGGCCTTAAAATTTATGATCTGGGAAAAGGCGGCTAATGACAGTAAAACGGCG
>MIBH01000080.1:12106-18027 GCA_001829455.1 Spirochaetes bacterium RBG_13_51_14
TTACCGGTCACACCTATGGTGCCGGTGTGATTATGGCTCTCCTGTGCGACATCCGTTACATGCGCTCGGACCGGGGATATCTGTGCCTCTCAGAGGCCGAAATGAGCCTTACCGATGTGTTCGCGCCCAGTGCGAGGAAGCTTTTTGACGTCCGATACGATCCTTTCATTAAAAATGTCATGGTACCTACAGCCAGGAAGGTGACAGCTCCAGAGCTCGAGAAGAAGCTGATCATCGACCATGCCTTTGAAAACAGGGAAGCAGTTATGGCTGCCGCGCTCGCACGCGGCAGAGAAGTGTCAGCCAGCGATGGTCTGTATCAGGACCTGCTTGATAAACGTAAACAGTGGAGCGTGCCTCTGATTGCGGCAATAGATGAGGAAGATCCTCAAGCGTTTGATCATGTGATTGAACTGTTCTGGAGGCTGATGAGGAGGATGAGTGGGTAGGGGTTTTGCACCCTTCCGGGGGCGGGGGACCTTGGTTTGTGACCTTGACCAGGGTTGGGTGAGTGACCAAAGGTGCAGCTTGGTGCTCACCGTTGAAATAAATTATTAAGGAGTAACGCTATGGGCCAATACGTTAATAGTAATCTAACAAACAATGAACAGGTTGTCTATGAAGCCAAATATCACTGGATTTTGTTCGTATCTTTAAAAGCAATTTTTACATTATTTATTTCGCCATTGATCGATTATTATACAAGCGAATTTGCTATAACAAATAAACGAATTATAACGAAAATTGGTTTAATTCGCAGAGAAACAATGGAATTAAATATTCCCAAAGTTGAATCAGTTAATGTTGATCAAAGCATATTGGGCCGTATTCTCGGATATGGCGCCATTTCTATTGTTGGGACAGGCGGTTCAAGAGCAACATTTTATAAAATTTCAAAACCATTGGAATTCAGGAAAGCATTTCAACAGCTGCAAGCATAAAATAGGGTGCAGGCCGCCTTTATTGAAACATCCTGTTTCATGGCGGGCAGCGCCCTTTTCGTGCATCCTGCACGGGCGCTGCATTCGAACATCCTGTTCGCTCGATCGATACCACTGCATTTAACAGAATATTCTCCTTGACAATTTCAGACTGGTTTATTAAACTAGTTTAATGAAAACCAAACAAAAATCAATAGGGTCTTTTGATGCAAAAACTCATCTCGCGCGTGTTCTTGATGAAGTCCAGAGAGGCGTTGAATTTATCATCACAAAACGCGGCAAGCCGGTCGCAAAAATCGTTAAGTATACAGATTTGAACGAGCATATCGAATTACCCGAAATTATCCGGCAATTCGATAAAATCAGGAATTCGGTTAAAGGCAAAGTTGATATAAAGGGATATATAGCTGAAGGAAGAAAGCATTAATGAAATTCGTCATAGATTGTTCTTTTTCCTCCGCACTGTTTCTTCCTGATGAAAAATCCGATGCGGCACGTAATTTTTTTATTAATCTTAAATCCAGCGATCAGGTTTTTGTGCCTGTTCTCTGGTGGTACGAAACGATTAATGTATTGCAGGTAGCTGTTAAGAGAAAAAGATTAAATTTTAATGAAACTACCACAATAATTGAACTGTTGGAAAAATTACCGCTCGAAACAGATGTACAGTACGGCATTCAATATTCGAAAGATCTATATGAATTAGCTCAATTATACAAATTATCTTCTTATGATGCGGCATATATTGAATTAGCAATTCGGACAAAGTCAAAATTGATGAGTTTGGATTCAGAAATGATAGCTATATCGAAAGATATAGGGTTGGGGTGATTCGATGATTGTGCTCCTGCCCGGAGCTGGGGTGAGTGATCAGGATGATCGCCTGCAGACGCAGGACAGGAGGTCCTGAATGCGTCTGCCATTGTGACATCCTGTCAGGAACATCCACCCCTATAGGTTTGTCCGCCTGGCGGCGGACGTTTTGAGGGATGGTTGGTTTCATAAAACTTTTTAATATTTTGGATTATTAATTTTTTCAAAAGTCATTCTATAACCCAAGGAAATCATAAGGGAGGTTAAGGTGTTTATAGTTATATTTGCAATTTTATCAGAACGAATATTTTGAATGATACTCGTTGAAACACCCGATTTTTCCGAAAGTTTCCTAACAGATATATGATTTTCATTCATAGCTTCGAGAAGAAATTCTTTTATCAAAAAGTTATTATATTCTTTATCGAACTTTTCTTTTTGCTTTGGGTCCTTCATGAATTCATCAAATGTCGTTGTTAATTTTTGTTTTTTAATGTTTTTATTCATAATATTTACCCTTTTCAATTCTATATAAATAGTCCTTACGATATTTTAGTGCTTTTGTTTTTTCATTTACAGGCAATTTTTTTGATTTCTTATGAAAGCCACAAGCGATAATTAATTTTCTATCTTTTACAAAAAATGATAAAAATCTATCAGGTTGTGGTTTGAAAGCAAAAATATCATCACCTTCATATCGAAATTTTGTAATATCATTTATTTTACCAAAATCGCCCATTCGTTTAAAAAAGAGTAATAACTTTCGCTTTTGTATATCTGATAATTTTGTATAATAATCAAATGCCTGGCTTTATTCTTTATCATTATAATACCATTCAATTGTATAACAAATTCCCATATATGCAGTACAATTATTTTTATTCATAAATAAATGTATCAATATATAGATACAGTATCAAGTAAAATATATTTTTTGTTCAATAGTATAGAATCAGAGGGGCAAAAACTTTCGCACAATTGGCTTCGGCGCTGCGCTAATTTCGACATCCTGTCGAAGCGCAGCAGTTGGACTTCCTGTCCAGGCCGCAAGCCCGATAACTATCCGCCTGGCGCCGGACGATTTGGCTTATATTTTTATACCTTTCATGGTTTAAATCCCTCCACCAGACCGCTCATCTGTTCGTCGGGCTGTATCAGGTTGATGTTAATAAAACCGGCAGATTCGAGTGAGGCTTTAATTTCTTCAAATGAATAGGTATCGCCCCCTGGAGTTACAACCAGCATATTCACGGCAAAAAAGGCTCCGCTGGCTGGCTGGGTGTGGTCCGGACTCATAACATGGTCACGGATTACCAGTCGTCCTCCCGGCGCCAGGGCGCGGTATATTTTACGGTACAGTTCAACATTCTGTACAGGGCTATTCTGGTGAATTATTGCTGAAAGCAATGCAAGATCATGACCTGCCGGCAGTTCATCTTCATAAAAATCACCAGCGACAAATTTAATGCGCTTATATAAACCAGTAGTTGCAAGACGCCTTTGCGCGATCTTAACGACCGGAGGCAGGTCAAAAAGCGTCGCTCTCATATCCGGAGAGGCTTCGAGGAAAGCCTGTGTATACGATCCTGATGCGCCGCCGATGTCGAGTAATTTCTTTGCTTTTCCCGGTTTAATAGCAGCAACAATGCCGGGTGCTAATCGATAGGCAATGGTATGCATCGCTCCAATGAATGTTTCCTGTTCACTTTTATTGCCGTCAAACAGTGATGGTCTTGTTTTTTCCGAGCCATAGCGGACTATTTCAGTTAAATCCGACCACCGTTTCCATCCTCCTACTGTATGCATTATCATAGGCATTAATGACGTCGGTGAGTCTTTCGACAATAATGAGGCTACGTCCGACGGGCAATAATACATCTTATCCTTTTTTTCGAGTAAACCCATGGGCACAAGTGCATCAAGCAATATGGTTATACCCCGCATAGTGACTTTCAACGTATCTGCGATTTCGCGGGATGACATGGGATTTTTTATCAGAAGATTGAATATATCAAGCTCCGCTGCGGTAAGGAAAATTCTTGATTCCACGAATTTCCTGCTTAAGGCGAGGATGGTTTCTGGTTTAATCGGCATATGCGGGCTCCTTATGGATTTCATTCATAGTAAAATCCAATAAATGAAAAAGCAAGAATAATAAAAATTCATACATTTGTGCTCCTACTCGGAGCAGGAGTGAGTGACCAGGAGCCTGGTCGGGCAGCGCAGGGGGGATTTCAACAGCAAAATCCCCCCTTGCATCCCCACGTGCCGCTCGCTCAAGCGCCGCGAGGGGCTACGGGCTTAACTTGCCGAATCGGCTGCGCCGAATTCGGCTTCGAACATCAAGCCCGATAGGTATCCGCCTGGCGGCGGACGTTTTAATGGCTTTTTGGTTTACATTGATGTTTATGCATTATTGTGTATTAACTGGCATTATGCTTTTTAAGATAGTAATCATTTAAATTATTCTTTTCGCTCCGGCAGCACATCCTTTTATCTAAGAAAGTCCATCGCATTCTGTATGTGCCCATGAGACTGAATGGGCTTTATCGGTATCGGCTATGGGTCTCTTGAAGTACCCTTCAACACAAAAAGTACTGGACAGGGGCCTTAAAATTTACAGGGTTGTCTAATAAGTTCCCCCCAACCCCCCAAAGGGGGGCTTTTTCGCCATAATTTGGCTTGAAAAGCCCCATTGAGGGGATGGTGGGAACTTCTGGGACAGCTACTTAAAATTTTCAGCATTTGCCTTCCTTATTCGTTATTTATCTTTATGAACGGAATTGTACAAACTCCCCGCTATATTATAGATCTGGCGAGAAAGCTAAGAGTGCATCCCAAAACTTGGTACACACCCTAAATAAAAAACAGTTGATCATAACAGCATAATTTATGATAATTAATTTCAAAGAGGTTCAACATGGCAATCACGCATGAACAATACATAACCGACAAAAAAGGCAACAAAAGCGCAGTCATTCTTCCGATTGAAGAGTACAATGAGCTTATTGAAGATATTCACGACCTTACGGTAGTGGCTGAACGCAGAAATACTGATACCATAACGCTCGATGAAATTAAAAAAAGACTGAAGTAATGACAGTATATTCGCTTCTCTTCAAACGGCAGGTCGAAAAGATTTCAGAAAAATAGACCGTCGCTATAGAAAAAAGATTCTTGATGAAATCGGAGTTCTTAAAAAAATTCCCCGTCCATCAAATTCCCGTAAAATGACTAATGCTGAAATGACCTATCGCCTCAGGGTCGGCGACTATCGCGTTATATACCAAGTTGATGATAATGCCAAAGTCATCACCATCTTTTATGTGCGTCACAGAAAAGACGCCTATAAAAAATAAATTATAACAGGATACACTCACACCTCTGTGTCTTGTACCATGATGGAGGTGACGACATCAACCGCGTGAAGGCAGGGTCCCGGCGGGTCTTTCTCGAATCATATATCGAAAACTTGATATCACAATTTGTGACATCAAATTATTGAACTCATCCTCTGAAAGTTGAAACATGAAATCCTCTGGAAATCGCGCACTATTCCTGTTAACCGCCTGATTTAAGACCCTGGTTTCGACCTCATAAAAAACAGCAAGATCCCTGTCGAGCATGACCTTAACGCCCCGTATCAAATAAATTTTATTAAGGACTTTTTCAGATGATATAATCTCTTTCAGGCTAATACCCTCCATAAAAATATAAACGAATGGGATAAGTGATTGATGAATTTTTTATCGAATGGGACGGCGGTATTGATGAAAAATAATTACCCCTCTGCTACGGGCGGGTTTAAACCCGCCCGTAGCAGAGGGGTAGATGGAAAATAAAATATTTTGTGGCGACGTGTTTAAATCCGTCGCCCTGCGGGGCTTTCTTGCAGGTAACCATCAGCAGAGAGCCATTTCCTTTGAGGCCAATTATATTTAGCATTATCTATATTCGTTTTAACATAATTTGAATCCACACGAAATGTAATTCTTCTAAGATTATTTAATTCTTCAAAATCTAAACATTTTCCAAGAGCAACGATACAAGCATGGAGCTCCATTTGTTGGCTTGTCGCACCAACAAATGCCCCCTCCCAATAATCCAGATATGATTCTGTTCCTTTAGTAATTAGGAAATATGAACCTAATACCTATCCCACCTCTG
>MIBH01000081.1:0-5856 GCA_001829455.1 Spirochaetes bacterium RBG_13_51_14
GCCTGGGAAAATTTTTAATATTTTTTAAAAAAAACTTGATTATCCATACTGGCATATTTATATTAAACATAGGTTTAAATCAGCCTGTCACGATAAGACCAAGCACATGCGGCACAGCCGGTGCGGTCTTAAGCTTGATAAAAGCAGATGTGATAAAAGCTGAAGGTTATGGGTTTAAGGTACATCTATGATCAATGATTCGTAGGAAGCCACCCGGCTGGGTGGCTTCCGCTATTTTATGCGGGTGCCGAGATTACCCGCTTCCGCAGCATCCTCTCCCTGAACCGAGCATACCCCTGGCGCCCGACAACCGACCATCAAACTTCTTGACGAATTATAAAGAATATGCATTAATTGTTCACGGTTTGACCCTGATGAGGAAAATTTAAAAGGGGGATGATAAGTCATTATGGATGATCTTCTAAAACCACTTGATACAAAAAAGAGCCTGGAGCCGGGAACCATTATCCGTCGCGTCGGGAGCGGGAAGGATCAGCAGGGTTCATTTCTCGAATATGATGGGAGCTACAATATGATCCTCTGCAATATTATTGATATGAAAGCGGGCACTCTGCTGGCAAGCGTGGGGGTCCTGAAACCGCAGTCATCCGACAAGCTTTATTACTACGAGTCTTCTTTTGGAAACAACCCCGTGTCGGAAAAAGCCATGAAGATTATTAAAAACTGGCCACTCTACAAAAAGTACGTCGATCTTCAGGACAGCATCGTCAATTTTATCAAGATCTCGTACGTGCCTGAGCAGATAATCGATATGTCAAATAAGGATTCACTGCAGCTCCTGTTTGTGCCGGTCCAGCAAAAGTTTCGCATCGGGAGGTTCGCTGAACGGCGGAACGTGGACCGGATCTGCAAGGACACCTTCATGCTGTGGCTGGAATCCCTTAATCCCGGGGAGCGAATAAATTATCTGGCGCTTATCATGCAGAAAAAGGACCATCACCCGAGATTTTATTCGGTCGGCACAAAGCCGCACGAAAAAATCGCCAAGATGCTGGAGAATGAAATGTTCAATTTCGATCCCACGCACGGAGGCCATATCAAAGCCACTGGCCTCAAGAACGGCAAGAGGCATTTCAGCGTTGACGCGGGATCCAAATACATGGGGCTCGGGGTCATGACCCAGGGCGAGGTCAACAAAATGGTCGCGAATGCCCTGACGGAATTATATCCTGAATTTGAATTCACTCCAGCAGAAGGCCGCGGGGCTCTTTAATAGTAGCGGAGTTCCCGATTCTGCAGGCGGATGCTGTTCCCACAATTAAAGATCATTCCGGGAATGGGGCATGCATTCCCGCGCTTCTTATAGCGGGATATCATTGATTCAATCGGGGAACATGCGGCAACGGCTCGCCGGTAACTCAGTGGCCCGCCGACTGTTCGTCTTCTATTTTTTTCCGATAATTACAATACCAATCGGATTCTTGTTTATTATGTATTTACGGAAGCTGGTGGTTTTGATAATATCTGATATTTCTCCAACAGTATACGATGCATTAATTGATGAGATCAAACCGGGGCGTATTTCCTTCGGCTTGGTGGCGGTATACATGAAGAATTTTACAAATGGATTCATGTCCCGGCGCAAATCACTGATAAAAAACCTACCTCGGAATTTTAATACTCTATATATTTCATTAATAATGAACGCCGGCTCGGACCATTCATGTAAAGACCCATTTGTGAAAATGCCGTCGAACGTATTATCATCAAAAGGTATTTTTTTCGCATCGCTTACTATATAGTGGGCTCTGCATTCCATCTGATATTCAGCAGCGTTCCTATGTGCGGTTTCAATCATATCGGGATTTATATCAACCGCGCTCAATTCAGTATTGTCGGTTTTTTTCAGCCATTCAAGGCCAAGATATCCGGGGCCGGGTCCAATTTCGAGAACATGTCCGGAACGTATGCCGGCACCAATGATGTTATTAGTCACCAGCCATCCTTTATTGCGGAATCGACGCATCATTGCGTCATAGACGTGCACGTTAAATTCTTCCTGAATACCCTGATCGGTTTCGGCCACTCTCTGTTTTGTCATGTCGGACCATTCCTATGGGAAGTATAGCAAACACCAGTGCATTAACAGGTAAGCACTCTGTAATGTGTAGAGACCCAATACAATCCTGCTTAAAATGAAATGTCAATGAAATATTCTGATTCGTAGAATATCGCCCTCGAATGATCAGCCGGCGCTCTATCCTTTCAGCCGCTTTCTGAAGCGATATCTCAAAACAAGCCCGTTGGAATTAAGCATCAGCACGAGCGCGATCAGCACAATGGCCGTGCCGTACTGCAGATGCCGTGTCTCCTGTATATGCGTCCCGGCGGTCGCCATGACATAGATATGGTACGGCAGCGCCATCACTTCGCTGAATATCGAAGCAGGCAGCTTGGGCGCGTAATAGGGTGCGTTTTAATATTTACGGATCAGATACTGCAATGCATCATGCTGAGAAGATTGACAAATAAACGTGGGTTTGATATAATGTGAAAAAATCAAATTTGACCGATATGAAACTGTTTTCCTCCCTTTTAAGAACAAAATATCCAGTAATCGTGCCAAGCAGCCAGCACGCCATGTCCCGCAAGCTCATTGAGAGGAGCGTCATCGATATCATGAACCGGTTGAGGGGGGACGGCTTCCAGGCGTATCTCGTTGGCGGGTGCGTGCGCGATATCCTCCTCGGCAAAAAGCCCAAGGACTTCGACATCGTCACCGACGCCCGGCCCCGGCAGATCAAGAGGCTGTTCAGGCGCTGCTTCCTGATCGGAAGGCGATTCCGGCTCGCCCACGTTTATATCAGCCGCGACCGGTTCGTGGAGGTTGCCACCTTCCGCGCTGCGGTGGATCCGGACCGGGCGGAGGAAGCGGGCTTTGCCGCGAACAACGTGTACGGCACCATCGAGGAGGACGCACAGCGCCGCGACTTCAGCGTGAACGCCCTCTACTTCAACGGCGCCGACGCTTCGATTCTGGATTACAGCGGCGGCCTGAAAGATATGAAGAAAAAGGTGCTCCGCTCCATCGGGGATCCGGCGCAGCGCTACCGGGAGGACCCGGTACGGATGATCCGCGCCGCGCGATTCTGCGCACAGCTCGGATTCGATCTTTCACGGCCGGACCACCGGGCGGCCGTGGCCTGCGCTTCTCTCATACGGGAGGCCAATGCGCACCGGATGCTGGAGGAGCTGTACAAAATCCTCCGGTGCGCCGCCGCGTCAGGAACGATCCAAAATTTACATGATTTCAAGATACTCCCGTACTGGCTCCCGGAGCTTTCCCATGAAAAATATCTCCACACCCTGCTCCCGCGCCTTGCCGCATTGGACAGCCGCCGCAGCCGGGGCGAGGAGGTGCCCAATGCCGTGCTCCTGGCTGTACTACTCTACGATCTGCTGGATGAAGCGCTCGGCGAGCGGCGCGGCTTCCAGGATAGCTTCAGCATGCTCCACCAGCGCTACAGCGAGCTCGCCACCCGGCTACGCATTCCGCGACGCGAGTGGGACTCAGTGTGCGATCTTGCCGCGCGCCAACCGAGTCTCGCCCGCATACCAGACCCGAGAAAAGGAAAAGGTTTCGAGAAGCGGTTTTTGCACAACGCTCACTTCCCGAACGCCCTTCTTTTTTTCGAATTGCAGGTTGAGGCCACGGGCAGATACCGGGAGGAGCTGAATTACTGGAAGGAGCGCGCGTCCAGGGTACCGCACGACGGCGGCGGACATCAGCGGGAGAACGTCATCCACGGACAGGGGGGAGGAAGACGGCCTTGAAACGGCGTGGCGCATAACCGATTTCTGGGCGAAGGGGTATTCCTTTACCAGAGAAGTATTTGACAGAATCGGAGCGCCCCCTTAAGATCATCATCGCGGCTGATGATTCGGTCATTCCGGTTGAAGATTTTTCTTCAATAACCTTGAATGACGAAACGATACTCCTGGTGCAGCATTTCGGAGGGCATTGCAGTTATGTTGAAGACCTTTCGATGCGTTCGTAGTATGGGGGGAAATGGTTGGGCTGTTTCAAAAATAGAGGGAGGCGTAACGAATATGGCTTTTTTAAAACGGGGGAATGCCAGTATATACTATGAGGAACAGGGCCAGGGCGATCCGCTCATCGCCGTACATGGCCTCATCCTTAACACCAAATACTGGAGTCTGACCGGTATTGCGGACACTCTGGCAAAGAGCTACCGGGTCATTTCGATGGAGATGCGCGGCCACGGCCGCACCGTTGTGGACGGCGAACCGTATGGATTTGATGTCGATACCATGGGTGACGATATTATCGCGCTTGCGGATCATCTGAAACTCGGCCGATTCCACCTCCTGACACATTCCACCGGAGGGATGGCCTCGGTGCGGCACGCCATGAAGGACAGCAGCCGTTTTGCCACGCTGATTCTGACCGATACCTCATCGTTCACATCGGTGGTCCCCGGCCCGCCGGAGAATATTAAGAAATTTCACGATGACTTTGCCAAGAACTTTGAGAAATTCACGTGGGACCAGATTATCGGCAGCGTGAAGATAATCCCGAATCCGTTTTTCCGAGGCATCGCTGAATCGGAACAGCGTGATGAATTGCTGAGCCTCACACGGGAAATCGTGGAGTTGAACGATCGCGACGTCGTAGCTGCTTTCGTGCGATCGTTCTATACTGACCCGGATATGAGGATCGAGGAACTTCGAAAGATCAGCTGTCCGGTCCTCGTTATATACGGCGACAAGGACGATCTCTTTATGGAGTCATGCAAAACTATGGCTAGGGAAATTCCGGGAGCGGAGGTGATTGAGTACCCCGGCATCGGCCACATGACGGCGATTGAGGCGCCCCGGCGCCTGGCATCTGACGTGATCGATTTTCTCAGCCGGCATCCGATGAGCGTTGAGAGGGTGGGCGCCCCCGGGAAACGCGGCTCCTAATTACTGTTTGATCTCACCGAGAGACACCAGCGCTTCATGCAACTCTTTGCGGTGTTTCTTGCTCTCGAATCTGCTGAGCAGGCTGTAGGCGCAGGGGACCACGAACAGGGTCAGCAGCGTGGATAGAATCACACCGCCGATGACCACGATGCCCATGGGGCGGGTCGTTTCGGAGCCGGGCCCCAGTGACATGGCCGGCGGTATCGCCGCGGTGATGGTGGCCATGGAGGTCATCAGTATGGGCCGCAGCCGGATCGGGCAGGCGTCAAGGAGCGCTTCATGCACGCCCATGCCGGCGACACGGCGGTTATTGGTAAAATCTACGAGCATGATCGAGTTTTTCTTAACAATACCCATCAGTAACAACAATCCGATCATGCTGTAAATATTCAGCGATGTCCCCGTCAGGCGCATGGCCATGAACGCCCCGGTCGCGCTGAACGGAAGGGCCAGCAGGATGATGAAGGGATGCAAAAAGCTGTTATATTGCGACCCGAGGATCATGTACGCCACGACGATGCCCAGGACCAGGGCGAAGATAAGGCTTTCGAATGATTCCTTGAACGTCTGGGAGCTCCCGGAAAAAACGATATGGTAACCGGCAGGCAGGATCTTCGCGGCCGTATTCTCGATGAAGCTAAGGATATCAGACTGGGATTTGCCCGGCCCGATGTTCGCGAATATATTGATGGCCCGCTCGCGGTTGTACCGCGTGATCGTCAGGTACGTGGGCTTCTCCTGCAGGGTGACGACGCTGGAGAGGCTGACCAACTCCCCGTGGATATTGCGAACCTTGAGGCGGCTTATATCATGTGGCTGGCGGTTATATGAATCGAGGAGCTTGATGCGTATATCGTCGCGGCGGCCTGACTCGTCGGTGTACTTGCCGACGCGAAGGCTGCCCACCGC
>MIBH01000081.1:5917-12150 GCA_001829455.1 Spirochaetes bacterium RBG_13_51_14
TCGGGGGAGACCCGCACCTCGGGCATGCCGATCTGGTAATCAGTGTCCACGTCCGTGACCAGGTTCGATTTTTTCATTTTTTCCATTATGCTCATGCTGTACCCGGCGAGCTTTTCCCAGTCAGGCCCCTGCACCGAGAACTGAATCGGATACCCGCGCTGGGCCGTGAACCCCGCCTGCGAGGGGTCCATGATGGTGGCGGTGTATATACCGGGAATTAGTTTAATCTTTTCGCGGAGAAATCCCATAAACTCCTGCTGCGTCGGGCGGCGGGTGAACGGGGCGACCACGGGGCGTTCCTTGAAGTCTTTCAGGGTCACGAACAGGTTGCCCTGGTTGACCAGCCCGCCCTGGAAGCCGCCGATGTTGCCGAAGTATGTTTTTACTTCCGGCCTCGCTTTCAGCAGCGCCTCGGCTTTTTTAAAGACCGAATCGGTATATTCCAGCGAGGATCCCAGGGGGGTCCGGATGGTGGCCATGAAAATCCCCTGGTCCTGGGGCGGCACGAATTCCTTGCGCATGCCGCCCAGCAGGAACATCGAGGCGGCGAAGACCGCGGCGGCGGCCCCCATGACCTTCCACCGGTTGTCGAGGCACCAGGCGAGCAACCCCCGGTAGGCTTCAGACAGGAACGACATGATGCGGTCCATCCCCCTTCCGATCCTGGTTTCCTTCCCGGTCTTCAGGATCTGGGAGCAGCGCATCGGAGCGAGGGTCAGAGCTTCCAGGAGCGAAAGGAGCACCGCGACGGACATGGTCACGCCGAACTGGAAGAAGAACTTTCCGATAATCCCCTTCATGAACACGACCGGCAGGAATATGGCCAGGATGGCCAGTGATGCCGCCACCGCGGCGGACGTGATCTCCCGGGCCCCCACGATGGCGGCCTTCACCCGGCTCATCCCCGCCTCGAAATAGCGGACGATGTTCTCCATTACCATGATGGCGTCATCCACAACGATGCCGATCACCAGCGACAGGCCGAGGAGCGTGAAGGTGTTCAGCGTAAATCCAAAGAAGTACAAAACAAGGAACGAGCCTATGAGCGAGGTGGGGATCGCGAGGATGACGTTGATGGCCGAGCTCCAGGAACCTAAAAACAGCCAGCACACGATGGAGGTTAGGATGACCGACATCGTCAGCGTGAAAAGGAGCTCGTTCGTGGAGTCCTCGATAAATTTCGTGCTGTCAAAGGAGACGTTCATTTTCATCTTCTCGGGGAGCATGCCCGAAAGGTTGAACTGAGCGATCTTCTCTTTCACCTTGCGCGCCACCGCCACGGCATTGGACCCCCGCTGCTTGATGATTCCCAGTCCCACCGACGGCACACCCTTTATGCGGGAGATTCGCCGTATGTCCGCCAGCCCCTCTTCGATTTTCGCCACATCGCCGAGCCTGATAGTCTTCCAGATCGGTTCGCCGCTCCGTTTTGATATTACCAGGTTTTTGAATTCTTCAGGCGTGCGAGCTTCAGAGAGCACCCGGACGTTCGATTCCCGGGGGCCGTTGTCGATGTACCCGGACGGCGTCAGGGTATGCTGGCTGGTGATGGTGGCGATGATGTCGTCAACCGTGATTTCCTGGCGGGTCATTTTGTCGGTATCAAGCCAGATACGCATGTTCGGGTCGACATAGCCCCCCATGCGTATATCGCCCACGCCTTCTATGGTGGCCATGGCGTCTTTCAGATGGTCGCGGACAAAAAGGATCTTGTCACGCAGGCCGGTCTGGCCGCTCAGTGCGGTGAACATGATCGGCTGGTCTTCGGGATTTGACTTGGTGACGATCGGGGGGTCGATGTCCGCGGGAAGGTTCCGCTGCGCCTGCAGGATCTTGGTCTGGACCTCCTGCAGCGCGGAATCTATTTCGCGGTTCAGCTCGAATTCGATGGTGATCGTCGTCATGCCTTCCATGGAAACCGAACTGACGTTCCGGATCCCCTGTATGGTCATGACGGAATCTTCAAGAATGTCGGCAATCGATGATTCCATGGTTTCCGGGGAAGCGCCCTGCCATGTGACCGTGACGGTGAGGACCGGAAAATCGACATCGGGCATCTGGCTGATTCCCATGCGGCTGAAGCCGATGGCGCCGAAAATGATGAGGCCGAACATCAAAATCCAGGCGAAAACCGTATTTTTTATCGAAATGTCAGATAGTGTCATGTTGTTCAGCCGTATATTTAATGTAGCATAATACTAAAATAATGTACTGCAGCATCTGTAAAATCATGAATATGTTTGATGAAATATTATAGCAAGCCCATATTTGCAAATAAATTTATCCATATTGTATGAAAAAACCGCTAGCTGTCCATTCCTAATGAATTATTATTGATATTTTTTCATGTGAAAGAACAGGGTATTCATTATTCAGAGATCGGTCAGAAAATCCACAATTATAAATTTATGAGGCACCTCACCTATGAAATCGGGAACAGCTGGCATGGTTTGTCAAGTATGGAACAAATGGAGCCGTCTATTAGTTGTAGCCATTGCTATGATTATGTATTTGTCCCTATGCCTGTTGAGTAACGCAGATGCCATTGATCAGTCAGTTAAAACAATGTTGCAACGGGCCACCGGCATTTCAGACGACGATGTAAAATCCATCGCCAATAAAAAAGAACTCACCCTCTTTGACGCATATGCCCTCGCGGTGCACAATACCGAGAGGCTGGCCATGGAGGGAGAGAACTCCATACAGGCGGAGGAACGAAAGCTTCAGGCCATTGAGACATTCCTGCCGTATTTTTCGATCCGCGCGAACAAAGTATTCCCCCCTGCCGGTACACGATATATATCAATTGCCCGGTCGGCGGTCAGCCTGTACCTTCGACAGCCTATCGTCACCGGCCTCAAGGAAGCATCTCAAATCAAATCGTCCTTGTCATATGAAAAAATCAGGCGATTTGAATTGTACCACAATGCGGATGTACTGCTGGAGGATGTCGCGAACGCTTTTTACTCGGTCCTTCTTCTGGAGAGGGACCTGAAAAACAATGAGCAGCTGCTTGATCTCTATGTCAAGACGATCAATGAATTAAAACGGCGCGTTACCATCGGCCGGAGCAGGCAGAGCGAGATCTTGAGGACCAATACGCAAGTTTATAAATTACAGGCCGATATCAAGTCGCTGCATACCGATCTTGAGCACGCGAAGCTGCTCCTCGGGACCCTGACGGGAACGGACGCCGATGTTATCCTGGTTGACTCCGCCGGCATTCATGATCCAGAATATACCGTGGCGGACGCACCGCGGATTGTTGAAAGCCGGTGGGATGTGAAAGCCGCGAAAGAACAGGTCGAGTACGCGAAAGCCGGAGTCCTCGCGGCATACGGGATTCACCTGCCCTCGGTATATTTTGAAGGCAATTATTTTTTATATCAGGAACCGCAATCGAAAACTTCTCAGTGGAAAAAGGCATTGGTGTTGAGCAACTCCACTCCGACATCACTGGTTTCGTCGTATCTGGCGGGCGGTGCCCCGACCAAGACCCGCGATTATTACTTCTCACTCGGCGCCGAGCTCCCTTTTTTCGGCGGGGACATCACCTTCGCAAAAGTGAGGGAGGCCAACTCGATCAAACGGCAGTCCGATCTCGGTCTATCGCAAATGATACGCATTACCCGGCAGGAGATCATCGACTCGTTCCAGACCTGGGAAAGCTCGAAGGTTGAATTGGATGCGTATCGCAAGGCCCTCACCTCAGCCGAAGAAAACTACCGGGTTGTCGCGGGCGAATATCGTCTCAATCTCGTGACGATCCTTGATGTGCTGACCACGCTCACTTCCCTTCAAACAGCCAGGTACGATTATGAGCGGGCGGTGCTGCAGAACAAGCTCAACCGTATCCGGCTGGGGATCGCATCTAACGAATTCTCCGGCGATAGAATCAGGGCATTGAAAAAATAATCACGGGGCATGATTTTCCGCGCATACGTGGATGATGCCTGCGGTCCGCGAAATGCATTTCTTCCGGCGATAATACGGCCATCGGGATTATAAATATCTATTTTTTCAAACCGAGCGCGGACAGCGACAGGGCAAAAGATATATCGCCGTGTATTTTTATTTTACCCTGCATGAACGCCTGCGTCGGGTCGATTTCTCCCGCTTCCATCCCGCTCAGGGCCGGTTTCCGGATGACCAACATCCCACCTGTTGCTTGATCGTTGGATTAATAACGAGAATGGCTGAACATGGATAAACAGCTTTAAAAATACTTTCCGGTTCAATGGATATTGAATCAAATAAAAAGGCTTGCGCTTTCCCATTGCTTCTGTGAAAATATGAAATGACATTGGACTTGTTGCTAAAATAACATTGCAATTGAATTTCAACCATTGCCGCTGCAGGCGGCTGGGGCAAATGTCGCTTGTTATGTAGATATGCAACAAGTATAATGCCTCTGAAGATCTTAATATGATATTATTTAAAACGAGGGAGACTATAAAACGGAATTCCTTTATGTCACCTGAATTATTTAGATAGTTTAGTGGAGGTAGAATCATGAAAAATGCGATAGCACGATTTATATCGACACGCGATGATATTGGAGTTTTCGTTGCGCGATTGGCGCTCAGTATCGTCTTTATACCCCACGGGGCTGGGAAGTTGCTGGGTCTGTTCGGCGGCAGCGGCTTCAGCGCCACAATGGAATATTTTATTAAATCCGGAATGCCCGCAACTGTGGCTTTCCTTATAATCATGGGAGAATCACTGGGGTCGATGGCGCTGCTGGTTGGTTTTTTCGGAAGGTTCATGGCTTTCGGTATCGGCATGATTATGATGGGAGCGATATTTTTGGTGCATTCCCAATACGGGTTCTTCATGAACTGGTTCGGGAATCAAAAAGGAGAGGGGTTTGAATACCATCTGCTGGCACTGGGATTGGCGCTCCTCCTTATGATCAGGGGGAGTGGAAAGTTCTCTTTGGATATGCCGCTCCATAAATTTCTAACCAAGAAAGATTAGTTGATACAAACAGAGAATATCACATTCAAGGAGGGCTTTGTTCTATGGAGAATAAAAACCGACTAGCCGCGGCGGCCGCTGCAGGTTTATTGGTGTTGGGAAGTCTGCTCGTTCCGTCCGATATATCGGCTCAAAAAAATGAGGTTGGTTACCGCAAGCTCATGCTGGGATATACCAGGGAGCAGATCAAGCAGATTGTTAATGATAATTTTATCGGGGAATATACCGTCGATGAAGAAAGAAGCGATGCGATCGTTCTAAGAAAAATGTATGTACATAAACCGATCATTCTCATATCGTTAATTTTTGATCATAAGAATGTTCTCTATAAAATTAATGTCAAAATAAAGAAAGTCACGGGAACCCCGCCGCCGGACGAGGTCGTGAAGGTCATTGAGGATAAATACGGAGCGCCGCAAAAGCGAACGATTTCCAACACGCTTGATATCATGGCGTACTGGTACCTGGACAATAATCGATATGAGATATTTTTTCATAATATCGCATCATGGGATAAATTCGATGTGCAGTACACCGATACCGTCGCGCAGAAGCAGAAAGAGGATTATGACCGGGAGATGAACAGAAAGCCGGTGAACAGAGAACTTGACTTTTAACGGCGATGCATCCCTGCATCGCATGGCGGTTTGCTTTTTTTGAACAAACAGGTAAAATTACATTATGCCTCAAGGGCTCCGGTAAATTGGGCGTCAGTCGCCGTGAGAACCGATGTGTCCCCGGAGAGGATCGCTTCAACCCTTCCAAAATATTTTGGAAATTCCGATTCGAGATAAAATTGCGCGGAAAGCACCCGTCCGCTGTAGAATGCCGCTTCACCGTTTTTATTGAAGACTGCCTCGCGGGCAGGCCCCTTTGTATCGCCCAGGAACTCTCGAACCTTTGGTGCAGCGACCGTCAGCGCCCAGAGATGTGTCCAAGCAATAACGAGCATGAAGATCGCCTGCTGCAAAGGAGTTGCGTTCATAAAAAGGTGAAGGAATTTCCCTTCTGCCATCTGTTTTTTCATCATTTCAATAACATCATCCATTCTCTTCATGCCGCGCTCGACGAGTGAAATATATTTTTCATCGACGACCCCCGTGGCATTGGAAATCGTTTCAGAGATCTTCTTTTTAAAGATTGAATAATAATAGTGGTCTTTATTCATCAGAATTTTTCTCATCGCTAAATCTACAGACTGTATGCCGTTGGTTCCCTCGTAGATGGTGGTGATTTTTGAATCTCGCATGAACCGC
>MIBH01000081.1:12161-21421 GCA_001829455.1 Spirochaetes bacterium RBG_13_51_14
ATCGGAACAGTAGCCGTATCCGCCGTACACCTGCACCGCCTCGGAAGTTATAAGAACCGCCGTATCGGTATTTCCCGCTTTGCAGACCGGGCGCAGGAGTTCGCTTATTGCATGAGCCTCGTCTCGTTCGGATCCGGCTGACACCTGGGACAGGGTATGGCAGTGGCTTAAATAATAGCTGAAAATCCTCATTCCCTCAACATATGATTTCATCCAGAGGAGCATTCTCTTGATGTCCGGATGATTGATGATGGTGACGGCTTTCGCTTCGGGATTTAACATTTGCGTGACATGCTTGCCCTGAATTCGATTGCGGGCGTAGGTGACAGCGTGCATGTATGCCGCGCTCGATAGGGCGAGTCCCATGACACCCACGCCGACCCGCTCCTCGTTCATCATCTGGAACATTATCTTCATGCCCTGGCGCTCTTCACCGAGCAGATACCCGATGCATTTCCCGTTCTCGCCAAAGGACATGGTGCAGGTTGACGATCCGTTGATCCCCATTTTGTGTTCGATGCCGGCGCATATCACATCGTTAAACTCGCCGCACGTCCCGTCGGGATTTACCCGGTATTTCGGGACCGCAAATATTGAAAGCCCTTTTGTTCCCGGCGGGTCGCCTTCAATTCGTGCGAGCTTGAGGTGGACATTGTTTTCATAATAATCATTTTCTCCAGATGAGATAAAGATGTTTTGTCCGGATATGAGGTATGCCCCGTCCCCCTGCCTCGCCGCCTTGCTTTTCCCGAGGCCAACATCGGTTCCTGCATCGGGTTCTGTCAGGCACATGGTCCCGCCCCATGTGCCCGACATCATCTTTTCAAGAAACATTTTTTTGATTTGCTCGGTACCGTACGTATCGATCACCATCGCCGCTCCGTGAGTAAGGCCCGGATACATCACGAGAGGAATGCTTGCCGCCATAAAATACTCGCTGGAACATAATCTTATAACTTCAGGCATGCCCATGCCGCCGATTGCCGGATCGGCGGATATTCCCAGAAAACCGGCATCATGATATGCATTAAGGGGATCCTTAAATGATTTGGGAATCTTTACCTCATGGGTTGTTGGATCATAGTGGCATCCCTCTTTATCGCCTTCGTTGCCGGCGGAATATATCTCATCAACGGCAATCCGTTCAGCAAGGTTCAGCATTTCATCGTAAATATCCCTGTCAAAATCTGAATATTGGGAATATTTTTCACCAAGACGATCAATATGAAGTAATTCAAATAGAACAAATCGAACGTCTCTTGAATCTACTAAAAGGTTCAGTCCCATATAAACCCCCAACTATAAAAAAATATAACAAATGTTAATATATATTACATATCAATATAATAATGTTAATAATATTAACATTTGTCAATTAAAATTCTTGCCTTCCTGATTTTATGATTTATTTTTGTTGATTTTATTTACATTTTAAGTAGTTTATCCTTATGTATGGTAAAAAAATTAGACAATTAAGAAAAAATGCAGGGTTAAAACAAGCTGATCTTGCGCGACTTCTCGGTGTATCAAGACCAAATATATCGTTCTGGGAAAATGCAGATTATCCGCCTCTTGAGGCTATAAATAAGATCTGCAAAGTACTCGGCATAGAGATATGGAAATTTTTCACCGATGAGTCTTTTGTGGAGCAAACAGACAATCTTCCGACAAAATATACAAATCTTCTAAAAGAAATATCAGATTTAGATGAGGAAGATTATGATGATCTGTTTAATATAATTGCAATATATCTACGAAGAAATAAAAAAACTTCCTCACCGGATGTGAAGCATGTTGATTTTGATTCTGGCCAGGTGTACTATAATCATGCAATAAACGCCCTGTTAGAAGCTGCTCGGTATCAGCCAATTGACTTTGATGTTGATGACGATAAACTTCCATTAATCGCGCGAAATGTGATATATATTGCAATCGTAAACTATACTGAGCGATTTTTACGGATTACGTGACTTGAGAGAATTCCCTGTGTCAGGAACGATGATCGCGCGGGAGAAGGGAGTCCTTAACCCCAATCCGGAGCCACCGCCGCCGCAGGCGGTGGCGAAGATTTAATTAGAGCGATGCTATGCAAACCTATAGAACCGCAATTGTATTGTTCATTTCAGCATTATTTTCCGTAGGAGGATGCAGGATGACACAAGGCCATCAGCGCTCGGTGGTTGCGCCCGCTGAGATAAACGGCTGGAAAGCGACAGGGGAGCGAAAGTACCGAAAGCGGCAGCTCTATGATTACATAGACGGTGGAGCCGAACTGTATCTGTCCTACGGTTTCAACAGTCTTGCCAGTCGCGACTATACAAGACCCGGGCAGCCGGATATCACGCTGGATTGTTTCGATATGGGCAGCTCCCATAATGCATTCGGCGTTTTTTCACAGAGCCGCGAGAAGATTGAGAAGGACGCGGGCCAGGGGTCAGAGTACGCGTCGGGTCAGATGATATTCTGGAAGGACCGGTATTACGTTTCCATTATGAGCCAGAAGGAAACAGCGGAATCTAAAAGGGCGGTATTCGCGCTCGCGCGCTCCGTCGCGGACGCGATCCCGAACGAGGGACCGCTACCGGCGATTCTGAACCTGCTGCCGAAGGGGGAACTGGCTCCTGAAAGCGTCCGGTATTTCCGCCATCACGTTTGGTTAAATTCGCACTATTATATTTCCGATCAGAACATTCTCCGCATCAATGAAAAAACGGATGCCGTGCTGGCTAAATACGGCAGGGGTTTGCGCCGAACCGTTCTCCTGCTGATCGAATATCCGGACGACACCGAGGTCCGCCTCGCGCGGGAGGATTTTACGGAGCGGTATCTGCCGGAGATCGTCGGGCGACGCGCGGTCCGGATCGAGGACGGCACCTGGACGGCCTGCGATTCGAACGGCCGTGTCTTCGTGGCCGTTTTTAACGCTTCCACGGAGCAGGCTGCGCTGCGGTTAATTGATGCTGTGCGGAAGATGATGATAAAATCTCAGAAACAGGAGCCGGAGCATGAGTAACAGAACACATACCAGAAGGGATTTTTTAAAGAACGCCGCCGCTTCAGCCGCGGCGGGCGCGCTCTTTCTGAACGCCCCGGAAGAGCTTGCGCCCCAGGCCGGCGCGAAAAGCCGGGTGATATTGATCCGAAACAGGAACCTGCTCGACGCCGGCGGCGCGCCCCGGAAGGAAGTCGTGCGGCAGATGCTGGACGATGCGGTGGCGAGCCTGCTCGGTGAAAAAGAACCGCTCACTGCCTGGCGGCGTCTGGTCAAGCCGTCGGACGTGGTGGGCGTGAAGACCAACGAGTGGAGCTATCTGCGCACTCCCGTGGAAGTTGAGGACGCGATTAAAAGGAGGATCATGGATGCCGGCGTTCCGGCCGGAAACATCTCGATTTCCGACCGCGGAGTCCGCGGTGATGATATCTTCGAGAAGGCAACCGCGCTCGTCAACGTCCGGCCCATGCGCACGCATCACTGGGCGGGCGTGGGCAGCCTCATTAAAAATTATATCGTGTTCTCGAGATTACCCTTCACCCACCACGGCGATTCCTGCGCAGACCTCGCGGAGATCTGGAGCTTTCCGGAAATCAGGGGTAAAACCAGATTGAATATACTGGTGATGTTTACGCCGCTCTTTCACGGCATCGGCCCGCACCATTTTAACCGCACATACGTATGGCCCTATCAGGGGCTCCTGGTCGGAACCGATCCGGTCGCTGTTGATTCAACCGGGGTCCGGATTCTGCTCGCGAAGCGCCGTCGCTACTTCCGCGAGGACCGGCCCCTGAGCCCGCCGCCGAAGCATGTATTTCTCGCGGACACCCGGCACCATCTGGGAACGGCCGATCCGAACAGGATCGAGCTGGTAAAACTGGGATGGAAAGACGATGTACTGATTTAATCCGGCGAATCGATGTTTCCCGTTCGCCCGCTGTCTGATACACGGCAGTCGCAGTTGTTATCCACGGCCGCCGCTTATTTCACTCTTGAGCCATTTGTTCCACTTGTCAGCGTTCAGATATACGTAATTTCTACTGATTTTATTCCCCTTGAATTCGATAATATCTATGCCATGGCCGGAAATTTCGGTATTCTGATTGGCGATTTTAAACCGATAACAGCCCGATAATGATCCGTCTTTATTATGCGGAAAAAATTCGCCGGGAACCCATTCCTGGTGGGGCCAGACGTGAAACATCACTTTTAAATATTTTATAAATTCTTCCTTGCTGGCAATGCCCGCGGGCACGCTCGGGTCGCGGTAATCCAGGTCATCCGTATAAAAAGACGCTACGGCCTCAGGATCAGCCCTGTTCCATGCCTGGATGCAGTCGTTCATAATTGCTATATAATCTGCAATGGTTAATTTTTGATTTTCCATACTTGAACCTCCGGTACTATTATACCTTAATGGCGATCTGATACCAGGATCATTTTTGTCTGCCCGCATGTGGTGAAAGCCGCAACGGAACAGTAGTGCTCCCGGATGAACCATACAAAGATGATGCTGGTCCCTGGTAAAAAAAGTAAAGCGGAAAAAATAAATACACCTTCTAAAGAATATATCGAATATTCACTTGACTTTATCAGCGAATGTTAAAAATATTAGCAACCATATCGTTATGAGGGTCGACTACCGACATGGCAAAAAAATTTCCTTTATACAAACGTTTTCTGCATCTATTGTTTAAGCAGAACAAATTAATAAGCGAGCTGGGGAATATCCGGGAAGTGTATTTCGGTCTGCGGATTCGTTTTCTGGGATTGCTTTTATTAGTGATGATCGTCGTCATATCTATTCTGACCCTCATTATGCATTTCAACAACCGGCAGCTTATAGAAGAGGAAAAGAACGCCAAGGCCCGCTCGCTGACCCAGATACTGGCGGGCCCGGCTGAATTCTATCTTGATAAGAACATTGAAACAACGAATGAGGAGCTTGAGACCAAATATCAGATCATCCAGCGCGAGTCGCAGAACTTCATCACCTACAATGACGATATCGTCAGGATTGTCTTGACCGATGAATTCGGAAAGGTAAAGTTCAGCACCAGTAAATGGGATTATCGAAGAAAACAGGTCCTGCCCTATATCAAGGATGCGCTGCAGCAGGACGAGGAAAAGCTGTTGTCATATGACAGCACGGTCGAAACGAAAGATAAAAAAACGAAAAAAATCACGGCCACGAGATTCCGCGCGATCACCTATCCGATTTATCTGCACAAGGGGAAAGCGGTCAACCTGATGGAAGATTTCAACCGCTTGTATGCCGAGTATCACAACGCGGACAAAAAGAGAAAAAATCAGATATATGACTACCTGTGGAACAAATACGGGGATCTTCTCGACAAGGACTTTGATCCGGCCGAATACAAGCAGGAAAAAGGGATTCCGCATAAGGTTTCCAGAGCGTATGACATCGATTTTCTCTTCCTGTCTTTATTCAATACGCTTATGGCGTACCGGAATAAGCCGATTTACCCCAAAGAACGATGGCTGTGGAGCGACCGATGGCTCTTCACCCTAAAAGAGAAAAAAAACAAAGCGTACCTTGAGGATACTCCCCAGAAGGCGAATGAGATCAATGACCTCATTGTTTCGAGGATAACCGAGATGTCCGAGCGTGTTGAGTCCACCCGGAAGCTCGGGATTCTCGCCGTGGTATTTAATGTCGACACCTTTAAAAAAGTATCAGCCAGGAATATCACGTATATTATCAGGATAGCGCTCATAATGATGATCGTCAGCGGCGTTGCTTTGTTGATCGTGCTTAACTATAACATCAAAAACATAAAGAAACTGGAGCGTTGGGCCATCTCAGTCAGCAAGGGCAATCTCAATGAAAAGATACATATTGCGGCCAACGATGAAATCGGGAGGCTCGGCGACATATCAAATTACATGATCGATGAAATTAAGGTAAAATACCACCTTGAGAAATTCGTGTCACGATCAACCAAGAGCATGATTGAGGGAAAAAAGTCGACAACCGATCAACTTGATCTCGGCGTGACCGGCAGGAAGACTCTGGCGTTTATTTTTTCCGATGTCCGCGGGTTTACTTCGTTTTCCGAGAAGAATGATCCTGAAACGGTGGTCGAGGTTTTAAATTTTTATCTCGAATTGCAATCCAATATTATTCAAAGCAATAAAGGCGATATCGATGATTATATCGGCGATCAGATAATGGCTCATTTCTCCGGCGAAAAGAGGTGTGATCGCGCCGTCGATACCGCCATAAAAATCATGAAAGAGGTCGCGGCGGTAAATGAGGAAAGAAATAGGAACGGCCTGCCGATTTTCGAGGTGGGCATCGGGGTCCACGATGGAGACGTGGTTGTCGGGAATATCGGCTCGAAGTTCAGAATGGATTTCGCCAGCGTCGGCGACACGGTCAATGTAGCGTCGCGGCTCTGTTCGGTGGCGCGGCCCGGAGAGATCCTCGTTTCCCTGTATCTATTTGAACAGACAAAGAAAAAGTTTAACACCACCGAGAGCGCCTCTCTTGATATTAAAGGGAAAGAGAAAAAGGTCAAGATTGTGAAGATTATATATTAAGCCCGCCCCGCTGATTGCCGCATGGCTAGCGTCCTGTTCTATTTTCGCCGCCGGATCGGCACTATCGTTTTCTCCAGCGTTCGGTATTGTAGACCATTTTAATCTGAAGGAGGACATGGTCGATATTCTGGGGAGTGAGAGGCGGCGTTACTATCATTCTTACAAAGGGGTCGTAGCGCATGACCTGGAGCAGCGCATCCTTGAAGGCGTGCGTCAGGGTCTCGCCGATGATAATCAGTTTCACATTCGTGTTAATGTACTCCTCCGCAAGCTTGCCGGGCAGGGCGACCTTGTAGACGTCCTTATTGGGGATGAAATCGGGTGATATTTCGAATTTTTTATCAAATTTATGCGAGACCATCGACCCGATCAGATCGAGCTTCTTCCGGTAGTCGGTTTGATTATCGGGTTCCTCTGACTTTATGGTGCCGAATATGATGATGCCGCTCTCGGAATTGCGGAGGAAAAACTTCTGGCCGCTGTCGATGTATATTTTATTGATTTTCCATTTCTGAAAATCGATTCTGTCGCCGTGCCTGAAAACGATCTCATTCTGGACGGATTTGCCGTCGCTCCGGTAAATATCGCCCACCACGTAGAGGAATCGCTTCCGCCGTGACTTGGTATTCGCCTCATGTAGTTCTTCAAGGTAATGGTCCAGCGTGTAGTAGTCGATCCACCGCACCGGTCTGCGGTATTCGACCGGATATTCCCGGCTGAGATATTCGTACAGCGTGACGTCGTACCTTATTTCCAGCTCTGTAATGCCGGCATCCGCGAGACGGTTCAGATCATAGAGAGAGATTTCTGTTCCGGCCTTGAATTTTTTCCCCGCGGCGACGACGTTGCTGTAATAGAGGCAGTTGAATTCATCGTGGTATTTATTAATGAGGTGCTTAAGTTTTTTTATTTCAATCTTCATACGTTAACCAGTGCAGCAATCCCCCCATTCCAAATCCTCTGATTCATGCATTTGATAATGACATACGTTATAAACAGAGAAAAAAATCAAACTCTTTTTAATGCCGCATCCAGGCCCATTTCATGCAGAGGTCATCATCATGTCATCCCGGATAGATCAATCATGATCGGCCGAGGCTCGGTAGATTGGGTGTTCATCCGGATCAACTTCGTTCACCATAAGCAGAAAAATCTTTTTGGCAATTTACATTTTCATGGCCCGCTTGCCGAAATATTCCGACAACCAGGGGTTATAGTATGATGAACGCATGGACCGGTAATCCCAACCGGGGCGGCGGCCCGCCCGCACAGGATTCCGTCGGCGCGTACGACCAGGTTGTCTACTATCCGAATGCCGTCAGCGTTCCCAGAAATTAGTCGAATCCCATCGTAACGGAATATGGTATAGCATTTAAGCCAGCAGCTTCGCCGTCTTTTTAAGCATACGCTCCGTGATTTCAGCTGTGCGTCTGCCGAGGCCGCATGAAGATGAGATATCAGCGCTTCGACCGAGGATCCCTTCAATCAGCGCCAGAATTTCCCGGTGCGTCTTGTCGCTCAGTTTTTCATGCACGAATCCCGCGATGAACCTGGTTTCAGCCGGCAGGTTGAGACGCCTCAGGGGAGCGTAAAATTCGGGATCCGCGACCGGGGGAATGTTGCCCATCGCCAGCGGGTAATGTATGAATTCAAGAGGCCGCCCCTCGGGCCACTGCCTGACGATCTCATTCGAAAAAGAAACGAGCGGGCCGACATCGCGGATTCTGCTGAACGGCCTGTTGTTCAAGTCACCGAGGCACAGGTGAATGCCGACTCTCGCTTTCCCGTGCAGCTTGTTCACGAGGGAAATAATGTACCCGACCGCCACCCTGGTGACCAGCGGCCTCAGAAAACGCGGCGCTTTGATTGAAAGCCCGAGCTCGATCGGCACCTCGATCTGGAACAGCACATCGTCACCGGCGATTTCATGGATCCTGTTGGCCTCGGTGGCGCGCCTGTCTTCGAATATCTTCCTGGTGCGAAGGCCCTGAACCGGTCCCAGGCTGAACAGTGAAATGGCCAGGGCGCCCGGTATACCGAACTGGAACGACAGGTTCTTCAGCCGGTATTTTTTTCTAAGGCTTTTAAATATGGCATAGCTGCTGTTGAAATATCCGACATATCCGAAATCGAGGTGACGGTGCAGGTCCTGCGGCCTGACGTTTAAACTGTATCGGACGCCCGAATCGTAGTCCGCCCAGAGCCCGTTCCTCCTGTCGTATGACGGCTTTTTGACCATGGTGAAAGCGGGATTATCTTCAAATCGTTCGATCACCCACTGGATCCAGCCCAGCCGTTCTCCCATCCTATGTCGATCCGATTTTTTTCCGATCTCACCGTCGGGCAGAGAAAGCAAATGCCTGCCGAGATAACGCACCGCCTTTGCCATCGCGGTTTTTTCATCTTTAAAAGGTATGCTTCCTACAAAATGCGCTGACCGTTTGTTCATGACCAGACCTCCAGCAGCTCTCTCAATTGATTTCGATTATGTAATGTTCTTTTCCTTATTTTATTATAGCTATATTGAATCTATCACTATAATATATAAGTAATATTTAAATTACTAAAATATATATACGATAAAGATGAACGGCAAAGTATTTTCAGGGTTAATTCCTTAAAATTTTTTAATGTACAAAAATTTATTTTTATATATTGCCCCCGCCGCCTTCGGCGGCGGGGGCAATATATAATAAATATTTTT
>MIBH01000081.1:21452-43898 GCA_001829455.1 Spirochaetes bacterium RBG_13_51_14
TTGGAGCCGACCGTTGATGGCGATTACATCATCGATAATTATTTCGGTTTCCCGGAAGCCGTATCCGGGCGCGAGCTGATCGGCCGCGGCGTATCACAGGCGAAAAAGTTCGGTGCCGCGATAGAACGGGAACGGGTTTTGAGCATACATTACGATGATGAAAAAGCTTATACCGTTACAACAGACCGGCGTGAAATTTCCGCTTGCTCGATCATACTCGCAACCGGAATCGAGCGCCGGAAACCGGAGATCAAAAACCTGTCCGCATTCGAGGGCAGGGGCGTTTCCTACTGCGTAAGCTGTGACGGATATTTTTTCAAAAACAAAAGGATACTGGTCGTTGGCGAGGGGAATTATGCCGCGAATCAGGCTTGTGAGCTGACGCACTATTCGCCGGCGGTGCGGATCTGCACCATGGGGAAACCGATTGAAATGAGCCGCGACTTCACTGTCAGGCTGCGACAGGCCGGGATCGCGTTGGTCGAAAAAAGAATTTCGATGCTAAAGGGTGAAGCGGGTCTCTCGCATGTCGTGTACGATTCCGGAGAAGAGTCCGAGGTTGACGGATTGTTCGTCGCCATCGGCGACGCATCATCCGTCGATTTCGCCCGAAGCCTCGGGATCATTACAAACGGGAATTTCATCCAGGTTGATGATGAGCAGAAGACCAACGCGCCGGGGATATTCGCGGCCGGCGACTGCACCGGAGGATTTCTGCAGATAAGCGTCGCCGTGGGGGAAGGCGCCGCGGCCGCGAAGTCGGCTATTGATTATGTGAAAAATATTTGCAGGGTATGAGCGCCAGTCCAGCGGTTCGCTCATGGTTGTTTCTTTCCCGGGTTTGTCACATCGAGATCGATCCCTTCCGGAAATCCGTTTTGCCGATACGGGCGTTGATAAGCACCGGCGTCCCGTTCCGCGACGCTTCAATCGCCTGCTGGAGAATATTTTCAATCTGGTCTTCGTCGTCAATGAGAAATCCCCTTGCATCAAGGCTTTCGGCTATGCCCTGATAATTCGCATACCGCAGCACGGTGGCGACGTCGTCCTTGAGAATCGCCACCTGATCGCGCGCAATTTGCGTCCACCCGGCATCGTTACCGATGACAGCAATGACCGGCACCCGGTGCCGCACCAGAGTATCGAATTCAACAAGGCTGTAGCCGGCCGCGCCGTCCCCCCAGAGAAGCCACACATCTGCATCGGGCCTGCAGAGCTTGGCGCCCAGGGCGAAGCCGGCCCCGACGCCCAGTGTCCCGAACACGCCGGGATCGAGCCAGGTCAGCGGAGCGCGGGGACGGACGACGTACGACGCCGTGGCGACGAAATCTCCTCCGTCCGCGGCGATTATGCTGGTGTCGCCGATAACCGCGTTGATTTTTTCCAGCAGCAGGAGCGGGTTGACGTATTCGGTTTTTTTCCGCGCGAGGCCCCGTATCTCCTTTTCCCTCTGTTCTTCACGGTCGCGTAATGTCTGAATCCATACGTCACGGGGCCGGCCGTCATCCATGAAATCGGCGCAGGCTATGAGGAATTCGGCGGGATCGGAGTGGGCCGCCAGGTCGGGACTGCGGTTAAGGTTCAGATCATGTCTGCTCCGGTTGATGGCGATAACAGCGGCGCCGGCGCTGATCGACCTGCCATAGTTGAGTCGAAAATCAAAGGGCATGCCTGCCAGAATCAGCAGATCAACCTCGGCGAGGGCGTCACTGCGCTTGTGGTGAAACTGGAGGGGACAACCAGCTCCCATCAGGCCCCTGGCCATGCCCGTCGCATAGAGAGGGATATTCATAGAGCCAAGCGCCCGCGCCAGCCGGGGAGCCTGGTGCGGGTCCAGGAGAGCCTGGCTTCCGATGATGAGCAGGGGGCGCTTGGCCGCTTTGATTAACTGAACCGTCTTCCGGATCGTGCGTTTCCTGATGTCCGGATTTACTGAAGGGATATTTTCATGGCGCATGGTTTCAAGATCACAGGTGTAGAGCTTGTCAAGATGACGCCTGAGGTACCAGGAGGTGACCCTGTTCCGGAGTGAATTGTCGTCCCGGAACGCGCTTTTGATGCCGTACCACTGCCGAACCAGATCCTCATCGTAGAGCAGGTCTATGGGGCATTCAATAAATACCGGACCGGGAACTCCTGACCGGGCGAACGCGAAAGCGAATTCAATCACCGGGATGAAGTCGCAATTCCTTTTTATGGAGAATGACGCTTTTACCGCCGAACGGACAAGCGACACCTGATCGATATCCTGGAGGGATCCCCTTCCCTTGAGCACGGTGGCGGCCGCCCCGCCGAAGATGACGAGGGGGGACTGCGCCATACTGGCGTTGACCAGGGCGGTGATGCTGTTGGCAACACCGGGACCGGCCGTTACGACCGCGACGCCCGGAACGCCGGTAAGACGGCTCACGGCGTCTGCTGCGAAAACGGCGTTTGCCTCGTGCCGCACGTCAATAATTCTTATTCCGATTTTATTGCATTCCGTCAGGATCGGCGAGATGTGGCCGCCGCATACGGTAAATACGAATCGCACGTCATGTTCGCGCAGGAGCTGGGCGATAATTGTTCCGCCGTTCATAATGACCTCGTATTGAGATAAGTTGAAACGGTAGCAGTTATAGATCAGGAAACTTAACGCATCATAATATGGAACTTCATATAAATCAAGAAATAATCGGGTGCGACCAGCTTACCCATGCAGGTCGCCCAAACGCGTCATCGAAGCGGAAGTGAGGAGCCGGTTGATCGGCATGATGGTACCGGCACGCCAAACCCTTCTGTCCATGAAATGCGCGGGGCCGGCTATCAGCCGGCCCCGGGGTGTTGCATATGATAAATGATGCGAAGAAAAATGAGGGTTCAGCCTGAATTATTATTCTCCGCGTCTCACAGGCTGTTGTAGTGTTCCAGCGCCTGTTCGTCGCTCATCGTGTCGCTTCTGATGATGACGCGATCGATGATGCCGTCCCAGCCGATATTCCCATATCCGCTGTCGTACATTTCAGAGAGCTGGGCGCCGATTATGACTGCGCCGTCGGTGTCACGCACACCGCCCGTGGTATTGGCTATCTCGCCGTCACGGACGCCGTTGACATACAGGCGCAGGGATGTTTCGTCCCAGGTTCCGATTATATGGTACCACTGGCCGGGCTGAAGGTCAAAAGTGCCGTGCACGCCGATCCAGTTGCCGTCGTCTCCGGTGACCATGAACAGGAGCCTCGCGTGTGAATTTTCATGATAATAGAGTTGTATTCCCCAGGATTCGTCGCTGAAATCCCTTTTCTCGCCCTTGTGCACGATGCCGGCGAAGGGGAAAATGGCATCGGCCTTGACCAGAACCTCGATGGTACCGCTGTTCCTAAGGGTCATTGACTCGCTGTCAGGGCGAGTGACATAGTCGAGGGTGGCGGGATCGCCGTCGAAGTAGAGCGCTTCGGGGTTACCATTGTATCCCTCAACCGTCTGGGCGTTGACAATCGTGTAATCCGGCGATTCAGGATCGAAACCTATCCATTCCACCAGGATTGCCGGGTCCGGTAATATGTTAATAGTATACGACGCCTGCGTGCCATCCTCCGCGCTAACTATCAGTGCGCATTCTGCATTCAATTCAACCGCCGGGGTCATGCCGTCAGCTTCGAATATATCAAACACCGCGCCCTGTGCGGCGGTAACGGCAGCTTTAAGATTTTCGACGGTGGTGCCAAACGGAATGTTGACCAGCGCGGTTCCCTGGACATCACCGATGGTGGTGGCAATTGTGGTGTCGCTGCTCAACGCCGGTCCGGTGCTTTTCTGGGCGTTCAATCCTGCAACAAGGAGCGGTAGGGATTGGTTACCGCCTGAATTTGAGCAGCTGCTGAAGGTGATAATAGTTATCACTGCGGTGATAATCGCAACCATGTAATTTCTTTTTGTATTCATAATCATTTCCCTCCAGTTAATATAGTACATGCCTGTTAATTATTTTTTATCGTCAATATCATAGTAATAGGGTTTATAGGATTTGTCAATAAAAAAAACCCATGTAGGCGGGTTTTATTTATTTTTTTATTAAAGTTCCACTTTTATATGACATAATGAGGCAATTTATGTCAATAATGTAAATAGAACAACCCATGAATAACAATTAAGCTATGAAATTATGACATTTTTTATATTTTATGTCATAATTTCATAATCTATTGCCATATATTATTAAAACTATAATCATTATAAATAATTACTCGACCTAGGTGATTTTTTTGCATAGATAAACTTATAAAAAAGGCTAATTTTGTTCGTTTAGAGCGACGTGTGATTGAATAACTTATCTAAAATAACTCGGAAATGAGCAAAACAGGATGTTTTGCGTGAAGCGAGGATAAATGCCGGCTTGTTTTTAACATCCTGTCAAAGCCGGCACTGCCAACATCCTATTGGCAGCAGAAGATTTTTCCGGAGCAAAACAACCAAATTGAATGGCTCACTAACGAACTGAGCAATAAACGGGCAAAATTAGCCTAAATCAAGTAATTAATACAGCCATGTTTAGCGTTCTCCAATCGGCAAAAACTCCCGGATTGTATCGCCCGTATATATCTGAAGCGGACGCACTATTTTGAAGGGGCGGGTGTAGTGCATTTCCCGCCACTGGGCTATCCAGCCGGGGAGGCGGCCGATGGCGAACATAACCGGATACATATCAGTTGGGGTGCCCGCAGGCATTCGGCCACCTCGTCAAGAGGCGGCCGAATGGCAGTTGATGGGGGAAATAGATAGCCGCTTGTTACTTGTTCTTCAATATCCTGAATTCAGTTCGCCTGTTCAGCTCGTCGAATCCGCTGCCGACCTGATCCACCACCGGTTGGCTTTTGCCGGCGCCGAAAATTTTGATGCGCTTGGAATCCAGGCCTTTTTCCGCAAGATAATTTTTAACCGCTTCGGCCCTTTTCAGGCTCAACCGGTCATTGTATTCAACGCTGCCGTGAAGGTCGGTATGGCCGACTATCCCAATGGTGCGTTCCCCGTGTTCTTTAAGGAATTTCGCGAGCGCTTCAAGGTAGGGATATGATTCCTTCTGTATCTCGGCCTTATCGAAATCAAAATGTATGGCCCGCGTCTCAAAGTTCGCGTCCTTATTGAAGACGAGCGACGAATACAGGTCGAATAACCCCTTGCCCCCCTCCCGGTTAGAGCAGATGAAATACCTCTGGTCAGCCCGTGTCAGATATATTTCATTCTCTTTGCTGTTGACTTTATCGCCCAGATTGACCGGCGCTCCGAATGCTCCGTCTTTATATGAAACAAAGTAGATGTCGAACATGCCGATGCTGTCCGGCCGGTTCGAGGCGAAAATGAAGCCGCCCAGGTCTTCGGCGGGTATTAGCGCTACGTCCCGGTAGCCGGTGTTAAACGGCGCGGGCATGGGTTTGATATTGATAAATTTTCTGTTCCGGTATTCCCCACATAGGACTACAGATTTTTCCATATCCCCGAAGTGCCACATACAGTAATAGAGGGTTTTTCCATCCCTGCTGAGGCTCGGCGTTTTCTCATGATACATGGTGTTCACCCGGCCGGGAAGCGGCTCCGGTGCGCTCCATCCGCCGTTCACCCTTTTTGACCAGTACAGGTCAAAGGACACCTTTATCTGATTGCGATTGTCTCTCGGCATCTCGATGCTTCCATCCCGGTCCGATGAAAAAAGGAGGACGGTGCCGTCCGCGGATAAGAACGGGGTTTCGTCATTGAAGGGCGAATTAAGCCGGGAAAGCGGCTCCGGTTCGCTCCATGCGCCGTCTCTCGCGTAACTGATGAACAGGTCCTGGTACGCGCCGTTCCTGTTCGAGTTGAATATCATGAAGCTCCCGTCGGGACTTACCGTGGGCGCGAAATCGTTCCGGGAGCTGTTAACCGGAGCACCAAGATTTTTGGGAGGTTGGGATATGGAGAAGGTCTGAGAATAAAGATGAAGAAACTGCGCCAGGCATGAATACATAATTATGGCGGATAACAATCGTAATCGAAGCGACATAACTGTTTCCCCTTATTGATATATTAACGGATTATTGTTATTAAATCTTGAGTAAAAAAATATTTTTAAACAGGGTGAAATTGACCATGGAAAACAACCAGTCACCCATCGAAGAAGTTTATCAATATTGATAAAGCACGGTATCAATTTTTTATTGACAAACTAAAGACATATGAATTATTTTCAGTAATACACATTCCACATTATTAACCTTTATAATTATATATTTCCTTTTGAAAGTTCTCTTATAACTACAAAGACAGGGGGATACTTTGTGATTAGTACCGCTTTTCACGACTACGCCGGCCTGCTTAAGTTTTTTTATATTTATGCAATCAATCATGATATTATTACTCGAGCTCCATTTTTTCATAATAAAGATGCAATATTCAATCTCGCCGTCTGTGATATGATGGATGAAGATTAATGTATGGAGCCATAAATGAATTTCTAACATCACAAGTAAGTATGCCATCAATATGTTAAGGAGGATACAGTGAAAAAGAAATATTTGTATTCAATAGTGGTTATGACAATGGCATTGTTGCCCGGCTGTAATAAGTTGAGTGGAGACAACAACAGTTTCCTGGCCCTTATCGGCCTGGGCGGACAGAGCACGACCGCCACGCGCGTGTATGGCCAGGGAGGGAGTTTTACCACCAGTACTATCAATAACGGCGGTGTCAGCGCTGACAGTCTGTATCATCCCATTGGAGTTGCGGCGTATGACGGCGGAGTGTATATCGCAGATGATGCAAATAATCGCGTGTTGTGGTATTGAGATTGAACGCGGCCCATCACAGCAAGGGGTTTGGTCTGATACGGATGGACTCGGGGCGTCATTGATGAGGCTTTCAAGCACAAGTTTAAACTTGTATTCCGCTGAATGTTTCCTGACCATACCGCCATATGATGTTTCCCTGCCGGTGCATTTATCGAGAGGGGATTTCACAGTGCGACCGATGGCTCTACGCCAATGAATATATTTTTAAATGTTCAATATAAAATATTTTGTAGATATTAATGGAAATAAATAATAATGTCATACACATAACTGGCGCCTCTTCCGGTATCGGCAGGGCAACCGCTCTGGCCCTGAGCACATATAATAACAAGATCATAATAACCGCCCGCCGGAGAAAATTACTTGAAGAGGTGGCCGCGCGCATTCGAAAAAACGGCAGCGAATGCCTGGTTTTTGATGAAGATGCAACTGAATTTCGGCAGCGGCCCCGCGAGCAACACGCTTACCGCGGACGCCAAAACGATCAAAAATTGCATGCGGACAAACTATGACACCATGATTAACTTTTACGTTCCTCTCATACGGCAGATGGAAAAGCAAAAGAGCCGGGCCATGATAGCCCACACGAATTCTCTGGCGACGTATTTCGGCATTCCGATGCAGGGAGATTATACCGCGGCAAAGAGAGCGGCCCGTCTCTTTCTGGAAACGGCGCGGATGGAGCTGAAACATTTCAATATACGCAACATTGTCATCCAGACGATCCATCCCGGCTTTGTTGATACAGGCGCTTCGAGGAATGATGGAATCCCGGCCCCCAATGAGATAAGCGAGGAGAAAGCGGCAGAATACATACTGGCTGGATTAAAAAAGGAGATGCGTGAAAACCAGTTCCCGCCGGGAACAAAATGGGCGACAAGGCTCGGGAAAATAGTTCCGCATGGTTTTTTGACGAAGACACTGCTCGCATCTGAACCCGAGGATTACTGAAAACCTGAGTCAGGCAAAATTCGCCTTTTTATCAATATATTTATCCAAAAAAAATCGCCTAAGTCGAGTAGTTAATTGTTGACATTACACATAGGTTTGTGTAACTTATTACACATGGAGGTGAAGTATGGCCACAAATTTAGCAATTGACGATAAACTTATTGTCCAGGCTCAAAAACTCGGTGGATTAAAAACTAAAAAAGATACCGTTACTCTTGCTCTTAAAGAATTCATATCAAGAAGAAAGCAGGAAGAAATAATTAATTTGTTTGGTTCTATTGATTACGATGCAGGCTACAATTATAAAAAATCAAGGAAGCGTACATGAAAGTATTGGTGGATACTTCAGTATGGTCCTTGGCTCTCAGAAAAAATGTAAATCGTGATAATAAGGTAATTAGAGAACTATTTGAATTAATCCATGAACTCCGAGTCTCTATTATTGGACCTATCCGGCAGGAGATGTTATCTGGAATTTCTGATAACAATAAATATGAACAATTGAAAGAAAAATTAAAATCATTTGAAGATGTAATAATTGATACAGAGCACTATGAATTTGCCGCGCAACTGTACAATCAATGTCGAAAAAAAGGCATACAAGGCTCACATGTTGATTTTTTAATTTGTGCGGCCAGTATAAAAAATGATTTATCAATTTTTACATTAGATAATGATTTTGAAAAATATCAAAAGCATATAAATATACAATTACATGAAATAAGAAATAATTTATTGTAGGTCGGGAGCTATCCCAGTGAGCAGGCGCGCCGCTCTCGGGCATCCGTGCCCTCGCGGCACTTCCCTCATCCTGAGGGTCGCAGATGTCGCTGATTCCGCCGTGATTCGTCAAGCTCACCAACCGTATTACTTACTGCATCACAATTACTACCCTGGATGCTGAACCTGACGCATACGAGGCGGACGAGCGGGATAACTCCCGACTTACAATAAGAAACTGCTGCCTGCCCGGCGGGTATGACGGAATTAGAATTTATACTTGCGTTACGCATAACCATCTGTGATATCTGGATATGGATATACTCCACTTTTACTGCGGCGGTTATGATTATCAAGCAGATTAAAATCAGCGGCTTTGATGTTTTTTGTTACATCGTCGGATGCGAACGCACGGTGATCGGCGCGGTCATCGACCCTGGCGGAAATCCTGAACACATTGCCGAGGAAGCGAAAAAAGCAGGCGTATCAATTGCGTTTATAATCCACACTCACGGCCACATCGACCATACCGCCGGCACCGGGCGATTGAAACAGCTCACCGGTGCCAGGATTGTGAGGCACCGGCTTGAAGGTGATAAGAACGAGGTGGATATTCTGCTCGATACAGAAGAGACCTTCACCGTCGGCGATATCATATTCACTATTTTCCATACGCCGGGTCATACCCCGGGGGGAATCTGCCTGTACGCCGAAGGGAATCTCTTTACCGGCGACACCCTGTTTGTCGGTGACAGCGGCAGAACCGACCTGACGGGGAGCGATCGCGCCGCCCTGGGCAGGTCCATCAGGAGACTGATGGAATTGCCGGATGAAACTGCGGTCTGGCCGGGGCACGACTATGGCCCGACGCCCAGCTCAACGCTCGGATGGGAAAAACGAAACAATGTCAATGCACGTGAATATGGGTTTTATAATGAAGGGGGTCCTCAATGAAAGGCTGGAAAGAAGAAGAAATTCGCAACAAAAACCTGATGGCGCCCTGCGGATTATACTGCGGCGCCTGCGGCATCTACATTGCCACCCGGGACAATAATGATAAATTCAAAAAAATTCTGGGAGACCTGTACGGCTCGAAGCCGGAACATACCGAGTGCCTCGGATGCATGCAGCCCGAGCTCCTGGAGAAACTGTATGGGTTCTGCCGCGTCTGCACCATGAGGGACTGCGTCAGAGAAAAGGGCTATTACTCCTGCCACCAGTGCGCGGACTGGCCCTGCGAAAAGGTGGAGAAGTTCGGCCTCGCCACGGGCAGGAGGGTCATGAAGCGGGCCATACCGTTGTGGCGGAAAAAAGTCAGAGAGCTTGGCGATCAACAGGGGAGCGTGGAATGGGCCCGCTCCGAATTGGAGCGATACCATTGCCCGTCGTGCGGTGAGCCGCTGTTCCGCGGCGCCCGGCAGTGCCGCAGCTGCAAGGAAGCCCTGGCGGACCGGCTCGACGGGACGATTCCCGCCCCCGGGACGGGGGTGGGATAGTGCTGGTTTCGTTTAGGCGGGGATGTTGTATTTACCCCGGGAAGTGGGATGGTTGGGTTTTCGAGAAACTGATGGAAAACCGGAAGATATATGATAGGCATTGAACAGGGAAGAATAATCGACAGGCAGGGAAGGACCATCAACCTCCGCGGCGTGAATCTGGGAGGCAGTTCGAAAATGCCATACGGTTTTGATCAGACGGCCGCCAGGTGCAATTTTAAAGACCCGAATCATGTCTCGTTCATCAACAGGCCGTTTCCCTTGGAAGAGGCGGATGAGCATTTTTACCGTCTCAAGCAGTGGGGCCTTACGTTTTTGAGATTCATCGTGACCTGGGAGGCGATTGAACATGACGGTCCCGGCGTTTACGATCTCGAATATCTCGCCTATCTCCGGGCAGTTGTTGAAAAGGCTGGGGAACACGGCTTCCTCGTCCTTATCGACCCTCACCAGGACGTGTGGAGCAGATGGACCGGGGGCGACGGCGCTCCCGCCTGGACGCTCGAATCAGTCGGATTCGAACTCTCCCGGTTTGAACAAACCTGCGCGGCTGTTTTAACGTACGGCCATCCTGCCCCGTCGCCGGGAATGCTCTGGCCCGTGAATATTACCAAACTCGCCACCGCCACCATGTTCACCCTTTTTTTCGGCGGCGACGATTTCGCCCCGAAAACCGTAATCAACGGCGTTCCCGTTCAGGAATTTTTGCAGAGTCATTACATAAACGCGGTCAAGAAGGTCGCATCCGCGCTCCGAGATTTTGATTTCGTGGTCGGATACGGGACGATGAACGAGCCGCTCAAGGGATATATCGCCTGGCGTGATCTTACGGAGCGCGTGATCTACTACGACCATGGTTTCACGCCCAGCCCGATTCAATCGATGTTTCTAGGTGCCGGCATACCGCAGAAGGTGGACGTTTGGAAGCGGAAGCTCTTCGGACCGAGGAGGACCGCCCGGAGGATAATAAACCGTGAGGAGCTGCGCGTCTGGAAAGAAGGCTACGACTGTCTGTGGCGCGCCAACGACGTCTGGGACATCGACGCCCATCGGGTCCCGCGGATCATGCGGACGGATCATTTCACGCGGGTGCGGGGAACGGACGTTGATTTCCCGAACCACTACCTGCTTCCCTTCATAGAGAGATTCACCAGCGAGATAAGAGTGCTAGTCCCCCAGGCCCTGATATTTTTTGAGGGTGAGCCGCTCGGCGAAGTGCCGGACCTTCGGGGCAGAAACCTCAAAGGGATGGTGTATGCGCCCCACTGGTATGACGGATTTACACTTGTTCTGAAAAAATATTTCAGCTCCTTCGGCGTTGACGCCGAGCGGCGCAAGATCGTTGTGGGTAAGAGACGTGTCCGCGAGTCATATAAAGATCAGTTAGAACGTTTCAAGCGAAGGGCCCGCAACGAGTTGGGCGATATGCCGGTGTTTATCGGCGAAACGGGCATAGCCTTCGACCTTGACCACCGCAGGGCGTACCGCAACGGCAATTTCACGAAACAGATTCGGGCGATGCAACGCAGCCTTCGCGCGGCTGAGGACGCTTTGCTGGGATACGCTATCTGGAACTATACGGCCGATAATACGAACCGGGACGGCGACCGCTGGAACGGCGAGGATCTGTCCATTTTCAGCCGCGATCAGCAAATCGATCCTTCGGATATAAATTCAGGGGGCAGGGCGCTCGAGGCGGTCATCCGCCCTTATCCGATGGCGACTGCCGGGCACCCGCTTGGGATATCATTCGACCCTGTTTCCGGCAGGTTTACATTTATATTCCGGCATATCGATTCATGCACGGAACCATCGCTGATTTTTGTTCCTGAATTCCAGTATCCCGGGGGCTTTGCAGTGGAAATTTCTGACGGGGATTACGCGACAGACGCAGACCGTCAGATGATCATATATTCGCATTCCGGAACTCGGCGGGAACATACGATTATGATTACGAGAAAAACATGAGCGCAGGGACGGGTACCGGACACCGTCTCACCGAATTTCCCCGAGCGACGTGGCTATCATATTTGCCGTCGCCGTTGATAGGGCCGAGCCCTTGACGCCGAGCGGTGGGAGGGGACCTGTTCGTTTGATGAGGAAATGAAACGCTTTTTGATATTATCTTGACATTTAGCATATTGTTTATTATAACAAGATAATTAAATCGCCTATATTTTTTAAAGTTCTACATCTTTTTTTGAAACTTCCATACAGCCTTAATTGGGGAATATGTTTCTTTTGTTCATTTCCATGAATATGCGGTTGAGGCCGTTTGTGCCACGTGAGCGGATAGTGTATACGATGCAATTGACCTGATGTATAAAAAATATCGGAAAGATTGGAGTTGCAACAATGACTGGAAATCATGGACTTGTTGAAAATGGAACAGGCGATGCTTCCGAGCACACGACTCACAGAACGGCAGGTGCGGATTATGGAGAATTTTTTCAAAATGAAGAAAAGTTGAAAAATGGGGATCTGGTAGGATTGAATCTATCCACTGGCACGGTGAGAAAATATAATGCAGGGGATGAATTTATCGGAATTGTCACCTCAAGCGCCGGATTTGTCGCAAACGCAAAACATGAAGACGACCCGAACTATACCCTGGTTGGTCTTCTGGGACAGCTTGAGTTCAATGATGATCAGGTTATTCTTGAAAACAGGATTGTAAAAACCATGGATGGAAAGAAGATAGGAGTATTGTTGAAAAGCGGCAAGATATTCATAAGATAGGTCTTGCTGTTCATTGACCGATTCAAATTTACAATAACCGGATTAACGGGCTGTAGGCCCTGTTCATTCGTGCGTATAACACCTGGTATGTCCCATGAACCTGTAATGTAGAGAGAGTGAAATTTCGGGTTATTCATGATATATGGAATATTTCTGATGACTACTTGATAGAATCAGCAGATGGAGGCCGTTCATGGCGCTCATAAGTACCAGTCTCACTTTTACATCCGAGTGTTCACAATGCAGAAAACCGCTCCCGGTGAATCAAGCGTCAGAGCATACCATGTGCACGAATTGCTGGCAGTCGGTCCACACCCCGCAGGCACTGTGGCAAGTAATAATTTCCAGACCGCTGGTCGAGGCGAGCGGTATGGAGCCAGAAACCGATACCTGGGCGTCGGGTATACTGGGCGAGGTTGGGAACTATCGATTGACCTTTGGCAACATGGCGCCCCGCTGCGGGAGCTGCGGGACTCTCTGGAATTTGGAAGACCTCTTTAAAATCGCGGACAGGGGTGATGCGAAATTTTCATGCAACACATGCGGAGCAATTTCCGGGGTGCGGAAACCGCCGGACTGGTTCAACCGCGTGATTCCTTTCGCGGTCCTGCTTGTCGGTGAAACTGCGCCGAATGATGATGGAGGGGCCTTCAAAGGCGGCACTGACGGTATCAGCATCTGGTGCTATCATTGCGGCGGACCGCTGCCCCTTGACGGATCTAGCCGTACGGTAAAATGCCGGCACTGCGGCCAGGACCTGCTGATTCCCGACGATATCTGGCAGCGGCTGCATCCGGTTGCCGTCGCACACCCCTGGTATATCATACTGGATACGGGCGACGTCACGGCCCTGCTCCCCGAAGACATTGATGATTTCATTGATCTTGCCGCCCTGCCCGATGGCGATACCGCACTCATATGGGAACAGGACAGCGAAGGGTGCATCGGCCGTGCCGACAGGACCGGTGGATTTCGCTGGCTCAATAGGAATATTACCTGCAGCGATTACGCGCGGCTCCTGTATGCGCCCGGGCAGGACCTGCTCTGGGTCATTGACCGTGACGAGGACATCGTGCAGGCATTTCACGCTGATACCGGCAGCCCGGCGGTAGCGATTAAAAAGAAAAAAAACAAGCCGGGTTTCATTACAGCGATTGACCACGAAGGCATTGCCATTAATACCGACGGCACCCTGCTGGTGTATCGTTGTTGGGAGGATGATAATTACGCCCTGCGCCGTTTTGATGAAAAGGGGAAACGAATACGGCTCTGGCCCGACAGTGATGATGCCGAATTACATAAAAAACAAACGGAGTGGGAGACCCTGGGGAACCGTCCGTCCCGGCCACCAGAGGGAGCCTGGATTACCGGCGGTCCGGACAACATGCTCTATTTTATTGACCGCGTGAATGGCTGCTATGCCCGTTTTGACCGCCAGGGCACTTTCCAGGGGCTTATCAGACCTGATTGTGAGGTTGTTGCGAAAATCCAGGATTGCGGTATTTCCGGTGACGGGAGCGTCTTCGTACTTTTTGATCACACAAAAAAGATCAATCACATAAACTTCTCCCATGTCGGCAGAATAAAACCGGACGGGTCTTTCAAGGTCCTGGCGGGGCCCCATGCGAAGGAGAACAGATTCTCCCTCGGGACCGACATGGAACGAATGTCAGTAGCCGAAAGGGGCGAAATGCACATCTGTAACAGGGATTTTGATAATTTTCGCATTCTTGCTCCCGATGGATCATTGATCTGGCGCAGTCCCGGTACCGTTAACGAAGACCAGACACGCGCTGATGAGCTCGCTGAAGCGCTGGGAGAAATGAAGGAAGAATCGAGCTCTTGAAAACAATGGCTTCGGGCATCTATTTCAATGGGGAAGGGAGACCTTAAACTCATAGACAATGTGCTGATAGCGGTCGTTATAGCTATTATCACGTAATTTAAGGCACTGTTCCCGGTGCTTTAACCGGTACAAGCGTCTTTCTAAAGCCGATAGAGATACTTCGACGTGCTCAGTACAAGTAAGCCGTCGTATGTCAAAGGACTGGTTCTGAATAGGGCGTATCTTTTTATGTGGAAAAAAATAGTCTTTATCTTGACTTTTTACTCATAGGAATTTGTATTATACTGTAAATAAATTGGTATTGTACATGTACTATCGTTTTCCCTCCGCCGCCGGCGGGGGGAAAACGGCATACTATATGTAAAAACAATTTCTTTACAGTATATATAATACTTGTCTTCATTAATACGCCGCATGCATAGAAAATGAGTCAAATAGCATTAAATTATGAATATGTCAGGTATTTTTTTTCGTTGTTTAATATTGGTCTTTTTCATATGCCCTTCGCTCCAGGCCGCCGAGGCGATCAAGATCGAGGATAACCAGGAAAACATACTCATAGGGAAATATATGGAGGTCCTCAAGGACGATACCGGGAATCTGAGCATCTCCGATGTTACCTCGAAAGAATACGTGAAAGAGTTCGCGCCTTCGTCCGATGAGGCCCCGAATTTCGGATATACGCTGGCGGCGTACTGGCTCCGTTTCACCATTGCCAACGATTCCAGGACGGCCAGAAAATTCATCCTCCTTGACGATTATCCCTTAACCGATGACATCAGGATATTCATCCCGGCTGTATATAAGGAGAAGCCGGTGAAGACCGGCGGCCGCTTGTATCCGATAGCACAACGCGACGAGGATTACCGCGCCTTCGCCTTCCACATGGAAATTCCACCCCGTACCGCGCATACGTATTATATGAGGGTGCAGAGCGACGATTCACTGGTGGCTCGGGTTTCCGTCATCACGAGAAACAATTTTGATACAATGGTCACCCGGTCCCAGTTCTTATACGGACTATATTTCGGAATAATACTCGCGATGATAGGGTACTATCTGTTTTTTTCCCTTACGGCGCGTGATGTCAGTAATCTGTTTTTTATTCTCATGCTCGCCATATTCAATTTTGCCTTCTTTTTTACGCTCGACGGGTTTTTGGCGCAATTCTTGAAAACCGATTCACTGACGATATCCAGGACGGCGATATCCTTTTTCATTGCGATGGGCATCGCGACGACGCTTGTTTTCGCAAAATCATTCTGCAAAATCGACAAAAGCTATGGTTTTATCAACAAGAGCATATGGTTTTTTGTTGTTCTGTTGTCAATGATTGCATTGTCCGGTTTTTTCATTCGATATTTCTATATAATTCTATCGAGTGTTCTGATCTCCATGAGCACGATAATCATTCTTAATTTAATCGGCATCATCGCCTACCGGAGAGGATTCAAGGCGGCACGTTTCTACATGCTTGCGATCGTATTTATGGAGCTGGGTGGGGGATTGTACGGCCTCAAAACCTTCGGCCTGTACCCCAGCACTTTTTTATCTGAAAACTCCTTCCAGATCGGCGGCGCAATGTTTGCCATCCTGATCGCGTTAAGCCTGGGGGACCAATTGAATTTCTACCGGAAGGAATTGAAGGGTAAGGAGGAAAAAGCGAAGGAGAGGAGCGCCTATCTCGAGAGCGCGGTCAATTCGTGCGGCGAGATCTCGGGCAGCTTTCTTTCCGTGGGGACCGAGATGGAGGGTCTCGGGCGTAATTTTATCGCACTGTCGGACGACCAGTTGAAAACGAGCAGTGAGATGCACGAGATGTACCTGAAGCTGGTTTCCGAAAACGAGCGTATTTATAACGGGACGCTGGAGCAGGAAGAAGAGGGCAAACGGACCAGGGAATCAATCGGGAGGCTCAAGTCGTTTCAGGATAAACTGAACCAGGCCCGTATTAAGGTCCAGGACGGAATCCGTATCATATCGGAGTCGACGAGCCAAACGGAAACCACCTTTACCGGGATGTCGGAGAAAATGCACCAGATTCGTGAAAGCGGAAAGTCGATCGGCGGACTCATATCGCTGATCGACGAGATCACGGACCGCATTAATCTCCTGTCGTTGAACGCGGCCATCGAGGCGGCGCGCGCCGGCGAGCATGGGCGCGGGTTTGCGGTCGTCGCGGACGAGATCGGGAAGCTTGCGGAGGCTACCGGCGATAATTCGAAGGAGATAACCAGCCAGATCAAGCTGATGATCGATAACATCAACAGCGGCATGGCCGAGGTGGGGAACACCGGGGAGACCATTTCAAAGACCATCGACATGGTAAACAGCATTAACCAGGGACTTGAAGTGGTCATGGAGGTCGTTCGGGAACAGAGCGCGGCACTCGATGAATTCATGCGGCAGGTGGAAATATCCGAGGGCATTTCGAGCCAGATCGCCAGGTCTTCCAAGGTTCAATATGATTTGATGAAGGAGACCTCGGCCGTAGTCGAGCGGCTGTCAGCGGCGGCGGAAGTACTCGAAAAGGCGAAGACCCAGATCGCCGAATTTACCGAATTGCTGAAGAACAGGACCAGGGAGCTTGACGCCACGATCCGCGGGATCACATGACGGATACGCTTCCGGAAAGACGCCCTGCAGCCCAGCGGTCACGCGGGCGCAGCGGCGGTGAAATACAGCACTCCGTCCAGTATGATTGCCGTCAATTATTTTTTACAGTATTTTTACTGATGGAGCTAATGTCTTTTCCATGTGTGAAATATTTTATCGTGATATACCGCTATTCAATGATATGGCTTATCTCTCGGTATAATGGGCTGTGTTGTATTTAGATTGACACCCAGTATCAGAGGTGATATTATAAATATCCATATATCCACTTGGCACTTCTTTATTATATATTCTTTGCCGATAATTCCGTTTTCCAGCTGTCAAATGGTGAAATTCTTAATTAATATGAGCACTAAACAATTATGAATAGATGGTATCGCAATATATTTATTATTATGGTTGCAATAATTGCACTCTCTCGGTTGCGTTAACCATCAATACAAACTACCGGTAAATATTTCCTGGGGAAATTATTTTTTTTAAATAATCATTATGTCGGCATTGAAAATAATTGGGAGAAAACGTAAATCATGCGACTATATCTGATCAATCCATCCAACCCCCTAATCCGAATCGTAAAATTAAAGGAGAGCCGCTGGAACCGTTACCGCGTGTGGAAACCACTCAGCCTCATGGTTCTTGCGGGCTTGACCCCGCCGGAGTGGGAAATTTCGATCGTGGATGAAAACCTCGGCGTGCCGAACTATGCGGTCATGCCCAGACCAGACCTGGTGGGCATAACCGCTTTCACCTCGCAGGCTAACCGCGCCTATGAAATCGCAGCCCACTTCCAGAATTCAGGCATCCCTGTCGTCATGGGCGGGATTCATGCAACCATGCGCCTTACCGAAGTCATGAAGCATGTCAATTCAGTCGTCACTGGTGAAGCCGAAAGTATCTGGCATCAGGTATTAAAGGATGCCCGGCATGATTGCCTGAAACGGCGGTATGACGGAGGGCTCGCCGAGATAAAAGATATTCCTTTAGCACGACATGATTTGCTGGCTTCGGGATATGCCTTTGGCGCCATTCAGACCACTCGCGGTTGCCCATTGAACTGCAACTTCTGCAGCGTAACAGCGTTCAACGGGGCCCGTTATCGGCAGCGATCCATTCCTGAAGTCATTAAAGAATTTAAGTTAATCCGCGAAAAATATGTTCTCCTCGTGGATGACAATCTTATCGGCACGCGATCTAACCACATAGCACGCGCCAAGGAGCTGTTCCGCGCTCTCGCACAGGCACACTTGAAAAAGGAATGGTTTGCCCAGGCCACTATTAACTTTGCAGATGATGAAGAACTTTTAGCGTTGGCTGCGAAGGCCGGGTGCAGAGGCGTCTTTATCGGCTTTGAATCACCCACGCAAGAAGGGCTGAGGGAACTGGGCAAGAAATTCAACCTTCTTAAAGAACGGGACTTCCGTGCCTCCGTACGGCGAATAAAACGTCACAATATTCTGGTTGTCGGTTCTTTTATCATCGGATTGGATGTCGATAAACCAGGTATTGGCAAAAATATCGCCCAAATTGCCGGCCATTACGGAGTGGATAACCTCAATGCGTTGTTTCTGACTCCCTTGCCCGGCACGAAACTATGGGATCAGTTGAAGTCAGAGGAGCGTATAGCCCTTAATACATTCCCGGAAGACTGGAAATATTACACCTTGACATTCCCGGTGGCCCGGTATAATCATTTGTCTTCAGACATGATTATCGAAGAAATGCTTTCCTGTGACCGTCACTTCTATTCCATGTCTCAAATTCTTCGCAGGGTCTGGGTAAGCTTGTGGCAACTCCGAAAACCTGTCATCACGTTGGTGAGCAATCTTGCTTACCGGAGCAATATCCGACTCAACTCTCAGGTATACAAGGATTTCAAGCTTCAACTGCGCATGAGGCATAATTGAGTTAATGTGGAAAAGTATCTTCTGGGTAGAATGGGGGGTTGCTCCTCCACGCCCCTGCGGACCCACGCGAACAGGGAAAAAATTCAGGAGTGCAGGAGGCGGAATGTATATCCGCCGGTTAAGCGAAGTTTAAAGCTGCCCGGTTAATAAATTTGTTTAATTCTGCCAACTGCCCCATTCGTCAATCTGACTTTTATACCATGCGGGTGATTTTTAGAGTTCGTCAAAATAGCCTGCACTACACCCTCAGTTAAATTACCGGTGCGTTGGTCCTTTTTTAAAACAATCGCTACTTTTTGTCCCTGCCTGATAGCATCTCTATTAGTTCCATCCATAAAAATTCATTCCAGGTTTTGAATTTCACTCAATTAATTCATAACAACATTTACGCACACAGCCTGTATGTAAATTAAAATTCATGCATTAACATACAGGATTTTGCTCCCGCCGCAAGACAAATCCGCGCGGCAAAATCACTTATGGCAATTTTAAATATCTTCACGCAACGGGAGTCATGTCATTAAACTCTATTCTTAAGAAACCTTCCTTTTCTGAAATGATCGCCGTGACGGTTGTTCGCGATCATTTGTTTTTTGCGGCGCATTGTAATTAAACCCCTCGATCGTCCGGCGCTTGATCTTCCCGCCAATTTTTCGCTCTATAACCTGAACGGTGCCGGCGTCTTCACTCGTGACAAAGGTAAACGCGTCTCCGGAACACTCCGCCCTTCCGGTGCGTCCGATGCGGTGCGTATAAGCATCAGGAGTGTCGGGCATATCGTAATTAATTACGTGTGATATGAGGGATACATCGATACCGCGAGCGGCGATGTCGGTGGCAACCATAATTTGGAAAGTGCCGTTGCGAAACCCGTCTATGGCCTCCTGCCGTTTGTTTTGGGATAGATTGCCTTGCAAAGAAGTAGCTCTATAGCCGTTCCTCTGTAGCTTCTGGTCCAAGGCTTTAGCCCGGTGCTTGGTGCGGGTGAAAATAAGTATCGACCGCGCATCCGTTGATTTCAGCAACTCAAACAGCAGCTCGGTTTTGAGGTGTTGCGCGACCGGGAACAGGGCGTGTTCAATGGTTTCAAGCGGCTCCGTATGATCGATATCGATATGGCAGGGATTTTTTAGAATATCATCGGCCAGTTTTTGAATATCTTTCGGCATGGTAGCCGAAAACAGCAGCGTCTGTTTTCTCATGCATGCGTGTTTAAGGATTTTGCGGATATTCGGCAGGAACCCCATATCGAACATGTGATCCGCTTCGTCCAGCACCAGCGTTTCCAGGCGGGATAAGTTGATGACCCTGTTTTCAAGATGGTCCAGCAGCCGGCCCGGGCAGGCAACCACGATATCAACTCCGCGTTTTAAAGCTGCCACCTGTTTGCCGGCGCTCACGCCCCCATAAACGGCAGTGCTTTTCAGCCCCGTCCGTTTACCCAGGGCGGTAACCGAATCGTTGATTTGCTCGGCCAGCTCTCTCGTCGGGGCTATTATGAGCGCCCTTATCTGCCCTCTCATTCCCGAAGACAGACGTTGAAGGATCGGAAGCGCGAAGGCCGCTGTTTTTCCGGTGCCGGTTTGGGCCAATCCCAATACATCCTTCCCCTGCATAACTGCCGGGATGGCCATTTTTTGAATAGGCGTCGGGGTTTCATATCCCATCGCTTCGATTTGGGACATAATCCCGCTGGATAAATTAAATTCTGTAAAACTCATTTCTTCTCCTTGTTGTATCTAATGCCGTTTCAGCCTACCTGTGGGTATGACCGGATTTGCAATAGTTCTGTATTGATTTTGAATGCCGTTGATCAGTAAAAAAATTTAATTGAGCGCTAATCACTTAGTAGATAATTCAATTGGGGAGAAAACTAAAAAGTGGGCAATTGTTATTTAAATACCGCATTCTATTAATCAGATTGGACAATACATAAATACACGCGAATATGTCAATTTATTATTTAATTTTCAGGAAAAATTCAACTTCCAAAATACTGTTTCCTCATTTTCCTGCGGACCGGGGTCGGTTCCCTATCTGCGCGAGGAGATACAGCAACTGGGACTTACAATCCTGTCGGAACATGACCGCCGTTGACACCGGACGGGTCAAAAATTCAATGTTTGCCAGTCAAAGCCGCTTCGGGAAACGCTGGCCGCGTCCACGGCGAGTTGCCGGCGCGCATCATCGCGTCCGACATAGATGTCCCGGGTATTGTCCTCAAACGGAAGAGGGCGCATTCCCCTCAATGGTAATGTTTTTGTTGACAGTATAGCTCATGCGGAACAGCATCAGAGCACGAATTATTTCGAAAAAACCCGGGAGGAACAAGCCATAAATACAACCGCAACAGTCAACCGGTGCAGGCCGGGAAGCGGCGCCTCATGCGCATTCTGTTGCGGAAGCCACAACTACACGGTTTCCCCGGAACGCATCGAGGGCATGTTTATCAACAGGGGCCGCGAATGCTGCGGCCGCCCGGTAAAACACCCGGAAGACGCCAGCGAAGAGAAACTGGTCCGGGACGGGATGCAGTGCCCGCATGTTGGCATTGCGGCATCTGACCCGGGCCTCGTATGCTGCCTCGCTTACTTCGATTGCGACCGAGGCGGCAAACTCGAATCCTTTTTTAGAGGGACCTGCAAGAACTTCCTTTGCGAGGCATGGGACGAACTCACGGACAGGCAGGTACTGTTCGCCGCCGGGCTCATGGGCGACTGGTACTACTACAGCCTGTTGATTAACGACACGGAAACTCTCCGCGATATCTGCGCCGACTACAGCAGCACCGAAGACGTGCCTGCTGAAACGCTGCAAATATTAAAGGTCGAACTCGCCGAGAGACTGTTTGGAGAAGATATAATCTGAAACCTTTCCGGACTAATAAAATACTCCGCAGCAAGGGGTTTGTTGATCAAACCTGCTTACGATAATTCGAGAATTGCAGGTTTAAACGTTGATTTTACCCTTCACCCCGCTTGGAGATGTTTTTGGATTAAGCCCGCTCGGTCTTTCCACCTATTTACTTTTATTGCTGATCGTGGCAGTTTACATTATCGCGGCAGAGATTACTAAAACAATTTTTTATAAGAAGGTTAAATTTTAATTCCCAATAGGAAACTCTTCAGAACCAGTCCTTTAACATAAGACGGTTCACCTGTATCCCCGATTACCAGAAAAAGTTTTTTATTGAATCAAAAAGTCTTTTGTGTGCAGCCCGACAGATTAAAATTTACGGCATAAGAACACCTATGAGAAGTCCGATTGTGAGACAAAGTTCACATCTGAATCAACATGACCGATACCTGCGACACGCACCCTTGAATTTACCCACAATCGGCTTTGTTTATCCGAGCAAAGGTCAACCTCTG
>MIBH01000082.1:0-1121 GCA_001829455.1 Spirochaetes bacterium RBG_13_51_14
AAGTGTGACCAACTTGTGACCAACAGGTTTTCACTTTTATTCATCGGAGGTTTTAAGATGTCGTCACACGGAAAGCCTTTTTATCTTTACCGAAGAAACCGCGTTTATTACTGCCGCTTTAAACTCCCTGACGGACGATTGAGTTCTGCAAAATCAACAGGAGAAACAGCAAAGGGTCGCGCTGAACGATGGGCTGTTGAATATCTTCAAGCCGGCCAGATTATTCATAAGGAAAACGTCTCCCTTACCGAATTCTCGAAAGAGTTCTTTTCATGGGATGGCACCTGGGCGACAGACAAGCGCGTCCGGGGGCTCCGAATAAGTCCTCATCACTGCCTCCAACTCACTCGCCTAGTCGAAGGACATATAGTGCCATATATGGGAAACATGAGATTGACCCGTATAGATCGTGCAGTCATCCATGAATTTCGCAATGACCTCTTCAACCGCGGTTATTCTGGAAATACTATAAACAAGATATTGTCGTCATTGAAGATAATAATGGAATCAGCTGAAGAACATTCCCTTGTCCAGTTTGTCCCGAAAATTGATAGAGCCGCAGTCAATCCCAGAAACAAGGGCATTCTAACTATCGATGAAGTCAGGCGTCTATTTTCAATAGAGTGGGTATCCGACCCGGTGCACTGCCATCCACCGAAGGAGCAGTTCATGGGTTATGTGGGTAACCTTTTAGCATCTATTACAGGCCTGAGAATGGGGGAACTTCAGGCGCTAACGCTATCAGATATACACCTCGACGAAGGATACGTTCATATCAGGCGATCATGGGATAAACTTTTTGGCATGAATGAGTCCACGAAAACCGGCCGCACACGCAATATTCTCATACCAGGAAAGGTCATCGATCAAATACAGAGGCTAATCAACATCAACCCGGATCCGGAAAACATGGATAGTTTCCTGTTTTTCAGTGAAAAAACGCCAGGCAAACCGGCAGAACCGCGAATTTTCACCCGTTCGCTCTATATCGCAATGAGAAACATCGGTATAACTGAACAGGAACGAAGAGAGCGGAATATCACATTCCACTCATGGCGGCATTGGTTTAATAGCATTTTAATCAACTCCCAGGTACCTATATCGAAGGTCCAGAGTTTAAC
>MIBH01000082.1:1155-29121 GCA_001829455.1 Spirochaetes bacterium RBG_13_51_14
TATCATTTGCAGTTGGAGGATATGGGAGATGTGCTGCAGGTACAGGAGTCGATATTTTTGAAGGTGTGAGTTATGCTATAAATAACTAATAATGCAGGCCGAATCTCACCAAAATTTAGCAGAGATTGCTAATAAAGGTGTTCTGATTCCAAAAGTAAGTCAAGCCCGGAATAATACTATATCAGTTATTAAAAAAACAAAGAATCTCAGAGCTATTAAATATTATGAGAAACAGTTGCGTCAATGTCGGCGATACCTTAACTCGATCGAATACCATTAATATTTTATATATAATTTATTTAATTTGTATACAAAATATTGTCTTGCTGATGGGCATGTAAAAGGACGAGCGTTCTATCCCTCTTTGCTAAATAGAAAGCACGCGTTCTTTTAATACGCTTTCAACCTTTGCGATTGTCTTAAGCGTGGGGTTCGTCTTTTTGGGATTCTCATATTTTTGATAGCTTTGGAAGTTAATTTCAAGCAATCGCGCCATATCCTTCTGGGTCAATCCATGTTCTGCCCGTTTCGTTTTAAGCCACAAAGCGAATGACACTTGAATCTCAGGATGAATGTAATGAACATTTCTTCCGGATAATTTTGACGGCTCCGGTATCTCCATCTTTCGTAAATCAATTGATTCCAAATATCCGGTCAACGCCTCTCGTGCGTTGTTCCGGGCCTCCTTAATGGTTTCCCCGTATGTCAAACAGCCGGGAAGATCGGGAAACGTTACCAGATAGCATTTATCAGACTTTGAATAATTTATTTTCGCGGGATACTGTATCATTTCAAGCCTCCATCTTTAAGCAGGGCATTTAGCAGCCCTTTCGGCAAGTCCTTGCTGCCGTGAACGGGAACGGAAAGGGTTTTATTATCCTTTATCATTATATGATGTGATCCGCTTATCCTGTCCAATGTCCAACCATGACGTTTCAACAGTTTGATAAGTTCCTTGCCGTCCATTGATACAATATACCGCTTATAAGCTGTATTGTCAATTAAATATTATCGAGTTAATTCCCTTTATTGATCCGCTCTGCTGTTAGCCTATGACCCACGCTTTTAAATAAATCGTTCGTATAACAAGCCCATTATGCGACTTACAGATAAAGTTACAGATACTTTTCACCATTACTAAACATAATTTTACATAGGAATATTGAAAAAAGCTTGACCTTCTTCACAGAAAGACATCCATTTCTAAATGGAGACACTAAACGCCTGTTGTACTCTATCGAATCGCACTCTAGAGGCCGAGGGTTCAACTCCCTTCAGCTCCACAGATATCATGGATAGACAGTATCCCCATGCCGGCGCAGCCATGGCCCTCCTCTCGGTCATCATACCCGTAATGCGCGAGGTCCATCTTTTAATTCTTGAAGACATAATATCCCCACGCACCTAAAAACCTGTTTTGTATGTTTAGTGCAAAACCTCACGTTATTCTTTGGATATTGCCTCGAATAGCGGCGATATGTCTCTTTATCGCATAATCCCGATTGCATCGGGAATTTTCAGCAAAATGCTGATACGGCTTTAAAACGTTTTTTTATGGTTCTACGAATTATTCTTCACGGCGCTTGTAGGCCAATTCCTTACAGAGAAATAGACAGAATAACTACAGAATAATCAACTATTAGACTATTGATGCCAGTAACCAAAGGAATGTATTTTATTATTGATAATGCTCATGCGGATAGCAGTTACAGGCGTTTTGGTCCACCAGTAGCTGAGGCGTCTGATTGTGAGAATACAGCCAATCGGGCTTCAGAGATAAGCGATTCCACGAGGAAGGATCAGGGAATCATGATGGTTCTGTAGAAATCTGGAAAACGATATTTCGGGCACCAGCGAGATCGTGTTCGATTTCAAAGGGGTTAATGAGACGCAGTCCAACGATGCCGAGGCATCAATATCAACCTGATTGAGATAGAAAGGGCTGCGAAATATTATACGGCTGAAAGACATATCGATCACGATCAGAGACCAGTTTTGATTATCAGCAATAAATTATGCCTGGGATGATATAGTGTTGTGGGAATGGGAAGCGTCCTGATAGCTGAAAATGATATGATCACCGGGATTTTTCTCAAGAATATATTTGAGGATGCCGGGTGTTATGTCATCTGCGTTTTGTCCAACGGCGAAGAGGTCATCGAGTGCGTCCGTCATGTAATGCCCGATTTTATTGTATTGGATATCAAGCTCGATGTACTCCTTGACGGAAGAGAAACCGCTATAAAAGCATGGAAAGAGTATGATATTCCCATACTCTTTCTGAGCGCCAGCACCGATGAGGATTTCATCGACAGGGCAATGGCCACAAACCCGGTGGATTATCTGCCGAAACCTATCAACGTGAATCATGAGAGGATACAGTGTCAATCAAATTGAAATGTTTAGCTATTTCCCTTTGGTGATGCCAATTCCGAGGAATCACATGCTCCGGGGAATGAAAGAGATCATTGATGTCATGCTGGAGAAGATGAGCAACGATTTTAACCGGATGGACTCGCATACAGACAGACGGAGCCTACCGCCGAAAGCGCATCATGTATCGCCATATAACATGAGCTATTGAGTTCCATGACATACAGTAGTCCGTTAAAACTGGTTTTTCAGGAAACCGTTAAGGAATTTCAATTTTTAACGATTAGATACCCGCTATTATTGGCACATCCAAAGTTTAATGAGTTTTATTATATGAGAATATATACACTCACTAAATATCTGCCACGGGAGTAACAATATGAAATTTCTCATTATTGATGATTCGATGGTAATACGAAATATTCATAAAAACCTGTTAAAAGAAAAGAATTTCTCAGAAGAGGGCATTCTGGAGGCGGACAATGGGACCGCTGCATTCGAGATAGCCCAGAAAGAAGATATTGATCTGTTCCTGGTTGACTGGAACATACCGGGCATAAACGGCCTTGATTTCGTAAAGAAAATCAGGGCCTTGCCTAAATACGCTGCAACGCCAATGATCATGGTCACGTCTGAGGCGGCAAAATACATGGTTGTAGAGGCCATAGAAGCGGGTGTTACGAATTACATCGTTAAACCGATACATGGCAATGTCCTCTGGGACAAGATTTCGAAGTACGTGAAATAGGATAGGAGGCGGGTATGAAAGCCGAATACATTAATCCCTTTTTAGATGCATCCGTTAATCTGTTCAAGACGCATCTCATGTTCAGCGTAAAAAACAGCACGCCATATTTAAATCAAGACAGCCAAAACCTTAATGAGATATCCGCAATAATCGGCCTGGCCGGGGATATCATCGGAGCTGTCGTGTTGAGTTTTACCCGCGAAACCGCGATTGCCATGGCTACACGGTTCAGTGGCAAAAAGCATGTGGCCGTAAGTAAAGAGGTGCTGGATGCTGTAGGAGAATTGGTGAATATTATTGCCGGAAATGCAAAAAAGGATCTTATGGATTTCCGCATAGAGATATCGCTTCCGGGGGTTATTACCGGTCACAAGTATAAGATAAACTGGCCGCAAGGTGTTCCGGTGATTACCATACCGTTTGAATCAGATGCAGGAGCGTTTACCGTTAATGTCTCTTTTAAACAGTCTTATAAATAATACAGAGGTGTAACGGGGTACCCTCTATGTCGGTTGGAGAAGAGCAAGGGATGGTTAAACAATGAGTAAATTGCCCAAAAAACTTCCACGTCTTACGTTCAAGCATGTCGTTACCAAATTCCCGGAAGAGCTTGAGAATGTTTTTTACGAAGATTTTTATCTTGCCTCGCTGAACATTGTACGGGTGGCATTGATTCTCCATATTGCGTTATATGCCCTGTTCGGTATTCTGGATATATGGATAGTCCCCCTACACAAAAACATAGTATGGGCAATCCGGTTTATCGTTGTCTGCCCTGTTTTGATAATCGTACTGATCCTCACATTTTATTCCTTTTTTAAAAGGCATATGCAGATTATTCTTTCCGGGGTCAGTTTTCTTTCTGGTTTCGGCATAGTCCTCATGATCGGGTTCTCAATCGAATCAGAGCTGGGATTCAAGTTTTATTACGCCGGTCTGATGCTTGTCCTCATGTGGGTCTATGCCCTTGCCCGCATCAGATTTAACTACGGCACGGCAACCAGCTGGCTCATTACAATTTCGTATGAAATTGTTGCTATAGTCGCAAATAACATGCTCCAGACCCTTGAAAATATAACGGTCTTTATTAATAATAACTTTTTCTTCATCTCTGCGAACATCATCGGGATGTTCGCCAGTTTTACCATTGAATGGTATATGAGGAAGAATTTTCTTCTGAGGCTGGAAATAGAGAAATCCTATAATCTGAATCAAAAATACATGGCCAACATCAAAGAAGGATTGCTCCTGATTGACGAAAATTACACGATCCTGAGTCAGTATTCTGAATATCTCACCAAGTTGTTCGAGAACCGGAACCTTGAAGGGAAACGATTCATCGATCTCGTCTATCAAGATACGAAGGAATTCGAGACCTACCGTGCGGAGCTGGAGAAATTCCTGTACTTTCTTTTCCATAATAAATCGGCAGACCTTGATATGATCATGAACCTCAATCCGTTTAAAAGCAAAAAAATCCTGGTAAAGACAAACGAGTTTGTAAATAAGGAGATAATCGTGAACGCCGATTTCATACGGATTCACGATAAAGATCTCGTGGAATACATTATGGTTATTTTTGAGGATATCACCGATTTGGTGAAATATGAAAAGCGGCTGGAAGAGCAAAAAACAAAATACCAGCAGGAAGTTGAATCCATATCCGCCATCATGAAATCAGGCCCGGCGCTTTTTTCAGATTTCCTTGAAGAATCCAGACTGATACTGAATGATATACGGTCAAAGATATATGATCTGGGCGATCCCGATACTTTGATACATGTTTTTCGTGAGGCGCATTCTCTCAAAGGATCAGCCAAGCACCTGGAGTTGAATCACATTTCAACAATCTCGCATAAGATAGAAGATGTCCTTGTCGCGGTGCGTGATAACCCAAAAAAAATTAACAAAACCATAACGAACCAGATCGAGGATCTAATCGTGGAGCTGTTCCGGGAATTTCAGAACCTCGGCACGATGATTGAAAGGCTAAAAATGTTCTCAACATTGGATATCGGAGTTAAGCCAACAGAATTGAAGGGTCCTCTTGGAGAGTTTTTAAATTCACTTCCGTCAATGGTCGAATCTCTCGCTAAAGAAACAAGCAAACAGGTGACATTCACGATCGCTAACAAGATAAATGAACTCGCGGTCTTGAATAAAATAAAAATTCCCATCATACATCTGATCAGGAATTCCGTGGATCATGGAATAGAGGACCAATTCGCGAGGCTGACTAAAAACAAGACCGCCGCAGGAAAAATTTATCTTCGTTTATATGAAAGCTCTTCGTCGTTTACCATTGAGGTGGAAGACGACGGATACGGTATCGATTTCGAAAAGATACATGAAACAGCTATCAACAAGAAACTTATCGTTAATAACAACACGGCTGTGTCCAAATCCAAACTCCTTCAGTTTATATTCAGGCCGAATTTCAGCTCAAAAAGCGAAGCCACGGAAATCTCCGGTCGGGGATATGGTCTCGATATCGTCAAGGATATCGTGGAACAGCTCAACGGAAAGATACAGGTCAAGACGAACAAAGACAAAGGAACAAAAGTCACCCTCACGATTCCAAAATGATACCATGTTACTGTATGCATCATCGAGATGGAAGAGCTCCTTAAACATTATCTTTCGAAAAACAGATTTCATTTTTCTGAGGAATTAGAAGCGCTGTTTGAAGATGATTATTTCCATAAAACAGTTCCCATAGCCCGGTTCGCGCTTATATTGGCCTTTGTCTTATATGCCGCTTTTGGCATATTGGATCTATTCATCTCGCCAATGACAAAGCATATAACGTGGTTTATTCGATATTGTGTTATATGCCCACTTATATCCTTTGTTTTTATTCTCTCGTTTTTTAAATTTTTCAAAAACATTATACAGCCTTCATTGATCATGCTCTCCCTTGCCATGGGCCTCGGCATTATTATTATGATCATAACGGCCCGGAACGCTGTCGGAGGCCTGTTTTATTACGCAGGACTTATACTCGTCATCGTCTGGAGCTATACCCTTGTCCGTTTAAAATTCATTAATGCGACAATTGTGGGATGGGTTATTGTCGTTGCATATGAATGCTCTGCGGTCTTTTACCAGAACATATGGCATTCAGATCAATACATCAACGCATTTATTAACAACAATTTCTTTTTTATATCAGCCAATATTATCGGCATGTTCGCTTCATATTATGTTGAGATGTACACAAGAAGAGATTTTCTCCAGCGGTTGTTAATAATAGAAAACCAGAAGAAAATTGAAGAGGAAAAAAATAAATTGTCCGAATTTCATGAAACGATGACTGCAGAACTCGAAATGGCGCGGAGTATTCAGCAGAATATCATCCCCCGTGAAAATCCCACTCCCTATATATCCGCTCTCTTTAAACCTATGGAGCCGATCGGCGGAGACTTCTATGATTTCATTAAATTCAGGGAGTCGGGCACAATCGGCGTTTTTTTAAGCGATGTAATCGGCCACGGCGTTCCAGCGGCATTAATTACGATCATGATAAAAAGCATAATCATGGATTCCGGAAGAAAAAAATACGATCCGTCACAACTATTAACACACCTGAATAAAGTTCTTGGAGATCAGATGGCCAGAAATTATGCTACCGCATTTTACGGCATCTATAATAAACAAGAAAGGACGATCACCTACTCAAGCGCCGGGCACATTCCTCCATATCTCATACATGAAGGCACGCTTTCAAGACTCGACAAGGCTGGCAGCAGTCCGCTTGGATTAATTTCGCAATACGAGATCGAACACCTTGGAATAACGGTGGCCTACAGTAACCATATACAGAAGCTTCCGGCTTCGAGCAAGATTATCTTCTACACAGACGGGTTAACCGAAGCGCGGAATGACTTTCGAAACTCGCGGGTATTTGCAAACATTATAGACGAAATACTGTTGAAATTGGCGCACCATCCCTGTGATGAATTTATAGTGAGGCTTTACCAGGAGCTAGTGGATTTCAGGGGTAGTGAAAATTTTGATGATGATGTGTGCATCATCTGTGTCGATGTTGAATAACGTCATCATGACAATTTTCTTAATACCACGAGTGTAATATCGTCATATTGCTCATGATGGTAGCGGATTACGTCCTGTGCTATATTTTTGACAATCTCGGCCGCAGGTAATGTAGCATATGATTGAAGCAGCCGCTGGAGACGTTCCTGCCCGAACATCTCTCCGTCAACTCCACCTGCTTCCGTGACTCCATCGGTAAACAACAGAATCAGGTCGCCGGGCTCAATGGGTATCGATATATCTTGTAAATGTTCACGAATGTTATCTGCAAGACCTATCCAGCTTCCTTTTATAGAAATTCTTTCAACACTATTACTTTTATCTCGGTGTATTATAATGTCCTGGTGGCCCCCCGCAGCCGTTATGTGGGAGCCATCAAGCCTCATGGCCATGATGGTCATATAGCGGTTTGAACCGAGGCGTTTCAGGTTTTCCATCAGGACATAGTTCAAATATTCAATGATCGTGGACGGTTTATTCCCCGGTGTCATATTAACCATGGAAAATAAACATATCTGTGTCATCATCATGACGAGCCCGGATTCGAGACCGTGGCCGGACACGTCTCCGATTGCTATCCACTGTTCACCCGCCCTGGTTTCAATAATATCATAGTAATCACCGCCCACCTCCGCGGCGGGGAGCATTATTCCGGCTGTTTCATAGTTGCCGATGCTGTTTTTGTCGGGCAGAAGCGACGTCTGTATCCTCTTGGCCAGTTCCATTTCAGTCCACAGCGAATTCTGGGTCTTTTGAAGTTCTGTTCGTGATTTAAATTCCTGCTTTATCAGTCTGAACCTCACATGATTGATGCTGACCGCGATAATTATTGTGGAGATCATAAAAAACAGGTTGCCGATAAGGTTTGCCGTCTGGTAGGACTTGCCTATAATCAGATTCCATGAAACATACACGGCAATAAGCATGAAACCGTTTATAACTGAGAATACCTCCCGGACGGGCAGGAGAAGAGTAACGGCAATAATGACCAGGTTTAATCCAGCGTAATACCGAGAGTCAAATCCACCGAGATCCGCCGTCATTAATACAATTACACCGCCGACAAAAAACGTGAAAAGAAACCCATGTATATAAGACAGGGAGCTCGGCATCGTGCTTCGTAGTATCATATATTGGATTATAACGATGAAGGTTGCAATGGACCGGTACAGCGCAAAACGAGGCAATAATTCCACGGGAAGCGTGAAATAATCGAGTACGAAGAAAAGCGGAACGAGGGTGAAGCCCAATACCGTCAGCGTCCGCGACCACTGGTGAAGGATTTCTTTTTGGTATTCATTGAATTCCTGCGTATTGATTGAATCTGATGTTTTGTTCATGGTCTCTATCATTTCAATGGTTTGTGAGTCGAAAGAAACATCTGGCACCCGGACTCCTCAAATAATATAGACACTGCCTCAGCGTCTGTGTCGCGAATAAGCTCAATCATGTCCTCCTCGGTTCTGTAGTACAACACCCAGTCAAGCCAGTATTCCATGAACCAACGGCTCCGGTTCTGGACATGGTAATTGCCAATAAACATACTTCCGCCCGGCTCCAGGAGGCTGTAGATTTTTTCAATAACGGCCTTAGCGACCGGCTGGGTGAGATAATCAAAGAGGCCCATGGAATAAATAAAATGGAATCTTCCCCATTTGTTATGAATGTCCGGCGTCCTGAGCATGGTCCTCACTGAATCCTGCAGGTAGATGGCCTGTATCGAATGGCCGAATGCCGCTTCAATTCTATGGATATTCTCTTCGGCTTCGCCCAGGGCCTCGGGGTCCTGATCGAGCAGGGTGCACTGAAACCTCATGGTATCATCAGCTGTGATAAAGAGATCGGACAGCTCAAAGGCCGGCCCACAGGCAACAGACATGATCCGCAGCGTTTTAACATTTCGATCGGCGAATTTCTGCTGAACCTGCCTGAGTATCTTCGATATCATCACTCTCCGGTTCCGTACCGACTGCGCGGCCGGAACGTTAAGCCCGAATTTATTTAAAATCCTGGCAAAGGTTGAATCTCCGCAATAGGCGTTTTCGTACAGCATGCGCATCATCACCGAGTCGCCGGCATATCCACGCGGCTTAATGTTGGTCCTGGCCATGAATTCCGATCGAAGTATGATATCCCACATCTGTTTCCGCAGGTAAAATCCGTGGAGCCTGTGCTCCTCATTGGTATAGCCGGCGATCAGCTGCTCCAGTTCGTTGAGTTTTTCTTCATAGAAGGCTTCGAACTTCTTTCCCTCCGAGTTGACAATTGCATTAAATATCACCTCCCGCACTTGCTCAGGTTCATTCGCACATTTCCTGTCGAGATCATCGAAAAATTGCTGATACACTTTTATATCATACGCAAGCTCAGTAATGTAATTCTTGAATGTTTCCTTTACATTTTCCTTCTGGGACAGGATGAGCGAAAGATTCTTGGAAAGAGTCTCCAGATTGATGAGCTTCTGTTCGAAAAACAGGTTTTTAAAATCAAATAGATCGTTTAAAAAGACGAGCCTGGCCGCATACGGGTCCGAGTTGGTTTCAAGCAAAATGCGGCATGAGCTGAATTCAAAATCCCTGCTTTCTATTGAAAGTATGAGTTTCTCGTAATCGGTGCCGTGTACGGGTTTTATGTTTTCCGTAAAGCTCACAAAGACTGAAAACCTGGACGCATAGGAAACCCGAACCGGCACGGAGATACCGCCGTTTACCAGAAATCCGTTAAAAATGGTATCTTTGTTATCCATCACTACAAGCCTTTAATCTCAATCCGCTTATCCTTTGTTTCAAAAATACGCAGGGCTGAAAAATTGAGCTCCTGCCAGTTTTTAGATTTCTGGTAAAGGATCGTTATCCGCATTGAACGATTTTTCCCTATTTCAATGATTTTTGATACCGGGGTGATGGTCGATGAATTCATAAACTCAAGCTCCTGGAAATCCAGTATCAGCTTTTTATTGTTCTTGATGCAGTTTTCCAGTGCAACTTCAAGGATCGGACCGGTGAAGCTGGAGGGATCGCGATCAACGCTTTTGCCCTTCCACATGACATATATTGATGTTTCACCCTCGACGACATTGAGTTCCAAAAGGTTCTTACTATATTTATTTATATGTGCCATACAATGCTCCTGATTGATGATAAGCAACTCCAGATTACTGCAATTGATATACCGCTGATACGCTGATATTATTATCATCTCTCACATAAAAATCGAGAATGCTCTGGCCTTCATATGCCACCCGGACTAAGCCAAGCCCGCTTTCTGCATCTTTAAGGGGACGGACCGAGACCTCCTTGAGTTTTTCAGCATACGCTTCAAATGGATTCTGATATCCCCTGATCCACTGTATGGTTTTATCGAGCATTTTAAAATGGGGAGTGTCATCCCAGTGGATCGGATTGGTGACCTCGACGGTGATATTTTTTTTACAAATCTTAACTATGTATGATATCCGTGCATTGCCGCTTTCAAAGTTTCCATATTTAAGGGCATTTTCCAATAATTCATGCACCACCATGGACAGAGCATCTACAACGGTCTCGGTCAATTTACGGTCATATAAAAATTTGGTGCAATCCTCTCTCGCTTTGTTGATTTCATTCCAGTCAGGTGTGATTACACCCTCTATTACATCACCCATATTTCCCTCCCTTGTCTTCTTGTTTAGTAGTTGACATGGGGCGCCTGTATTAAATTCTTAATATACAAGTAACAGCACGTAATACTCTGGTCAAGAATCTTTTTGGATATAGGTAGTGCGCTGTCGATATACAAAGACGGGAATACTCAAGTGTAACATAGAGATCCCGAGTTCAGTGAGGCTGAAGGTGTGCGCGGCCCGGAAAAACAACTGCATCGCGAGATGCCTTCTTGATAAACAGTGAGTCACCTTGAAAAAGAAAAAACTTGACTTTTCATAATGTCAGTACACTCTATTAAACATAGAAGCGCGATCATCCTTATTTCATTTTTAAGTCGCACTTTGGAGGCGTAGGATTCAACTCCCTTCGGCTTCACGGATTCCGGGGATCTTCAGCATCCCCATACGGGTGCCGTCATGCCCCTCTTTTCGGTCATCATACCAGTGCATAACCGTCCCCTTCCGTTGATGCAGGCCATCGACTCGGTGCTCGGCCAGACCTTCGGGGACTTCGAGCTTATCGTCGTCGACGACGGCTCAACCGACGGAACGCGGCGCGCAGCGGAGATGTACGGAAAACGCATTCTATACGTGCGACAGGACCACCGCGGCGTGAGCGCCGCCCGGAACGCGGGGATTAAACAATCTTCGGCGCCATGGATCGCTTTTCTCGATTCCGACGACCGGTGGCTGCCCCAGAAGCTGGCGCGGCACGCCTGTTATATCCGGGAACATCCCGGGGTTCGCATACACCAGACCGACGAGCAATGGATCCGAAAGGGCCGCCGGGTCAATCCGAAACTGCGCCATCTGAAGCGGGACGGATACCTGTTCATCGACTCACTCGACCTCTGCCTCATAAGCCCCTCCGCGGTCGTCATGTCGCGCGCTCTGTTTAACCGTTACGGCCTCTTTGATGAATTCCTCCCCGCGTGCGAGGATTATGACCTCTGGCTCAGAGTAACCAGGTACGAATGGGTCGGCCGCATACCGGAAAAGCTGGTGGTGCGGCACGGAGGGCATCCGGACCAGCTCTCGGTCCGGCACTGGGGTATGGACCGATTCCGTGTTTACTCCATCCTCCATCTCCTGGCTACCTATGGAGATTCACTGAAACCTGAATACCGGGATCGGGCCGCGGCCGCAGCAGTCAGAAAGGCGCGTATCCTGATGGATGGCGCAATGAAAAGAAAGAATCAGGAATTCGCGGGGAACATTCGGTATATAATCAATGAACTGAATGAAAACAGGTTCTCCATTGAAAAATATGGATTTCTGATCGAAGATTAAAATAGACTTGTTGCATAACCACTCATAATTATTCGTTTTTACTCCCGCCGCCGAAGGCGGCGGGGGTAAAAATCATTGATTATTGAGTTTTGCAACAAGTCTAATGTATTCCAGTGTCTCATTGACAGAAACGCATGACCTTTTCTGAGAGAATACTTTCCAACCAAAGAGAAATCCCCCGACGGGGGCCGGGATGGAGCTTATAACCGGTGGATGCTGTAGCAGAAAATGTTGTCGGAACCCCTGAGAAACAGAAAATTCTCCTGCAGCGACGCATCGAGAAAAGACTCGGAAGGAAATTCTTTCGAAAAAAGAATGACACCGTCTTCATTGAACAGGAGGAGCTTTGAAGAGCCGTTCTTCATGGTGTACGAAACCGAGTACACGCCGTTGCGGTAGCCCACCGATGAGTGCCCGCTCCGCTTCTGCGGGATGGCGATGGAAAACCTGACCTTCCCGGAGCTGGAGATATGGAGTATCCGATCGACGTCGATGACGGTGCAGCAACCACTGTCGGAGACGAAGAGCGACGTCTTAACCGGATGAGCATGCGCCAGCTCCACGGTCTCATGGTCCTTCGATTCTATATCGATGATGCGCACGTAGTCTTTCTGATTATTGCCGTGATGGACCGCGGCGTACAGCCCGTTTCCGCTCACGGCAACGCCCTTCACCATGGACTCCGGCGGCGTCATCCCGTTACTCATAACCGTGCCCGCGGCATTCACGAAATAGTAGGAGCCGTCAAGGAATCCGACTCCCCCGTTGTCGCCGGAATCGGAGAAGGAGATCGCAGTGCAGGTTCTGCCGGATATCGGCGCGCCGCGGATTGTTCCATTGTAATCAACCACCCGTATGGCGGTGTGATCGCCGTTCATCAACAGCACGATCTTGCCGTTATGCGACAGGTATGGATACTCAGGCGATTCGAGCTTCCAGAACCGCTCCCCGTTCGCGTTGAAGAATTCAACGTCCGTACCCACCTTCTGGTATTTCACGTAATAGCGGCCGCTGCCGCTGAATGCGGTAAGACCGTCAGCCACCGATCCGGTAACGTCCACCGCGCCGCTTCCGTTAAGTATATAATAATCCCGGTCGCCGATTTTAACGAAAAAGCGGGCTCGCGTCGGGAGCGTTTCAGGTCCCCTTTGCATGGCGGGAATGGAGCCGATTCCGCTCCACCATTCAGGATAGATCTCCATACCGGCGGTGGGGGTAAAAAGAAAGAAGGCAGCGAGCGCGCCCGCGATAAAACCTGGAAAAAAGTATTTCATGGCTCAATCTTGCAGAAAGCTCTTTAGGCGCTGGCTGCGGGACGGATGGCGGAGCCGCCGGATCGCCTTTTTTTCAATTTGGCGGATCCGCTCCTTGGACAGCTTGAACTCATCGCCGATCTGCTGGAGGGACATGGGCTCGTATCCGTCGAGGCCAAAGCGCATCTTGATTATCTGACGCTCAGATTCAGTCAGGGTTTTAAGCACGTCGTTCAGGGCCGAGGAGAGAGACTCGTCCAGCACCTTCTTGTCTGGAGAATCCACCCGCTGGTCGACGATCATGCTGAGTATGGTCGTATCTTCTGAGTCGCCGTACGACGAATCGAGTGAGATGTAGTCCTGCGTTATATTGCGGAGGTGGTTGATTTCATCATCGTCCATGTCAAGATCTTCGGCGATTTCACCGGGCGTAGGCTCCCTGCCGAGCCTGCTTTCAAGCTTTTTATGCACCTTCTCTATTTTCTGGATATCAGCGGTACGGTTTAGGGGGAGACGTATAAGCGAAGCCTTCTGAGAAATGGCAAGGATAATGGCCTGCCGGATCCACCATACGGCATAGGAGATGAAATGGAAGCCCCGGTCCGGGTCGAATTTCTCCGCGGCCTTGATCAGACCCATATTTCCTTCATTGATCAGATCAAGGAGGGATATGCCGCTGGTTTGATATTTCTTTGCGATTGAAACCACGAACCTGAGATTTGCCTTGATCAGCCTGTTTTTCGCGTTTTCGTCGCCGTCACGGGCTGAGCGGGCCAGGCTGTCTTCTTCTTCCCTGGAGAGGAGAGGGATCTTGTTTATCTGGTCAAGATACCATGAAATTGATGAATCGGAATATCCGGCTGATTCTTTTTTCTTTACACTCGGCCGCGCTTTGGGGATATCGTTCTCAATATCTTCAAAATCATCAGGATCGGAATTCTCATCGGCGGTATCGGAATCCTGTAATATATCAGACGCCGCTTGTTCTTCCTTATGGTTATTTCGATTTTTTCTTCCTTGTTTTTTCATAGAGCTCGCTACATACGCATAATTAATAACAGAGATACCGCGACAGCTAACATTCAATGCCGAAGCCGATAGTCAGACACCGGGGCACCGGCGGTATCCGTCATATCCGAATTATCTGATAGTGCATATCATGGATTACGTCAAGCCTTATTCACGAGGTTGCAGGAACTGCAGATAAAACCAGCCGCAGCCCGAAATCACTCCGTCATTAGTGAAGCAGATGAGGCAATGGTTAAAGGAGAATGTTTTCCTTACTTTTTAAACTTCGGAACCTTTAAAACCCATCCGGGATATATTAAATCGGGATTCCTGATTTTATCCCTGTTCGCTTCGTATATCTTCTTCCACAGCATGCCGTTTTTGTAGAATCTCTTTGCAACATACCAGAGGCAATCCTTATACCGCTCCCGCCATACAACCGTATACAGGTAATAATCCATCTCCTCTTCTTTAATCTGCTGCTGTTCCTTTCCTTCGCTTCCCTCGGCTATTTCAGTCGCTTCAATCTTGCTGCCCGTGGCGATAGACGCCAGGCGTATCGCCTCATCGGAAGCGTCAATGGATTCCTTGTATTTGGAATCCGACAATGATGTTTTCGCATTCTCCAGTGACTCCCGGGCCGCGTTCATCTCGGTCGGTTTCTGCGCAGCGATCTTCGATTTCTCCGCCTGGGCCACCGCTTTTTCAGCAGCGGCAAGCCGATCAGCCGCCGTGTTCTTGAGCGCGGTGATCAGAGCCTCGTCGGCATTTAGCTTAGCCACCTCTATGGCGGAAAATCCTTTCCTGAGATCCTGGGCATCATAGGACTTCTCGGCGATCTCGACATTTTCATTCGCCAGGTTAAATTTATCCGGCGCGTATTTTTTTGCTCCGTACTTTTCCGCCTCCTCCAAGGTGCGCTTCACCTCAACGATGGCGTCGCGCAGGACATCCTTCTTGCCCAAAGCCGTATTGCGGGCGTTCTTGGCGCTTTCGTCCGCCTTGAGAGCCGATTCGTACGCCTCGTAATACTGTTTGTTCTGGAACTGGTCATTGGCCCGCTTGAGCTTCTCTTCAGCGTCGCGGTACTCTTCGGACGCCAGCTGCTCGGCATAGAGCTCGCCGGCCTCATCAAAACTTTTCTCTGCTATTGCTATGCTGTCCTTCGCCAGCAGGGGAAGCGATTTGTTATACGCGCTCACCGCCAGATTGGCGGATTCTTCCGCGGATTTCTGGGCTCCGTTCACATCCTTCCCGGTAAGCTGATCATGACACTCCATGAGCTTTTTCTTGGCGGCATCCAGCTCCTCGGGAGCATATTTATCCGCTTTCACCTTTTGCGCAGCGGCGATCCCGTTTTTCGCGCCGGTCATTTCCCGAATGGGAACCTGCAACCGGCATGACATAAATATGAACATCAATATAACTCCAAAGCTTATCATGGATAGATTTTTCACGCGTATCATGGTTGCCCGTCCTGAATTAATAAAATTTTTATTTTCAAACAGTGATATGATATCGATGAATATCAATGCAGATACTATCCGGAAAAAGAGCTGATCGCGTCTTCCTCGGAATCAAAGATCTCGAAGAAAGAAGTTAATTTGGTCAGCTCAAAGACCTTCCGAACCGACGCAAAGACGTTGATGATTTTCAGTCCGCCCTGGTATTTTTTTAGATTTGACAGACTTGAAATAAGAGCACCGATCCCGGAAGAGTCAATATACGATACTTTCTCCAGATTAATAACGACGTTATATTTTCTCTCTTCGATGAGCTTGTTAATGATGTCTTTGATTTCAGGTGCATTGTAAAGGTCGATTTCGCCGGCAATATCAAGCACGACGACATCCCCTTTTGATCTGCTGGTTATATCCATGTACTCAGTGCCCCCCTCGATATGCCAATCTGGATAAAATACTCGTCTGCAGCAATATAATTGGTTCTATTTTTTATGTCAAGATTATTTATGTCGGATAAAAACGGTCAAGTAGAATTTTCTTCATTTTGGATGGCGTCATATCCGTACAGCCGTTCCCACTTGTCATACGTCACCTCAAAAGCACCACCGGCAATGCTTTCCCTGACTTCATTCATGAAGGCATTCATGAAATAGAGATTGTGGAAGGTGTTGTAAATGAGAGCCGAAATCTCCCCTGCCTTATAGAGGTGGCGCAGATATGACCTGGTATAATTCCGGCACACATAACACCCGCATGATTCGTCAAGCGGGGATTGATCAAATTCGTACGCCGATGATTTTATATTAATCCGGCCGGCGGATGTAAAGAGGGTTCCGTTCCGCGCGATTCTGGTAGGCATTACAGAGTCGAACAAATCGGTGCCCTGCTTGACCGCATACAGGATTTCCATCGGGCTTCCCACGCCCATCAGGTACCGCGGTCTGTCGTCCGGAAGAAGCGACAGCGTGTATTCGGTCATTTCGCGGAATAACTCCTTTGGTTCGCCGACTGAAAGCCCGCCGATGGCGAAGCCGGTGAACGGCAGATCCGTCAACCGCACCGCGCACTCTTTCCGTACGTCCCTGTACATGCTTCCCTGAATGATGGCGAAGAGGGACTGATCCTCGGCATTGAAATTCTCATGCCAGTACCAGCAGGAATCCTGAGCCCAGGACACCGTCCGTTCCATGGCCTCTCGGGCCCGTCGCTCGTCGACCGGATAATCCACGCACTGATCCAGAACCATCATTATGTCGGAGCCGATAGCTTTCTGAATATCCAGGATCGATTCCGGTGAAAAGCTGTGCAGCGATCCGTCCACGTGCGAGCGGAATTCAACGCCATCATCGTGAACCCGGCAGAAGTCAGAAAGGGAAAACACCTGGAACCCTCCGGAGTCGGTAAGTATCGGCTTGTGAAAATTCATGAAGTCATGGAGGCCGCCCGCCTGTTTCAGGACTTCAACGCCCGGCCGCAGGTACAAATGATAGGTGTTGGACAGAATGATATCAAAGTCCAGCTCGTCCACGTCACGCCCCGATAGTGAGCGGACCGCACCGCGGGTGGCCACCGGCATGAACACCGGCGTGCGGATGCTGCCCCGGTGTGTGGTAATCTCTCCCCGGCGCGCATTGGTTGTACTATCGCGGGCGGCAACACGAAATTCCATGAATGCATTGGATAATCAAACCTCTTGATGTCAAACATTATTCCTTTGACATGAAGATTTGATGGAATTTTGCAGCCACGAGCACTGGAACCGATGAACAAGTCCTCAACTCAACTTTCGTTTCGTTTTCCTTCAATAACTCGCTCAATGAGAGGAGATGATGAAAATATAAATGTGCGCTATGACTATGAAGGCAATGGTCACGTAAGTGCCTCACCTCAGGTTATAATCTGATATCTTTCTAAGAAATCATACGAGATAATGAATGATCGAATTAAACTTCGTCATCAGCCCGGAAACTCACGAACTTGTCGGCGAAGTCACTATCGCCTATGTTGATGAAACAGGTAAAAATGGATTCGTTCTCACCCCGGCAAGGCCTCTGAACGAATGGGCCGGCTTCGGCGTCTACGATATTAAAGTTTAATTTTTTATTACATTTCTGGAAAAAGTCTTTGTCAATTTAAATGCCTCCTATTATCATATTAAATACTATTATATTCACTCACCGATGCGGAGGATACATAATGAAGCATTTTTTTGAAAAGATAACAAGATATATGACAAGCCGGAAATCACAGTCGTCTCGTAAAGAATTCCTGCGCGGCATAGCAGTATCATTGAGCTCAATCCCTCTGGTAAAGGCGCTGTCAGTGCCGGCCCTGGCAGAATCAGAGAAAAAGCTCAAGCCGCGCCAGAAACGAATAACGCAAACCATGTGCGACCTTGCGGTCGTAAAGGGAAACAGCCCTGCCGCCATTACCCGCAAGGCCATCCAGGCTCTTGGCGGCATGAGCCGCTTTGTAAAAAAAGGCGACATCGTGGTGATCAAGCCTAACATCGGATGGGACCGCGCCCCGGAATACGCGGCAAATACCAATCCCGATGTTGTTGCCACCCTGGTGCGTCTCTGTTACGATTCCGGCGCCAAAATAGTCAAAGTCTTCGACAATACCTGCAACAGTTCCGCCATGTGCTACACGAACAGCGGTATCGCCGACGCAGTAAAAAAATCAGGCGGCCAAATATCTTACGTGAACAGCTCGAAATTCATACCAGTCCGGTTCCCGGCGGGAAGCGCCCTGGAATCATGGCCCCTCTACCTCGACGCGGTTGAATGCGACAGCTTCATCAATGTTCCAATCGCCAAGCATCATTCCCTAGCGGGACTCACCCTCTCCATGAAGAACCTGATGGGCATCTGCGGTGGAAGCCGCGGCGAGATCCATGTGAATCTCGATAAAAAGCTGGCGGATTTAACCAAATTTATAAATCCCGACCTGACGGTCATTGACGCGTACCGTATTTTGTTACATCACGGACCGTTAGGCGGAAATCTCAATGACGTCAAGATCACGAAGACGGTGATTGCCGGAACCAATCCCGTCCTGGCCGACGCATATACGGCAACGCTTTTCGATATCGATCCTAAAAAGATCGGCAGTATCAGGATGGGCGAGGAATACGGCCTGGGCAGCGCCAATATTTCCAATGCGAAAATAACGAAAATTTCCGTCTGACGGCCGTGATCGCGAAACACCTGCTCCTGATACGTCGCCTTGTTCAAACCCTGTCGGTATTTATTCTGGTGTTCATCATCTGGAACACCCGGTATCCCCTGTCGGGATTCATAAATCCCGAGTTTTATTTCCTGATCGATCCCTTCGCGATGTTTATCACCGCAGTCGCGGAACGGGTTTTCCTGCCGGGCCTCATCTATTCTGCTTTACTCCTTGTTATTACCTTCGCAATCGGAAGGGCCTTTTGCGGCTGGATCTGCCCCCTCGGGGCGCTCCTGGACTTCCTCTCATGGAGCCAGCAGTCTGTGATGAAATTGTTCAGAAAAAAAACCATGGAACACGATCCCCTGTCTCTCCGGCATATCAAATACGCTATTCTGGCGGGTGTCTTCATCTTCGCCCTCTTCGGCATACAGCTCGCCTGGTTCCTCGATCCAATTACCATTTTCGTGCGTACCTTTTCATTCAACGTCCATCCATTTATCACCGGGGTTATCGACGGCGGATTTATGCGGCTACTCAAGATCACCGATTATCCGATATGGCTGGAATCGATGTACAATACGCTTCGGGAGGGATTCTTAAGCCTCTCAACACCGAAGTTTTTTCACACCGGTATCATACTGGTAGTCCTTGCTGTGATAATGATGCTGTCGCTCGTAAAACGTCGGTTTTGGTGCCGCTACCTCTGCCCCCTCGGAGCCACCCTCGCGCTGACGGCAAAGGGAACCTTCTTCCAGAGGGATGCAGGCGGATGCAAAAAAAATTGCGGCGTATGTATGAATCTCTGCCGGATGAACGCAATCAGGAGCGACAACTCCTACATCAGGGAAGAATGCATCCTCTGCCTCGACTGTGTGGTGCTCTGCCCTAATGATAAAACGAGTTTTTTCTTCAAAAAACTGTGGGGATCAGAGCAACATACGGGGGGTCAGAGCAAACACCCGGGGTCAGAGCAAAACATTTGGGTCAGAGCAAATCCAGTATTTTCACGTGCACAATTCATTTTGATGTTGCATGGCTTAATTCTTACATCACTCGGAGCAACGGCGCCCCGCCATACTAGGAATAAACCTCAACGCCCTGGAACCGAGTCAAACCTTCGGCCGCCGGGCGCACTCCCCGAAGAAGAATTCGTCCAGCGGTGCATCCGTTGCGGCAACTGCATGAAGGTCTGCCCCACCAACGTGCTTCAACCGTCATCAATCGGGAAAGGACTCGGCGGTACCTGGTCTCCGGTCCTGGACACCCGGCGGGGATATTGCGAATATCAGTGCAACCTGTGCGGAAAAGTCTGCCCCACCGACGCCATACGCGAACTCACCATTAAGCATAAACAGCAGTTTAAAATTGGCCTCGGGGTTTTTAACAAGAAGATATGCCTCCCCTATGCGAAGGGGGAGAACTGCATTGTGTGCGAGGAACACTGCCCTGTACCGGATAAAGCCATCAAGATACGTACCTCAATGGTGCGAGGGAAGCTCATTAAGTTGCCGTATGTGGATACCGATCTCTGTATCGGATGCGCCATATGTGAATTAAAGTGCCCAACGGCCCCGGACAAAGGCATTGTAGTGATAAAGGTGCGGGACGCGTAGGGTCGTAGTAAAACCGGATTGTCCGGACCGCCATCCTACCCGGAAACGTGGATTACCCTGCTCAGCTCTTCCGCCTTGTCATATATCATTTTAGTAAAATCAATGATAATCGTGTTGGCCTGGGCGATCTCCTGAGCCATTTCCGAGAGCCGATTAATGGTCTTTATCGTTTATGTTTTATTCCATCGGGGGAGTCGAATAAAATAAATTGGAATTCTGCTGGGTTAGCTTCGAGATATGGATGCAGAATGTTCCCCCGCCGCATCCTGCTGCGGGACTCACGAGCGCCGGCTTTTGTCACATTAATTGATCCAGCACTGCAGCATTGTAATCAGCTATGTGAGGTTTCCTTATGATTTTAATACACCCTTTTTGACAAGGATATAACAATACGACATGATATTAAAAAACAGGGACAAGAAGAATGATACCAGAGCGGTAAGCACGATCCCGTAGGTAATCTTCAAGACGGTGCCGAGCATTTCAATATAATTGAAGATACTGCTCCCGTATTGCTTCAGGGCCGCAATCGGGTCAGTTCGTGGCGCAATTTTTCCAACGATGTCCGTTATGTAAGAGGAGCGCATAATCGGCTTGAATATCGACGGATACGCCGCGCTGATATCCCACTGGACCGCCCTGGTGATGCCAGCAGAATACCTGATGATCACAAGAACCGGGCCAAACATGACAATCAGCAGTATAAATGCAAACATCGTATAACCCAAGATTATCAGACCCCTCTTTTTCCCCAGATCAAACATATCCCGTGGCAACTGTTTCAGGCCGGTTCCCTCGCCGATCATGGGCGGCGTCACGATCCAGATGAGCACCGCCGCGGTTATGACGGCGATGTTTATCACAAAAAGCGGAAGCGACAGGAGTCCCACGATTGCCGGACCGGCGTACGGTATGTAGCCGATGAACGAGAACAGCATCTCCACCAACGCTACGATGAAAATCGCCAGTATTGGACACAACAGAACGCCCATTATGATATGAGATTGCTTCGCGATGTATACGATGAGCGATTGTAAAGAATGCTCACCCGGAGCGATATTGCCGCGGTGTATGGCCGCGTATACCACGAAGCATGATGAAAATAGAAAAAAGAATCCGACATTCTGCAAAAGATAATAAAAATTTCCGCCCCTGTCCGGGATTGTCGCAAGCAAGGACATCACGACGAAAAGAAGTATACCGGCGATCATGAAGATGTATGTGATCATAATGTCCCGTATGATTTTTTTCCGGGAGAAAAGCTTCTTAAGCTCCTCAATATTCATATCATTGCTCTCCTTTTCTGTATGAATAATCCACGATAATCCTGTGCCGGATCATCCTGCGCCGTGTCTGCAGCAATGGTGGTATCTTTTTTACATGATGTAAAATTAAGCAAGTACTTTTAAAGATAGCCTGATAAAATGAGGCCGGTATTATTTTACACGTGCTGGTCAGGAAGTACACTGGATCAAATAATAAAAAATCCAGCCCCGGTGATAAATTAATTTACAAAACACAGGGGAGTGTCATCGTACCGTGTATGGAAACCGGCACTCTCTATATTATAGCAACACCAATAGGGAACCTTGGTGATATCACCGTACGTGCCATCGACACCCTGAAACATACAGCGGGCGTCATATACTGCGAAGACACCAGGCAGACGCGGAAGCTGTTGGACCACTACGGTATCGCCACTGCGACCCAGTCGCTCCACACCCATTCGTCACCCCGGACTATAGAAGGGGCGATTAACCACCTTTTGGCCGGCACCTCAGTGGCGTACGTTACCGACTCGGGAACTCCCGGGCTTTCCGACCCGGGCAGCAAGCTTGTGTCAGCCGCGCGGGCCAGGGGAATACCGGTATGTCCCGTCCCGGGACCTTCAGCCCTTACCGCGATCGTGTCCATATCCGGGTACCGCGGCAAGAATATCGCGTTTGCGGGCTTCCTCAGCAAAAAGGAGAACAAGCGGAAAGCTGAACTCAGCGCATTGAAGGAATTCGACGGCATGATTGTACTGTATGAATCTCCGTACCGGATAAAAAAACTCCTCCACGCGATCAAAGAAGTTTTCCCGGGACGTGATCTGCTTATCGGCCGGGAAATGACCAAATTTCATGAGGAATTCATATTCGGATCCATAGAAAAGCTGATATCAGACATTAGAGACATAAAAGAAAAAGGCGAATTTACTGTCACAATTTTCAATAATAAGCACGATATTAAAATTTGAAAAATTATTAAAAATTGTATATCATATAGTATGATGGCATGAGGCATGGATTCGCGCTGAGGAATGCCATACGAGAATAGAAAAATTCTGGCGCAATGAGGGCTGATTATAACCGATAACTATCCCATGCGCCAGATTAATAATGTAATTATTTGTACAAATAGAATGTATGTGTATATTATTAATTTTTATATGTTAAATTGTGTATTTTTATTAAAGAATTGACAAAAATTGTCGATATTATTATTAGATTGAACAAAGGTTAACATCATGGTTATCGATAAAATTGGCAACATAAACAACATCGTCGAATCGAAGAAGTCGAATCCGGTCACAACTGCGAAAGAAACCAGAAAAAAGGATTCTGTCCAGATTTCTTCTGAAGGGAAAAAAGCGGCTGAAGTATCCAAAGTTGCCCAGATTGTGAAGGAATCTCCCGATATCAGGATCGACCGTGTAAAGGAAATCAAGGAGCAGATCGCAAAAGGCTCGTATAATTTTAACGATCCTCAAATACTCGATAAGGTTGCTGATAAGATAGCCAGCTATCTTTTAAGAAAATAACTGGGACCAATCATTTAGCGAGTCTGTAAAAAGCGGAGATAATAAAAATATGTCCGCTTTTTTTATGCAATATGGGCGTGATCAGCAGTGGCGACAGATATAAGACCAGATTTTCATCTCCCGAGCCAGATTTACATCAGGCAGGATATCACGAAGGACATCGGAAGAATAATTCCCCGGTTCGGATCACGCGTGATTATCGTCACCACCGCCAAAGATCTGGAAGTGTACGGTACCGTTATTGAAATGATTTCCCGTCAGCTGAAGGACGCTGATATTTCATGCATCGTTTACGATGGAATCCACTATCCGCCCAACACCGAGGAAATTGACACTGCCGCAGCCTATATCAAGAAAACAAACTGCGATCTGATCGTCGGTATCGGGAGCGTGGACTCGATCAATTCCGCCAAGGCCCTGTCAATCCTGGCGACCAATTATTTTTTTTGTCATGATCTTTTCTCCAATCCGAAGCTCACGCAGAAGCCCCTGAGCTTCATCACCATCCCCGGCAGCCCCATGTTCGGTTTTGAAATCGCTCCGATCTTCTACCTTGAAGAAATCCACGATCTGACCAACAATGTCTATCATAATCCCGATCTGTATCCTGAAGCGACGATCATTGACCCTCTTATCACACTGTTCTGTCCCGAGGAGAAGATTCTGAAATGCACCATCGGGACCCTGGCCATAGCGGCAGAATCGGTCATCTCCAAAAAGAACAACGACATTATCAACACCTATGCACTGAAATCCATAGATATGATTTTCAGAAATATTCCCGTCGCATACCGCGAGCCTCAGAACAGTGTGCCCCGCACATTTCTTTCAACATCCTCGGTTATGGCGGGAATCGCATTCGCAGTTTCCTTCCTGTCCATTACGCTGTCAATATCCCTGGCTCTGGTATCAAAAACCAACCTCGATATTGAAAGCGCCATGAGCATAATGCTGCCCCACATCATGGAATTCAACCTGACATCGTCGCCGGGAAAATACGTTCAGATGTCGAAGGTCATGGGAGAAGATGTCAGGGGTATCACCGTTGTTGAAGCCGCTATTAAGGCTGTGGAAGCGATACGGAAGCTGGGAGCTGATATTGACATCCCCCAGCGTCTGTCAAGCTACGACATATCGAAGTCAATCTTCAAGGAAGTGGCCGATCTCGCTGCAACCTATCCCTTCCTCGATAACACGCCACGTGAAGTCAACAACAACGAACTGGAAACAATACTGATAGCCGCGTATTAAAAGCTACAACGCCCCCAGTTCCTCGGCTGAGAAGAGTTGGTTGATATCGAGGATAACGACGAATCCTTCATCCTTTTTCGCTATCCCGACGATATACTTGCCAGAGATTCCCCGAACCACCGGCGGCGGCGGCTCGATGTCGTTCGAATTCACTTTGATGACATGGCTGACGGAATCTATCCCCAGGCCAACCCTCTTGCCGCTGAAATTAACTACTATGGCGCGTCTGTTTTCGGGGACTGTGCTCGATTCCATGTTGAATCGACGGCTCAGGTCCACGATGGGAAGTACTTTGCCCCGGAGATCGATGACTCCCATGATGTAGGGTTTTGATTTGGGGAGCTTCGTCACCTTCGGGAGTTTGAGGATTTCCTGTACCTGGAGAATATCAATGCCGTATTCTTCACTCCCTATTTTAAAGCATACAATCTGAAGGGAGGAAAAGAAATTTTCTTTTTTTTCCATATGTTCTAACCATTCATGGGTATTTTATGTCAGATGCCGCTTTTGAAAACCACGCCAGTCGTACAATATGTATTAATGTAATTAATCAAATATTCTTTTCAAGTACAAAATATATAATATTGAGGAAAATAAAAGAACTCTTTTGCTTTAAATGGCGGTTTAATATATTCCCATTCAAACTCCCCGGTCCACTCCGCAGGGGACGGGGGGCGATCTGTTCGATGAGCATACGATAAGGAAATTTCATCGGATGAGGACTAAAAGAAATACCCGTAGATATACGAGGCGGCGCCGACGAAGAGGAAAAAGACCACCTTGGCGAATATCGGCGAACGATCCCGGAAGAACATGTCCACAAAGCCAATAATGATGCCGAAAAAAGCAGCCGTTGCACCCATTGCCATGTAGCTGTACTTGAAGAATAAAAAAACGGATCCGGAAATGAGCACTCCGATGAGAAAATCAATGAGATCAAGAAGTGTGACTCTTTTGAATAACTTCCTGCCCCTTTCTTCATCAGCGCCTTCGGAGGGATAGAACTCGCGTTTGAAATACCGCTGTTTTGTCTCTTCGATGAGCTTTTCTTTCTCGGTTTTCGGCTTTTCCTTTTCGGGAGGTGCGGACTTGCCCCGCTGAATGCCGTAGTTGCGGTTTATGAGCTTAAGCGCTTCCCGGTTTGGAATACTGGCGAAGATGTCCGCACGCTCGCGGAACTTGTCGGAAAAGCCGAAATTCCTTCCGGTCGAAACACTCCTCTCGGCGGTAATTTTGCCATTAGTGATGACCGAATAGTAGGCGTTCCCTCCCTCACTGTCGATCTCCATATAGAGTCGAACACGTTTTTCTTTTAGGCTATAGTCAAGGCGGAGGTAATCGCCGTCTTCCGTGGTAATGTAATACGTTCTCTGGTAACCACGAATTTCAGAAGGACGCTTTTTCCAGGTATGCTGGGCAGAATCGAGAACGATGTTTATGGTCTTTTTTTTCAGCATGAAATGCCAATAAAATGAAAAAAGATTGGTCAGTTACGATGCCGACCAATCTCTTTTATTTACATTATATCTTCTTTTTATGTCGGTTCGCTCTTCTTCGTTTCTTCCGCTTATGATTTGCAATTTTTTTCCTTTTTCTTTTTCTTCCGCAGGGCATATGCAGCTCCTTAGTTCACTCCATTTCTGTTATGCGATATTTAGTGGGCTTGTTGCATTTCTAAGATAAAATTTGTCATTTGCATCCGCCGCAGGCGGCGGGTGCAACAATTCGATTATTATGTCAGTTCGGCAACTCGTCTATTATATATATGATGACATTATTTAAGATTGTCAATTTCCCTCGGTTTCACCTTTCCCGGGCGCGTTTCCTTCTCAAGCATCCCCGGAACCCCAATGTTGTCCGATGAGAGTATCACCTTCACATTGCCCGCCATTTTGTCAATATAAATATATTTCAAAATGTCGGGATTAGCGCTGATGATTTTAGATATTTCATGAAGCCTGGCGTAAAACTGCTCGTTCTTGATTTTTTCTCGATCCATAGTGCTGTGGACATCGATGAGCTCTTTCTGAATCATCTTGTCCATTTTCCGCAGATCGGCCGCGTGCGCGATGCCTTCATTATAAACAACGCGGTCCGGAAGAACGACGGCGCCGGTAATCCGCGCACGTGACAGAACGAGGCCCGCGGCCGCGAGTTCCGGTTCAATGCTTTTTACCGTCCTGTCCAGAATAGCATCCACCTGAGCGGCCAACGCTTCGCGCTGGTAGGCCGGAGAGAGATATACTGCTATTTCACGAGTAAGCTCGCTCTCAAAAAATTTTTTCACCAATTCATCAACGCCATTGCCGTTATCACTCAGCTTCGACGAGTCTGAGAATTTCTCCCGGTCAATCCGGTACGACACCCGGAGGGGAATCCGCAGGTAGTAATACTCTGTTAAGAGGCTCTCCAGTCCGGGCATGGGGATTCTAACCGCGATGTCAGCAGCTCTCTGCAACGGCATATCCGAAACGAGGAATAGCCAGGGGAACGCCCCCTGCCAGGCGAAGGCGTAACCGCCGGCAGTGGGCTTTACGATGCGAACAATCTTCTTGCTGCTGCGATCTTCGATAACACAGATGCTGTTTTTATCAGTTTTCTCAACCGAAAAAAACAAAAGATAGGCACACCCGGCGACAAAGACCACCGTTATGGTTTTCAGGATAAATATCTTCATTGATCGGTTCCCATAGGATAATCTATTTTTCTTCCTCATCTTTATAGGGTATCGGCCGTGATGGAACGATAGTCGATACCGCGTGCTTGTATATGAGGTTCTGCCTCTTATCAACCTCCATAAGTATGGTAAAATTATCAAAGCTCAAAACGCGGCCCCTTATCGGCACACCGTTTACCAGAAAGATATTGATCTCGATCTTTTCCTTTCTCGCTGTATTTAAAAAATGGTCCTGCAGATTGTTAAGTTGTCCTGCCATATTATTATACTCCATACGTACTATTATCTTTTTTTCTACATTCCACCGTCTTCCATCCAGCGCTGCAGCAGCTGCCGGAGTATTTCTCGCTCCCCGGACCTGAACCAGTGGATCCGTTTATTTTTGCGGAACCAGGTCATCTGCCGTTTGGCGTACTGCTTTGTCACTGTCTTTATCTTCTCGACGGTATCTGCCAGAGTCATTCTCCCGTCGAGGAGATCATTGATTTCTGCGTAACCGATCGACTTCATTGACCGCAGCTCGCGGCCGTAACCCCGTTCCCGCAGCGACCGGACCTCATCTACGAATCCGCGGGCCATCATCCGGTCAACCCGCTCCTCTATTCTCTTCCGTAAAA
>MIBH01000082.1:29185-29316 GCA_001829455.1 Spirochaetes bacterium RBG_13_51_14
CGCAGTCTGTGGTATTTGGGTAACAGAGTGAAGAATTTGTCTAAGCTGGGAGGTTAAGGCGCAAATTAAAGTGCTGCTTCCAGCCGTTTCAAGGCCTGCTCAAGCCTTGCGGCCGTTGCCTCAGCATCTGC
>MIBH01000082.1:29524-29631 GCA_001829455.1 Spirochaetes bacterium RBG_13_51_14
GGCGCCTTGCCGAAGCTGATGGCATCGATGCGGGCAAGGCGGAGGATCGTCTCCTCATGTCGCTTCGCCCGTGCCGTTGTCTCTTCACTCGCGCCAGAGACGACGAG
>MIBH01000083.1:0-11202 GCA_001829455.1 Spirochaetes bacterium RBG_13_51_14
CTGAAAACGGTGGTTTCATGACAGCGGACTTCAAATATTTTTGTTTTATATTGACAAGAACAATACGATTGTTACTTTGGTTGCAAATTGCTATGCATGGTAAAATAAATGTCGATATTCAGTCCCAATATTGATAAGCTGATCAGCGAGAATAACATCCCCGGACTCATTAAATACACCACCAACAGAAATCCTGAAATCAGACTGAAAGCTTTTACCGCACTCTTCAACACAGAGAATAAGAACGTCGAAATATTGTCAGCTCTGAGGAAAATGAGAAAGGACCGCGACGTGCGCGTCAGAAACAACGCAATTCTGATGCTTGCTGAAGCGGGTGATGAGGACATCATGGAAGATCTCCGTTCCATCATGATCGAGGGATCCCAGAATGAGAAGATAGACGTGCTCAGAATCATTGCAGATCGGGGCAGGATGGATTCAGACGCGTCCAGCACCATCGTCCTGGCGCTGAAAGATAAAAAGGGCATGGTCCAGCTTGAGGCGATACGAACCATGGGCGCCCTCCGGGATCCCACATCTATTGTCCATCTCGAGGATAAGCTGCACGATACCCGCCACCAGCTCCGGCTCGAGGCGGTCAGGGCCCTGGGAAAGATACAGACCGACGAGGCGATTGATCTTCTCATCGGATCGCTGACTGATAACCGGCTGGAAATCCGCCGTGCCGCGCGCGAGATAATTGAGAATATCGGCACGGAAAAGGCGACCAAGGCGCTTAACGACGCGCCGCTCATGATGATGGTGAAAAGGATGAATGAGGGTGTTACGTCGAAGGTTGATGCGCTGGAATATATCGGGAAGCATAAATTCAAAGCCGCCTTGCCGCTCGTGCATAAGGCCACGAGTGACGAATTCAAGAACGTGCGTTTTGAGGCGGTGAAGGCTCTTAACCTGATGAGGGATAAATCGTCGATCAACACGCTGGCGCGCATGACAAACGACCCCTACTTCGACATACGGCTCGAGGCCGTGAAGGCCCTGGAGCATATCGTTGATCGCGCCTCCCTCAAACCCCTCGAAATAGCCCGGGAGGACCTGAACAAGCATGTCAGGGAAGAGGCGAAAAAGGCCTACTACACGCTCCAGATGAAGCTCGAGGAGATGAAGAAATAGCGGCCATGCATATATAGTGGCAGAATGAAAAGTAGGCGGCTGTCTAAAAAGTTCACCCCACCCCCCCAAGGGGGGCTTTCCAATCCAAACGGGGTCGAAAAAGTACCCCTCTGGGCTTCGGCCGTGAGCCCTTCGACCACGCTCAGGGCAGGCCCAGCCGAACGGGGATATAGGGGGCTTTTAGGAAAGACCCCGTTGTTTTTACCGATCAAATGGCGGTTGCGCCCCCGTCCACCACAATGGTCTGACCGGTGATGTAGTTCGAAGCTTCGGAAGCGAGGAAGAGTACCGGGTGCACTACATCAATGGGATCGGCTATTCTTCCAAGGGGGATGCTCCGAACGACATGGTCATGAACATCCTTGTTTGACCAGAAGGGCTTGCTGAAGTCAGTCCGCACCATGGCCGGCGCAACGGCGTTGACCTGGATGTTAAACGTGGCCAGCTCCGCAGCAAGCACTTTCGTCATCATTTCCACGCCCGCTTTGGCGATCCCGTAAATGCCCATTCCCGGCGATGCCCTGCGCCCCGCGATTGATGATATGCTCACGATTTTTCCTCTGCGTCGGTCTTTCATGATCGCCGCGGCTTTGCGCGAACAGATGAAGGTTCCTGTGAGATTGGTTTCAATGATCTTCTGCCACTGGGCCATGTCGGCGTCGGCGGTGGAAGGGGTCATGAGGTTCATTCCCACGTTGTTTATAAGGATGTCCACCCGCGAGAATTTTTTCAGCGCCTGATCAAAGAGGGCGTTGACGTCATCCTCTTTAGCGATGTGGGCGGCCACGGCGAGCAGGGTATCGCCCGAGCCGAGGGAGGCGGCCGCCGCGTCCAGGTTTTCCTGCCTGCGGCCGCATATCACCACCTTCGCATTCTCCTCCAGGAGTTTTTTCGTTATTTCAAGCCCGATGCCGCGACTCCCTCCGGTGACAACGGCTACCATGCCTTCCAGTCCGTATGAGATTGAGCCCATGCTGCTTCTCCTCTTTGTTTCAGTAATAACTTGTGTTAGGCGAATTTTGCCTCCCTATCCTTTATGCGCCTTTATCGTTTCCATAAAGGCGTCGATGCGCGTCTCGATCTGGCTTTCGCTGAAGTTCCGCTCGTCAACCTGGTCAGCCTCGATGATGAGCGAGGGGATGCCGAACTCCTTCATGACCATTTTCTGGATGTCATACTGGCCCAGTGAATAGGGCTTGCAGCTCCGGTTTGAATGCATGACCAGCCCGTCCACGTCGTATTTGCGTATCATACCCCCCAGCTCGGAAAGCATCCGGTCTATCGAGATGTTGATGTATATGCTCGACGTGGCGATCCCCAGTGAGCCGACAAGATCGCTCTCGTCGATGAGGTCAACGACGTTGCACCAGGCGTTGGTGTAGGTGCTGGCCACCAGGGCAGCGCTGTGAGAGGCGAATTTTTCTGAGAGCCACCGCGTCTTGAACCAGACGGGAAGGTTGTCCCAGAGGAGGCGGTACTTCTCATTGGGGATCATACCGATCCCCTGGGCGATATGATCGTTAAGCTCGTTCAGCAGTTCCGTGTAATAATCAATGACCACCTGTGTGCCCCGGAGCGTGACGATGAGCGCCAGGTGGAAGAACGCGTCGAAAGCGGTCATGGGCGCCGGCTTGTGCATGCCGGTATCCAGGACCTTCTGCCAGATGCGCATGGCCTGCACGCTGAGGCGCCCCACCTCCGTGAGCCGGTCCCTATCGGCCTTCTTTCCGGTCCGTTCCTCCAGAAATGCAATGTACTCATACGTCTGCCGCTTCACGTATCGTTTCGCCGCATCGGAAAATTCGGTATGGATGAACGGAGTGTCATAGATGAAGAGGGGGACATTGAAGAACCGCGCCAGGACCTCGTACCACTTGACCACGGTGCCGCAGATGTTGTTACAGCATACCAGAAAATCGGGTGGGGGAAGCCCGCCGGGAATGGCGCCGGTCTGCCGGGCCGCGGCGGCGATGTCCGAGCGGGCATAGGAGCAAAGGTCCCGGGAGTATCCCATCTGCTCGGCGATCTCGCAGAGCTGGACGCCGAGGTGTGACGCCCCGATCATGGCACCGTGGTTTTCCGGATAAATGGGGATAATATCCATGGCGATGAGGGGCTCCACCGGGCCGCCGCTCGTTATCCAGGCCACGATCTTGTTGTGCTGCTTCGCCGTCTTTGCCTCGATGAAGTACTGGGTCATTATTTCCTTCATCCGCTTGACGGATTTTATTTTTCTCTTTTCTTCTTCAGGGTCTTTCGATACCGCATCATCGAGCATAGTATTCTCCATCGTTAGAGCATTTCAATGAATGATTCGAACCTGGTGGCGAGCTGGCCTTCAGGCGGGGTGTGCTCTTCAAGTTCAAGGAGCAGGCTGGGTATGTTTTCCCGATCAAGGTATTCCTTCAGGTAGGGGTAATCGAACGAGTGGGGATCGCAGAATTTCAAGATGAGGAAGACGACCCCCTCAGCTTGGTGCTGTTTCACGATATCCACCAGGTTCCTGCCGCGGGCGTCAACGCTTGCGTGCTTGGCGGGGCAGTTGATTCGTTCCGCGTATCGCTCCGCCAGGGCAGAAACCGGATCGCCGGACTCCTTGACCGCGCCCTCGAAAAAGCGCGTGCCGGTGCAGAGCTCGTCCCATACGACAGCCGCTCCCGCCTTCTCGAGGACCGGGTAGATGTCGGGATGGGTGCATATCCCGCCGGCCAGGATGAGCCTCCGGTATTTCTTTTTAGACGGGGATTTTTTTTTCAGCCGGGCTATGATATCCGCTAGCATGACGGACAGATCCCGCCGGTCCATGACCATGGCCGACTTTACGATGGCGTACAGGTCGCTGCCGGAAATGATACCGGGATCCGCGGAACGCATGCGGTAGATTTCCTCAATACCGGCGCGGATGCCGTTGTAGAGCCTGATGGACTCGGCAAGCATCGCGTCGTCGATCGACCGGGATAGCGCCATTTCCATGTCGGCCCTGAATGTGCGGATGACGTCGGTCATGTATCCGCGGGCGCTCGCGCTGTTCAGCTTTACCGGCAGTATGACGTCCACGTGGAAGGGAAACCCGACATTGAGGCGCCAGATGTCGCTGAGGCGCTGGATTGAATCGCAGGTATGAGGGAAGACGGTGCCGTCGAGGAAGCCAAGTTTTCCGGCGAGGGCGTCCTCCAGGCCGCCCCGCACCAGCGAGCAGCAGTAGGCCTGCAGGTGGGCGTCGGCGCGGATGATATGCTCTGTGGTGCCGAAAATCCGGTAGGGAAGGGCGCCGGCGGCGTGTATTATCTCCTCTATAGTGTACGAACAGAAATATCCGACGATTTTATTTCCCGTTTTCTTCTTCCACTGCGCGGCATACGCGTAGGGATTGCCGGCTATTTCGCGGAATGCGTCCAGTTCTTTCATGGCCTTGGAATCCTTTGTGCATGGTATGCTGCTGTCGATAGAGGGTGATACGCAGCGGCCGTAGTCTTAAAAGTTGGCCGGGGCGTTACCGCTATCAACGGTGTGATTATGATTTGACCGGGTTTGATATGTCAATTTAAAAACAACGTGAATTGAAAATGCCCATGTCATGGATGTTGATAATGAAACGGCGTTTCCGGAATGTTTCTTGAAGTGCGGGACATTCGGGACTTACTCAGTATCCGGTTTTTTGGGTGGCGATTGTGGTTGGAGATATTTCTGCGGTATCACCGCCATTATAATGAGAAGCGTAAAACTCAGAATGATGATCATGATTGTCACGGTGATAATGATCACCTGGTTTTTGATGATGTCAATTCTGTGCAGGGATATCCCGATCAGGAAGGATCCCCAATGCGCGCCGCGCAGTTGTACCGGCGTTCCTATGTTCCACATGAGTTCCCCGGTGTCGCGGTGGTACGGGTATTTTACGATGCCATTGCCGCGGTACTGCAGTATTTCTCTTATTTCGGGTTTGCCGGAAAAATTTCTTTTCGAGCGGCTGTAATACAGGTTTTCTTTTTCGTTTTGATCCGGAGGCTTGGAATATTTCGAGTTGTGCGTGGGCACATAGCCGTTCTTGTCGATGATGATCGAGAAAACGACATCCGGATCGTTGAGGAACTCGTCTTCAAATTTCTGAATGGTTGTGTCGAAGATGGCGTCGTATTTGGTAGTATATTTTTTCGGGCTGGTTCCCTGAATTTCGACATAATCGGTATCCACGACCTGGCCGACCGTAAGCTGGTTGGTGTGGATCATCAGCTCCATGAATGTGTTCATGACCTTTGATCCGATGAGGGCTTCCATCTGGCATTTAAGGAAGAGCATGTCCTCGGTCTTATCGAATATCTTTGTAATGATAAGAATGGAGCTTGCGGAAAGGATAATGCAGAATGCGATGATGATGGCTATCTTTTTTTTCAGGTTCATGATTCATCCCACCCCCGGTCAGGGGGATGATATTCATTAGCAATGATTCAGCACCGCTGACATTCTAGATCCACGCGTTTTAAAAGTAAATAAAATAATCTCTGCTGATTCTTAAAAATATAGTTCAGTCCGGCGCCCTGCCTCGGAACGGCCGGCCGTCACAATAAGGGCATCAGGGCGTCAAATATCATTCTCAGGCCGGCCGGTTTGATATGGGTTTCGTCGATTGATATATCATTGATATCGGTCCCTTTTGGGAAGATGTCCACCACCTGGACGTTGGGGAACAGTGCTGCCGTCTCGCGGTATATGGCATTGTAGCGGTCAACGTTCTGTTGTATATGGGGGCTTTTACGGATATATTCTTTGTTCGGCGGCAGTATCGGTATTACCAGTACCCGGGCCGATATTGTTCCGGCACGTTCGAAGAAGTTGGCGATGTTCGACCTGAATTGCTCCGGGAGCACGTAGGGTATGTCCGGATTGCGGACCCGGTGTTTTTTCACATAATCAATGTACCGCTGTCTGATCCGCGGCGGAAGTACTCTGCTGACGATATAGTACTCCCATCCCCGCTGGTCAAAAAGACGCGGCGCGCATTCCGTTATGCCCTGTTGTAGTATTACGATGTCCGGCATGTAGTATTCCAGGAGGTCTACGCCGCCCCCGCCTTCGGTAACGAGACGGATTGAGGTGCCGCCCCGGCTCGGCCGGTCGATGACGTCGTAATGGGGAAATTCCTTTTTCAATAGATAGATCCATGTATCCTCATACCTGATTTCCGGACGCGGCATGACGGTCGAGTCAGTTATAATCATGATCTTTTTTCGTTTCATGATGATCTCATTATGAACTTTTTATTTAAAACAGCTGCATGTCAATTTTATTTTATGTTTTAAACAAACAGGTCTGTCTGTCATGACGCTCAGCGTGGGCACATGAGCCGTACATTCCATGCTTGTTTCCTCCATGAATGATGTTTTAGGAGAAGCATAACCGTATCACCGGGTATCCCGGCGGTTAAAATATGTATTGACGGTTACATATAAACTGAATGTTATTTGATACCATCGTCGAGAATATCAACATTCAGCTGGTATATATTTCATTTGTATGATGATACGATATTTAACGGGTAGGTATGAGACGGTTTATTAATCATATTCAATTCGCATCACTCATTATGGTCGCTATCGCAGCGACGGGTTGCGATGAGCGAAACAAACGGCTAGAGCTCCTGGTGGGGCACAATTCCCTGCGGGAATTCATTTCCATCGAATCTGATTCGGTAACCATGTATGCGACGCCGGCTGACAAAAGGGCGGGGATCATAGAATGCAGGATATTCAAGGATGAGTACGACATCTTCATTAAAGTGTTCCGGGTCCTGGGCGACAGGGAAATCCGGAACACATATCAATCCAAGGGAGGGTCCCGGTTCACCGCCGACTTTATCAAAAGCATCCGGTCCGCTGATGAAAAACGTTTCAATCCGGGGACTGACCCGGCGCGCCCCCTTGCCGGGCTTCGCGTCGCGATTGACCCCGGGCACAGCGCCGGATCCATGGAGGAAGCCGTGCGCGAAGGCAAGTATATACGACTGTTCGCCCCTGACGGAAGCCAGCTTTCGTTTTATGAGGCGCAGCTCAATCTTGCCACGGCCCGGTGTTTAAAAGAGATGCTGGAGATGGATGGGGCGTCTGTTATGCTCACGCGCGAGACGAACCGGCAGGTATACCCGGTCTCCTTTAACCGGTGGGTGCGGCGGGATTTCCCCGGGGCGGTGCGGGAAAAACTGAGGAATAAATATATAAGCCGCGAAGCAGCGGAATGGCTCCTGCGACGGTCCGGCGACCGGGCGCGCCTCAAGTTCTTCAACAGCGAGTTCGAAATGCCATACCGGGCAAAGATCATCAACTCATTCCGGCCGCATGTCACGGCGCTGGTCCACTATGACGCCAGGGACAGCGAAACGGCATACCGGAACAAGTATGTGCGTATCAAGGCGATCATGGAGAAGAACGGGCCGTGCTGCGACCAGATGGAAGATGTCCGGGACGTGGTGGAATCGATAACCGAAATAGATAAGAATTTCTGCTCGGTTTTTGTACCTGGATGCTTTCTCCCCGGAGAGCTTGACACCATCGAATCGCGGATCGAGTTCCTTCGGCTCGTGGTTTCACCCGACCTGGACGATTCCATCCGCTACTCGACATATGTAATCAAAAATTTCCAGAAATACCTTGACGTGCCGACTTCCGACAGGCCGTTTCCCGGGTCAATCCGCGTCGGCCTCTGCAGGGAGGGAATATACGCTCGAAACTTGAGAATGACCCGGCTGGTCCGCGGTGCCCTGTGCCTGGGCGAGCCGCTTCAGCAGAATTACCGGGAAGAGGCGTCGCGGCTGGCGGCTATCAGCGACGGTATAATCCCGGAGCGGGTCAAGGCCGTGGCGCGGGCGTATTACGATGCGATACGGGAGTATGTGAGGGATCGCTTGACGAATTGATGGCGGACGGAAATTGCTGCGGGACGGCCTTTCATGACCTCTTAATTATATTGCATCCGAACGCCGTCTCTTCCATCTGCTGGATATGCCGCTGCGCGTGCATTAACAGAAAATAAATATACTGATATACGTCCAGCCGGCCCAGTGAATGAACTGACATGGCCGTTCTGCATAATACTCCCTCACCATTTTGCATCATCGAAAGGCTTTCCCTGAGCCGCGTTTCCTGTGTTGCCATCTCGGCTTGCATGCGGTCCGGCGTTTTCTTACCTGTGGGCATCATGTGCCGGGGACAATTCCATGGAAAGGAGTTGTTAACGCCGATCTCCTCAAGGCGGGGACTGGTGAGCCGGTAGCCCTCCAGCTCATATTTAATGCGCGACGGGTCCGGATTTTTCAGGGCCTTTTTCCGGGCCTTCTCGATAAGTATCAATAAATAATGATTCGCCAGGGTAACGTGCTCGAGGATTTCTTCAATGCTCCATTCATCCGGCCGTGAGCGGAATTTTCTTACAGAAACATCCTCCGCAAGCCACGCGTTGAGCGTCGTGAACGTCCGGTCAAGTTCGTCGCGTAGTCGCGAGATGATCCCGCTCGCTGTCATGCCGATAGGGTCGTTGTCCGCCGTGTCATGCGTCAGGTCCCGTGGCCGTGCGGGCGAACCGCTCGATCATTTCTTCTTTTTCACGGACTTTTTCGCTTGGGCCTTCTTCTGCGCCTTTTTCGCCGGCGCGGGTTTCTCCGCCAGCTTCACGCCTTTCTCCCCGGCGATCTGCGCCGGTGTTTTGCCATCGTTGTTCAGGATTGTCGTTTTCGCCCCGGATCGGATGAGAGCCTGTGCGGCCGCAGTGCGGCCTTTCTGCAGCGCTTTGTGGAGAGGCGTGTTGCCGAGATTGTTCCGCGCGTCAAGTTTGGCCCCCCGCTGAGCCAGGAATTGGATGATCGCGGTATGGCCTTCCTCGCTGGCCTTATGGAGGGGGGTTTCGCCGTGGAAGTCGTGTTGATGTATATTCGCCTTCCGCTGCACCAGGAGCTTCACCACGGCCAGGTTTCCCGATCCGGCGGCCTCCTTGAGGGCCGAATCGCCGTCCGCACCGATCGCGTTTGGATTCGCTCCCTGGCCGAGCGCCTTCCTGGCCGCATCAAGGTTTCCCTGGCTGCAGGCATTCAGGAGTTCCTTTTCGGGGTTTAATTCCATAATTGGAGCGTTTGGGGCGTTTAGTTTAACCGAATCAATACCGGCGAGGCAGTACTGCTTGGAGGCGTAACCTTCGCTCGCGACGAGGATTTCTCCCTTGGCGGACTTTAACCGGAAGCGGTATTCACCCTTTGCGTTTTTGTACATTTCGAAATATGCGGGCATAGAGACCTCCTGTGAATGTTATATGGGACCAGTGAATCCATACGGAGTATGATAACCGTGTTGCGGCATAATACATGACAGCAGCATGACTCCCTCTCCGGCGCCATCGGAGGCTATGGATTTCGCCAGCTTTTGATACGGGCAGATAATTACCCTGAATGTGCGACATCAGCGCATGAACACGATCCGCTCGGTACCAGATATCGTTCAGCATCGTAGCACCTGAAAGCGTTCTGTCAAGAATTAATACAACCCTATGGAGCAGGATGTTGAGAAACAGCCTGTGCAGCACTGGATGTGCCTCCATTTTAAGAGTTCTCTCATGAAACCGATCAATATGAGAGTCTTTGCGAAGTGAATTCACAAAATTTTACGGCATCGATCAATTGTTATTGAAATATACTACTGGATATGGCGTATGCTGTTCCGTATGGGGGACGGTTCGCTGTGGACAATTCCTGCGTTCCGTTCTTGTCAGACGGCATATCCTGTGGGAGGATACTTGATGAATGGGATTCTGATTATTATTTTCGCGGTTGTTCTTATCGTACTTCTGATTAACACCTACCTGTCATATAGAGCGTCCAGGGCAAGTAACGAAAACTTGCTGGTCCGGTTTAAATCGGCGCTGGAGTATTTTGAGAAAATCATTAAAGGGGCCGAAGAGGCAATCAAGGGCGAGGTGTCGCAGAACAGGCTTGAATCAGCGAGAGCCGCCAAGGAATCGCGGGAAGAGCTGATGACAATCTTCGGAAAATTCAGCGATTCCATCCTGCATCGTCTGAACGACGCTTTCTCCAGCAATAAAAACCAGCTCGATTCGTTTTCAAAACAGCTGATCAACCTGACAAACACGAACGAGCAGAAGATGGAAGGCATGCGGAGAACCATCGAGGAGCGCATCAGGCACCTTCAGGACGAGAACGCCAAAAAGCTGGATCAGATCAGGATAACCGTGGACGAGAAGCTTCAGTCCACTCTGGAAAAAAGGCTCGGGGATTCCTTCAAACTCGTCAGCGAACGGCTCGAGATGGTCCACAAGGGGCTCGGCGAAATGCAGACCCTTGCGGCGAGCGTGGGCGATCTGAAGAACGTTCTCACCAAAGTCAAACCCCGGGGGATCTGGGGCGAGATACAGCTGGGCATCCTCCTTGAGCAGGTGCTCTCACCGGAGCAGTATGAAGAGAATGTGGTTACCAAAAAGCGGAGCAGCAACAGGGTGGAATTCGCCATCAAGCTGCCGGGACGGACCGGGGACCGCGACGACATGGTCTGGCTCCCGATAGACGCAAAATTTCCCCAGGAGGACTACCAGCGGCTTGTCGACGCGCAGGAGAAGGCCAACTCCGTTCTGGCCGATGAGGCGGCGAAACAGCTCGAGGTGGTGATAAAAAAGGAGGCCAAAACCATACGGGAAAATTATATCGATCCGCCGGGAACGACCGATTTCGCCATAATGTACCTGCCCACCGAGGGGCTGTACGCCGAGATCATACGAAGGGCCGGCCTCTGCGACGTGCTGCAGCGGGAATACCGCGTCGTGGTCGCGGGCCCCACCACGCTGGCGGCGCTCCTGAACAGCCTCCAGATGGGGTTCCGGACGCTGGCCGTCGAACAGCGCTCCAGCGAGGTCTGGAAGCTCCTGAGCGCCGTCAAGACCGAATTCGGTAGATTCGGCGATCTTCTCGACAGGACGCACAAGAAGCTGCAGGAGGCGAGCAACACCATTGAAAGCGCCTCGAAAAAGTCCCGCACCATCGAGAAAAAACTGAAGAAGGTCGAGGAGCTTCCCGCG
>MIBH01000083.1:11212-25485 GCA_001829455.1 Spirochaetes bacterium RBG_13_51_14
CCGACATGATCGATTTCGATGAGGATTGGGAAGAGGAGGCCGATGAAAACAGCGGAGATTGAAACATGAAAATAATATTCCACGAGCGGTACTACAATTCCGATTACGCCCATGATCCCGCGGCCGCACCCGGGCGCCTTGACGGCATCATGGATATCATCTCGCGCACGAAGAACCGCTGCGAGGTTATCAGACCTGAACCGGCTTCTGAGGAGGACATCCTGCGCGCGCACGGAAGCGCCCATTATCAGCGCATACGGAGCGATCCGCTCCTGTACGAACTGGCGTCCCTGGCGGCGGGCGGCGCAATCCTCGCGGCCGAACACGCCTACCGGGGCGATCCGGCCTTCGCGGTGATACGGCCGCCGGGACATCACGCATCCGCGGATTCCTGCTGGGGCTTCTGTTATTTCAACAACATCAGCATCAGCCTCCTCAAGCTCTGCGCCGAGGGAAAGATCAACAGCGCATTCGTGCTTGATTTCGACCTTCACACCGGCGACGGCAACATCAACATTCTCGGGAACCGGAAAGACGGCTTCAGGGTGTCGATCCTGAATCCGATGTCCTATGAGCGGGACGGCTACATCGCCGAGGTTGAGAGTTATATACAGAACCTGAAGGACATCGATATCTTTGTCGCGTCTGCGGGATTCGACCAGGGAATCGACGACTGGGGCGGTCTCCTGTATCCGGAAGACTACACCGAGCTGGGCCGGCTGATGAAAGCGTATTCAGAGAAGTTGTGCCGGGGGAGACGCTACGCGCTCCTGGAAGGGGGGTACAACCATGACGCCATCGGGAATAATTGTGACGCCTTCTGCCTGGGGTTCGGGTGATATCAGTATTGTATTGCATGACATGGAATGTTAGCCGGCAACAGCGGCGGTAAACCGGCAGGTGCGGCCTCCGGTGCACCAGCATTCGATCTCCTTTACGATAAATCGCCCCCCTGAAAAATTTTCCAGCATGCCGGAGATAAAACCTTCATCATAGACGCATACTTCATAATGCAACTCCGGCAGTCCGGAGCACTCCAGATCCTCGGACACCGTAAGAATGAAAGAACCGTGTTCCAGATCTGATTTTTCAATCCGTAAAATTCCTATTCCCATATCCTTGAATGAGTCCTGAAGTCGAATTATTTTCTTATAATTCAACTGCGTCGACATATCCCTGTCGGTTTATCCAGGTGCTTCAGGCCTATGCTTTACCGTATGGTTTCATCTGATACATATCAATGATCTGAAAACTAAAGCACTTGCAATTGTCGGAGATATAGTATACAATGGTATAAGAAACAGTTATGTGTGATATTCAGTTCACCGAATATAAGAGCATCCGACTTGCCATCGGAGGTGTGAGGAGCATTAAGAGTGCATCCCCAAACATGGGAAGCACTATTAATAAACTGAGTTACGGTGCACGATCAGCGCCATAGTAGTTTTATATACGGTTTCATGAGCCACGTCAGAAACTACGTTTATGCAACAATACATGGCGGTACGGACCATGGATAAGAGAATCTTAAAAAGACTCAGGAAGCTGCTTGATGATGCCATTGATCGCGGAACGCCCGAGGCATTATCATCCCTGGCCGCTGGTCTTGAAGCCGCGATCCGGAAACGGGGCGGCAGAGAGCCCTCAGATTCTCATACGGGAGATGAACTGGCGGCCGAGATTGCCGAGAGAAGGCGGGCGGAGGAGGATCTCCGCGCTGCCGAGACCAAGTACCGCATTGTTGCGGACAATACGTATGACTGGGAATTCTGGACAAGCCCGGAGGGACGCTTCATCTATTCATCTCCATCCTGCGAGCGCATCTCGGGGCATGCCGCGAACGAATTTGAGGCTGATCCCGATCTTATGATGCGGATCATTCATCCCGATGACCAACCCCGCTATGCAGAGCATGTGAACCATGCGGTCGCGAAAAAGATGCCCGGGCAGATAACGTTCCGCATCGTACAGCCGAATGGGAGCGCGATCTGGATTGAGCATTTCTGCCAGCCCGTCTTTGATCCGCCGGGAATATTCATGGGCATCCGGGGAAGCAACCGGGATATTACCAGGCGCAGGCTCGTTGAGGATGAACTGCGGCAGTACCGAGATCGACTCGAGGAGCTCGTGTACGAGCGGACCGCGGAACTTGAAAAGACGAAACGGCGGATCGAGCTCATTCTGCTCGCCGCCGGAGAGGGGATCTTCGAGATAGACGTCGACGGCAGGGTCACCTTTGTGAACCAGGCCGCCCTCCGGATGTGCGGATGGGAAGAAGCGGAGATGCTCGGGAAGATGCATCACGCCCTTTCGCACCATACCAGGTCCGACGGATCGGCCTATCCGGTTGAAGAGTGCCCCATCCATGCCACGATCCATGATGGCGCGTCCCGCCGTTCTTCCAGCGATCTGTTCTGGCGGAAGGACGGCACCAGCTTTCCCGTGGAGTACATCGCCACCCCCATTATTGCGAAGGGAACCTCCATCGGTGCGGTTGTCGTCTTCAATGATATCACCGAGCGCATGCAGGCAGAAAGACGGCAGCGCAAGGGCGCCGAGCTGACCCGGTTCCTTCTGGATCTCTACGCGCTGGCCCCACAGCTCACCGATGAGAAGCTTTTCGATTTCTTTCTGGAGAGAGCAGTCAGAATCACCGAAAGCGTAATCGGTTTCTTCCACCAGGTATCCGATGACCAGAACACAATCATCCTGACCACATGGAACCGCCAGGCGCTCACCACCTGCACGGCGGTTTACGACAGCCATTATGCGATCGGCAAGGCGGGCAATTGGGCGGATTGCGTCCATCTCAAGCGGCCGGTCGTTTACAACGATTTTCCTAACTCACCCAATCAAAAGGGACTTCCGCCGGGGCATGTGCAGCTGCAGCGCTTCCTGAGTGTTCCGCTTATTGAGGGGGATCGGGTTCGCTTCATATTCGGGGTGGGCAACAAGACCGTGAATTATGAAGAAGATGACGTAAGCCAGCTTCAGCTTGTCGCCATCGATCTGCACAAGATTCTGATGCGGCGGCGGGCCGAGGAGGCGCTCCGCGAGAACGAAGAGCAGCTCCGGCAGCGTAATGAAATATTTGTAAGGGATATGGAAGTTGCCAAGAGGATCAACCGGGAACTCCTTCCCGATCAACCTCCGGATTCGGGACTGTTTAAAATCGATTTCAGATATCTGCCGCTGGACGCGATCGGCGGCGACTTCTTTTCCTTTACCCAGCTTGAGAATAACGATATCGCGGTATTCATCGGCGATGTCGCTGGGCACGGGGTGGCGGCGGCCCTCTTTCTGGCTCTGCTCAAATCGACCACGGAACGGATGTACCGGAAGTACGGGACGCGGCCGAAGGAGTACATGACAAAACTGAACAGGAATCTGATCGGCGCAATGCCTTCCTATTTTTTAACGGCGATCTACGGCATCCTCAGTGCGGGTGATGACAGCGCCCCGGCCTACTTTACCTTTGCCAAGGGCGCGCACCCGCTTCCCATTATTTACCGGACGGCCACCGGTACATTCGAAATGCTTGAATCCGGCGGAACGATACTCGGCATGATTGACGATGTGGAATACGAGGAACGTACGCTGCCGCTCAGCAAAGGGGACCGTCTGTTCCTGTATACGGACGGCATTCCGGAAATTAAAAACGAAGCGGGTGAAATACTCGGGTTTGATGAGCTCCCGGCGCTGTTGGAAAAGGCCAACCGGACTGATTTCGGCGACATGCTGGACGCGATCATTGCTGAAGTTGACCGGTTCAGGGGCGGTGCGCCGATTAATGACGACATCATCCTCATCGGCTGCGAAGTGATTTGAGCTCCGGAACGATACCGTGCCGATCGACGTGCCGCCGTCATGTTAATCTGAATTCAAATATGATTTCATTTTTCTCGTACTGTATTTCCGGGTTATACTGCACGTTGGAGAATATTTTAATCATATTTTTATTCCCGGGAAGGACAGCCGCCCGCAGTCGTTTGATGTTGTTTTTTTTCGCGATCCTGAGAAGATAATCAACAAGAAACGTCCCGATTCCCAACCCCTGAAATTCCTCGTCCACCAGAAAGGCTATCTCGCAGACATCCTTCTGCGGGTCATAGGCGTAACGGGATTCGGCGATAATACGCTCGGTGCCCCGCTGGTTTATAAGGGCCACGATGGACAGCGACGAGGTATAGTCAACCGACACGTAGATCTGCATTTTTTTGTGGGGCATGGCGCTTATCTGACTAAAGAACCGCAGATAGCGCGATTGATCGGAGAAATTGTAGAAGAACCGCCGCATCATGTCTTCATCGGAAGGCCTGATTGCCCGGAACTTGACCGTGAGATCCTTTTTGAATGTTGAAACGGTCTCCAGATGATAGGGATACCGTATGCTGTTTTTAACGTCATACATCTGGTCCCGGTAGAGTATGCCGGCGGCCTTGGCGCCTCTCAGCAGTTCCCGCCGGTGATCGGGATGCGCGATATCAATCAGCGCCAGCGCCCGCTCCCGAATGGACTTGCCGATGAGGTTCGCGACGCCGTACTCAGTTGCAACGTACTGCGTCGAGCCGAGCATCGACCGGATCCATCGTGCGCGATCCGTATGCCGTATGACGATGTTGCTCCTTCCGTTCCGGTCGACGGAGCGGAGGGTGACGATCGATTTGCCGTTTCTCGATCGTATGGCCGCGAGGGCGAAGTCAAGCTTACCGTCGAACCCCGAGAGCCTGTTGTCCCACCGGGGCGGGACAACCGTATCGCCCGATATATCGATCTTATCAACGTCGGTGATGCTGATCAGGTTTTTCAGGGTCCCCAGGTAGGCCTGGTATCGTGCTTGGATAAGGGGGAGAATCGTGATGAGAGGATTATTGTCGACGCACCGGTAGAGCTTTTGCGTTCCGAAACATGAGCTGGCGGTTATCGGGCGATCTTCACCGGCAGTTACGGGGGGAGCGATGGCGCCTGATTCGATGAGATCAATAACCCAATCGGAGATGACATACGAATAGACGCGCAGGTCCCTTTTCCCTTTAAGGTGCGCCGCGATCGCCTCATACATTCCGCCGTACTGCATCGATATGGTGCTTCCGTCCTCGACCAGGTTCGCCGCATGCCAGCCGATTTTGTTCAGCACCGGGTCGTAGGAGGGCCTTTTCCGGGAGATCAGCTTACGCTTGCTTTCGATGACATAATCGACCTGATCCATGGAGAGCGTCGTTTCTCCGCTGGTGTGCGGCACGTTGGGGTTAATTTCCGCGACGATCAGGGGCGCGGTTTTTACGACGCAGTCCGCCACGTCGGCGACGATGCCGAGGTTTAACTGGCCCCTGCCGTCTGGCGGGGATGTCTGGATTATAGCGATGTCGATGCCGAGGGAGTTGGTGGCGAATAAATACGGTATCTGCGTTATATTCGTGGGGATAAAATCAATATTGCCCGTCTTGAGCTCTTTCCCGATATTCTCCCCGACGATGAAGGTCTTCAGACGGATATCCGAAGTCATCGAATCGTAATCGCGCAGCTCCTCGTCGAGTATCACGAGCTGAATGATCTCAATATCAACCAGATTCGGGTGATTCGATGTGAAAAGGCGGTGGAGAATGTTCATCGGGGCCGCGGGGCCGGTGGAGACGAAGATCCTGCTTCCCGGTTTGATGCAATCGAGCAGCCTTTTGAATGATATTCTTTCTCCCTTTTTTCTTTGCGCGTTATAGTTCATATCATGTTGGGCCAAAAAACCGAGCACGCAGCCTATCCCGGGAATTAGTCGGGCTGTCGGTATGAATATCCGGCAGCCCGATGGACACCGGATCTATCATAATGCCGCGAATCCTCCATGGATCCCGAAGCGAAGAACGAAAAACTGCGGAATCATTCCGTATCTCCGTCATAGAAATGTTTTCTTGATGAATCAAATCATCAATATAATCAAACGTTATATGATTACTTAAAATGCACCGCCTATGATGAATTTGTCAATGAATTTTATCGCTTATCGATAACCCGGCCTCCGGTATTGCGGCAGGTATGGACGATACATGTGCGATGCGAAAAAGCGAGGCGCACCAGTTTCTATAGCCACCACGACCGCCGGCGCCGGTTCGGTCAGGTGCCGGATAAGGCGCTGATCCGTTGCTCGAGGGGTATGCTATATTCTTGACAAAAAATATCCGTTCTGAGATCGTTACTGAACCGGTCTCGGTCCTCCGGCCGCAGGCGGTGGAACCGGGGAAGACGCATTTTGATTTTTCGAGGAGGCTGGCGACATGGCGTTTGATTTCAATGCGGACGATATTTTTAAAATTGCTGAAAATATAGAGGAAAACGGTGCGGTTTTTTACCGAACAGCGTCGGAAACCATAACCGATTCCCGCTATAAAAAGTTCCTCCTGGACCTTTCCACCATGGAGGTGATGCACAAGAACACCTTCGCGGCGATGCGTGCATCGCTCTCTGAAACCAACAGGAAGCCGACGGTGTTCGATCCCATGGATGAAGCGGTGCTGTACCTGAAGGCCCTCGCCGATATGCGCGTCTTCTATAAGAAGCAGATTGACATGTCTTCAATAGAGTCCATCATCATGAGCGCCCTGTCGGCGGAAAAGGACTCCATCGTTTTCTATCTGGGCATGAAGGATCTGGTTCCGGAGAAACTCGGGAAGGATAAAATCGACAGTATCATCAACGAGGAAAAGAAGCATATCCAGATGCTCAGCAGAGAGCTCCTTGCGCTGAAAAAATAACCGCGTGGACGCGCGGTAGAAAACGGGCCCATACAATAGGGTACAAGCATGTCCGTGCAGTCAGTCACTGCATGCAACATCCGCGACCTTGTTCTCAGAATCCGGCCTTCATGAAAATTATTTCCTGATATAAACGATGGTTCGCCCGTCTCTATCCCGTTTGATGGTTAATTTGTTGTCAACCAGGGATATGATTGTAAACATCGTTGCTTTCTCTCTGGTGACCGTCTTCAGCCTGGTGCCGTTCACCGTATAGGTCCCCCCGGTTATCATCTCGTCCACTTTCTGCTCGAAGGTGCCGTCGGACCGGTATTCGATTGTCGCCATGTAGCCCATGCCAAGGTCGAACTCCCAGGTGCCGAGAATGGCTTGTCCGTAGTCAACCTGGCTGTTAACCGGGCTAAAAAATAGCACGCCGTTCATTAACATGAAAGCTATCATCCATGGTTTCATAAGAGCTCCTTACTTCATTTTATCCTGAAATACCGCGGAAAGGCAGGATGTATTGATAGAATATATGACGCGGCAGGCGTATTTGTCAAAGCATTTTACGGCTGGCTTTCATTTATCGGCAGGCGATCTGCACTGAGACGGGAGAACCCGGATTCTATAATTTATAATCCCAGCAGATTATTGACCTGGAATAGCAGCTCACTGATGCTGAAGGGCTTACACATCAAGACTGACGCGTCTAAAAGCTTATTCCCCTGTATGGCTGTTTCGTCATCTTCTCCGGTGAGCACTACGATGGGGGCCGGTTGATTCATTTTCCTGAACTGCCTGATAAATTCAAGCCCATCCAGCCGGGGCATGTTGATATCGACAATACAGAGGGCGATTGAGTCCCCGGTATCCCTAATGTTGACGCATTTATCCAGGGCGTCAAGTCCGTCCGTGGCATGCATGGTAGGATAACCGGTTTTTCGGATTACGGAATCGATAAATGCCCTGTTGACCGATGAGTCATCAATAATCAGAATGTAATTATTTTTCGTCATAAAATTTCTCTTTATCTGATGGGTTATATTTATAGTATCGGCTTTTTTAACTAAAATCCGAAGATTTAACCGCAGCCAATTTATGAGAAATGCTGAATTTCTTTCATTGGCTGAGACTGGTGCAGAACACGCAGTATAATTATCATTATGGCGTATAATACCCGGGCAGGGGATTCTCTACCTGATAATTAAAAAATATGACTTGCAATATTGATGTAACTTGAAATAATAATGGCTGTGCTTATGCAAAACGACACATGATAGTATCGCCGTTTTCAAAGCAACAAAGCGGAGTCAAGCTTTATGCATTATACAATATTCAACACACCGATTTTAAAGACCATACTGTTCGGCATAGCCATGTTTTTTTTGAAGATCCTGGGCTGGAAAAAAGTGGGATCATTGCCCGATACGTCAAAATATGTCATCGTCATCGCACCGCATACTTCCAACTGGGACGTGTTCTATGGCGTAATTCTCACCTTCGCGTTTAAACTGGATGTCTACTTTATGGCAAAAAAAGAATTATTCCAGTGGCCGTTCGGACCGATCGTAAAATTGCTCGGCGGCATGCCGATTGACAGAAGCGCGTCAGGCAATACCGTAGACCATGTGATCCGGAAATACGCAGAGCATGAAAGACTCGTCATTGCCATTGCTCCCGAGGGCACGCGCTCAAAAGTGAAATACTGGAAAACCGGTTTTTATCATATCGCTGCCGGCGCCCGTGTTCCCATACTGCTCGGATATCTCGATTACGCTACCAAGACCGGCGGAGCCGGCCCTCTCATCATGCCGTCCGGCGTTATTGAGAAGGATATGCAAACGATAGGGAAATTTTACGGGACGGTTACGGGAAAGTATGCTGATAAAACCGGTCCGGTATCCATTCCCAAAACAATATAGGTCAGAGAGTGCGCGCAGCAGTGGCGCGTGTCGTCGTTCGGATATGTATTAAATTCGCCTAACTCAAATAAATTAATTATCCTTAAAACTGATATCAGTTCATAGCGGCGTCGTATTGAGAGACAACATATTTCACAGGATGGTTTTAATACATCGTGAAAATATCCCACAACGAACTGTTTAATTCCTTCTCTCACCTAACCGGGGCGGTCGCCAGCATTATCGTGACAATTGCCTATATTCTCGCATCGTATGATGTCGATCGTTACCTTATGATTTCGGTGTTCCTTTCCGGGATTTCTTATGCGGTCCTTTTTATATCAAGCTTCATTCACCACGCGACAAAAGCCGGTGAAACCGAAACGAGCCTGTGGCTGAAGCTGGATCACAGCGCCATATTCATCATGATGGCAGGATCGTATGTCGGTCCCCTGTACATCTACGCGCCCCTCTGCATGATTTCGATAATCCCCATGGCCCTTCTCTGGGATTCGGTTGATTCGATCCCCGGGCGTTATCGGCTTCCACGGGCTCTTTCATCTGTGCATTCTTGCGGGAGCCGCTTTGCATGCGGTGGCGCTCTATTATTCGATTAAAGCATATCCCGTTATCAGGGAATGCCTGGGCACAATTGCCGGATAAGTTATATCATTCCCGCATAAACTCCTTCTCGAATTTTTTCTTGTTCAAGGCCGTGCGTTCCTTCAGGTTTTTCACGCCCCGGTATTTTCTCCCATCCGGATGTTTTTTCCACCATAGCTTTGCGAGTTCGGCATATTTCTCGACCCGGGTGACCATGTGCGGATGGGTCATGAAATAGTCGCGTAGAATATTTGCGTCAGATTTCTCCTGGCGGTTGTCCTGCTTTTTCTCCCAGTCAAGGAAGGAGCGGAATGCATTGCCGACGCAGGACGGGGTGTATTCCGTGTTGATGATGAGGTTATAGGAATAATTGTCTGCCTCGTCCTCCTGCGTCTTGCTGTAGCTGTGCCGCAGCATGAGGTTCATGGCGATATCGGCCAGCTGACCCAGGGAGGCTCTCCCGATTTTTTCCGATAGCAGTTCAAACTTCACCGCGTCAAAGCAATGGGAGAGCTCGATGTGGCCCATCTCGTGAGCCAGCACCGCCACCAGTTCCGCCTCGCTCTTCATGACATCGAACAGTCCTTCCGTGACCATGATAACACCGCCGGGAAGGGCAAAGGCATTGGGATCTTCATACGGCAGTATAAAAACACGGTACACGAACTCCTTCTTTTTTTGGCGAGATATTTCTTCAATCAAATCATTGCAATACCTGCCTTCTGGCGTTTTCATATCCTCATCGGTTTCGTATCGGGCGGCGATGGCGTCGCCGTACTCCCATTCATCAATGTCGTCCACCGGCACCATTTTGGCGAGGGCCCGGTCAAGGGCCTTGGTGCTTCTGCCCAGGAGCTGAAATGCTGGCGCGAACGTATATTTAAGCGGCGTCCGCGGCCTGATCAGAACAAAGAGCAGTATAATGCCGCCGGCTGCTGTCATGAGCACTATAAAAACGATTAATCGTAAACCTTTCATAGGCTGAACCTGTCCCGATATTTGGTATAGAGAATATTTATTAATAGCATGATCCCTCCGCTCCCGATCAGCACCAGGGCGCGGGTGAGGGTGCCTGTCTGCGACAGGTCGTAAACAATAATTCTGATGACCAGCACCGCCAGGCCTCCCATGGATATATATCTGAAATGGTTTTCCCTGAGGACCAGGCTCAGTATGAAAATGCCAAAGGCCTCCGCCACCCACAGGAGTGTCAGTATAGAACGATCGAAGCTCCAGAAGAGGAAGAGCGCCAATGAAATGAAGAGCGGATAGAATATCCAGATGTTGTGTCGTCGGTGGATGGCGACGATCAGCCGCCGGAAGACGCCTACCTGCCAGGGGTACGCGACATTTTCAAGGCCCCGGCGCTTATAGAAGAGAATCGTGTAGGCGAGCATGAGAAGCTGAGCGGCCAATCCGGCGATCCATGGCTGGTCCGCCAGTCGGGACGATGGTGTTACGGTGGAGCTGGAGATAAAGGCGACATAGAAAGCAGTGGTCCAGTAGATGAGGATAGAATAGAACCGGAACCGGGAAAGGTGCGCTTCCCACACAAGGCCGGCGATGAAGAGAACCAGTGCCAGTATCATCCATACCGGAGGATGCCAGGCGCCGGGTACCTCGAGGGCTATCGTCATGATGACGAAAACAAGAAGGATTTCCCAGGCAAGGGGATGTATCCTCCAGATTTTTTCCGAAATGCCGGTTTTCGGCACTGAGGCCGTGGCCCAGTAGAGAAGCACCAGGATGGCGAAGATTTCGATGAGCAGGCGCACCTTGATGAGCCCGATGAAGAGCTCCGACTGCAGGTGGACCATGATATGGCGGCCGAGGAAGATGAGTATAAGTGCGTATCCTCCCTGGAGAAGGAACCGCGCTATTTCAGCGCCGGTCTTGTTGCCACCCGATGTCCTGTTTTTTATTCTGATTGATAACTCGAGATAGATGAGAGAAGCTGCAATCCAGACCACACCCGGTATAAAGGGCGATATCGGGTTTGTAACAAAATAAACGTATATGATAAAGTGCAGGGTGAAAAGATAGATGCTCGGCCGCGCGACGTGCTTCTTCCAGTAATCAAACCATGATAGTTTCGCGGCCGCCAGGGTAATGAGAAACAGTGGAGCGCCGTATATCGCGGATTCCGCTATCTTGCCTGTTAAATCTTCGCCTAGATGATACCATGACAGGGCATGAATACCGCCGACGAGAAGGAAGAGGCCGGCCCAGAGGCCAGCGGATTGTATCTTCTGGCGGAGCATGAGGAAACCGATGCACAAGGCGGTCATAACGTATCCGGACCAGGCGTACCGGTACAGATACACGAACATGACGAAGGCCACAACAGCAGAAAAGATACCCCCGACGGACAGGTCGAGGGTCGCGTCATCCTTTTTAAGCAGGTTAATGATGTCGATACGGTCTGACGCGTGCTGCAGCGAATAGATATGGAAGAGCGTCTCCAGCGTAATCATTACTGCGAGCATGATGGGATTGCGCACTTGCGTGAACTGGTCATTATAATCGAGAAACGTCAGGGCGGCTATGACGAAGACCGCTAATGAAAGGTAATGGAGGATGACCCCGATACGCCGGAGAAGCATGTCCTTCTCTATCATCATGACCATGAGGAAAACGAAAACTTCGAGGTGGAGGACGCCGGTTATGAGGAAGGCGTCGGCGTCCCACCGGCCGAGGGTACAGACGGCGATGATCATGAGGGCTTCGGCCACCAGGGTGTCGGTCACCTGGAGCCAGCGGATCGCGAGAGACTTGGCCCTGCGGGATAGCACGAATGCGGCCAGGCCGGCAGCGGCCAGGACGATGGCGTTCCACTTTGAACCGGTGGTGTAGCAGATAAATCCAATCCCCATGAAGAACCAGTTCATGAGATGCACCAGAAAAGGAAGGAATTTGAACAGCCGGGCTGAATATGTCTTCCGATAATGGACGATGCACGCAGCCATGCCGACCAGCGCGATGGTTGCGAGCCCGGTTATCCGCGGGGCGGCCCAATGGGAAAGATTGATTTCCGGTGTTATGGAGAAATACCAGTAGAGATGATAGCTGAAGAATCCAGCCAGGGTGACGATAAGGTGGTATTCCCAGTGGCTCCGGTAGCTCATAATGATGCCGAAGAGCGCGACGATTCCGGCAATCCCGAGCGTTACCGGGGTGCGCGGCGCCACCGCCAGGGCGGCGAGGCTGATGGCGACATGAAAGGATCCGAAGATCTGACTGGGTCCGATAAAACCGAGAACAACATTCAGGGCGATGCCGAATACCAGAAGCGACAGGGCAATGGACTGGTCGTATATCCACATAAGTCCCGGTATGCCTCCGGCTCCCAGGCAGGCAAACAGGATGATGGCGCCGGCGGCGCTTCGAATGATGGACGAAATTTGCAGCCACCCCTTTTTTTTCCTCAGGTAGAGATGTATTCCTAGCAGAACAAGGGAGATGACTATCATCATGATAAATCGGTTAAGGGGAGAAAGCCGCAGGGCGGCGTAGATGGCCAGAAAGGTTACTCCTAACACCATGATGATGGCGCCCACTATGCCGGTCCAGTTTTCGATGAACTGTTTCTCAAACTTTTTCCATATCGGCGATGCCGGTTTCATTTCCTTCAGGGATGGTTCACGCTGCTGGACGGTCACATCCGGCTTTTTCTCTGCGGGAACGGTTTTTTTCGCCACCGGTTCCGGCTGTATCATTTTCGGGGCTGCGGTTTTAGGCTTTGATTCGTACGCGGGCTTCTTATCTTCAATTGTCGAATCGGGTTCATATCCCCGGTCGGGTTTTTCCATCATGGTTGCCGTTTTTTGGGCCAGCAGTTCCATGGCCGATAGCTTTTTATATAATTTATTGACGCGTCTCCAGAGGATCACGATGAATATAAAGAGAGCGATTATCAGAATTAAGGTTAAAGTTCTATCCATGAGCACATTCCCCCTACAGTATCATCGTAATAATATTAATCGGCTAGGCAGGCATTTCAAGCTTTTTTTATTCCATTTGCTTATCATACCTTCTATATACCGGTCTTTCTATTGTTTATATTCTTGACACGGCCTGCGATTTTTGTTCGATATTAAAACCGGCCGCGCGCCGATCGTTGATCCATTACAGGAGGCACCCATGCATGTTTTTGATGAAGATATGACTCTGACAGGGGTGGATCGGCTCTGTTATAAGGGAACCGTATCCGACAACTGGTCGGTGAACGGCACTCCCAATGGCGGGTACCTCATGGCCCTGACGGCCAGTGCCATGATGCAGCTGAGCAGCAAGCGGTCAACGCCGATCGTGACGGCCAGTTACCTGTCCCGCTGCGTTCCCGGCGAGGCGGAACTGATCGTTGAAGAAATTTCTCAAACGACCCAGTTCAACCGCCTGCAGGCCAGGCTCACCCAGGGAGGAAATGAAAAGATCCGCGCCATGGGGACCTTCGCCGATGAAAAAATAGAGTGTGTTCTTGAGCGCTATGAAGCCACGGCGCCCGACGTGGCACCGCGGGAGAAGTGCGTCGTTCTGCCGGCGATCCCGAAGTTCACCATCATGGAAAACATGGACATACGCCTGGACCCGGTCTGCGCCGGATGGATGCAGGGCAGGCTCACGGATAGATCCGAACACCGGGGCTGGATCAAATTTAAGAACGACCGTCCGTATGACATGCTGTCCATATTGTTAATCGCGGATTCGTTTCCGCCCCCCATATTCGCAACCCAGGGCATGGCGGCCTGGGTGCCTACGATAGAATTTACGGTAAATGTCCGGAGGATTCCTGAAACGGAATGGGTGAAAGGCATATTCCGCACGCGGTTTGTCACCTGCGGCCTTCTCGAGGAAGACGGGGAATTGTGGGACGAGAAGGGGAACCTCGTGGCAGTATCGAGGCAGATAGCGCAGTACCGGAGCGCCGTCAGATGAGGCGTGCATTCATCCGGTTCCTGTCCGCTCCCTGATTCTATGTATGAGACGCAACGGCATATGCCCGGTCTCGAAGGCGCGTCGCGCGCGACGCTGCCGTCTCATT
>MIBH01000083.1:25562-25632 GCA_001829455.1 Spirochaetes bacterium RBG_13_51_14
TTTTCCGGCATATCGCCGTTGTTCTCGTGGATGAAGTCCAGCTGTTCCTCGAGGTCCGCGGTTTCTTCCT
>MIBH01000083.1:25758-31783 GCA_001829455.1 Spirochaetes bacterium RBG_13_51_14
CAGTCGCCGTGTATCCGGTGAAAGGGAACATCGGCGCGGAGCGTCTCGTAGATAGTCACTATCTCATTGACGGCGGTGCGATACCGGTCCCGGCAGCCGGCGGGAAGAACATCATGCTCTTCAAGGAAGGCGAGAGGCTGAAGACCGTATGTCACGCCGGTAAGCTGGATGCGGTGCGCCGCCTCCTTTGCGGCGCCGTTATTATGGATCCTCGCGCACAGACGGCCCAGCATCTGCAGCTCGGCGTCCGACAGTTCATCGGGGACCCTGCCGCCGGTGCGGGGCCATATGGCGTAGTAGATCCCCTCGATTTCATGAATCGTTTCCCCGCCGGAGAAGCGCAGAGGAGCGCAGACCGGTATCTCGTCGTCGCGCAGCTCGAGCAGGAAATCATGCTCTTCCTTTATCTGCTCACGGCTCCATCTCCCGGGACGGTAGAATTTGGCGACCACATGCGAGCCGTTCTCGAGCTTGAGATCATAGACCCTGTTTTCAAAGCTGTTTAAGGCCATGCAGTGCCCCGTCGGTTCGAGGCCGCTCTGTTCAAGGGCCTTCAGAATGATGTCGGGGGTGAGATTGAAAAAAAAGCTGTTCATCTTTAATTTTTTTTGATTCTCAGGTCCGCTGTGAAGGCATCCAGAAACTTCGCTGTCAGCGCTTTCATTTCGCTTTGTAACGTCTCGTCCGATAAAATTATTTTGCTCCATATTTTCAGACCGTACTGTAAAAAATAGCTGTCCATGAATTCGCTGACGGCGCTGAAGCGGAGCGTGACATTGTTCGGATTACGCATGTCCCACTCGAACGTCGCCGTCGAACCGGCGCCACCGTTCGCGTTCAGCATAATGCGGGAGAAATCGTTTATCACGCGGCGGGAATCGCCCTCAATGGAGCCGAAGATTTCGCTCTCCGGAGCATGTAACGCCCTGATATTGGCGGGATCGAGCACTCTGATGAGGCCCTCGGCGAATGATAGCGCGTTTTTATGAGAATACCGCGCCGTTGCCGTTGCCGAATTCACGGATACGATGAACGACAGACCGCCCGCGATACAGCGGTCATTTTTTTTTAATGCGTATTCCGTGGTGAAATCCCAGGGACGGGAGATGCCGCAGCGGTTGTTTCCGGATGATATGATGCCATACTGATATCGGTTTTCCCTATTGCATCCCTGGAATGAGATTCCGCGGAAACCTTCGCCCCGATCTGTGAAGTAGGGGCTTTCATACAGCTTCATGAAATCGAACCGGTACAGAGTTTTTCGGAGGAACTGCATGAATTCTTCCGTTTCCCGGTCACTCTGCGTATTCAATGACGTTTGTTCCATCTCACGAGAGATTTCCTGCAGGGCCGCGATTCCCCCGCCGCGGGGGGCGAGGTCCCGAACGGCATCATCGAATGTATAGGCCGTTACGTTCATCCATGAAGCAAGGGCCGCGACGAGCAAACCAGTCATATCTATCATCCAGCAGGCATGTTAAAAGAATGCGCCGAGAATATTATACGGCCCTATGGTAGGATATATATCAATTTAATCAATAACAAATATCTATCCGGCAGTCATAAACCTGATGCAATTGCACGAAACGCTCCGGGCGGACTGAACGACACTGACTGGCTGTTACGATCAGGATCGTGAGAAGTCCTCTCCGGGAGCGTTCGCGCAGGGGTCCCTCCGCCCGGCTGCTGGCGCGCGTTATCATAGAAAATAGATTGACAAGCAGGGGAAAAAGGGCGATGCATAGCCGAAGGCGATTCACTCGTTACGTGACTTTAATGAGGAGACAACGCAATGTCGAAGAAACAGAAAGCCGAGAACTGGTGGAAGTGCTCCGAATGCGGATTCACGCTGCAGGGCGCGGTCCCGCCGAAGAAATGCCCCAACTGCAGCCACACCTGTGCGTTCACCGACGTTACCTGCTACACGCCGGAATGCGGCGGACCCGTCAATTTCGACCCGAAATTGACGGGTCCGGTAAGCGGTAAGGCCGGGCGCCGTACTATATCGAGCGTCTCCGGTTTGGCCGCGGAGCCGCGTGCGGCGCTGAGCGGCCGTTCAGCATGCCGGCGCGGCCGTCACTTGATCCGGGCCTCGATCCACCCATGGATGTCCTTAAGCACGGTGTCCCTCTCCGGCTCGTTGAGGATCTCGTGGTAGAGGCCATCGTATATCTTCATCTGTTTGTCCGTCGAGGATATGTGCTCGTATAAGTACCGCGAGGCATCCGGGGTAACGATCTGGTCACCGCCGCCGTGAAGTATCAGGCAGGGGTAGGCGTACGAGTTCATGTTGTCCATAAGCCATTGAGCCCCCCTGATAAAGACTTCGCCCATAAGCTTCATGGTGAATTCCTTGTGCACGAGCGGATCGTCCGCGTAGGCCTGGACCACTTTGGGGTCGCGTGAAATGACGTTGCTCAGGGAGTTGGGGATGGGCGAGCGGGCCTGGGCGTTGTAATCGAAGTTCACAAGGCCCTTGACCGCGGGCAGGACGATGGCTGCGGGGCCGGAAAGAATCTGGCCCGAAAGCGTGTCTGGGTGCTTCACGCCGTAGGATGCGGCGATTAAACCGCCCATGCTGTGGCCGAGCATGAATATCGGAATATCGGGATTTTCATTCCTGGCGGTTTGAACGACCCTGTCGGCATCGTCAATGAAAAGATAAAAATCATCGATAAAGGCCTTGTCGCCTCCGGATCTGCCGTGGCCGCGATTGTCGAACCGGTAGACCGAATACCCCCACTTATTGAGTGATGAGACCACGTAGTCATAACGCCCCGAATGCTCGCATATCCCGTGTACAATGACGACCGCCGCAGCGGGGCGATCCACGGTGCTCTTCGACATGAAAAGCTCGATACCGTCGCCGGTTTTCAATGTGCTTTCGCGAGCCTTGGTTTTCATTGCGGACCTCCTGAATTCGTTAACATGAGATGATTTCCGCTGGTAATGCGTACCAGGATTCAAACATATACCTTGGATACATCCGATCACTCAAATCAAAATTCTTCAGCGAAGATTTTTTTCAAGAGAAGGTGAGTGCCGATGACCGGCCCCACTCGCATTAATTATATCATCACAGTTTTATGAGCTTGAAATAATACAGGACGAAAGCGACGACACCGATTATAACAACGCCGGCGATTATAAGGCCCACCGGGCTTTTTTTCTTGTATGAAACCTTCTTCCATTTCCACGGCGCGGGTGAGACATTGGTCGGGGCGTCCGGATTGGCTATCGGCCGCTTGCAATAAGGACAGTCGGTTGCCCACTCAAAGACCTCTTTCCCGCAATGAACGCATTTTGCCGTCCCCATGTTATCCTCCTTGATTATCCGACGGTGATTTTCACCATCCCTGATATATTTGTGTCACCCCTGTGAAGACGTTCCGGATTTATTTGCCGATCGCGCTCGATAAACGTTAAACCATGCATCGGTATTCTTTCTAAGATATCGTTCTGGCAGTGGTATGCTTACTATAAATATTGTTCCGATAAAGTCAATTATAAAAAGAACGTATTCAATTTATTTATACCGCACCGAGGCCCGGTGCCGGTCTCCTGTTATTGAGGCTTGGCGGTACCTGCTGTTACGTATGAGGTACAGCACGATTCCGGCGAACAACCATCCGATGCCGACGCCGGGAATCGTTGCGAATGATTTCGCGTCGCGATTTATGAAGTAGAGCACCAGCGAGAGCAGGGTCATGACCGGAAGCGCTATGAGGAGGAACCAGACAAGGTATGTCGCCCTTGTCTTTTGAATGAAGTCATCGTCGGAATAATGTACGAGCAGTCTCTCTATCATGGTTCCTCAAGGGAGATGGTAATCGAGCAGGTTAGCACGCTCTGGGCAGGTTAAGCTTCCGGGTTAAGCAGCACATCGACGTTATATTGATACACGGGGCCCCCGATCAGTCAATCATATTATCCTCCTCCTGATCGGACCGGTTGACACCCCTGGGATCGCAGAAGACAGGGGATAACCGATTAAAGTATTGACATCCCTAAGAACGCACCTTCTATCAGCGATAGGCCTTGTAACGCGGCCGGCGCCCTCATCAGGCGCGAAATTTAACAGCAGTATTAATTCACGCATGGAAAAAAAACCTGGAAAAACCGTACCCATCAACTGGGTCGATAAAACAGAAAAATACATCCTTGTTCCGCGCCTTGAAAGGAAGAGGGTGGTAAAAAAAGTAAAACGGCTTATCAAGGTCAAGGGCGCTTGTTACTTCACGCTTGGGGTTCCGGTCAAGCTAATCGATTTTATTTACCGGGCGGTGATCAAACTGGGCCTCCGCGACCGCAAGCTCATTTTTTCCCGGGGCTCGGTGAAAATCAAGAATCGGCCCTCCAGCTCAGCGGTTTCGATCTGTGAGCTTGACTGGGACCTGGGCACCTCTTTCATCATTCCCCAGAAGAGAACATACGGGTCGACCGTAACCGTGGTCGTCAATAATAAAAAGCAGACCGTCCGCTTCATGGAAATTATGGTCCTCTCAGCGTTGCTCAAGCTTGTTTTTAAGAAAAAATCGGAGAAGTGGCGCACGGCGATGGCGGCGGCGATTATCGCACGGGGATGGGCCGAGCTCGAGAAAAAAGATCCGCCACCGGTATATCGCGCTGACTGACAGCGATTTCATCCCCATCACAATTGCCGGTTGGGATCATTTATTGGACCGCCGCCGCGCCGAGCTCCGATACAAGCCGGCCCCGGCGCGTGGGAAGAATCACGCGGTAATGTGCCGACCTGCGGTGCGAGCGCGGGAGGCGGCGCTAAGGCTTACGCTGGATACGAGCGCGGATAAACTATTTTTTTGCCGCTATGGCGTCAAACGTTTCTACCGGAATAGCCGGCTGCGTGGTGAATGAAATGCCCGTCAATTTATTTATCGCGATGGACGCTTTCATCGCATCCTCCATGCCGGGGAAGTTGACGATGAAGAGCAGGTCGTATTTTCCCAGCAGCGCGTACATCGAGATCAGCTCGCCTTTCAGCTTTTTAATAAGACTCCTGACCTGCGCCGTTCTTTTCGGACTGATTTTTTTGATCGAATCGGATGAATATTTCCCGAACATGCAGAAAGTCGCCATAGACACCTCCATTGAACATAGTTGCGCCTCATAAACAGGGAGCGGCCGGCGGTTTGATCGCACTGAAAGCCGCGGCATGCCAGAGGCAAAAATTTCATATCGAATAGAAGTAACGCGCATCTTAAAATAATCACGGCATCTAATGCCTGTCTATCATAAATCAGTGCCGATATAAAAAAATAAATAGCATCAGCTTTGAGTTTTTAATGTGCATATACGTTACCGGTGACGCAAATCGCTCGATGGGTTAACGCAGTGCTTGACTTTCTCGGCGGGATGGCCCATATTACTTTATGGGCACTCCGCGATTTATTCTGGATTCCCGGTTTAGCGCCGGGCGCATTCACTCAAGCGGCACGTGCTGCAACCTAATGATAGAGGAGGGGACATGAAAAACATATTTCAATCACTGGCGCTGTATAATAGGAGCGTCAATGCAAGCTTGATGGAGCTGCTCAAGGGCCTGACAAAAGAGCAGATGATTATGGAAACAAAGGCGTTTTTTCATTCGGTCTTTGAGACATTCATGCACAGTGTGACGACTGATTGTATATGGCTGCGACGTTTTGAGAAACATCAGCCTGAATTGAAGTGCCTTCAGGGGAACGCGCTCCTGGCCGCCGATGATCGAACGATAAGAAAAGAAATAGATGACGATTACCGGAAGGTATTTGACATACGGAAAGAATTGGACGGTCTGATAGAGTCGTTCATGCATGAAATGAACGACCAGGATTTTATCCGGGCCATGCAATACAGGAATTATAAAGGTGAAGAAGTCAACAGGCTCGTATGGCAGTTGCTTCTCCACTGGTTCAATCACCAGACCCATCACCGTGGCAATATTTCGGTTTTGCTTGATTTTATGGGTGTGGCCAATGATTTCTCATCATTGATTCCAAGAATATAGCAGTGTGATCCGATTTTC
>MIBH01000084.1:0-783 GCA_001829455.1 Spirochaetes bacterium RBG_13_51_14
CTCCTCACGGCCGTCCAGGTCGCGCGCCCGCGGGAAGGTGAGGTCGACCGAAGACTCAATTCGCAGGTTTTCCAGAATATTGTAAGACACCCCGAAGGAAAGCGAGGGTGGATAGGTGACCCTTAATTTGCTGCCGATATTGTGAAGGTACCGGGGATCCATGTCTGTAAAATCCAGGACGCCGCCCAGCGATGTGGGGCCGTCGGCGATTATATCATTGATGATGAGAGGCCAGATGCTGTCGCAGAACAGATTGAGCTGGCCCGACTGCGCTATGGTTGGATGCGCTATAAATTTATTGGTCCTTTTGTTCAATACCATAGGCGGATAGTATTCAACCCTGACGCCGATGTTAAGGCTTTCCAGCGGCTTGAAGTCGAGGCCGGTAATAAATCCAAATCCATGACCGAACACATCGGTATCGATATACATCGGATACTGCAGAGCATTCATAGTTCCCAAAGTTTCAAATTCTATATCAATAGGAGCCTGGGATATTTTCTGATTGCCGGTAATATGGATATATCGGAAGGCGAGGGCCGCTGCTAACCAATCAAAGACCGTCTTGAAGGAAGCGCCGACCGTACCGCTGATATACATTTCCGTCCGTTTGGCGTAATTTTTTCTCATGACTCTTACGATTTGGTCGCCCACTGTGAGAGCGAGGGATTCGTTCATGGCTAAAATAGCCCGGTCCAGGTCAGGGACGCCGTTGGGAAAGGACAAATCCGGAACAGCCTGAGTAACGGCTATATAGAGAAAGGCGGCCCAGTTTTTGCCCTT
>MIBH01000084.1:859-1112 GCA_001829455.1 Spirochaetes bacterium RBG_13_51_14
TCTGTCGTATATAAAGTAGGCTCTCCCAGTGCGGTTGGCGGCGCCCAGGGCAGGGGATTTCCCAATAGATCGTTTCCGCGTATACCCCATAACTTGAAAGAACTCTCCTTTTTTACATACAGGGTCTGGGAGCTGAGCATGACATACAGACCCTCTTTTTTCATAAAGGCGGTACCGGCGGGGTTATAGAACACGGCGTCGGCGTCTGTTGATGCGTTCCTGCTCTGGGTACGAACGTATTCCGCGCTCTGAT
>MIBH01000084.1:1261-2810 GCA_001829455.1 Spirochaetes bacterium RBG_13_51_14
GATACGTTACGTTAATACATGCATGTGAGATTAATGTCAAATATTAAACTGGCGCGTCAGTTTTTATTGTGGCGCCTCTTGTTAGGAAGGGTAATAAATCATGTATTGAGGTGAGCTTGTTTCACGCTGGTGAAACGTTCAACTGAGAAGTGCACCGGAGACCCCTCTTTTCCGTTGTGTTCCGGCAAAAAAGAGGCCCGCCTCGCGGCGGGCCTATCAAACTATTGTCACAGAGGCTTTCGTTGGATGAATTCTATAACCTAAAGCTTTGTGCCCACTTCGACCGCTATACTGTGGTTCATGCCGCCGTAACGGTAGCCGGGATTGTACAGATAGGAATCGTACCAGGCATTCGTACCAACGGCCTGGAGATCGCCCAGCTTTGTCGCGCTTCGCGGCACCAGGTACTGGAACTGGTACGTGCAGGTCAAGTAGAGCAGGCCGTTGCGCCTTCCCGGCTTGGTCGGTTTGGGCATGGTCACCGTAAAGCCGGCCGAAGCCAGGTGCTTGTCATTATCAAGATAGTTGTACATGCCGCCGATCGGCTGGCCCGCGAGATAGTGCTGTAGCTTCATGCCCAGCCTGCTTTCGGCATTGCTGGGAAGTATGGAAGGCACGTAGGAATAGCCCATCATGACTGACAGCCAGGTAAGGGGCGTGTCGTACTTGATCCCGGCTTTGTAGACCGGGATATCGCGGTACCGCGGAACGCCGACGAAGCCGGCTTTCAGGTCCTTTCTCAGATGGGCCCGGGACCACATCTCCCACCCGACCTCGGCGGATAGGGTGACGTCCCACCTGGTATAGGCGATGCCGCCGTTGACCGTGTGCGGCGAGTAATAATCCATTATCTCCATTAAATAAAATACACCGAGATGAATTACACCCAAACGCACAAGGTTATTCGCATCGAATGGCGACTGCTTGAACACTGTTTCATAACGATACGATGCACCTATATCAAGGCCTTCAAGCGCTTTTATCAATTTACCCGGACTGAAATATGCACCTGCCGTTGGGCCGGGAACAATATTCAGTGACAATGATGTCCGCGTCACCGGGTACTGTGGCGGGTTAACTCCCAACACAGTAAGCAGAAGTTGCACGTCGAGCTTGCCCTTCCCGTGGAAATTAAAATTCACGCCTCCTCCGATTCCGAATGCATCGTTGAGAAAACCGAGGCCAATGCCGGAGAGTATGAGCGCCCGCTGAATGCCCCTTCCGTATCTGAGAAAGTTGTGCTCCCGCGGATCAAGGGAGCTGACTTTCAAAAAACTGAAGTCCTGGTTGACGCTCATGGCGAAACCGAGGCGTGCCGACGATATAATATCGGGTATAGGGAAGAGCATTTTGAGGTCGAGCGCGCCGCCGTAGGTGATGAACCCGTACGGCTTCTTGTCCGCCGCGTTGGTGGGTACCGGGTAGTAACTCGGGTACGCGCCGAAATAACGCTGGGGGATTTTCAGGCTCAGCTTCGGGACCGTGAGCAGGTACCCGATCGCGACCTGGTTGGCGTAGACTTCCTTCTTGGCGGCCTCACCCCCCTCTT
>MIBH01000084.1:2838-31871 GCA_001829455.1 Spirochaetes bacterium RBG_13_51_14
CGCTCCCCTCCTCGTAATGCCCTGGGTTTTGCCGAGGCCTGCCACGTTGTACCAGAGCGAAGACCAGTCGTCGACGACCGCTGCCATGGCGTTCCCGCGCGCGATACCCTCGGCGGAAAAACCGAACGTCTCCGCAAAGCTGTTCGCGAACAGGTCCGCGGACATGCCTGCGATACAGAGCGATATGAATAGAATTAAAATATGTTTTGATTTCATTGCTTCACCTATTCCCTCCTAACAAATTTTGATCTGTCATCAGATGGCAATAATCCACCTGTCATATTCTCACGCCGGCTTCCACGCCGATGGTGTGGTTCATCCCGCCGAAGCGATAGCTGGGGTTGAATAAATAGGAATCGAACCAGGCGTTCGTCCCGAGCGTCTGGAGATTGCCCAGCTTTGTCGCGCTCCGCGGCGCCAGGTACTGGAACTGGTACGCAAGGGTGAGGTAGACCTGCCCGGTAAGCTTGCCCGGCTTCGGCATCGTGAATTTAAAGCCCAAGGAAGCCAAGTGCTTGTCATTATCCAGATAATTGAACATACCGCCGATCGCTTCTGGGTTTGCGAGATACCCTCGAAGCTGTAAACCCACTTTATTACCGGCATTTTTAGGAAGTATTGACGGCACATATGAATAACCCAGCATGACCGTCAGCCAGGTAAGAGGAGTATCGTACTTTATCCCGGCTTTGTATACCAGAATGTCGCGATACCGTGGAACGCTAAGAAAGTTCGCTGTTACGTTTTTTGCAGGATATGCCTTTGACCACATCTCCCAGCCCACTTCAGCGGACAGGGTGATGTTCCATCTGGTATAGGCGATGCTTCCATTTATCGTGTGCGGAGAGTAATAATCCTGTATATCCATGATAAGGGGCAAGTCAACGATTGCGAAGCCGCCTATGCTGAGAAGGACATTAATACCGAATGGATATATCCTGAGCCTCGTTTCCTCACGGTACGACGCGCCAAATTCAAGGCCTTCGATTGCTTTGATAAATTTACCCGGGCTTAGATACACGCCGGCAATGGCTCCGGGGACTATGTTCAGGTCGAAGCTGTTATTCGTCGCCGGAAACTGTATCGACTCCGGCGTCAGTGTCAATGTTGTATCAAGGTATGATCTGATTTTGCCGTGAAAATTGAGGTTGATACCAACGCCACCGCCGAAGGCGTCGTCGAGAAAGCCGAAGCCGAGGCCGGTGAGTATAAGCGCGTTTTGTATCCTCTTCCCATACCGGATAAAGTCGTGATCACGCGGGTCGAGACTGCTGATGTTCGCCATGCTGAAGTCCTGGTTGACGCTCATGGAAAAGCCGAGTCGCGCCGACGATATAAAGTCCGGCAGAAAAAGTAAATTGAGGAGATCCAGGGCGCCGCCGAAGGTAATGTACCCGTACGGTTTCTTATCCGCTGCTTTGGTGGGAACCGGATAGTAATTCGGGTACGTTCCATAATACCGCTGTGGAATATCCAACCTCAGCTTTGGAACCGTGAGCAGATAACCGGTGGCGATTTGATTGGCGTACACGTCCTTTTTCTCGGCATCTTTATTACCGACAATGTTCTGTGTTTTACCAAGGCCCGCCACATTATACCAGAGTGAAGACCAGTCGTCGACGACCGCGGCCATGGCGTTCCCGCGGGAGATCCCCTCAGCGGAAAATCCGAAAGTCTCCGCAAAGCTGTTCGCGAACAGGTTCGCGGACATGTTCAAGATAAAGAGCGATATGAATAGAATTAAAATATTTTTTGATTTCATTGCTTCACCTATTCCCTCCTAAAAATTTTAAACCTCATATAAAACTATAATTTTAAGTATTACACATTAACAGGATATTACTTTAAAACAATAAACTGACGTGTCAGTTTTACTGTACGATAGATTCTATCTATTCTATTTTGTATAAACGGATATTGATTTTTATATATATGTGTTAAAACGCTGTATCAGACAGTGGGGATACTATCATGATTTTTACTTGCTGTCGCCCGATGTTATAAGTCTGTACGAAAAAAAACGACTGTCCGGATTTTTTTATTCCTTGTTTTTCAGTTGCGACCGGAATACTGTCGGGGTGCGGCCGGTGAGTTTTTTAAAAACAGTGTTGAAGGATGATTTCGAATTGAACCCCACAACGTAGCAGATGGTGAGGATATTCTGATCGGCGTTTTCGCTCAACAGCTTCTTCGCTTCATTGACGCGGTATTTATTTATAAACGTAGCGAAGCTGGTCTTGAGCTGTTCGTTCAGGAACTGGGAAAGCTGGTGGGGGGTAAGCGACATCTTCTGGGAGAGCGTCCGCAGGGTCATGTCGCCGTCCCGGTACGCGTGCTCCTTTTCCATGAGGCTAAAGAGTTTGACCCGTATGGTGTCGATGTCAAGCCCCATCAGGAACGACCGTTTGTATCTCCGGCGGATCAGCTCCCGCTTCATGAGATTCAAAATGCGGGGGAAGCGGTTGTTGGTAAGGAAAACCGTTATCATGACCGTGGAGGTCATGAGCCCTGAAACAAGCATCAGCTCGTTGTGCCGGTATATCATCCAGAATATACCGGGAACGACCGAGGCGACGTTGATCAATTCCAGAAAAATTATCAGTCGAAGGCCGTTCCTGATGCTCTTTTTATTCAGGAGCGATATAGCCACCACGAGAAGGATGATCTGGTACGTAACAAAGATCGCGCCGCCGATATACTGGATCAAAAGTAAAAAATGAAATCCGGTGGAATGAAAAATTGCGTCCAGTACCTGCTGCTTCAGTGTGTATGGCTTCGTCTGGAGGTATATGTCGAGGCAGAGTATGATAAACGCCGGAACGAGGTGCCATATGCGCCGCAACCTGATTCTCCGTACCGGAAGAATAAGGAGGAGATAGTAGAGGTAGGTGATGGGTCCTATCGCGTACAGCGCGGTAAGATAGAAAAAGGCGCTCCACGGGTAGGAGGGCGTAACGGCGTTTCCGAACAGAACGTGGTTGAAGAGGATTATCGCAGAGAGAATGGATATGAAGAAGAATACCACATTGTACCGCGCGCGTTCCACCCTGCCGGTCAGCTGTTCGATCCCCATGAGCAGGGTCATCGCGCTGCAGAAGAGGATGGCCACGGAGGCCGATGTTCTGAATAGTTCCATCTGATCCGATCAGCCCTCAATCGGTCTCATGGCTTCGCCGTTGACGGCATATGCTTTTCCACAAAGCGCCCGATGGGGCTCTTTTTTATCCGTCAGAAAGAAACCGGTAAAACGATATGTCACTGTCTGGTGTAGGGGATGCCGTCCAGCACCATGACCCACCTGCCGAAGATCTGTCTCGGTTTTGCGGTGATCTTCATGGTTTTGGAGATCGGGCCCATGCCGATGGTCACGGTATCCTTCGTAATGGTGGTTTTGCCCCCGGTGACGTTGGTGTTTGAGGTTTTCAGGTCGCCGCCGCCGTCGAGGTAAATGGTGACAAAGGTGCCGTCCACGGCCACCCATTTGCCTGCAAACACCTTCTGGTCATCGGCAAGGGGGACCCTTTTTAACGCATCCCAATGACAGGGCAAACAGCACGGAAAACAGAACAATTATTCCTTTTTTCATGACAGCCTCCACGGTTTGATTGGGAATCTGCTGCTTTAGCCGTTATACGCTTCCTTAATACAGTTATTAGAATTGTTGCATAACCACTCATAATTATTCATTTTTACCCAAGGTTGTCTAATAAGTCAGTTTGGATACAACATCCCCCTCCCTCGATGGGAGGGGACAGGGGAGGGTGATTCTAACATCTGGTGCATTCAGCAGTTAGTCACCCCCACCCCTGCCCTCCCCCCTCAAGGGGGAGGGAGCTTCTATTTCAATAGAAGCCTACGCCGAGTTATTAATATAGATATTACACGATTTGATGATGTCAATGATTAATTTATCCGGTGCGGTAACGGTCAGTTCTTCCCGTGGGGCTGCAGAATCACCTTGATCGACTCCGTCGCCTCGGCGACGAGCCTGAAGCCGGCCGCCGCCCGGTCAAGGGGAAGGCGGTGGGTGATCATCCCTTCCACGGGCACGCGCCGGGACCGTATCAGCTCGATTGCGGCCGCGATATCCGACGGGCTCCCTCCGTATGAGGGGAGCAGGGTTATTCCGTTGCGCCAGAACTCATTGATCGGCACGGAAAGATTGACGCCCGGTTCGGTGGGCGCGAAGCAGAGGACGGTGCCGCCCCGGTCAACGGACCGCAGCGCCTGATTGAACGCGGATAAAGCGCCGGCGCACACGATCACCAGGTCGGCCAGCCGGCGGTCGTTGCATTCCAGCACCCGCGCCGGCACGTCGTCGCCGGCGTGTATTGCCGCGTCCGCCCCGAACCTCATCGCGGCATCGAGGCGGCGCTCGTTGATGTCGGTCGCGAGAATGCGTCCCGCTCCCAGGGCTTTTGCCAGCGCGATATGCAGCAGGCCGGACATGCCGCTCCCGATGACGAGCACGCTCTGCCCCGGCCGCAGGCGGGCGAACCGCTGTCCCCGGACCACGCAGGCAAGGGGCTCGATGAAGGTGCCCGTATCGAACGATATCTCGTCCGGAAGGAGGAACACGCCGCGGTCCACGTTGATCTCCGGCGCGCGGAGATATTCCGCAAAGCCGCCGGGATAAAAGTTAGTCGCGTGGAGGGTGTCGCAGGCGGTATGGTTCCCGCTCAGGCAGTAGCGACAGGTATTGCAGGGGACGTGGTGGGAGACGAATACGCGCTGACCGGCGTGATAGGCACTGACGCGGCCGCCCGTCTTTACGATTTCCCCGGTTATTTCATGGCCCAGCACCAGGGGCGCTTTTTTTACGCGGTACCACTCCATGACGTCGCTTCCGCAGATGCCGCTCGCCATGATCTTGACCAGGATTTCGCCCGGGCCGATCTCGGGTATCGGAATCTCTTCGATCCTGACGTCACTGTTGTTATAGTACATCGCGACGCGCATACGGCTTGCCGTCATTTACAGGAAGCGACCGTCTTTTTGAAAATTTCAACGGCCTCTTGCGGGGTCGCCTTTTTGTGGATGACGGCGTTGAGGCCCTTCGCCATGGCGACCGGGTTCGGATTCTGCCATACATTCCTTCCCAGGTTGACGCCGATCGCCCCCCGCTGCATGCCGTCATGCACGAAGTTGAAAACCTCGAGCTCAGTCTCGCACTGGGGACCGCCCGCCATGACCACCGGCACCGGGCAGCCGTTCGTCACCTTTTCGAAGTTTTCGCACCAGTAGGTCTTCACCACTTTAGCCCCGAGCTCTGCGGCGATGCGGCAGGAAAGGCTCAGGTAGCGGGCGTCGCGCTTTTCAAGCTCCTTCCCGACCGCGGTGACGGCCATGACCGGGATGCCGTATTTCTCGCATTCGTTGACCATCGCGCTGAGATTGGCGAGGCTCTGCTTCTCGTAATCGGTCCCGATAAAAATGGAAATGCCGACCGCGCTCGCGTTTGTCCGTATGATGTCGTCGATCGACGTGGTGATGATTTCATTGGCGAGATCCTGACCGACCACGCTGGTCCCGCCGGACACCCGCAGGATGATCGGGATCTGCCGGTCCGGGTCGATGCTGCTCCTGAGGACGCCGCGCGTGACGAACAGGGCGTCGCAGTAGTCGATGAGATCGCGGACCGTTTCGCCGGGCCGCTCCAGACAGCGCGTGGGCCCCTGGAAGTAGCCGTGGTCTATCGGCATGAAGAAGCAGTGCCCGTCCTTCTTGATGAGGCTGGACAGGCGGTTCCTCATGCCCCAGTCCATCTGCTCCGACCCCTTGATATATGTGGCCCTGGCGGTTCTGGATCGCTTCGATGCCATTTCAGAAACCTCCCGGGCTTCAAGAATTCCTCCAGCGTCTGGCATAGTATAACCTCCCTCGGTAATATTGAATCCTTCCGGGGCTGTCCCAAAAGCCCCCTAAATCCCCCCGGGGGGGACTTTTTCGCCCTCACTTGGCTTGAAAAGCCCCCCTTTGGGGGGTTGGGGGGAACTTATTAGACAGCCCCTTCCCCGCACGCCTGATGGAGCCGGCATTTATACTATGGCGGTGCGGGATTGCTTCCGGCTCATTCTTCAGGCCGGATAATCATATAGCCCTTATTGATAAGCCAGTGATGAAATTGATAGGTCGTGTATCTGCAATCGGTAGCGCAGATATGCCTGATCGCTTCGTGCTGTTCGGCGCCTTCTTTCTGGGCGTCGAGCTCCACCTGGATCGGGCACTTCACGTCCTTGCAGAATTCTCTCCGTTTGTATTCCCTGTATGAATTAATAGCCATGGCATCACGGTTTGGTATTATCAGTTTTTCGATAAGGACGCGGGTGAAGCCACCCATCACGCGACGGCACCTGAATCCGGCGGTAAGGTTAATAACTGAATTGAGGAACATTTGTCAAGAATGTTTTATCATGCCGTCATGATCAGAAATATGCTTGTCAAATATGAAATTGGATGCCAGAGTATCACGATTGAAAACGTGTCGGCACGCTGAATAACGTACCGGAGGTTGGCCATGTCAGTATACCGCGACGTCCTCATTGTCACCGACGTACAGAATGATTTCTGTCCCGGCGGGGCCCTGGCCGTGAATGAAGGCGACGCAGTCGTTCCGATAATAAACGGCGTCATGAAACGGTTCTACCGCGTGGTGGCCACCCAGGACTGGCATCCCCGCGACCAGATTTCCTTTGCTTCAAATCATGCCGAGAAATACCCCTTCGAGCAGGTGGAGATAGGCGGGATCGTGCAGACGCTCTGGCCCGACCACTGCGTGGCGGGCACGCCGGGCGCGGCATTTCACCCTGACCTGGATACGGACCGGTTCGATCTCATCGTGCGCAAGGGGACCAATCCTACCGTGGATTCCTACTCCACATTTCTTGAAAACGACAAGAAGATCAAGACCGGCCTTGACGGTTATTTAACATCCATCGAAACCGACCGGCTGTTTCTGTGCGGCCTTGCAACCGATTACTGCGTATTCTACAGCGCCATGGACGCCGTATCGTTCGGATTTAAAACATTTGTCATCATCGACGCGTGCCGGGGGATCGACGTCCCCAAGGGAAATATCGACCGCTGCATCGCGGATATGAAAAAGAAGGGCATACAGATGATTACGTCAACCGAATGGTAGGACCGGCCAATGGGTTTTTCCCTCCTCACAGACTTCTACGAGCTCACCATGATGCAGGGATACTTCTTCTCCTGCCCCGACCAGGAGGGCGTGTTTGAGATGTTTTTCCGCCGCCAGCCCTTTGATGGCGGATACACGATCTTCGCCGGGCTCGGGCCGCTGCTCGAAGCGCTCCTGGATCTGCGTTTTACCGGCGATGATATCAGCTACCTGGAATCGCTCAAAATCTTCAGGAAGGAATTTATCGATTACCTCGGCAATTTTTTGTTCCGGGGCGACATTTACAGCGTGGCGGAAGGTACGGCGGTGTTTCCCAATGAGCCGCTCCTGCGCGTGCACGGCAACCTGATGGAGGCCCAGCTCATCGAGAGCATGGTGCTCAACTTCATTAACTTCCAGTCCCTCATCGCCACCAAGAGCGCGCGTATCTGCTCCGTCGCCGCCGGCAGGCCGGTCCTTGAATTCGGACTGCGGCGGGCGCAGGGGACGAGCGGGGCCCTCTGGGCCGCCCGGGCGGCGTTTATCGGCGGCGCATCCGCCACATCGAACACCCTGGCCGGCAAGATCTACGGCATTCCGGTGAGCGGAACCATGGCGCACAGCTGGGTGATGAGCTACGACACGGAGCTGGAAGCATTCCGGACATACGCCGACCTGTACCCGGACCGGTGCGTGCTCCTGGTGGACACCTTTGACACCCTCAAGTCCGGCATTCCGAATGCCATCACGGTGTTCAGGAAGCTCATGGAGAGGAACCACTCGCTCATGGCCGTGCGGATCGACAGCGGGGATCTGGAGTACCTGAGCAAGAAGGCGAGGAACATACTGGATGAGAACGGCCTCCGGGACGTCAAGATTTTTGTGTCCAGCGATCTTGACGAGTGGATCATGCGGCAGCTCATCGAGAGCGGTTCGCCCATCGATTCCTGGGGAGTGGGCACCAGGCTCGTTACCGGATGGAACGACCCGGCCCTTACCGGCGTGTACAAGATCGTGGCCAGCAACGACGGCTCCGGGTATGAGCCGCGTATAAAGATATCGAACCAGGCAGAAAAAATCACCAATCCCGGCGTGAAAAATACCATGCGGTTTTACAATGAGAAAGGCCAGGCGCTCGCCGATCTGATTTATCTTGAGGATGAAGCGGAGGATCTGGCCCGGATGATCGCGCAGAAGGAACCGATCCGGTTCAATCACCCGGCCACTGACTACGCGAAGTTCACCCTCAAGGAATACAGTACGGCCGCACCGCAGCTTGCGCCCGTGATGCTCAAAGGAAAGATTGCGGGGGATGCGCCCTCCTTACAGATTATAAAAGAGCGCCGCCAGCGTGAGGTGGATTCCCTCGATGATACCTTCAAGCGGCTCCTGAATCCGCACGTGTACAAGATAAGCCTGTCCAGCCGGTTGAAAGACCTCAAGACGGAAATGATACGAAGCATCAAGGCAAAATATGACTGATCATTTTTGAAGTCATAGTCCATCATATACGTTTTTTCTGTGTCCGATCCTGAGAACGATTATTGTAATCCTCTTTTCAATAATTTCATAAATGATACGATAATCACCATATCGATAACTGTACATCCCCTTATATGGTCCTGTGAGATGTTTGGCGTTGTAAGGATCAAGAGCGATTTGATTTTCAATAATATCTACAGCCTTTCTTAAAATCTTTTTATCAAGCCGTTTAAGCTCCTTGAGACAACGGTTTTCAATTTCAATATGGTACATTATGTATAATTAAAGGCCTAGTTCTTTCTTTGAGTCTTTTAAAGATGTAGTTTTACCACCGCGTCGGGACAGGGCGATTTCATAATCTTCGAGCTCTTCAAAATATACGCGAAGAGCCTCGTTTACATAAAAGCTCTTTTTCCGGTGAGTTTCAGATGAAATCCGGTTAAGCTTTTCAGAAATATCTTTATCGATGGTGATGCTCAACGGTTTTGTGGGCATGCAAATAATAACCTTGCTGGAATAATATTTATATTATAAATATAATAAATATGATTAGTATTGTCAAGCGATTAAACAAGGGACCGTATGAATAGTCGCGGTTTCAATACGTTGCCGGCCGGAATCTTATTTGGCCCCCATCCCTCCATCAACCGGTATAATCGCCCCGGTTATGAAATCAGAGGCTTTTGACGCGAGGAACACCGCGAGCGCCTTGATATGATCTTCTTCGCCGACCATCATCAACGGCGTGAGCCCGATAATGGCGTCCAGCACCGCTTTCATTTCAGGTTTAAACACGTATTCCATCATGTCGGTATGAAAGAAACCGGGGGCTATTGCATTAACGTATATTTTATATTGCGCGAGTTTCACGGCCAGGTTCTTGGTAAGGATCTCGACCGCCGCCTTCGACGAGTTGTACGCCACCGCCGGATGCCCGATCTCGAGCGAGCCGCGGGACCCGTATATCGACGAGATATTTATTATTTTTCCGCCGCCCTTGTTCTTCATAACGTTCGCCACCTGCTGGGTGAGTATCCACAGCCCCCGCACGTTGACGTTGAAAATCTTGTCCCATTTTTCCAGCGGATAATCGAGGGTGGGAGCTCCCCAGGTGAGGCCCGCATTGTTCACCAGGATGTCCACGGTGCCGAATTCGCTGACGGCGGTCTTGACCAGGTTGTCAATGTCTTCCTTGGATTCCATGTCGCATTTGACCGGAATTGCTTTTACACCGAGCGCCTGGAGCTCCTTTGACTCTTTTTCAAGGTTTTGCACTTTCCGCGACGCTATTATTATGTCAGCGCCCGCTTCAGCAAGACCGACGGAAATGAAGCTTCCTATTCCCCTTCCGCCCCCGGTTACGATCGCCTTTTTACCCTTAAGATCAAACAATTCTCTGACGTTCATAAACAACTCCTTGTTTTCTTATGAGTTCAGTAAAATAAGAACAGCACCCACTGTTGAGCCATGACACGGCCATTATTGAAGCCGGTTTATTATATACAAGAAAAATTTGATTTCAGTATCATACACCTATTTTTCCCGTGTGCGCCGTCACCCCGTAAAGGTGCACCGCATCTCTCCCATGTACATGGTGGCGACGCAGCTGTTGCAGGGGCCGCATCTCAGACACTTTGAAACATGTTCTTTGTCGTGCCTGATGATGTTTATAAAATCGGGCTCGGCCACGAGGGCCCGCGCAAGGGCGACGAGCTCGAAGCAGTTGTCCAGCACTTCATCGATTTTTTTCCGCGAGACGAGCCCGCCCACGTACACCAGGGGCAGCTTCACGGCCCGCCGTACCTTGAGGGCGTCCTCAAGGAAGTACGCCTCCGTGTAAGGATAGTCGCGGATCATGATGCGGGAGAAGGCCATCATCCCCAGTCTGATGAGGACATCTTTCTGGTAGCTGATGAGCTCTTTATGAGGAGTGATTCCCCGCATCATGTAAAAAGGCGTTTTACTCACGAAGCCGCCGGAGAGGACCAGGGCGTCGGCGCCTTCTTGTTCAAGCATCTTCGCGACCTGGATCCCATCTTCGCGTGTCATGCCGCCCGGAAAACCATCATCCAGATTGGTCTTTACCAGGACTGCGGTTTTAGTGCCGGCGGCTTTTTTCACCTCGTCCATGACCATGCGCAGGAACCGTGCACGGTTCTCCAGCGAGCCGCCCCAGCGATCGGTTCTTTTGTTGGTATAAGGCGATAGAAACTGGCTGATGAGATAACCGTGGCCGGCGTGGATCTCCACAGCGTCGAACCCGGCTTCGCACGCAAGTTTTACGGCATTGCCGTGGGCCCTGGCCATGTCCTCGATGTCGGACTCCGACATTTTGCGGGGCAGGGTCAGGCCGAAGAGGGTAAAGCGACCCGACGGCGAAACCGCCCGCTCGCCCGAGACTGTGCGGTCGCTCATGTTGCCGGCATGGCCCAGCTGGATCGACGCGGCAGCGCCCTCGCGGTGTACGGCATCGGTCAGCTTTTTCATCTCCGGCACAATATCGGGCCGCATCCAGGCCTGGTGGCTGAAGGTGCGGCCGCCGTTGGTCACCGAGACATACGCCACTGTCGTCATGGCTGCTCCGCCCGCAGCGACCGACCGGTGATAGTTGATGAGCGACTGGGAAGGGACGCCGCCGGGGCACATTCCCTCAAAAGCCGCTGAGCGAATGACCCTGTTTCTGAGCCTGACCGGACCGATGGCGACAGGGGTGAAGAGTTTGGAGGTTGTCATGTTATATATCCTGGAATAGGTAAGGTAATAATTTTTTATGATTACATGGTGCGGGATTTCCGCGTCCTCAGGCCCCGGCTACCGGAACATATCCTCAATCCATTCAATGGAATTGCCGGTGATCGCGATGAGATCGAACCTGAACATATATTCCGGCCGGTTGTACTGCGGGTGAGCGGCGATGAAAGCCTTCGCTGTCGTTTTAAGACTCTTTTTCTTTTTATTGCTGATTGAGTAGAGCGCGCCGCCGAAGCGCTTTGAACTGCGGCTTTTCACTTCGGCGAACACGATGAGGGGGCCTTGTGATGCGATGATGTCGATCTCGCCGAATTTACCGAAACGGTAGTTGCGTTCAATGATCGTGAACCGGTTCTCTTCCAGGAAGGACGCAGCGCGGTCTTCGCCGTTGACGGCGAGGCGCCGGTTATGGGGGACGTCCATGGCGGCGTCCTACAAAACATCGAATATGTTGATGCCCACCTCGCTCTCATCCAGCGCCCTGACGATATAGAGAGAGGATTCGGTCAGGAGGCTGATAATGACCGTGTCGTTGATGCGGTTGCGGTCCCGGTCGAAAACGAGCTTGATAATGGGGCGGAGCGGTTTCTCCGGCGCCGATCCGATGATGATGCCGATGGCCCCGTCGTTGAGCTCGACGATCGACCCGATCGGATATACGGACATGCGGGAGAGAAATACGCGAAGGATCACGGGGTCGAAATTGTTGATGCCGCTGGAAAGAAGGTTTCGCATGGCATGATAAAAGTAGACCTTTTTCCGGTAGCTCCGGTTGGATATCTGGGCCTCGTAGCTGTCGGCGATAGCGGCGATCCGCGCGAATTCATCGATGTCGTTCCCCCGGAGTCCCCGGGGATAGCCTTTGCCGTCGAACTGTTCGTGATGCTGAAGCGATATGATGGCGGAATTTTCCTTGATTTTTCCAAAATCCTTCAACGCCCGGTAACCGAGAAGGGGGTGGGTTTTGATCTGGTTGAACTCCTGGTCGGTCAGGTTCGACTGCTTATGGATTATGTAAACCGGCAGCTTGACCATGCCCGCATCGATGAGGAGCGTTCCCAGTCCGAGATCGTTCAGTTTGATGGGACTGTATTTGAGAGCGATGCCGATGATGAGCGAGTAAAAGGTCACGTTAACCGAATGGGTCAGCGTATAGTCTTTTCCCTCGTCGAGTCCGTACAGGAACAGAAATACATTGCTGTTTTCTTTCAACAGCCTCACGATGCTCTGTACCGAGTCTTCAAGGTCACGCGTATCGAAGGGGGTATTGTTCCGGATGGCCTTATAGGCGGCTTCAACCGCGTTTCGAGCGCGGCTGTGCACTTCAATGAGGACCTTGCGTTTTTTCAGGAGCTCGTTATAGACGATGACGATTTTCTTTTCGTTCTCGGCATCGGACGATTTTTCCGACGGCTTGCCGCTTTTTTTTTCATTGTTCGCGTCAACCCGTTTTACGAGCACCCCGGCGGTCTCAACCTCGGTGATGCCCCAGGTCATCAGCTTTTTAATGTCGTTTTCCTTGATGGGGGAGTTTGCCGTGATGAGCATATTATTGCTGTCCACGTAGATGGGCCGGTCGTACACCATCCCGGGCCTCAACTCTTCCACGGGTATTTTCCTCAACTTTGGCATTACAGAATTCCCCTGCTATCCAATTTAGCTTTGAATTCCGAATTTATCCGGTAACAGTACGCAAGAACCTCTGAAACGGCTTTGAATAGAACTTCCGGAATTTCGCTTCCCACCGGTATTTGTGAAAGAACCTGGGCGAGATTTGAATCCTGGTATACGGTTATGTTGTGTTTCCTGGCGATTTGAATCAACCGGTCGAAGAGTACTCCCCTGGCAATGGCCAGAATTGTCGGAACGGAGCCTGAATACTCCAGTGCAACACCTACTTTGTCATCGTCCATGCTATGCTTTGATATCCAATACACTATTAAGCGAGTAATGGGAATTAATTTCAACTATTTTATTTATGGCCTGCTTCGTATTATAAAAATTTATGTGAATATCCGGATGCAGTGATGAACAATTTTTTAACAGCTGGCCGCCGGATTCCCTCAAGGTCGTGACGACCTCGCTGCTGTCGGAATAAATCGAGATGTTAAAACCGTCGGGCATCTCCCGCGCCAGGACATCGATACGACCGATGTTGGAAAATTCAACGCTGAAGATCCAGGAGTCTTCCCGGCCAAAATACCGCACGGGGCGGAATTTTTCATCGTCATAGTAACCGAATTCTCCCGATGCCTGACCGGCGGGATCGCTTTCAGTGCCTTTTAACAGGGCTATGAGCTGCCTGATGACGTCTTTCCTCACGTCATCGTCCGCTATGGCTTCAATGTCGCTGATGAGGCCGCTGATTGCGCGCTCCCTGTCTTCATTGCCGCCCGATGTCCATTTCCTGATTCTGTCGCCGCCAAAACCGAGGAGAAGCAAAATCGACTGGAAGGCCTTTGCATTGATATTGATTCCGGAAACAAGAATGGAAAGATCGGCAAGGGCGTTCCTGTTTATTCCAAGCCTGAGGAGAAGGTTGAGGAACCGGGTTATGCCTTCATCTTTTTTTTCCTGCTTCTGATGAGGCAGGAGTAGCGCATTCAATTCAAATATCCCGGCAGGATGATTAGCCAGAGCTCCGCTTATGATGTACATGATGCGTTTTTGAATATCGTTCATGCTGAAAATGGTGGTATCCAGTATCTGTTTTGCAAGGGATTCCCTTCCTGTCGTGTCTACCAGTTTAAAAAGATAGGAATTATCTTTTATACTCTCGAGTTTAAGCCGTATCATGCTGCCGGCGGGAAGTCCTTTCAGAAACTCGGCGTGAATTCGCTTCCCGGCGATCTCGAGAACGGCATCTCTGCCGCTGATTCGCTCGACGATGCGCGCCGGCAATTCCGCGCCATTCTGTATGTCACGGAACGTATCGGCGATCCCGGATCTGCCGATGACCCGTATGGTGTTTGCCGCTTCTATTCTCATTCCCCATGTCCGATTGATCGCGCCAGACTTTTCACTGGCTCGTAGCTTCTCCGGTGAATCGGGGAGAAACCGATGTTGTAAATGGCCTGACGGTGCTGTTCGGTGCCGTATCCCTTGTTCTGACTGAAATTATAACCGGGATACAGCTTATCCAGTCTATCCAGTATCATATCCCTCCGCACTTTGGCAACAATTGAGGCGGAAGCGATTGATATTGATTTCGCGTCTCCCTTCGGTATTGAATAAATCGGAACCGGTGCACGGAAAGAATAATTTCCATCAAGAATGACAACATCAGGCCTAAAAGATATACTCGCCAGGAGCCTGTTTAGTGCAAATTCCGTCGCTCCATTAATGTTCACCCGGTCGATGGTTCGGTGGGAGACCAGGATGCACGAAGAATGGACGGAAATGCGGGTGATCATATCAAGTGCGGCAATCCGCTTTCGGTGGGTGAGCTTTTTTGAATCATTGATGCCCGGGATGGCTCCATCCGTTGACGCGATGAAAGATGCGTCATAGATGACGACGCCGACGCAGAGGGGTCCCGCCAGGGCTCCCCGTCCCGTCTCGTCGATTCCGGCGATAACCCTATATCCTTTACGGATTAAATGATTTTCTATATGGAAGGTCGGTTCAAGCAAGAAGGCGGACTCAATGCCCGCCTTCTTCATGCCTGGATTGCTGTTGTAAGTTTTTCTTTCCAACAAATCAGTACTATATGATTCAGGATTCCTGCTGGGGCGCGATTTCAGCAGAAGCCGTATCGTTCTCGGCGTGTGTTCCCGGCACATCGACTTCGGAGGCGCTGTGTTTTTTTGCCGTCTTGTGCGTTTTTTCCCTCAGCTTGGCGGACTTGCCAGTCCTCTCTCTGAGGTAGTAGAGTTTCGCCCGTCGTGTCCTGCCCCTCCGGACCACTTCGATTTTTGCGATGCGCGTTGAATATAAGGGTAAAATCCGTTCGACGCCCACATCAAAGGACAGCTTACGCACCGTAAAGGTCTTGCTCATGCCCTTGTTGTCCATGGCGATGACGATTCCTTCAAATACCTGAATCCGCTCCCGGTTTCCTTCCACAATTCGGTAATGGACGCGCACCGTGTCTCCGATTTCAAAGTTGATTTTTCTTTTTACCGGCATTATCTGTTTTTCGATTTCCTGCATTATGTCCATCGCTCATTCTCCTGATATTTTTCGTATTAGATACTTTTTATACAGATACGGTCGAAGCCGCTTTGTCTTTTCAATACTCTGTGCAAGTCGCCACTCCTGGATCATCCGATGGTTTCCGCTCGTCAGCACCGGCGGCACCTTCATGCCGAATATGTCCTCCGGCCGGGTGTAGTGCGGATATTCCAGCAGATCCCCTACGAAGCTCTCTTCCTCGAGGGATTCCCGGTTCGACATGAATCCCGGCACGTACCGGGAGACGGCGTCGATGATCGCCAGCGCGGCGAACTCACCTCCCGAAAGGATATAATCCCCGACCGAAATCTCGAGGTCAACGTAACGGTCGATGATGCGCTGGTCGACACCCTCGTAGTGGCCGCACAGGATGCACAGGTCGCGGCGGCCCGATAGTTCCTTGACCAGGTCCTGCGTGAGCAGCGTTCCTGAAGCGGACGCGAGCACTACCGTGGTCACGTCATCCACAACGCTCTCCACCGCTCCCGCAAGAGGGCCGGGCATGAGAACCATCCCGGAGCCGCCGCCATAGGGGTAATCATCGCAGCTCCGATATTTGTCCGAGGCGAAATCCCGGATATCCGTGACCGTGACGGTAATGATCCCTGATTCGATCGCCTTACCCATCAGCCCGGTCCGCAGCGGAGAAGAAAAAAAATCGGGGAACAATGTTACAATCTTAAATATCAAACAATCCCTCAACAGGATGAATGTATAGTTTATTGTTCCGTATGTCCCCTATGTCGACCATCGATTCGACAAAGGGGATCATGAACTGCTTCCCCGTATCGCTCGATATGACGAGTATCTCCCCCGCTCCGGCTTCAAGAATGTCGGTCACGGCACCGAAGAGCCGGCCCTGATAATAAACAAAGCATCCGATAATGTCGTAGTAATAATAACTATTTTTGTCTAATAGGCTTCTTGTTTTTTCGGCTTCTGATTTTTCGATACAGATATCGAGGCCCTTGTATTCCCGAGCGGCGTTACGGTCGCCGATGCCCTCAAGCGTGAGGAGGCCGCTTTTATTCTTGTAATCCGTATAATCAGCTATTGTGAATTTTTTATACCTGTCTTTGATCTTTATATAGACGGAAGCATTGACTTTAAATCGCTCTCTGATATCAGAAAGCACCAGGATTTTCAGGCGGCCCGCCAGTCCATGAACGCCGGTGACAACGGCGATACGAACATAATCATCTGCCGGCATCAATCGAGTATTTCCAGCACAACCCGTTTTCCTGATTTTGTAGCGGAGGCATTTATTATTGTCCGTATCGCCCGGGCGATTCTCCCATGTTTGCCTATAACTTTGCCGATATCTTCTTTTGTGACGCGTAATTCAAGGATTGTCGACTTTTCACCTTCCACTTCCCGAATTTCCACCTGATCAGGATGATCCACCAGAGACTTCACCATGTAATCAACGAGATCTTTGTAGTTCATCTCCGCCTCCTGTCGAATTATTTGGCGCTTTTAACTTTTTGCCATATACCCTTCTTTTTTAAAAGCTGCATTATCGTATGACTCGGTTGAGCACCTTGTCCCAGCCAGTGCGAAAGCTTTTGTTCATCGATAACGAGCTGTTCGCCGTCCACGATCGGCTGATAACGGCCCAGTTGATCGATGAATTTTCCGTCCCGCTTATCCCGTTCATCAACTGCAATAATCCGGTAGAATGGTTTCTTTTTCGTTCCAATTCTCTGCAAACGTATCTTTACCGCCACGGTGTGTCCCTCCTGTAATGATTAGGAACTTATTTATTTTTACCCCCCTTTTTTTGTCAACATAAAATAATTTGTGGTCATAATTAATACATCACAATGAAGGGCAGGTGAGGCTTAGCCGGAGGTGGTGCGGCATCGCATCTGATGAAGGTAAAACTCGCGATCCGGGTGGCAGGCCATTGTTAGGGTATGCAAGCTATGATGTGATATTCACGCTGTCCAGCAGGATCCTGACGTTATTATTGATGTCGTTGCCCTTGAAAGCGGAGTTGCCCACGACGATGATTTCTGCGCCGGCCCTGACAACATCGGCGATGTTGTCGCTATTGATGCCGCCGTCCACCTGGATTCGGACATTCGGGTTCGCGCCGGCCTTGATGAACCCGGAGAGTTTCCGTATCCTTCCGAGCGCCGATTCCATGAATGTCTGGCCGTAGAATCCCGGATCAACCGACATGACAAGGACCATGTCAGTATAGGGGAGAAGATCGAAGACGGCTTCCACCGGCGTTGCCGGATTGATGGAAAGACCGGCGACGATGCCGTCGCGTCGTATCTCCTGGAGAATTCTCGCGGGGAAACGGGTGCTTTCATAATGGATGGTAATGCACCAGGGCCCGGTTTTCACATACTGCTCGAGTGATCGTTCCGGCTTTTCTATCATCAGGTGAACGTCGAGCGGTATGGTGGTGTGCTTCTTCAGTTGCTGGATGAAACCGGGGCCGAAGGTCAGGTTGGGCACGAAATTTCCATCCATCACGTCAAGGTGCAGCATGTTAATGAGTGACGCATCGAACCGCCGTACCTGTTCACCGATGGTTGTCAGATCCGATGCAATGATGGATGGCGATATTAAAATTCTGTTCTGTTCAGTCAACATCGATAGTCATATCGTCTATTTTTGTTTTATTCTTGAGGAATGTGATTATCGCATTGCCCTCCCGGCGGAAAACGAACATGATTTTATGGCCGGGACCGGCGTTTTTCGAGAACCTGATCCTCTTGGAGCGGCCGTCCTCCACGTAAGCCTCGTACCGGCCGGCTTTTTCATCATCGGGAATCTCGTATTCAATTTTTTCGTACGCCGCGTAGGGATGCTTGTCGAGCGGGCACCAGCTTACCTTGACAGTGCATTCTTCTTCCCTCTTTACATACGTGCCCGCTGCCGGCGTCTGGGCGATAACCATGCCGGATCGTTTGGGGTCGTCGGTGGCGACGATCTCCTCTTTGACCGTAAGCCCCTTCGCCCGAAGGAGATCGTAGCAGAGTTCGATCGATTGGCCGACGATTCCAGGCATGGTGCTGTCCGTCGCGAGCCTGCCCGTTGAAACCAGGAGATTGATTTTCAGATCCGGTGTGATCTTCTCTCCAGCGCGCGGAGCCTGGTCCATAACGATATTGTCTGCGATGGTCTCCGATGGTATGAAAGATATAACCCCGGTTCCCAGGGACAGGGTTTTATCGTGCCGGTGTATATTCTTGAGATTATTCAGCGCCAGGGGAAGTTCCTTGCCCACCAGGCTCGGGACTTCAATGAAATACCGGGACCTGCTCACCAGAAGTTTTACGGTGCTGTTTTCAGGAACGACCTTTCCCTTTTTCGGATACTGGGAGAGGATAACCCCGTCGTCGATATCGGCTATGTCTTTAAACCTGATTTCCGGTTTCATTCCCTTCCGGGTCAGGCCACTGTACACTTCAATGAATCTTTTTCCTTCCACATCCGGGACAACAACTTCACGTTCCGGTCTGGTGAGCAGTATCAGGATGATGGTTGAGACGAACAGGAAGATTGAAAAGCCGATGAAAAATATTGCCGCTATCCTGCCGATGGAACCGAAATACTTCAGTCGTTCTTCCCGTGACGTGTTTTTTTTATTCATTCAACATCTCTCGAATTCGGTAATAAGCGCAATTTTGCGCGCGTCACCCTCATTCGCTCATTATGTCATATCGGAGCATTCCGCTTTTATGACCATGAAAGTGAGCACAGATTTGTCTTTTTGACGCTGAATCGGTATTTGTCAATTAAAAAAAGATACGTACTATTTTCCCTGCCCCCGCCGCCCCAGGCGGCGGGGGCAGGGAAAAAGGAATCGGGGAATATGTAAAGAATTTTTCCATAATAAACGACAATTGAGATAGGAGGCTGTATGCCGCCGCGGCAGAATTACTCTGCGTGCGATATTATCGGAGTCATGGACAGAGCGTATGGATAGTGAAATTAAAATATTATTCATGTCGGATATTCATCTCGGGATAAAGAATGACGATATGTACATACCCGATTACGCGCGGGTCAATACCTTCAAGAGGATCGCCGCAATCGCGCGGGAGCATGATATTCTTCTCATCGGCGGCGATCTCATAGACAACAGCTCCGTCGGCAACGACGTTATCGAGCTGATAAAGACCGAATTCAGGGGACTTAGGAACGCCAGCACGGATATCATTTATACGCCGGGAGCCGGAGAACTGAGCAGCCGTGAAACTCTGCCGACGTTCATTCTCGATTTTAACGCATCGTGTCTTTTCTCCAGCGTCATGAGTCCAACGCCGTACCTGTACATGAAGGACGACCAGAAACTGTACATATACGGCGTTCCTGCCACGGCAGGATTTGATATTTCGAAAATCCGCAAAATATCCGAAGAAGGACTCCACATCGGCCTGTTCCATGTCGATATCAATTTTGATAATGGCAAAAATAATTCCCCGGTGTACCGCGTCCAGAAGAACGACATCAGGTCGCCGGGGCTCGATTTCTACGCCTTTGGGTTTAATCATAATTTCAAGATGTTTAAAATTTTGGACCGCATCATCGGCGTCTGCCCCGGGAGTCCCGAATCGACCTCGTTCGACGAAACCGGAGACCGGTACGTGATATCCATCGTGATCAAGGAGAACAGGCTGTACCAGATAAAGCGGCTCACCGTCAACTCAATGAAGCTGTATAATAACTCCATCGACTGTTCTGGCCTGATGACCATGGGGCCCATCAAGGAGCTCCTGGAGAATAACAAGTCGAAGAAGGCCATTCAGCGGATGGTTCTCAGCGGAGGGCGTGATTTTATTCTGCGTCATGATGAGCTTCAGAAGTACAAGAACGAATTTTTCAAGCTGGATATAATCGATCAGAGCATACCCACGATTGATTCTTTGATAGAGGAATTTCAATATGAAAACTCCCTGCGGGGCGAATTTTATAAAATTTTGAAAGAACAGATTGACCAGAATAATCTGCCTCATGATATTGAAATGAAGGATCTGGTCGTCTCCCTCAATAAAATCACTCGGGATGGATTCGAAAACCTGGAGGATTGGCTGTGCAGTTTATAAAATGCATGGTATACCGTCACGGACTTTTTGATAACCGAGTTCTCGATTTCAGCGACCGTCTTACCATCGTGTACGGGAAAAACGGGTCAGGAAAAAGTCTGTTGGCGCGCAGCATGGTCGACGCCCTGTGGGGCAGGTTTTCAAATACGAAGCTCTTGGGCGATGAGGTTTGGAATTCCCTCTATCTTGATCTGATGGTCTCACTTTCTGAAAACGGATACTACCGGATATGTAACACCAGCGACACTCGTTTTCGCATATTGTATATTCAGAGCGGCGATGAAAAATTGATTTACTCCGATTCGAAGTCGGAGGACCTTCACGATGGGAAGATTCAAAACAATTTCAACAGCGGCTTCGAGAGCAGGATTTTCCAGGAATTCTTAAGGCGGGTCGACAGCAACACGTTTATCAATTCATCGTTCGTTCCCTCATCGGCCGATGTAGCCAGGGATTCACTCATTGATTACGGGGTGTTGAAAAAGATAATTCTGAATGACAGCACCGGTTTCTACCATCATTTTATTAATCTGAACGCCGCCTTTAAAAACGGCGCCTCGCTTGACGGCGGACTTCTTCCCGAGATATTACGGTATGAAGAAAAAAGACGGGACCTTGAAAAGAAAATTCAGATCATCGATATCAGCGGTTCCCGACATGAAAAGCTCCAGCGGGAAAAGAACATCATACAACGAGAAATTGATGAACTGATCAATTCACTCAATTCGCTCGACAGTCAGAAGGAAATTCTCCAAAAGATCATTGAAAACCTGAACAAAGTCGAGGATCTGAAAAATGAGTTTGAGAGCATCAAGGATGAGATACAGAATGAGCAGCAAAAAATACAATCGATTTCCGACATGAAGACCGAGCTGGACACCATGTTCCCGCATTTCAGTGATATTGACATCAATGACAGCACCAACCTGGAACGGCTTCAAGAAGTCTTTAATGATATCCTTAACCTCAACGAGCAGATCGATGACTTTTATTTCAGGAGGGATTTGAAGAAGAAAAAATTCAAAAAAATAGCTGTCGCGGCTTCCCTCTCCGCGCTCTCATCGTGCCTTTTCATTCTGATAAGAAACGGATTTGCCTTTCAGAAAGACCTGTACCTGTGGACCGGCATCGTCGCCGCGGCATTCGTCATCGATGTGGTCGTTGCCCTGTATCTCAAGATAACGACGGGCGATCGGGATCTCGCGCGGCTGGAGGAGGAAAAGAGACGTTTTAAGGAGCGGATCAGGACCCTTATGGAAAAAAGCAAGTTTGAGCTGGAGGATTACAAGCTTACAGAAATTTACGAGCTGCTGCTCCAGTATTTTGAGGATTACGTTAATTACACCGAGCGGAAAAAGGATCTCGCGCGGATAAAAAGCTCCCTGAAGGAAGAGGAGTATATGATACGGATCCAGAAAAAGCTGGACGCTCTCAAGATGGAGGAAGAGATCATAAAAGACGAGATACATACCAGCATCGATACCCTGAATATCGTTGATGACATAGAGAATGAAACCAGCAAGATCGCGGAGCTGATCCAGAATATCGACACGGAAGCGGATATAATAAAAGAGAAGATAGAAACCAAGGAGCGGATTATCCAGCAGATTGACAGCGAATTCGTCCAGAAATCCGGCACCGGTGGAACCATAACCGCCTACATCGAAGAAAAGAACAGCATCGAACGGACGCTGAAAAAATGGAAGGTCAACCGGAACTCCCTGCAGTTCATCGCAGATACTCTAACGCAGGCCGTGGACCGGGGCGAGGAAAAACAGCTCAGGCGGCTCCTGGACGGCACGCTTGAAAAGTTCAACCACCTCACCGGGAACCAGTATATCACAAAAATAGACGACACCGCCCTGCTGCACATGATCACCCGGAATGAAATTTCCGAAGAGCTGACGCAGCCTCTCATCCACGCGCTGCTGTTGTCCCTTAAATTTTCACTTTCAGATTTCATCATGAGCGGTGACGCCACACTCCCATTATTGATTGACGAACCATTCCAGTTTATGGATGATGAGCGGTGCAACAGATTCAGGGATCTGGTATCCTATATATCAAACAAGAGACAGGTGATTATTTTCACCCATCACAGTGACAAACGAAACTGGGGCAATTTCATTGAACTGTGAGACGCAATGGACAAAAACGGCCAATTGACATTTTCCGATGATCCCATGCTGAATGGCATCAATGAAGTGTATCAGCTCATTGAGAGGGGGGAATTCGCCGCCGCCGTTTCAAAGATTGACGAGCTGATGGACGTTGACGCCGATTATCCCGGGATCATCGAGGCGTACCGCGTGGCGAAGTTCTGGAACAACCGGGGCCGGGAAATCACCGCGCTCGAGGAGGGCAAGGACACCGCCGAATTTCTAATGAAACAATGGGAGGTTTTCAACGAGTACTCCGAAAGCAAGAATCTGGCATCTTCTTCGGCGTTTAAGTCCGTGATGCGGTATATCTTCTTTATGGCCGCCGATCATTACCAGTACGCTTTCCGGGAACGGCAGGATACTTCGAGTAATTTTCACTTCCTCCTGAACCTGGGCGATTGCTTTCTCCGGTTGGAGGAATATCCCCGGGCGATCGAGACCCTCGAGTTCGCCAGAAGCTCGTTCAAGAGCAACGCGCGGCTCATGGCGATCCTGGGCGAGGCGTACTTTCACACGGGCGACCTGTCAAAAAGCCTGCTCAGTTTTCGTGAGGCGTTTTTCATTGATCCTTCCGAGATTGACTTAAGCATGCTGCGGGCGAAGCCCATCGTGGACCTGGTGGAGATCGTAAAGCGGGAGCGTGACGATTTCAAGGATATCGGCGAGTGGATTCCCATCTACGGGTTCATCAACGATATACTGTATGTGAAGCGGAACCTCAGCGTCCATCAGGTTGAAAGCATAGAGAAAGACATCTATAATCTTGAAGTGACCTACCAGAAGATGAACAAGACCCAGGTGGAGAGCTCGAACATAGTGCCCCGCCTCATCAACAAATACCTCTGGCTTCTGGACTACTACAGCCTCCAGAATTACAATTTCGACAACATCTCTCAGATGAGGGAGCGGCTGCTGAACATCGACCGGGAGCTGTTCCAGGAATACTTCAGCAAGAAAAAGTAAATACCGTAGATACAACACTATTAAGATTTATTTTCCCATGGGCCGCAATTGAATAAAGCGCGAATTCTACCGTGATAATTTAAAATAGGGAGGTACAGCTATGCCGTTAAAAACAAGAGAAGAGTACATAGAGAGTTTGCGGCAGTTGAATTTAAACCTGTGGATGTTCGGTGAGAAGGTCTCGTCGCCGGTCGATCATCCGATAATCATTCCGTCAATGAACGCCGTTGCAATGACGTACGAGCTGGCGCAGGTGAAGGAATATCAGGAGTTGACAACGGCGATATCGCATCTCACCGGCAACAGAATAAACCGCTTCAATCATATATATCAGAGCAATGAGGATCTTCTGAAAAAAGTCCGCAGACAGCGTCTTCTCGGACAGAAAACCGCGTGCTGTTATCAGCGCTGTGTGGGCATGGACGCACTCAACGCGATATATTCTACAACCTTCGAGATAGATGAAAAGCATGGGACCGAATATCATGAACGCCTGAAGAAGTTTCTTCTACATGTTCAGGAAAACGATCTGGTAAGCGACGGCGCAATGACGGATCCGAAAGGCGATCGAAGCCTGCCGCCGCACAAACAGGCGGATCCTGATTTATTTCTGCGCGTTGTGGAGAGAAGGTCGGACGGGATTGTCGTACGGGGAGCGAAGGCGCATCAGACGGGAATTGCGAATTCGCACGAGGTCATTGTGATGCCCACGATCGCAATGACCGAGAAGGACAGGGATTACGCGGTAAGCTTCGCGGTGCCTGCTGACACGGAGGGTATCGTGATAATTTACGGCAGGCAGTCATGCGATACGCGAAAGCTCGAGGGCTCTGAAATTGACGTCGGCAACAGCCGGTTCGGCGGTCACGAGGCCCTGGTGGTATTCGAAAATGTCTTTGTTCCGAACGATCGCATATTCATGAACGGCGAAACAGAGTTCGAGGGCATGCTGGTGGAACGTTTCGCCGGGCATCACCGGCCCAGCTACGCCTGCAAAACGGGAGTCGGCGACGTGCTTATCGGCGCCACGGCCCTTGCGGCGCGATACATCGGAGTGGACAAAGCATCGCATGTCAAGGACAAGCTTATTGAAATGACCCATCTTAACGAAACAATGTACGCCTGCGCCATCGCCTGTTCTTCGGAGGGAGCTCCGACTCCTTCGGGCGCGTATCTGATCGACCTTCTCATCTCAAATGTTTGCAAGCATAATGTCACGCGCTTTCCATATGAGATCGCGCGATTAGCCGAAGACGTCGCGGGCGGCCTTGTCGTCACGCTGCCTTCTGAAAAAGACTTCAGGAGCCCGCGCATCGGCCGTTACGTCGAGAAATACTTCAAAGGGATTCCGTCCGCTGCAACCGAGGCGCGGATGCGGGTGCTCAGGCTTATCGAAAACCTGACCCTGGGTTCCGGCGCTGTCGGATACAGGACGGAGTCGATGCATGGGGCCGGATCGCCCCAGGCGCAGAGAATAATGATAGGCAGACTCGGCAATTTCGACTTCAAGATTGAGCTTGCCAAGGCGATTGCCAGGATAAAGGAATGACCCGGCCCGTATCGCAATGATATGGGAAACAGGTCTACCGGCAGTCAGGATGGTTTGACACCCTCTGTCCCGAATCCGCATTCACTTGAGTCTGTAGGCATCCACGCTATTGTGAAAGAATGTTGGAATCAGCAGCATCTGTTTATCCTTGATGTACTCAAAATCAGCGGCATTGATTTTGTCAGATGTTGTATTAAGCAACACTATGGCGGGCTTGCCCTGCTGAATTATCTGTGTTTTCCCGGCCCAGTCGCTGATTATATATCTTCCATGGTCCAATGACTTTAATCCGTCAATGCCGCCTTTATTGGGAATATATAGCTCTACTTTTTTAGTTTGAGGGTTGATTTTTAAAACGCCCTCGGCTGTTCCGACGAGCAGCATTCCCTTATCCATAAATAATCCGTTTGCGCTTGTATAGGGATTCAAATCAATCCAGTCTGATACCGTGCCGCCTTGTATCGCATGCAGCTTGTTCGTTGTCATGTCGGTGATATACACGGTGCCCTGCGAATCGATTGCGATATCGTTAAGAAATTTTGCACCGGCAACCGTATAGGTTTTGATCTTTTTGCCCGCGACGATATCGATTTCATAAATTCTGTCTATATCGGTGACATACAAGGTAGTGGCGTTGAGGCCCATCCCTTTGGGCGCGTTTAAGCCGGTTATCCACTGCAGGGCAACTATTTTGCCGTCAGTCGACAGCTTGGAGATGAAGCCCCGGCCGTTTTTTTCCGTGGGTTTGCCGTTGATATTGGAGACATATAACACGTTCTCCCCGGAATTATATAATACGGATTCCGGCACTTCCAGACCGGCCGGGCTGGACCATAATTTTTCGGCCTTTGAAATATTCCTAGAACAGGAAATGGCTCCCGCGACGAACGCTGCCAATAAGATTAAATACAATCGCTTCATATCGATTCCTCCTTATTAAAGAATTTTGTCCTTTATTATTAGAAGCCATCTCAAAAACGCCTTAAAAATATTATAATGCATCCAAGTAGAAACATAGTTATGTGAAAAATCTGTAATCATCAATTTCATAATATAGTTTCCCCTGGTTTATTTCATGAAATCAAACACCCATCGAAATATGCCGATCCCCACCAGCACGAAGCCCTCGGTACGGGAAATTTTCCACCCGGTCCTGAAAAAAACAAACACGAGAACCACCATGGCGTTCAACATGAGAAAAGAACTGAAGGCGCCCGGCGTTATTGCCATGGGATGAATGATGCCGGTGAGGCCGAGGATGCCGAGGATATTGAAAATGTCGCTCCCGATGAGGTTGCCGGCTGACATGCCGTGCTTGCCCTTGAGGACCGCGGCGATGGATGCGGCCATCTCGGGCGCCGAGGTGCCGGCGGCAACGATGGTGACGCCGATGGCCCACTGCGACACGCCAGCCTGTCCGGCCAGATAGATCGCCGATCCCACCAGGAGATGGCCACCGGCGACCACGGCGGCGATGCTCAATGGCAGTACTAATCCATCCTTCCAGGTCGCCTTATCGTGCGGTAAATCCTTATCTTCCAATGGTACTTTATCAAGGAAAAGAAAGATCAGATACGCCGCGAGAGCCGCCACCATGATGGCGCCCTCAAGACGTGTGAACATGAAATCCCTGAAAAAGAAGAAAAGCATCGCCGTTACCAGAATCATGAAAACACAATCGCGATAAACCAGCCGCCTGGAAGCCTCTACGCTTTTGATTATGGCGACCGTACCGAGGATGAATCCCAGGTTGAAAATGTTGGATCCCACGATATTCCCCACGGAGATGTCGGGCTGGCCGCGCAGGGCCGCGTTCATCGTGACCGCGAACTCCGGCGCCGAGGTGCCCATGGCAACCACGGTGAGACCGATCACGAGATCTGACACGCCCAGACGTTCGGCCACCCGGCTCGCGGAATCGACGAGAAAATCGGCGCCCTTCCAGAGGACCAAAATGGAGGCAAACACGACAATAATATTTAACGCGACATTAAAAGGTGTATATAAAAAAATATCCATATTTATTCTCCTCTTTGTTGATTGTCATTATTTATTGGGTGTTATTGCCGTGGGTCATTTTCCTGATTTGCACTCCACAATGAGCGCAATAATAAAAAGTATGATTACCGACGTATGTGTTGCAATGGGGACATCGAAGTTTTTTCATAAATAGAATGACAAAGGGTACGATAGGCACTATAACAAACAATACAATTAAAAATATTTCATTCTTCTCGAAATCTAAAAAATACATGAGTACTGGAATATCAATAAGAGCAATAAGCCAAATAGCAATAAAAATTTTTATTTTATTAAATCGCTTCAGTTGTTCTTCGAATTCATCTGAAAAATCATTCTGTTGCGCGGGATAGGACATGCCCCCCTCCTTTAACTAAAATATATGCAAACAGCGAATCGACCAAATCGGCTGAAAGATCAGCACCGACCATTTTCAGATTTCCAAACTCATCGGATTCCTTTATAAAAACAGATTTTTCGAAAAGCATACGGAACTCACCTTCGGAAACGTATTCGACCGTCGGTATGGTGAACAAACCGGACCGGAATGATCGCCAGAAGGAGCATAACGCAAAAATCACCGATACGGACAATTTCCATGGCGGTACGAACCGCTGGTTTGAGAATCGTAATAGCGGAACTCCACATGCGTATCATCAAGCGGGCGCACCATGGTGTAACATGTATCCTCGGTTACGAAGTCAGTGCTCCTTATACGAATTCCATCAGCATAAATACAGACTCCTTGCCGTTATTACAGCGCGTATTTACCAGTCTGTTTTTGAGATCGGTAATAGTTTTTTTAAATACATAATTCTTTCCAGAAAAACTCCATACATGGGGTTTTTCTGGACCGGCTGTGTGAGTTCATTTTGGTCCGGTGATAAATTGTTAAATAAAAATAATTATTTGTCAAGAAATAACAGTTTACTGAAAAACCAATCTGACAATGAATATCAAGGCGGCGGCAATACCCGTTGGGGATATATAGGTGCAAAATCTTTTAGCGCTGCAGGATTTGAAAATATAATACACCATGCATAGATTAAAACCAATCATGTTCGTCGGTACCGGTTCCGATGTCGGTAAAAGCGTTGTAACAGCGGCCTTATGTCGCATATTCAAACAGGACGGCTTCAATCCGGCGCCGTATAAGGCCCAGAACATGTCACTCAACAGCTATGCCACTCCTGAAGGGCTTGAGATCGGGCGGGCCCAAGCCGTTCAGGCCGAAGCTGCGGGCGTGCCCTGTCATACCGATATGAACCCCGTGCTGTTGAAGCCGATAAACGATGAAACAGCGCAGGTCGTACTCAATGGCAAACCTGTCGGCAATCAAACAGCCATGGAATATTTTATGGGAAATGATCGCGATGCGTTGTTCGACGAGGTAAAACAGGCTTTCGAACGACTGGCTGCCCGATACAATCCCATTGTGATGGAAGGTGCCGGAAGCATTTCGGAGATAAACCTGCGCCGGTGCGACATTGCCAACATGCGCATCGCCATTGCCGCTCAGGCATCCGCCTACCTTGTCGCGGACATTGACCGCGGCGGGGTGTTCGGCAGCGTGTATGGAACACTGCAATTGCTTGCGCCAGCTGAGCGCCGACGTATCAAAGGGATTATCATAAATAAATTTCGCGGTGATATCCGTCTGTTTGAAACCGGAAAATCCATGATGGAAGAACTCGCCGACGTGCCGGTGGCTGGCATTGTTCCGTATTATACGGATATTTATATCGAAG
>MIBH01000084.1:31927-50429 GCA_001829455.1 Spirochaetes bacterium RBG_13_51_14
AGCCCAGCGAAACGGCAAAACAGTAATCGGCATCTGCGGTGGGTATCAGATGATGGGCCAGGCGATTGCGGATCCCTTCCACGTGGAAGGCGATATCGAGCAATTCCCAGGGCTTGGCATTCTTCCGGTAACCACGACCCTGACTCAAGAAAAGCAGACTATTCAAAGAAGTTTCACTTTTAAGGATACTCGAGAAAACTGCCGCGGCTATGAGATTCATATGGGCGAAACGATACGTCCGCACAACAAACCACTCAATAATTTACTGAACGGCTCCACCGATGGCTTTATGCTGCATGATCGATGCTGGGGAACATATATCCACGGCATATTGGACAATTCCATAGTCGTCGATGATTTGTTAAGGCCTTACAGCGATAAAATCGGGCATACGACATTCGACTATAGCAGATTTAAAGAACAACAATATGATAAACTGGCCGATCATTTCAGACAGCATGTGAATATGGATCTTCTTTATAACGAATTGAGATGCTGAGCGGTATCACATGGCTGGGACTTACTTAAAGAGAATACCAAAGAGAGTTTTCCCAGCACAAGAGGGTGCGGAAAGACTATGCGAAAAAAAAGCGCGGATGTAAATCCGCGCTTTTTTATTTCCGTTCATTAAGGTTTACTTGCCCTGCGCTTCTTTCGCTCCCGCGATAAGCGTGTCGACGACGGTCGGATCGGCAAGGGTCGACGTGTCGCCCATGCCGCTCTTGTCGAAGTCGCTGGCCGCGATCTTCTTGAGAATGCGCCGCATGATCTTGCCCGACCGGGTCTTGGGAAGCATGTCAGCCCACTGGATGATCTCAGGAGTCGCGATGGGGCCGATCTCCTTCCGGACCGTAGCGACGAGCTCTTTCTTGAGATCGTCAGATTTCTGAACGCCGGTTTTCAGGGTCACAAAAGCATAGATCGACTGGCCCTTGATCGGGTGCGGATATCCGACAACCGCGGCCTCGGCCACGTTTTTATTTGATACCAGAGCCGATTCGACTTCAGCGGTGCCCATCCGGTGACCGGATATGTTGATAACGTCGTCAACGCGGCCGGTGATCTGGTAGTAGCCGTCCTTGTCCCTGCGGCACCCGTCACCGGTGAAGTATTTGCCCGGGAACTGGGTGAAATAGGTGTTGAACATCCTTTCGGGATCGCCGTACATGCCCATCATCTGTCCCGGCCATGACCGCTTGATGCAGAGGTTGCCGGTGCATTCGCCCTCGAGTTCTTTCCCGGCATCGTCGACGATGCAAGGATCGACACCCATGTAGGGAACGGTCGCCATGGCGGGTTTAATATCGATGGCGCCGGGGAGCGGGGTGATGAGGATGCCGCCGGTCTCTGTCTGCCACCATGTGTCGACGATCGGGCACTCGCCGCGACCGATCTTGTTGTAGTACCAGTTCCACGCCTCGGGGTTCAGCGGCTCGCCGACCGATCCGAGGAGCTGGATGGATTTGATGTTGTGCTTGTCGACCCAGCTGTCGCCTTCTTTCGCGATGGCGCGGATGGCGGTCGGTGCCGTGTAGAAGATATTAATCTTGTGCTTCTCGACAACGGCCCAGAACCGGCCCGGATCCGGATAGTTGGGAACGCCTTCAAACATAACGGTGGTCGCGCCGTTGCAGAGGGGGCCATACACGATATAGGAGTGCCCGGTAACCCAGCCGATGTCGGCGGTGCACCAGTAGATGTCGCCTTCATGGTAGTCGAATATCATTTTGTGCGTATAGGCCACGAAGGTCAGGTAACCTCCGGTGCCGTGCATCGCGCCTTTCGGTTTTCCGGTTGAGCCGGAGGTATAGAGGATGAAGAGAGGATCGGTCGCATCCATCTGCTCCGGCTCACACGTGGCATCGATCTTCGCCATCTCATCATGGTACCATTTGTCAATTTTTGCGTTCCAGCTGCATTTGATCTGGTCGCCGACCCGTTTCACGACGATATGAGTATGGACTTTGGGGCACTCTTTAATCGCCTTGTCCGAATTGTCTTTCTGGGGAACGGCTTTGGCGCCCCGGAAGGTTCCGTCGCAGGAAACAATGATGCGGCTGTCGCAGTCGTTCACGCGGTCGCGCAGCGCTTCCGCCGAGAATCCGCCGAATACAACTGAGTGGACTGCGCCGATCCGGCTGCAGGCGAGAATACCGATCGCCAGTTCCGGGATCATCGGCAGGTAAAATGTTACCCGATCCCCTTTCTTGACGCCGTTTTTCTTGAGAACGTTGGCGAATTTGCAGACCTCCTCGTGGAGCTGCTTGTAGGTGAATTTTTTGTCTTCATTCGGGTCGTTTCCTTCCCAGATGAGGGCTATCTGGTTTCCTCTTTTTTCCAGGTGCCTGTCAAGACAGTTGTAGGATACGTTCAGCTTGCCGCCTTCAAACCATCTGATCTTGAAGTCCTTCATGTCTTTGGCGTAGTTCCATCCCTGAACCTTGTCCCATTTTTTGAACCAGGTGACATACTCATCGGCAATTTTTGCCCAAAAAGCGTCCGAGTCATTCAGTGATTCCTTCCACAATTTTTCGTATTCGGCGCGGCTTTTAATGTATGCCTTTTTCTTGAAGCTCTCCGGTACCGGATAGATCTCTTTTAGAGTAACTTCTGCCATGTATTACCTCCACGTAAATTTTTTATAATTATTGGTCTTCACCGGCGTTGATTTTTCATGCTTATTATTTTACCGGGGAATTTCAATTTAGTTTCTTTCTGCAAGGCCTGGCTGTGATTTGCATTTTAAGTATTCCGCTATCAGCCCGTCGTATCTGGCCGTTGTTTCAAAGACCTTGATAGCGAGACGCAAATTTGTTTCTCGTGACACCGTGCCGTTAAACTTCCGCATATCTTCAATAACCATTCCATAATCGCCCGAGTCCATGACCACCGTCACGCTCTCAAAATTTTTCGCGGCCGACCGCACCAGCGCCATTCCGCCGATATCGATACTGTTAATCGTTTCATCGAGTGAGAATCCGTAGCGAAGCACGTTCTTATCGAACGGTTGCACATTAACCACGATCATATCGATATTCTCGATATTGTGTGCCTTCATCTCTCGCACATGTTCCGGATTGGACCTCTTACCAAGCAGCCCCCCGTGGATCTTCGGATGCAGGGTTTTGACCCTCCCGTCCATCATTTCGGGGTAGCCGGTGTAATCGGAAACGTCCATGATCTCCAGTCCGTTTTCGCGGAGTATTCCCGCCGTTCCCCCTGTCGAAATAAACTGGATATTAAATTTTGCTAATTCCCTGGCAAAATCAATAATACCGGACTTGTCGGAAACGCTGAGAAGAGCCTTATTGATTTTAGCCATTTGAATTGATCGAATGCCACAAAATTTAACATGGAATACAATTATGTCATATGCAAAGTCCGAAACAATACCAATTACCAAATGGTATAATAAAAAGACAAGTATTTTTTGGATAGTTTTTTAGAATCGGGCATGTGTTTAAGAGGATTTATTACTATTTATCAAGAGAGAATCCCAAAAGAGGGGTTGCGCTCTTAATGCGGTAGAGGATGTACCGCTAAAATCATACAGCATCATGACTGCCGGTTCCTGAATGTTTAACCGGTGAGAAGTAAGACATTATCGTTTGCCGGAAACCATTCCGCGTTTTTTTAATAATTTGTATGCTGCAAACCCGGCTATCAGGACAGCCATGAGGATACCCGCCGCGACATTGTATCGCTGAAGAATAACGCCGATATTCTGTTTTACGACAGGCCAATTGTTCCCCAGGAGAAAGCCTGCCTGAATCCATATAAGGTTCCATATGGAGGCGCTCACCAGCGTCAGGAGAAACACGTACAGAAGATTGAGCCTGGTGATGCCCGAAACCAGGGAAATGACCGACCGGATGCCTGGCATAAAACGGTTGATCAGAACAACGATATAACCGTACCGCGCGAACCACCGTTCGGCGGACGCAATGCTCTGCGCCGGGAAGAACCGGTAGTTCTTTCTCATGAAGAATTCCCGCTCTACGAATCGTCCGGTCAGCACGAGAAGCATGAAGCCGATGACGCTACCGGCGGTAGTAGCGAGATAAACCAGGGAGAAGCTGAGACGCCCGGTGCCCACCAGAAAGGCTCCGAAGACCGTTATGGTGTCGCCGGGAATGGGAGGAAACAGGTTCTCGATGATCGAGCTGATGAACAGGAATATATATAGGAACAGATCACTTTCGGGCAGAAGATATTCGATTATATTGTTGACCAGTTGTTCCATTGAATCACCGAACGCGTCAACCGGCGGATTGATGCGCGATTCATTTGAATTGTGTATCCATTTGGTTCGCGGGAATGAATTTCGCAACAACAATTTTTCCAGGTGGCGTCCGTAAAAAAGGACAGCCGTTTCCGGCTGTCCGTGTCGGTGATTCTTTTCCGGGTTCGGTGCCGATAGAATCAGAAGGAGTAGCGCGTCTCAGATATGATCATGTTGCGATCGTCGCCCTGCCGTTTGGCGAATACAAATCCAACGGCGGTGCTGACGCCGTTGGTGAATTTAAACATGAAATAGGGATATATCACATAATCCACTTTTTTAAATTTTGGATCGGCATACAGCGCGACCCGTGCCTGGAATTCCAGCGTATCCCCTTCCAGAAAGGTTCGCTGAATGTTGCCGGACAGCATCCAGCGGTACGGATAGAGCTGGCCGTAGCCCTTGAACATCTTCGAGTTCGGCAGTTTAAACTGGTCTATCCGGGTGAGGAGCTCTATCGGATTGGTATCATTTGAAGGCTTGGTGTAATTGATGACCCACTGCTGACCGACATACAGGCCGAGGTATATTTTCGCAAATATGTTCGAGGATTCGGGGCCGGTGAGATAGGTGACCGTTGAATTTTTCATAAGATCGCTTTTGCCCCGGAAGTCCTTTGTAATGTTGGCGTTTCCCGAGACCTTCCAGGACAGGACTTCGCCCATCTGAATTCCAAGGTCAAGGGTCGGGATATAGACGCGGTTATAGTACATTTCCGTGATTACCAGCGTGGGTATGAATACCGGTATCGGGATAGGTCCGGGGATCGGGGGGAATGGCACCGGGCCGACCATCTTGACCCGGGCGTCCGGCAAGTCGTCATAACAGTATAAAAAGCCGAGGCCGTAACGGAACCGGTTGCCGAGCGCGCCGGACAGCCGGGCTGCGTATTCGCCGTTGCGCGCTTCAAATGCGGGCCGTTTGATCGATGTGACCCCCCGCCGAAAGACCGACTCAAGCGGCAGTTTCGCGGGCTGAAAAAGGGGCATCCATATCAGCTGGAGCTGCTGTTTGGCAAAATAAAAATTGAGATTCGCGGCAACGACACCGATGCGAGAATACTCAAAATAGTTGCTCATGGTGGTGAAATCCCACGGTATAACGACATCCGACGGTGCCTCGACTCCCTCAATCTCGCCCCATGAAATAATCTGCTGGCCCACCCTGAAGTTGACCGATTTCCCATAGAGGTCGACGTAAGTTTCACGCACGTTGATCGTGGGGTATTTATTAATTTCGCCCCGGTTGAAATCGGCGTCATAGGTGAAATAGGTGTACTTTATAAACGCGTTCGGGTAATAGAATGTCGGGAAATTCGTCTTCTCGCCCGCCGCGTTGTATTCAATCTGGACCGCAGAGAAGAAATGCGCCACGTCGTAGGCGTTTCCTTCAAGTTCGAGCTGGAGCGTTGAGCCGATTCGGGGGAATTCGTACTTGCTGTTGAGCCATTTGTTTCCCTTGACCCCTATGTCGTTCCGTGTAACAACAACATTCGCCTGGGCGTAGCCGTGGAGCGCGAAGGTAATGTCTTTTTCCTTTTCGCCTCCGGCCTGAGCGCCGGTTTCTTTGTCAGCAAGATCCTCAATCTGTCCATATGCCAAGCCGGAGCAGAGCAGCGCCACGGCAACGAGGATCGCCGTTCGTTGTAATTTCATGTGTTCCTCCCATGCGTTTAATAGTATGATGCGAACTCCCCGAAACGGGTTTCCGGGGAATTGTATATCACCACCACTTCCGTGTCAAATACTGTACGGTAAAAATATCGGTCCGTAAATTCGTTTCATTTTCAGTTTTCAAATCAGTGAAAATTAAATGGCTTTTTGTACCTGTTTTGACGTTTTTCATCTCAATACCGGTTTCATAATTCACTTTCTGGCCTTTTATATTGGCTTTAGTTGTATACGAGAGGAGGCTTAATTCCTTTACTTTAATGAGGTTCTCATCATAGAAGTCAAGCCGTAATGTGAGGAGGGATTTTTTTTCAACAAATGACACTCTCCTTCCGCATCCTTGATCATTCATGATACTTTTATTTTTGGGCAAGGATTCAATTTTATAACAATCGAAGACTTGTCCTCTGAATTTAACTTTTTCATCGCCGAGGTATTTATAGGTCCACTCAAGGAAGTTCGGCTTTTGCGCCTCGGCATTGGTGAAATCGCTGCCAAAAAAGCTCAATTTTTTGTCAGCGCCGGTGACCTTTTTCGCTTTACGGATTCCTTTAAGATAGACCCATTTTACGTCCGCCTGATTTTTATAGTGGTACATCATGTACGAATTGCCCTGATCATCAGCCGGCGAAGTGCAATAGGTAATGTATTTTTCACAGAAATTCGGCGTTCCCATGTTCTCGGCGTATGTCCCGAGAATGAGAATTTTCTTGAATTTGATTTCACCGCTGCTGTTGTATATAATGAGAGTTCCTGTTGTTTGGACTTTTTCGAAGACCGGGCGGTCGTCATTGGCTTTCGATAATCTGGTGCCCATTTCTTCCGGCGTTTCCGGTAACGCAATAAGCGAGAAATTAAAAACAAACACGATTGATGTTAGGAATCTAATTAGCTTCATTGTATCCTCCGTTAAATATAAATGTTTATTGTATACACTCTATCGAACGCGCTTTTTGATATTGCCTTAAAAGCGGATGAGCGATTTTTTGTACAATAATCCTTCCTTACTTTAAATACGCCGATGCTGTTATTACCGCTCACAACACTAGTATTTTTCCACATGCGTTGCTGCACGAGGAAGGATGTCGCCAGGTAACTGTAATGATGGTATCGCGATTATGCGATTGGATGGATCAAGGTGTTTTATGAATTGTCATCGGTAATCCTCCGGAAATTTTTTTATGTCTCTTTATGTTTAATCACGGGTGCCACCCTAATGCATCGGATTTTAAAAATCAATATAATTTTTTAACAAAAGATAATAATAGTGAACAGACGCACCAGCTGCCGTAAAAATCAGCGGTAATAATTTACGGATTGACTTTTTGTTGAATGTGGTAAAGTAACCAAATAGCAATAGGGAGTTTGACATGATAAAAAAAGCGATCCTCGTTGTTTTTGTGATTATTCTCATGCTGGTGGTTTATCTCTCTGTGTCAAAATCACCGGTGGATCCTCTGGCGTATTCACCCCCGAAGAAACCGGACATGACCGGCGTGCTGGCGCCGAATAATCTGCTTCAGGGTGCCGAGCTTCTGGCAAAGGGAAAGATTGACGGACCGGAAGAAGTCGCGGTTGACGGTCGGGACCGGGTTTACGGCGGCACCTGGGGCGGTAAAATAATGAGAATTCTGCCCAATGGTGCAAATGGTGCAATTGAGACATTTGCCGATACCGGCGGGCGTACTCTCGGCATGAAGTTTAACCGGAACGGAAACCTTATCGTGTGCGATTCCCACAAAGGACTTCTCTCGATCAATAAAAAAGGAAAAATAACCACGCTGGCGACATCGGCTGAAGGAACGCCGTTCAAGTTCACCGATGCTCTTGATATATCCCGCAAAGGCGTCATCTATTTCACCGACGCATCTGACAAGTTCGGACAGAATGATTATCTGTTCGATTTTATGGAGGCGCGGCCGCACGGCAGGTTTATGAAATATGACCCGGCGACAAAAAAGGTCTCGGTTCTTCTCAGAGGGCTTTATTTCGCCAACGGCGTCGCCCTGTCGCAGAAAGAGGATTTCGTCCTGGTGAACGAGACGTATAAATATCGCATACAGCGATACTGGCTCACCGGGCCGAAGGCGGGGAAAAGCGAAATCTTCATCGACAATCTGCCCGGCTTTCCTGACAACATATCATCCAACCGGAAGGGAAGGTTCTGGCTGGCGCTATTTACGATCAGGAATGACATGCTGGACGGGATCCATCCATATCCATCGATTAAAAAGCTCATGGCAAAGCTGCCGAGAGCCACCTGGCAAAAGCCGAAGCGGTACGGATTCGTTATTGCCCTGGACGAGAGGGGTAAAATAACAGGCACCCTTCAGGATCCCACCGGCGAGCACCTGTATGAGATCACCTCGGCGCAGCAGTATAACGGATACCTGTACCTGGGGAGCCTTCACGCAGACCGTATCGGCAAATATGCGCTCAAGAAATAGAATGTGAGCCGGGATTCGGGAAATTAAGGAAGTTAATATTAGATTTGTTGCATAATTACTCATAATTATTCATTTTTACCCCCGCCGCCTTCGGCGGCGGGGGTAAAAATCATTGATTATTGAGTTTAGCAACAAGTCTTTTATAAATATGTATTGATTTTTTTCCCATCATTTTTAGGGTGACAGACAAAATTGCTACTCATACTGGCGCGTCCCGCGCCCGGCAGGCTTCATACAAGCCGGCTGACCGCAGCTTTTACGATCTTTATACCTATCGCAAGCAGCTTCTCTGCCACAGCCGGGAACTCCAGTCGCGATGAGGATACCGGTCGGAATTTCAGATTTCATTTAAATCTGCAGAAGATGCAATAATACAATACCGTACAAGGGAGGCATGACCTTGAATATCGACCGACGCATACTGAGCGATGAAAACCACAACAAGATCAGATATCTCAATAATCCCCATGCGGAACGGATCATCGATGAATACGTGGCGCTCTGCAAACCGGACCGGGTGACCGTCATCACCGACAGGCCGGAGGATATCAAATATATCCGGAACCGCGCTCTGGAGCTCGGCGAGGAGGCGACGCTCGCGATGGAGGGCCACACCATTCACTTCGACGGTTTCAACGACCAGGGAAGGGACAAGAAGAACACGCTGGTGCTGGTGACACCCGACATGAAGCTCTCCAAAATCATAGACGTCCGCGACCGGGAGGAGGGACTGAAAGAGATATTCCGGGTCATGGACGGCATCATGAAGGGTAAGGAGTGCTTCGTCCGTTTTTTCTGCCTGGGCCCTGTCGGTTCGCGGTTTTCAATCGCCGCACTCCAGATCACCGACTCCGCCTATGTGTCCCACAGCGAGGATCTGCTCTACCGGACCGGGTACGAGGAGTTCCGAAAACTGAATGGTTCGGAGAAGTTTTTTTACCTGGTTCACTCCGCCGGCGAGCTGGATGAACGGGGGAATACGAAAAACGTGGATCAGCGCCGCATCTATATCGACGTCCTGGGCGGGCGCGTCTTTACCGTGAACAACCAGTACGCGGGCAACAGCGTCGGCCTGAAAAAGCTTTCTTTGCGGCTGGCCATTTTCAAGGCGAACCAGGAGGATTGGCTCACGGAGCACATGTTTATCATGGGCGTTAAGCCGGAGGACAAAAACCGCATCACCTACTTCACGGGCGCTTTTCCGAGCGCCTGCGGCAAGACCTCCACGGCCATGGTCCCGGGTCAGCTTATCGTGGGCGACGATATCGCCTATATCCGCACGGGAAAGGACGGCAGGGCGCACACGGTCAATATCGAACAGGGGATTTTCGGCATCATCGAGGACGTGAATCCGGTGGATGATCCCGTCATCTACGAGGCCTTGACCACGCCCCGGGAGCTCATTTTTTCCAATGTGCTGGTCAAGGACGGCAAGCCGTACTGGCTCGGCATGGGGCAGCCCCTTCCGGATGAGGGTCGTAACTTTTCCGGCGAATGGAAAAAGGGGAAAAAGGACGCGAAGGGGAACGATATCCTGCTGGCCCATAAGAACGCCCGATATACCATCCGCCTGAAGGAGCTGAAAAATGTGGACCCGCGCCTTGACGATACGGAGGGCGTGCCCATCAGCGCCGTTATCTATGGCGGCAGGGATTCCGATACCTCGGTGCCGGTGTACCAGAGCTTCGACTGGGCCCACGGCATATTTATCGGCGCGATACTGGAATCGGAAACCACTGCGGCGACCCTGGGGGCCGTTGGCGTCAGGGAGCTTTCACCGATGGCAAACCTGGATTTTCTCGTTGTGCCACTGGGAACCTATCTCAGCAACCACCTCGCATTCGGCAAAGGCCTGTCGGTGAAGCCACTGGTATTCGCCACAAACTATTTTCTGAAAGAAAACGGCAGATTTCTCAACGAAAAGGTGGATAAAAAGGTCTGGCTCCTCTGGATGGAGGGCAGGGTTCACGGCGAATACGACGCCATTGAGACGCCCATCGGTTATATACCGCATTACGGCGACATCCGGAAGCTCTTCAAGCAGGTTTTCAACAAGGAGTATTCCCAGGCGGATTATGATAGGCAGTTTACCATCAGGGTGGACAAATTTCTGGAAAAGCTTGACCGTGTCGAGAAGGCGTACCGGGAGGAGCATGATATCCCCGTTGAGTTCTATTCTTATCATGAGAAGATTCGGAGAAGGCTCCAAGCGGCGCGGGATAAATTCAACGGCGGGAACATTCTTCCGGGAGCATTTGAACAGAAAGGGTAAACTCCTTTAATAGCGTCCGGGATGTTGCGGGATTGATCGGCATGGGCTGCACCGTCGGTAATTCCGCAAATAGTTTTTTATGTCATGCCCGCCGCCGGTCGCGATAAGAGGCCATTAATAAAATGGCCTTTTTTAATTTTTTTTTATTGAATTTTTTTTATTATGTATTATATTGAACTTCATGATTCTGGGAATCGTACCGATCGATACAATATTCCCAGAGGCGATAAAAACGATCAAGGATCGGACACAGGTAAAGAGAGTTGGAGTTAAGCGGTAACATTTTCTGCCAGTCCCGGGAGCCTTCATGAGCGAGGACAGCGAGGGGCAGGGGCGGGGACAGACGCAGGAGGCCGTCCCGGTTCCAGCGAAGTATGCAGGCATCAATAATATCGGCATATCGATCCAAACTATTGCTTCATGCCGGTTCTCACCGCGGAAGAACGCCACGAGAGCCATTTTCACACGAATTTCACGCCCAATAAACATCTATTCCGCCGGATTTCATGAAATGAACCACGGCCGGCATAATGCTGCCGGGCCATTGACCGGGCCAAGCGCCGGCTGCACCAGTTTCGCCGGGGGATTCTATAGAGATTCTTCTCCCATCGGTTGCGGGGATTCAATTTGTACACGGGCTGAATCCTATTCAACAATATATAAAATGCACTACTATGAATGAATAATCCGGGAGGTAAATCAAAACAATGAAATCTTCTGTTAACGGATCGGTTATCGCCAGACCGAGGAACGGCACGGCGAAAAAATCATTTGGACCGGTTAACAACCTGGAAGAATACGTTCGTCCTGACTGGTGGAACAAAATCTTCAATTCCGTTTACCTGAAAACCGACGCCGATGTCGTGGAAGACCAGACCATCACCATCAAGGAGGTTGACCTCTTTTCACAGATCGTCAATCTTTCCCCGTATGATCGGATCCTTGACCTGTCCTGCGGTCAGGGGCGGCATTCCCTAGAGCTGGCCCGCCGGGGCTTTAAGAATGTCGAGGGACTCGATCGCTCCCGCTATCTCATCCAGAGGGCAAAGATGCATGCGAAACGGGAATGCCTGTGCGTAAAATTCAGGGAAGGCGAAGCCCGGATGCTTCCCTATAAGCCGGATACGTTTGACGTGATTCTCATCATGGGTAACAGCTTCGGTTATTTTGAGACCATCAACGACGACCTGCGAGTTTTACGGGAGGTCTTCAGGGTGCTCAAGCCCTGGGGACGGCTCCTTATAGACGTGGCCGACGGCGACTATCTCAGGGCGAACTACCAGCCGAGGTCGTGGGAATGGATCGATAAGAACCATTTCGTCTGCCGGGAGCGGTCCATCTCTGTTGATAAACAGCGGCTGATATCGCGCGAGGTGGTCACCCACGTGGAAAAGGGGGTCATCGCGGATCAGTTTTACGCCGAGCGGCTCTACAATAACGAAAGCATGCAGGAGCTTCTGAACGCGGCCGGTTTCAGCGACATCGCGCTTCACGGCGGCATGGAAACCAATTCGCAGCGTAACCAGGACCTGGGCATGATGGAAAAGCGTATCATCATGACCGCGATCGTCAAGAAGGACTGGACCCCGGCCCGCCAGCGGAAGACCGACATCAAGAATGTCGCGGTTCTCCTGGGGGACCCCGCGAAAAAAGATCCGATCAAGCCGTCCCTTGTGTTTGACGACGATGATTTATATACCATAGACCAGCTCAAGGACGCCCTGAAGAGCCTCCGGAACTATAACTTCAATTATTTCAACAACCATGATTCCCTGATCAATGACCTGGTCCGGATTCGGATGAACACGGATTTTGTGCTCAATTTGTGCGACGAAGGCTACAGCAACGACGCGCGCAAGGAGCTCCACGTGCCTTCTCTCCTGGAGATGATTGGCATGGAATACACGGGTTCCGGCCCGCAATGCCTTGCTTTCTGCTATGACAAATCGCTGGTGCGCGGGATCGCCAAGGAGATGGGGATACCGGTGGCCAAGGCTTTCTTCATCAAGCCGGAAGATACCACGTTCGATTTGCCGTTCGGGTTTCCGGTCATCGTGAAGCCGAATATGGGCGATTCGAGCTTCGGCATAACCCAGCGGAGCTTTGCAAACAACATCGAGGAGCTGGTGAACGCCATTTCCGAGATCAGGGACAAGCTGGGCTACGATAAGCCGATTCTGGTTGAAGAGTTCCTTCCCGGCAAGGACATCAGCGTGGGAATCATCGGCAACCTGCCGGAATCGTACCGGGTGCTGCCGGTCATCGAGGAAGATTATTCCATGCTGCCGTCGGACCTCCCCCGGATCTGCGGCTACGAGGCGAAATGGATACCGGAATCGCCCTACTGGAAGGTGCGGTCCATACCGGCGGTCATTTCAGAGTATACCCGCAAATTCATCGTCGAGTGCTGCCTTAAGCTCTTCGAGCGGCTGGAGTGCCGCGATTACTGCCGGTTCGACTGGCGGCTGGACGTCAAGGGAAAGCCGAAGATACTCGAGGTCAACCCGAATCCCGGGTGGTGCTGGGACGGGCATATGGTGAAAATGGCCACCATCGCCGGCATGTCCTACGCTGACATGCTGGGCGAGATTCTGCAGGCAGCTGAACAGCGCATCGGTCTGGGCGGGCTTAAAAACGGCAACGGGCACTGCGAGGATTAAAATCGATATATTATTCCCGTGTTTATTTGTTTTGTAATAATCGTGGTTAACAATATTTTACCAGGGGCGGAGCAATGTCGGTGAATAGGAACATTTACAGAATAACATCACGGATTCTTCTTCAGATGAGCGTGCTTTTCTTGTTCTCCTGCGCTTCAACCGGCGGAATTTCATCATCCGATTATAAATTTTCGGAATATAGTCCCACCATATCGGCGGACGGACGAACCATGGTGTACCAGGCTGATATGGACGAGCCCCGGAGCTATAAGATTTATGCGAAGCAGAAGGTGTTTGATCAATGGAGCAAGCCGATCGCGCTGGACAGCATTAACTCGCGATCCAACGACGGCGGATGCTTCGTCACCTATGACCAGAACTACCTCATATTCACTTCAGACCGGAAAGGCGGGCTGGGCAACTGCGACCTGTGGATATCCCAGCGAAAAGGAGACCGGTGGTCTGAACCGGTCAACATGGGGGCTCCTATTAATTCATCCGGGTATGAAGGCTTCGCCTCCCTGTCGCCGGACGGCAACACCCTTTATTTTGTTCGGGAGTGCCCGGAAAAGACTGACTGCAGGGAAAAGCTGGGGATTTACTACGCTGAAAAAGTGGACGACAAGTGGGCGGAGCCGAAAAAAATGCCCGATCCCATCAATTCCGAGTTCTGCGAATTCGGCCCGGTCATCCTCGCGGACGGCATCTCGCTCATATTCAGCTCTTCCCGGCCGGGCGGATACGGCGGATACGACCTGTACAAGTGCGAGAAGGCCGAACGCGGCGGCTGGAGCAAGCCGGTAAATCTGGGTAGTTTCATAAATACAAAGGGCGAAGACAGCCTCATCGCGATTCCGGCGTCCGGCGATATCATGTATTACACCAGGGCAGTGGATGAAAAGGAAGAAGCGAAAGAAGAGGGCGTGCGGAGAATCTTTTCCGTGCCGATTCCGGAAAACCTTCAGCAGTCCAAGGTGGTTATCGTAAAGGGCACGGTGAGGGACAAGAGAAACACGTCGAAGACGCTGTTTGCAGAGCTGACCATTACCGATATCGCACATGACGAACGGCCCATCACCATCTACAGTAACAAGGACGACGGCAAATATATCGTCATTCTTAACAAGGGAAAGATCTGCGATTTCTCGGTCAAGAGCGCCGGCTATCTCTTTTTCTCCAGAAAAATAGATCTCACCGGTCTCACGCATTACAAGGAAATTAATGAAGATATTTTACTGGAGCCGATTGTGGTGGGAGCCAATATTGTTTTAAACAGCATGTATTTTGAGTTCAGAAGCTACAAGCTATTGAACGATTCGAAATACGAACTGAACCGTATCATTAAGCTCATGAAGGAAAATCCCTCCATGAAAGTGGAAATCAGCGGCCACACCGATAACATTGGATCGGACAGATTCAACCAGAAGCTCTCCATGCAGCGGGCCGAGTCGGTGGTCACCTATCTGGCTAATAACGGCATAGTAAAAGAACGGCTCGTGGCCCGGGGATACGGAAAAACCAGACCCATCGCGACGAATAAAACTGATGAAGGCCGGCAGGAAAACCGGCGCGTGGAGATTGAAGTGCTGTCGATATAGCAACCCCGCCGTTGAAAGCATCATTCCCAAACGGCGTTCCGGCGAAAAAAATCGCAATCCGGCAAAAAATGCTAAAGGATCCGCCGTAGAAATTCAAGCACCCGCGATTTGACCTCATCCGAACCCTCGCCCCTGATGATGCCGTGGTGACGGGCGAAGATCCGGAAGAGCTGTTTTCGCTCCGTGCCGAGCCGCTCGAAAATTTCCAGTCCGCTCACGGGATTGACAATCGGGTCGTCCGAACCCTGGATGATGATGGTGGGATCGGCCACGTATTTAAGCCGGTCTTCAACTTCTTTCATAAGTTTGCCCAGCTCATTCACGCCGCTGACGGGATTGCGTGCGTAATTGATATGAGCGTTCTCCGGGGTGTTGGTCACGAATTCCATTTTACCTTTATTCACGTGGATTTTGCTGAGCAATTTATTCCACATGACCACCGCTGATGAAAGCTTCGATGATATGTTCTGCAGCTTGAGCGGGGCGTTGATGGATATGATCCCCCTGAAGCGGCCCGGCTTGTTCGCCGCCTGGAGCAGGGCGATGCCCGCGCCGGTGGAGAAGCCGCCGATGGCGAGGGATTTCACGCTGTTCTTCATGATGATATACGCGCGGCTCACTGAGTCGTACCATTTTTCCCAGTTTCTCGACGCCAGGTCTTCCGGGGAGGTGCCGTGGCCCCGCAGCCGCGTGCCGTATACGGAATAACCCTTTTTATAGAGAAAGTCTGCCAGGGGCCTGATTTCCTCCGGGGCGGCCAAATACCCGTGGACGAGAACGATCCCCGCACGCATGAAGCGGCGCTTCAGGAAGAAGGGCTGCCCGATGGTTGCGGGTTTCGTTTCGCCCTCGATATGATGGGTACGGTAATCAAGCTCGAAGAGATTCCGTTCCAGATCAATGAAGTGAGTCCGGATCCTTTTCCTGATCCAGAAATCGGGATAGCGCATAAGCCGGTCCAGCTCCTTGATGAGGGCCCGGAGGGGCTCGATCTCGTTTCTATGGACCTCGATGATGTTGTCCTTCCGGATCGTGTGGAAATCGTATCGCTTTGTGAATCGGCTTCCGTTTCGCGTGATGATCCCGCCGTTCAGCGTGATGAGGCCGTCGGAAACCGCGGCGTCAATAAAGTTTGAATATTTTTCGTGATGGTCGTCGGTAATGAGATAAAACTGCTTCAGCCCCAGTGCGGTGTGGTAATTCGTGATGCCGCTTTTTCGCAGCATGTCGATGGCCAGGAAGGCGCGGTTTTTGAAATCGTCTTCGCTGATGCGGTTGCGGCGGTATTTGGTCAGGATATACGAGAGCAGGTGGTCATGGTTCACGGTGGTCATGCCATAGATGGCGTGCATGTATTCATACATCATTTTGACGTCCAGCTTCCGGAACGTTCCCTGGTTTTTTATATCCTTTTGGGTGAGATACATATTATCGTCGGCGAGCATGCGGACAATATCACCGCTTTGATGAAGGTACTGCGACGCGGATATGGGCTTTCCGAAGTTGATGTCGATGTCGACGCCCTGCATGACCATGGTGCCCTCCACCTCAAGTTCCTCTTCGTACCGGACCGATATGTCCTTCACGAACCTGCCCACCAGCTTGTTGATGGCGTTGTCCCGCGCCCTGACCGGATAGTAGGTGATATTAATCGGCACGATGTAGGTTTCGCGCTTCACTATCGCATCAAGGGCCGATGCGTCAAAACCATATGCGGCTCCGTACTGCGCGATCTTCGCGCTGTCGCCCCGTTCCTTGAACATCCTGATTTTTTCCCGGATGAACTGGGAGTAGAGGGCTATCCGGGCAGCGCCGGTGTGCGGCGGACGGCGGATGCCGGTGTTATAGACCATGTATTTTCCCTTCTCTATGATCTTTTTGTCCTTGATCATCTGCCCTTCGGGGAATATGACGACCGGATGGCTGTCCGTAAGGAGCGCGTTGATCAGGATGGCCTCCCGCTGCGGATCGGCGGTGGACACGGCCCCCAGCTTTTCTATAAATTCGCCCAACTTCCCTCCCATCAGCGTATGGTGCGCAAGTGAAATGGGAAACTTGTCTATTTTCCTTTTGATGATGTACGGTATCAGGAACGTTTCCAGCCGGGTGAAATGGTTTACCGCGTAGATGATCGGATGGTCCGGCACGTTTTCAACCCCGTGAACCCGGATGTCCGTTTCCGAGGCCTTGAATACTGTATCGAGCGTTATCTCGACTGTTTTTAAGAGCGTGTTTGATATCTTCATCGCCGGTCCCCCAATCTGATAAAATGTAAAAGAAAGCCCATCATACCCCCGCTGGCGCGTTACGGAGCCAGTCGGCCTCAGTATCTGTCATCACGGTAGTCCCGGAGTATGGCGGCGTGATCGAATGCCATGGACTCCGGGAGGTTATTGATACTGAAGGCGCGAGCTTCTGTCGCGTCGTCAGCGGCTGCCAGTATACCGCTGGCCATGGCGATGAATACCGTGGAGATCGTGTGCCGGCGCGGATCCCGCGCAGGATCGGAATACGTATGGAACTGACGCGTGAGAGTGATTGCTAATGAGGTTTCCTCACGGGCCTCACGCACCGCGGCTTCTTCAAGCGTTTCCCCGTAATCAACGAAACCGCCCGGCATCGCCCATCCGTAGGGAGGGTTTTTGCGTTTGATCAAAACGATTTTTTTCCCGGGCGCGACCGATCCGTCGTCGATTTCGATGATGATGTCAACTGTCGGTATGGGGTTTCTATGGGTGTCGGTCATATCAGTATTCTGCAGCGGTTAATCCGGATTCCTTACGGTGTCGAATATGATACTGGAGGAATGATGCGATGTTTTCAAGTAAAATATTTTTTCGGCGGGAAATTATATTTGTTCAGTAAAATAAATCGTCGCTTCAAAATGTTTGACAATATCCGGTAGGTAAAATAAAGATTTATAATGGCCTGAATCCCCGCACAGAGCGGGCATTCAGGCCATTATATCAGGAACCGCCATGGGATCAACGCCAGCCGATATACTGGAATCAGCCGCCGGATACGATGATTTCCGGGATAAAATTATCTCTCTCGCGGGCGATTTTCCCTTTGAGACTGAGCATATGCTGTTGCTGGGGAGGGTCATTTTTCTCCGGTTTCCGGATACGTCGGACGATCGGAACATGGAGCATATCCGCATGGGATACCGGATCGTACGGGTCTGTATCCTGGAAAAGATCCTGGAAAGCATCGACGGCGATCACCGTGAAATGGTTCGCCGCATGCTGGACGACATGGCGATCATGGATATTGCACTGAACGATCTGCTGAAGAATATCGGGCCGGACGGGATTGAGAAATATCGCCGGATCGTAAGCGGGAATCTCGACCTCGTCAGGGCCGCGATAGACGGGCTTCCCCGTGGAATGATCAAGGAGCGGTTCGTAGGCGGGATATCAAAGTTCTACAATTTGATGTATATTCTGAGCAACGCGATGGACCATCTGAAAACAAGCGGCAACAACCGGTGACGCATGGTTAAGGGTGCATCAAGATGCCCATAGCCGATACCGATAAGTCAATTCCGTCTCATTGGCCAGTACTGAATACAGT